>CAVXXE010000119.1:0-4650 GCA_963765595.1 uncultured delta proteobacterium
TAACGATCTAGATTTATCCCGTTAAACCTATTTATTTTTTGTTTAACTGGGACCATCTAAACGATATTAACGATCATAACGATGAGAGATTAGAATGGATAAAATTGAATTGCCATGCTATTAATGGCATCCGCTATATTTAAAAGGAGACCATGCTGTGGAACCTGATTTAACTCCGATATCCCTGCAGGAATCATTTTGTTTTGCATGTTCACCGGATGTGCCTTGTTTTAACGAATGCTGCAGGGATTTGAATCAGTTTTTAACGCCCTATGACATCCTGCGTCTAAAAAACCACCTTCGGCTGTCATCCGGGGAATTCCTGCGCAAATATACCTCCCAGCACATCGGCCCTGAATCAGGACTGCCCATCGTAACCCTGAAGCCTAACGATCCCTATAAATTAACCTGCCCGTTTGTCACGGATACAGGATGCCGGGTATATGAAAATCGCCCGTCATCATGCCGAATGTATCCGCTGATGCGAGCCGTATCCCGATCGAGATCGAGCGGTGAGATGACCGCACAGTTCATGGTGCTGAGGGAATCCCACTGCTTTGGCTTTGAGGATGGCAAAACCCGGACCCTGCGGCAATGGATTGATGAACAAGGTTGCGCCGTATATAATGAAAACAATGATAAGCTTATGCAGATTATCAGTCTGAAAAACCGGCTGGTTCCGGGTCCGCTGAACATCAAATCCAGCCGCCTGTTTCATACCGCGCTTTATGACCTGGATAATTTCGGATCACAAATTCAAAATAACGGGCTTTTGGATAATTTTGATGTAAATTCCAACATCATGGATGCAGCGCTTGAAAACGACGCCGCGTTGCTGGATCTGGGAATGAAATGGATTAAGTGGGTGCTTTCCGATCAAAATTGAGGGGCAATTCGTTTTGATAATGTTTGCTTAATGGGATTTTAAGGTAGATTTTTTTCTAGGTGTGGGATGGTGGTACGATGGAGATAGACGGTAAAGTCGCTCTGGTTCTGGGTGCCATAAGAGGAATCGGCAAAGGCATCGGTCTCGCCCTGGCAGCGCAAGGGGTAAAAGTTGCCCTGAATTATTTCGACTGGGAAGAAGAACTTGAAGGTTTGAAGAAAGATTTCAGCGATTCCGGCGGCCAACACCTGATTATTCAGACCAACCTGCTTAAAGTTGATAAAATACCGGAGCTGATCCGTCAGGTCATCGACCATTTCGGCCGGCTTGACATCCTCATCAACAACATTGAACGCGGCGGATGGCCGGTGGTTCACGGGTCCTACGTTCCCCAGCAGTGGGACCTTGAGATGCAGACCACTTTGCGTGCCAAACGCTGGGTTTTTGAATGTGCCCTGCCCTATTTGAAGGCCTCCGGCGATGGGGTGGTCATCAATTTTTCATCGATTGCCGCCATCGTCGGTCGCAGTGGCCCCGCCGGCATGATTTTCAACGAAGGCTATGCGGCCGCCAACCGCGGGATTTCCCTGCTGACCGAAACCTGGGCCCGCATGGGAGCGCCCCGTGTGCGGGTCAATGAGATCATGCTGGGCTTTGTTGCAACACGGCACGCAGAAGAAACCCGGGGCTGGGGCCTGTTGAACGAAACCTGCAAAAAAGCTCTCCTTGACCACACGCTGCTGCAACGCACTGGCACGGTGAATGATGTCGTTAAAACCGTGCTCTACATTATTAAGGATGCACCTTTTATGACCGGCACCGTGCTGCGGCTGGATGGTGGTTATGTATTGGGGGGCGAGAAAGTTGGAACAATGCCTGAGGGTGTGGTTTAGGCGCTTATCGAGTTTTTCTGACTACCTGTTGTAAGGAACGTAAGGTTTCAGCAATTAAAAGAATTCAAATAACAAAACACAAATACCAAACAAATCACAATGACCGAAAATTCAAAATTCCAAACAATTTGGTTTTTGGTCTTATTTGAGAATTGGATATTGTAATTTGGAATTTACCTGCCCTGTTAAATAGGCACTTTGGAGTTTACGGTATGTGTAGCGAATGCGAGCTCAATAGCCAATATGTTTACACTATCAGTAACGATTTAACAGGGTGAATAATTTGGTGCTTGTAATTTGTTATTTCCGGTTTATCAGGGTTAGGAATATGGTCTTTGAAATTAATTCTCGAATTACGCCACTCACTTAAACTACCGCGGCCGAATATCCTTACTTTGCATACCCCAAATAAAAACTTTCACCCACTCAAAACCAAATTTCAACACTTGGACATCATCCGTTTTCAGTTTCTTGAGAATCGCGGACTTAATCTTATAGCGTTTCAAAAAGCTGCTTTGAAACACAAATTCCCGGAACCGGTCGATATTATAAATGGCCATAAAAGCCATCTTTGCCTTGGGTCCTGCGGGACCTTCAAATCCCCAGGGATCTTTTTGAAACAGCCGCTTTAGACCCGCCCACCGAATCGTCATCTGATGGTAGGACTCGGCCTCCTGGTCCCGGGTCCATGCCGGTAAGGTCCATTCTTTTTTTTCATACTGCCCCTGACAAAAATCCGGTGGTCTGAAAAAATGAACAGGTGTCTCCTTTCCGTGGTCGGCATCATACAGCATTCCCTGCTCAATCGGAAATGTTCGGCAGGTATCCGGCCGGTCCGGATAAACCCTGCACCCGGTCTCGGTTAAAAACGGGCATGTTTTTTCCGGATTCTCTGCCATACGCAACAGCACATCCGGAAAAAAATTGGAAGGCCGCAAAACGACATCGACATACCCATCCAGAAACGCGTCGGAGGAAAGGCCTAAAAATTGTTTTAACCGGATAACATCGTAAGGATACAAAAAAAGGTTTAAATTGCGGCAGCACCGGTTAAAGCACTCAACCTGCGGATGACAGCGGAAACAAAACGTATCGTTTTGGGTAATCCGGACACCCGGCAATTTGTCTATATCTTCAATTTCAATGGGTTTCATTGCTTATTTTGTGAGCCAATCTATTTCCACAAACTTTTCGACATTCTTAAATTCAGGGTCACCGGTCAGAAGGCATAGTTATCCAACAATCTTTTTCTCTTCACGATGTTTATCCTTTTCCCGGTGCTCAGTTAAAGCTCTGGTAAGTGAAGATTTCTCTTTAAAAATCCCGCAAAAAGCCTCCACCGGATCGTCCGGCAGCGGCGTAAGAAGCACCCGATCTCCCTCAGCCTTAACGGACAGCCTTTTCCCTGCAACAATATTCAGCCGTTTTCTAATTTCTTTCGAGATAACGATTTGACCGCTGCTGGAGGCAGTCACAACTTGCATCATACACCTCTTTTATTGTCCTAAATTGAACTTAGGATTCTGTAAATGGTATCAAATTGAATCCAACATTCATAAACTAAGTTTTATTGAATTAAAAATAGCAGCCTAGCCTAATTTCGTCAATCATTCTTGCAAATGGTTTATTTTTTTATATATAGCTTATTTATTATAATAAGTAAGACGAATATCGAGCAGGCTTGGCGGATGAACAATGAAAAATTCGGCCTGAAACTTCAACCCCGGCGAAAAAGATATTGTTCTTGACAACAAAACCTGCTTCAGCTATCCGGAAGGTTATCCCTAACGCTGCAAAAGCCGGAGGGTAAACAACATGGAAAAATCAACCCCATCCTTCTTGTCCCGTCGTAGCTCGAAGAGTGGAGTCGGATGAATTCATTGGTTATAATAACGGGCCATTAGCTATCTTTTGCCATGTTGTTTATGCAACCCTGGGATTATTGTTGTCGCGATTATTTAAGAACGCGTTTTGCCGAGGTGCGGCGCAAAGCGTATAATTCGGACAATTTCAAAAAATTTTACGATAGGGGCAGTATCATGACGGAAAAAACCGATCTTCCGAATGTTTCCATGACCAACACCAAGAAAGAGCTACTGGAGGCCTATGAGGAAGCCAAAGGGCAGTTCGAGAGTCTGAGCAAAGATTTGTTGGATGCTGAAAAAGCCCGTAAACAGCTGGAAAAAAAAGTGGCCGCGGCTACGGCCGACACCCAGGCAGCGCAGGATCCATTGAAGCGCCTCCATGATTTGCGGGGAACGATCAGCCGCGAACTGACCGGATTGGCAGAACGCTTCGAGACCGAAATTGAGACCTACCGAAAGATCCAGTCTGCTATCGAAGCTAAAAAGGAGGAGCTCAATACCATTTACGAGGTGGAAACCGCCGCCTCCGACCTTGCCGCTCTGATCGACGCCCAGCGGGTAAAAAAAGAAAAGTTCGAGCGGGAGATCCAGGACGAAAAGGAGGCGTTCGAGGCAGAGATGGAGGACATCCGCACCCAGTGGCAGCGTGAAAAGGCTGATCGGAACCGAAGTGTCAAGGAGCAAGCGGAAGCGACCGAAAAGCAGCGTCAAAGAGAAAAGGAAGAATATGAGTATACCTTTGCGCGGGATAAGGCGCAGCGAAAAAATGCCTTGGGTGATGAATTGCAGGCCCTTGAAAAGGAACTCGCCGTAAAGAGACGCGAATTCGAAAACGAATCTCAAAACCGAACGGCCGAGCTCGACACCAGGGAAGATGCCATTAATGGCCGCGAAAAGGATATGGAGGCCCTGCAAAAAGAGGTGGAAAGCTTCCCCAAACGCAACGAAGCCACCGTTCAGAAGGCGGTGGCCGATGCCACGGAAAGACTTACAAGTAATTTTAAGG
>CAVXXE010000120.1:0-22370 GCA_963765595.1 uncultured delta proteobacterium
GAGACCAGAATCAATTAGGCCCTTATCGCGGTTTTTCTGACAACATGTTGTAAGGAGCGATTGGTTTCCCCGCCTATGCTTCGCTTCAGACGGGATCGTAGACAGGTGTCAGTGTTCAGGTTTCAGGACTTTGCAACTCGCCTTCCTGACACCTGACACCTATATTTAGAGACATTAACCTATCAGAGTGCAAGCTGCCCCGCAGGGGCCACTTTTTCCCAGAGTAGCCTCGTAAAATGCTTAGGCCCTTATTTGTGCAAATTCGTGCATTTTATGACAACTGATTATCGCTCCCAAGGCACAAAAATGATTACTATCCAACGCTGCCCCTTCGTGTCTTTGTAGCAACTTTTCCGGCCCGGCCGGGTTAGGCTAAAAATAAAGAATCCTGGCCCGGACCCGGCATGTCAACAACACTTAATCTGATGGGCAAAGCCCATCTTGGCTTCACAGGTACCAAAGCGGAACTTGCGGCGCGGCCGGATATCCGGACCAAATATCTGGAAGTGTAGGCGGGGTGAGTGTGAGATGCGAGTCGCGGGTTGCGGGTTGCGGGTGGTGAGTGGTGAGTTGCGGGTTGCGGGTTACGGGTTACGAGTGAATGCCATTAGCTTAACATCAATTGCTCTTGGGAGTGGCTTTCCAGCCACGAATGTAAGGCACTCTAAAGCTGTAATCATTTAATCGCGGCTGGAAAGCCGCTCCCACAGAGATAACACCATTCCTTAAGTTAATGCCATTGAGTTACGGGTTAGGGGTAAAAGGGGCATAGGGCAGAGCGCGCATAGTCGGCAAAGGACAGAAGACGGATGACAGAAGTCAGAACACAGATGGCAGAGCCATTTTATTTCGGAATTCCAATTTCAGGCATCTGACCTCTGTTTTCTGTCTTCTGATAAAAACTGCAGGTAATAGCAAAGCGCAGAGAGCAGAGAAATAAAGTCGGGGGACTGTGGGAGGTTACTGAAAAAAGACGAGCATCCAACATCGAACGTCCAACATCGAATGTTGAATGTAAAAGATGAAGAAACAGAAATAGGTACCTAAAATTAATGTATAAATTTTATTTTTACCTTATTCTAACTCCGAAATTATAAATCATAAATCGAGAAGGGGTTCTTCGATTGCGGATATCGGATTGATTAGATTTTATACACAGAATGAGAGGGATTATGGGAAGGGTAAAATTTCGCAATATCGGCGACATCGAAAAGTTTGAAAACACCCCGCTTGAAGAACGGCTGGATGTTTTCAATACCTACGACCTGCTCAGGAAAGGCGCAGCCATTAACCCGGATGCACAAGCAATCAGCTTTTTTCTCGCAGGCGACACCTACGACCAGCCGATGCGGGTGACCTATCGGGATCTGATGGCCAATATCACCAGAACGGCCAATTTATTCCATGATCTGGGTGTCGGGCCCCATGATGTGATATCCTATCTCCTGCCCAATCTGCCCCAAACCCATTATGTACTCTGGGGCGGGGAGGCGGCCGGGATCGTCAACCCGATCAATCCCCTGCTGGAACCTGCCACCATTGCCGAAATCTGTCAGGCCGCCGGAACCCAAGTTCTGGTCGCGTTGGCAGATTTCCCGGGCTCGGACATCTGGCAAAAGGTTGAAGCCATTCGAAATGATTTGCCCAACCTCAAGGCCATCATTCGGGTGATGGGACCCAGCGCTGAAAAAGAAGGAATATGCGGGTATGATGAAGTCGTCGGCCGCTATGACGCGGAAAAATTGGATTCAAACCGCAAGATAAACCCCCAGGACATCGCCTCCATTTACCACACCGGCGGCACCACCGGGACACCCAAGCTGGCGCCGCACACCCATTTCAATGAAGCCGCCATGGCCTTTATGTTTATGCAGGCCTTAAGTTTAGACACAGGCGAAACCAGCATGTGCGGTCTGCCCCTATTTCATGTCAACGGAACCACGGTGACCGGTTCGGGACCCTTTTCCATCGGCGCCCATGTGGTTATCCTGGGCCCCAGGGGCTATCGCGACCCTTTGGTCATGCAAAACTTTTACAAAATAGTGGATTTTTACAAGCCGGTAAGCTTTTCCGGTGTGCCGACAATTCTATCGGTACTGCTGGACATTCCCAAGGGAGATGCGGACATATCCTCTCTGCGATATGCCGGCTGCGGTGCCGCTCCGCTCTCGATGGAGCTTTTTAGACGGTTCGAGGCGCACAGCGGCATGAAAATCCTGGAAGGCTACGGACTTACCGAAGGGACCTGTGTTTCTTCCATCAACCCCTATGAGGGTGAACAAAAAGTCGGCTCCATCGGCCTGCGGATGCCGTATCAGGACATGAGCGTCTTCATCGTGGATGAGAACGGCAAATTTGTGCGCGAAGCAGAAACCGATGAAATCGGTTCCGTCTGCATTAAAGGGCCGAATGTGTTCAACGGATATCTGGATGAGGCCCAGAATCGCGATATCTGGGCCAAAGAAGGCTGGCTCAACACGGGAGATCTGGGAAGACAGGATCCGGATGGCTATTTTTGGCTCACCGGTCGCACAAAGGAGCTCATTATCCGCGGCGGTCACAACATCGACCCGGCGGCCATTGAGGATCCTCTTTATCGCTTACCGGGGATCCGGCTGGCGGCCGCCGTCGGTCGCCCGGACCCGCATGCCGGCGAAGTCCCGATAGCCTATGTTCAACTCCAGGAAGGTGCCGACCTGTCCGAAGCGCAAATCGGCGACTATTTGAAAAGCGAAATCGGCGAACGGGCAGCGGTACCCAAAGAAGTTTATATCGTCGATGAAATTCCTCTGACACCGGTTGGAAAAATATTTAAACCGTCCTTGCGCTGGCAAGCCATTCAACGCGTGTATCAGACCGAGTTGGAGGTTCTTGGTGATCTGGTGGAATCCTTTGATGTATCCGTCGGCGAGGACAAAATACACGGCGCCTTGGCCATCGTCACAATAAAAGCACGGCCCGGGATATCTGTTGACGAAATCAAACAAAAGGTTGACGATATACTGGCCAGGTATACCGTTAAACACAAGCTGAAATTTCAATGAGCTTGATAGGCCCATATCGGGTTTTATCTGTGATTGATTATAACCTTTGGCGGGCGTAGTCCCGCCATTTTGGTTCCATAAGTAAAGAAAGCGTTTTGGAAGAGATTTAATGCAAAAACCCAACCAACAAGATCTCCTGACCGGAAGTCTTACTGCACATATCATTCGCCTTTCTCTGCCCATGATCGTGGCTATGCTGTTTCAGACCGGTTTCAGTGTTATTGATATGGTATTCCTCGGGATGGTCAGCCCGGAAGCCATCGCTGTCGTCAGCATCGTATTTCCGGTTATTTTCTTTTTTGTCTCTTTCGCCATGGGGATCGGCGCCGGCCTGACTTCGTTTATCGCCAGAACATTCGGCGCCGGTGACATCGAAAAAGCCGGACGGATAGCGGCCAACGGACTTGCCTTCAGCATCATCATATCAGTACTGCTTGCCGCCAGCGGAATTCTATTTGTTAAACCTTTATTTGTGTTGCTTGGCGCCGGACCCGATATTCTCGATTCCGTGCTGGATTACTGCCGTATTATCTTTATTGGGTTTATATTTATATTTTTCGGCGCTTTCAGCAACAGTATCATCCGTGGCGAAGGCGATACCAAAACCCCCATGAAGTTTCTGGTCATTCAAACAGCCGTTAACCTGGTACTGGATCCGCTCCTTATTTTTGGATTCGGCCCCATTCCGGCAATGGGCGTCAGAGGCGCCGCACTGGCCCTTGTGGTATCGCGAATCGTATGGGTGATCCTTTGTGCAAGATACTTTGCCAGCGGCAAATCACAGGTAAAACCCATCTTTGGAAACTTCCGCTTTGAATTAAATTTATTGAAGGAGATTTTAAGAGTTGGGATTCCTTCAACCATAACCTTCCTGAGTTCATCCATCGGCCTGATGCTCTTTATGAAGCTTGTGTCGGGTTATGGTTCCCTCGCCATCGCTGCCTTCGGCATCGGGGGACGGATTGAAAACATTGCCATCCTTCCGGCATTGGGCATGTCCGGCGCTGTCCTGACGATTGCCGGTCAAAACTATGGCTCCGGGAATATTGAGCGCACACGCGATACCATTAAAAATGCCATTTTCCTGATTTCGGTATTCATGATTTCGGTTGCGTTAATAGCACTTTTGTTTGCCGAACCGATTAATATGATCTTCACCCGGGATGCCCGGGTGATTGCAGTCGGCATCAGCTTCCTATTTTACAGGGCTCCTTTCTGGGCCTTAATGGGTATGCGCATAATGATCGGCGCCGGATTCAATGGTGCCGGCAAACCGAAAGTCGGTCTGCTGACCCTGCTTTTCGGCCTTTTTGGTATGGGATTGCCGGCGGCACTTATTCTCAAAGATTTCATGGGACTGAATGCTGTCTGGGCAGGTTTATCGATTGCCAACCTTACGGGAGCTGCTGCAGCTTATATCGTTTACCGCCGGAACTTTGCACGGCACGCAGACACCTGGAAGCATTTCGAGCCGAAAAACGTCTCTTATACCTTACCGAAAGAATAGAAATGGCTGACAAACGCCGAAAGTTGGGGTATCATCACGCCCCGGGTAGTCGATGGTCAGATTTTTTTTGATCATCGCCGTTTCCCTATGAGCAAAAAGATTAAAATTCTCTGTGTCCTCCCACCGGGGCGTAGGCTCTACCCTATGGGCCGGAGGCTGTGTCTCTGTGGTGAAAAAATATACTGCGAATTCGTAACTGTAATTACGAATAAGAGCACTAAGCGGCCGAACTCGGGTATCAGCCCATGGCCAGGTGGTTGTCCGGCGCCGATCACGGTTGCGACCCGAAAATCATGGGCATCGGGCCGGCCTACGCCGTTCCGATTGCAATAAAGCGCGCTAATCTGAACCTCTCCGATATGGATGTCATGGAGTGCAACGAGGCTTTCGCCGTACAGAATCTGGCGGTGGTCAAAGAACTCGAAAAGCAGACCGGTGAAAAAATTGATGGGAACAAATGGAATCCCAACGGCGGGGCGATTGCGTTCGGCCATCCCAACGGCGCGTCGGGCGCCCGGGTCTGTATGTTTACCATGCGCGAACTGATCCGCAGCGGCGGCCGGTACGGCTTCTTTTCTTCCTGTTGCGGCGGCGGGCTGGGGGTTGCGACGGTGATTGAAAACTTGCAGCGCTAGACCGGTTGAGATTGAAGATTGAATATTTATGGAGTCGCTCTCCGAGGCGTAGGCGCTACAACCCCTGAGAGCCGGAGGCTTCGCTCCGTCTGTTCTTAGTAGAACTATAACCCATAAAAAGGTAATTGAAAGGTTGCCAAAAGTTCTTGATAGTCTCAACCCTGGAGTGATGGAGTATTGGAGTGTTGAAAAAACCACCTGCAACCCTGGATATGTTATTTTTCAGGGCGGATTATTTATGATGATTGAAATTACTCCGAACATATACTATCTGCCCGGGAAGAATAAGTCGCGCTTTCCATACTGCGCCTGTCTGTATATCAGCGGCAGGGATAAGCGGGTGCTGATTGATGCCGGGATGGGGCCTGAGAATATGGCGCCGGTGAAGAAATTGGGCATCGACTTGCTGATCCTTACCCACTGCCATATCGACCATCGCTTAACCCGGACGGAAATTCCCGATGTCCCGGTGTGGTGTCATGAAAAAGAAGAAATATTTTTACAGGATAGAGATCACTTTTTCACTGCCATGGGTTTAAAAAGAAGCAATTTGGACTTAGGCGGGCTTTTCGACTTTGCCCAGGGGATGTTCGGGATTGAAATTGATCATCGCCTGACTGATGGAGAAAGCCTTGATTTGGGGGGCATAACACTGGAAACCATCCATGCGCCCGGGCATACACCCGGCCATATTGCGTTTTTCATTCCGGAGCATGATTTACTCTTCTCGGGCGACATAGATTTGACGCCATTCGGACCTTTCTATGGGCATGATTTTGCTGATATCGACGATTTTTTTTCCTCAATAGAAAAGTTAAAGCAGGTAAAGGCCAAGATGGTGATCAGCGGGCATGCCGGCCCCTTTAACGGCAATTTGCCTAAAAGATTCACAGAATATGGAGACGTTATCCACCGCAGAGATCGTCTGCTGCTGGAAAAGTTAAGCCGCCCAAAATCCATTGAAGATTTTAAGGGCCGCAATCTTTTCTATAAAACCTACCCGGACTTTCCGGAATTGATTCGTTGGTTTGAATTGGTTCATATTGAGAAGCATTTGCAGCGGCTTCAGCAAATGGGGATAGTTAAGGAAAATAACGGTTACTGGGAAAAAACATAGCTATTGGCTGTGGGAGCGGCTTTCAGCCGCGAATTTAAATGATAAGATTTCATATTCATCGCGGCTGAAAGCAGCTCCCACGGGTTTAAAAAATTTGAATGTCCTGGAAGTTTTAAATCGAAAATCGGAGGACAATATGACCCAGATCAATAGCAGTACGAGTAAGGACAGTGTTAAAATCATTCGCACCACGTCCACCTTTGACTGCGGCGGACGATGCCCCCTTAAGCTGCACGTAAAGGACAACCGGATTCTGCGGGTTGAAGGCGACGATATTGCCGAACCGGAACAGCTCAGGACCTGCCTGCGCTGCCGGGCCTTCCGGCAGTACGTCCACCACCCGCAAAGACTGATGCATCCGCAAAAACGCATCGGGGATCGCGGCGAAGGCAAATTCGAACGCATCTCCTGGGATGAAGCCCTGGAGATGCTGGCCGGCGAATTGACCCGCGTGAAAGAAACCTATGGAAATGAGGGCATTTTCCTGGCCACCGGCGGGGGTTATCTTGCCGGGCTGCACAACGGTGGACTTGCGGCCCAGCGTCTCATGAATCAATTCGGCGGATGTGTTACCCATTACGGCAACATTTCTTCGGAAGGTGCTGTCTGGGCTTCTTTGACACAATACGGATCGGTAATGGTCGGCAACAGCCGCGAAGATTTGCTGAATTCCAAATTGATCATTCTCTGGGGCTGGGATCCGGCGCGCATGATTTCCGGTACCAACACCATGTATCATGTCATCAAAGCCAAGGAAAACGGTGCCAGAATCATTGCCGTGGATCCCCGGTACCATGACACCGCGGCCACAGTGGCCGATGAATGGATTCCCATCCGACCGGGCACGGACACCGCGGTGTTTGTCGCCATGGCCCATGTTATGATCAACGAAAATCTTCACGATCAAGCCTTTTTGGACAAATTCACGGTCGGGTTTGATAAATTCAAAGAATATGTTCTAGGCCAGGAGGATGGCACTGAAAAAACGCCGGCCTGGGCGGCTGAAATCTCGGGGGTCGACGCTGCCGTCATCGAACGCCTGGCCCGGGAGTATGCCGGCACCAAACCCGCTGCCCTGATGGACTGTCAGGGGCCCGCCCGCAGCGCCATGGGGGAACAGTTCAACCGCTGCGCCGCCACTTTGTGCGCCCTGACCGGCAACGTCGGCCGCCGGGGCGGCAGCGCCTGCGGCGGCTTAATGGGCCTCCCCATCGGCCATATGTTTCGCATGTCTGCCATCCCGCCCGGGAAAAACCCGTTTGAACTGGACGGTCCCAATGTTAAAGGAACCCTGGACATCCGGCAACGTGTCATCAAACGCGTTCACGTCAACAAAATTTTTGATGCCATTCTTGAAGGCAAACAGGGCGGCTACCCGACTGATATCAAAATGATGTGGTCCATGTGCAATAATTATCTGAACCAGACCGGTAACAGCAACAAAGCCGCCCGGGCCTTGCAGAAACTCGAATTCTTCTGCGCCCAGGAATTGTTCATGACCGCCCAGGCGCGTTACGCCGATCTACTGCTGCCGGTAACCACCGCGGCGGAACGAAGCGACCTGACGCGCCCATGGCCATCCGGGCCGTACTTCACCTTTATGAACCGTGCCCTGGAACCGCTGGGCGAATGCAAATCCGACCTCATCATCGTCAGCGAACTGGCGGAACGTTTGGATATCGAAGGCTTCAATCCATATACGGAAGAAGAGTGGCTGAAAATGTTTATCGACCACAACCCGGAATATCAGGAGCACATCAAGGATTATGACAAATTCAGGAAGGACGGAATTCACCGGGTAAAACTGGCTGAACCCATCATCGCGTTCAAGCAACAAATTGACGATATTGAAAACAACCCCTTCCCGACCCCGTCCGGCAAAATCGAGATTTTTTCCCAACGCGCTGCTGACCTGGATAAGCCGGATACGCCGCCGATCCCCAAGTACATGCCGACCCCCGAAGACCGCAATGATCCGCTGATAGAGAAATATCCGCTGCAGCTGCTCACACCCCATCCCAAAAACAGGGTCCATTCGGAACTTTACATGGTGCCCTGGCTGCGGGAAGTCGAGGAGCACCGGGCCTGGATCAATCCGGTAGACGCCGAATCGCGTGGCATCAAAGACGGCGACGATATTTATGTATTCAATGACCGCGGCAAGGTTGCCATTAAGGCCTGGGTTACCGGTAGAATTATCCCCGGTGTGGTTAGCATATTCGAAGGCGCCTGGTACAACCCGGACAAAGACGGTATCGACCGGGGCGCCTGTGCCAATACACTGACGAACGATGCCTATTCCGGCGGCGGCGCTGCCGTGATGAATACCAGCCTTGTGGAAATAGAAAAGGCTAATTGATATTTAACCGCAGAGGACGCAGAGGGAAAGCAATATGCTCATTTGCTTTGCCCTCCATCTCAAGTGCAAAGCAAAAAGATAAAAAAAAACTCTGTGTTCTCTGCGACTCGAGCGAAGCGGGCGGTGAATAATTCAAAATAAAATGGAGAATAAACAATGCAAATAGGATTCTACTTCGATCAGACAAGATGTACCGGCTGCAGTGCCTGCCGCGTGGCCTGCAAGGACTGGAACGACATACCCGCCGGACCGGAAAACTGGATGCGGGTTCGCTATACCGAAAAAGGAAAATTCCCTAAACCGTTTGTCAGCTATATGATTGCCCCCTGCTGGCAGTGCGCTGAACCGGTGTGTGCCGCAGCCTGTCCGGTTGATGCCATAACAAAACGCGCTGAAGACGGCATCGTGCTGGTGGACAGTGATGCCTGTCTGGGCAACGCAGAATGTGATGCCAAGTGCCTGAGGGCCTGCCCGTATGACGCACCGCAATTCGGACCGGAGGTTGGTGCCAAAATGCGCAAATGCAATTTTTGCCTGGATCGCTACCTGGAAGGCAAACTGCCGGACTGTATCGAGGCCTGTCCCGTCCGCGCTCTTGACGCCGGCCCTCTGAGCGAGTTGCAGAAAAAATATGGCGATAATAAAGCAGCCGTTGATTTTAAATATTCGAATCGAACGAAACCGGCAGTGGTGATAAAACCCAAAATGGTTCCGGAAAATAGTTGATAAAAATGGGTTAAATAATGGATGGTTTCAGGTTTCAGCTATAACTGCCAGCGGAGCTGGATGCACACAATGAGAACCAAGGTTTCAAGACGAAGGATTAACTAATAAATGCAACGTAGTTTCAATCCAAAGGTGTTATCAAAATTTGATCGGAAAGGCGTTCAGATGATTGTAAGAATCGATGTTCGACGTTCGCGTTTATAGTTCTGAAACCTGACACCCGAAACCTGAAACCGGACTTCATGCAACTACGGTATAAGAATTAAGTCATAACAAAGAGAGGTAATATATGTGCAAGGTAGATCTAACTGTTATCGGTACCAAAACAGAACCAATCGTTTTTGAATACACCTGGCAAGATGTAGTGCTTTACAATATCGGTGTGGGAGCCTCTGAAAAAGACCTGGCATTGGTATATGAAAATGCACCCGGCGGACTTAAGGTGCTGCCCAGTTTTTGTGTTGTGCCGGCCATGAGGGCCTTCCCGCGGCTCGGTGACGATCTGGAATGGTCACTGATGCTTCACGGCGAACAGGCTATCCGGCTTTCACAGCCGCTTCCGCCCCAAGGTAAAATCATCCAGGTGGGAGAAGTTTTGAATATTTACGACAAAGGCAAAGGCGCTGTCTACCGGGTTCGGATAAAAGGGCGGACAGAGGAGGGAAAAGACCTGTATGAAGCCGAATGGTCAATTTTTTATTTAGGTGCCGGCGGGTTCGGCGGTGACCCCGGGCCAAAAGCCGAAAAAATCCTTCCGCCCGAGGGCGCAAAACCGGATTTCAGCATCTCCGAAAAAGTTGCTGATAATCAGGCGGTCATATACCGACTGAGCGGCGACTATAATCCGCTGCATCTCGATCCGGAAGCCGCCGCAAGGGGCGGCTTTGATCGCCCTATTTTACACGGCCTCTGCACCTATGGTTTTGCAACCCGCGCCATCGTCAACGAACTGCTCGACGGCGATGTCGCCCGCCTGAAAGAATTCAGCGCCCGTTTCTCGGATTCGGTTTATCCGGGTGATACGTTGACAACCGAAGGGTGGAAATCAGGCGACGGATATATTATTCAGACCAGAACCGACAGATCGATCGTATTAAGCAATGCCCGGGCGGTGATTGGATAAAAGGCAAAGGATTAGACAGTATTGGGACACGGATTTTCACGGATAATCACTGATAATAAGAACCAGTTATTCCACGGGCAGAATTGCCCGCAGCTATATCCGTGTTCATCTGTGTTCATCCGTGTCCAATTAATATATTAAAGTGGGAGCGAAGCGAAAAAATCATTTCATACATCTCACAATTTTAGTCATTTTCTCTTTTTAATCACCAAACACCAAAGAAAGGAACCAAGACATGAACATCGACGACATTAAAAACATGGCCGTTATCGGCGCCGGGAACATGGGACATCAGATCGCCATGCTGTGTGCCATTCATGGTTACAAAACCGTGTGCACCGACATCAACGCGGAAATTCTCAAAAAAGCGGAAAACTTCGCTGACACCTACCTGGCGGGCCGCGTCAAAAAAGGACGCTTGACCGAAGAGCAGGCCAAAGCCGCCCGTGAGAGAATATCGTTTACATCCAGTATGGCGGAAGCGGTTAAAGATGCGGACTATGTCATCGAGGCCGTTCTAGAAGTTTTGGACCTCAAACGCAAGATCTTTGCCGATTTGGACAAGATGGCCCCAACCCATGCGATCCTGGCAACCAACAGCTCGGCCATCATCAGCTCAAAAATCGCCGATGCCACCAACCGAGCCGAAAAGGTCCTCAACGTACATTTCTTCAACCCGGCGCTCGTGATGAAACTGGTGGAAGTGGTCCAGGGACCGCATGTATCCGACGAAACCAGAGAAATCACCATGGCGCTCTGCGAAAAGCTCGAGAAGGTGCCGGTTCATCTGAAAAAAGAAGTCGACGGATTTTTGCTCAATCGCATTTTTGGCGCCATCACCCGTGAAGCCCTCTGGCTGCTGGAGATGGGTGTCGCCAGCATGGAGGACATCGACAAAGCCCAGGTTTTCGGTGCCGGACATCCCATGGGGACCTTTCGCCTGATGGACCTCACCGGCATCGACCTGACCTACATCATGGGAATGGAAGCCTTTCGGGAAACCGGTGATGTCAGACACCTGCCCAGCCCGAGTGTGGTTGAAAAGTACGTCAACGGCGAGTACGGCCAGAAGACCGGCAAGGGGTGGTATGACTATTCAAAAAAATAGGTGAAGTGGTTGCATTAAGTTGACTCGGATAACTGGTTGATTAGGTTGACTGGTTGATTAAGTTAAATGGTTGAATAGATGATTAGGTTGGTTAAGTCGAGAAGTTGGATCAATCAACACAATCAACTTAATCAACCCAATCAACTACTAACCATTAACATTCCGGAGGAACGACGGAGGTAATCGTGGCAGCAAAGTTTGTAAGCGAACGCAATATTAAATTTCTGCTTTACGAAGTTTTCGATGTTGAATCTTTGACGAAGTACGAATACTACAGCGAACACAACCGCAAGATGTTCGACATGGTCCTGAAAGCGGCCGTCAAACTGGGCAAGGATCTGCTGTTTCCTCTTTTTGAGGAAATGGACAGAAATCAGCCTGAACTGGTCAACGGGGAAGTCAAGGTCCATCCATCCGTCAAGACCATCATGAAAGAATTTGGTGAAGGCGGCTGGATCTCCAGCCGGGTCCCTGTTGATCAGGACGGCGAACAGCTGCCAAGTATGGTGGCCGATATTTGTGAATTCATTTTTGCGGCCGCCAATTATTCCGCCAATGCTTACCCCGGCCTCACCTTCGGTGCATCCCACCTGATAGAATCTTTCGGCAGCAAAGATTTATATGATACTTACGTTCCCAGAATGCGCGCCGGCGAATGGCAGGGCACCATGGCGCTGACCGAACCGGAAGCCGGCTCTTCGCTTTCGGACATCACCACCATGGCCGAGCCGACGGATAGCGGGCATTATCTGATCAAAGGCCAAAAAATATTTATATCCGCCGGTGATCACGACGGGGTTGAGAATGTCGTCCATTTGATGCTGGCCAAAATTACCGGGGCGCCGGCCGGCGTCAAAGGAATTTCGCTGTTTGTGGTTCCCAAAAAGCGCATTGCGGCCGATGGGGCGCTCGTATCCAATGACGTGGCTGCATCCGGTGTTTATCACAAACTGGGTTATCGCGGCTGCCCGATTGTACAGCTGAGTATCGGCGATAAGAATGACTGCCGCGGCTGGCTGGTCGGAGAGCCTCACAGCGGTTTGAGATACATGTTTCAGATGATGAACGAAGCCCGCATCGGTGTCGGCATGGGGGCCACGGCCATGGCCACGGCAGCCTACTATGCAGCCTTGGACTATTCCAAAACCCGGCTCCAGGGACGTAAATTATCCCGCAAAGATCCCAATCTGCCGCCGGTTCCCATTATTGAACACGCCGATGTTAAACGCATGCTGTTGTTCCAGCGTGCGGTCGTTGAAGGCGCCCAATCGCTCCTGATGCACTGCAGCAAACTAGTTGATTTTCAGAAAGTGCTGGACGGTGAGGCTAAAGAAAAGTATCACCTTCTGCTGGAAATTTTAACCCCGGTTGCCAAAAGCTACCCCTCGGAGATGGGGATTCAGTCCATCAGCCAGGGGCTGCAGTGTCTGGGCGGCTCCGGTTACTGCGATGATTACCCGCTGGAACAATATTACCGGGACTGCCGGATTCATCCCATCCATGAGGGCACCACCGGCATCCAGGGCATGGATCTGCTGGGTAGAAAAGTCATCATGAAAAACGGTCAGGCCTTCTTGCTGTATATCAATGAAGTGCACGATACGATAGCCGCTGCCGGGGAATTTAAGGTTCTTGAAAAATTCGCCCATGAGCTTAACGAATCCCTGACAAAGCTGCAGGAAGTCACTCAGCATCTCATAGCGCTTGCCGGGCAAGACGGGCCGGAAGCCTTTCTGGCCGATGCGACGCTCTATCTTGAATTCTTTGGGATTATTACCATCGCCTGGCAATGGCTGCTGCAGGGTATCGCCGTTCAGAAAGCCTTAAACAACGGTGCCGGAAAAAAGGATTTAGACTTTTACGAAGGCAAGTTGTTCACCCTGCGCTATTTCTTCGGCTATGAACTGCCGAAAACCCAAGGCTTGGTTAAACGCCTTATGGATGATGACCGGCTGACGGTGGAAATGCAAACGGAGCATTTTAATGATTAGAAACATAATTGGGACACAGACTCATTGGAATGCGGAATGCGGAATGCGGATTCGGAAAATAAGTAGCTCAGTTCACTGTGCGCGACACATAACGTCTGGCACGATTGGCCTTCCCAAAAATCAGTGAAAATCTGTGTTCATCCGTGTCCTTATAGTTAAAAAGGAGAAAAAAAGAGTGGCGGCTGATTCCCCATCAAAAGAAGAAGGCTTAATTTCTTTTGTCGACTATTTAAAAGGCTGGCTGCCTTTGGCATGGCGGTTGCCGACCATACTTCGCAACCGGAAACGGGTTGCTAATGTTGGTATTGAAAACCGGGAATCCTGGGGAAGCATGCTGGAGGAAAATGCGGCAAAATTTCCGGACAATCCGGCCATTAAATCCGAAGAAGCCTGCTACTCTTACAGGGAATACAACGCGGCCGTGAATCGCTGTGCCAATTTTTTTATTGCCAAAGGGATGAAAAAAGGCGATGTGGCTTGCGTCTGTCTGGAAAATCGCCCTGAGCTTCTGATCGTTTACAGTGCAATGGCCAAGATCGGTGCGATTAATTCCATGATCAACACCAACCTGCGCCAGGATTCCTTGAAGCACTGCCTGACCCTCCATCCGGCCAAAGTTTATATAATCGGAGAGGAGGTCATCGAGGCGTTTGAAGAAATAAAGGGTGATTTGGGACTGCGGTCGGAGCAAACGCTTTATTTTATAGCGGACAAGGGCCAAAAGCCGCCGCCTGCGGATTTTATTGATTTTAACGGGGCTTGCCGGAATTTTCCGGTGACCAATCCAGCCACCGTTTCCGATGTCAAACCGGCCGACACGATCGCCTATGTCTTTACCTCCGGCACCACCGGCGGCATGCCCAAGGCTGCGGTCATCACCCATGGGCGGCTGGTCAGATGCAAATATTATAACGGGAAAATCGTTTTAAACATGAAGCCCCATGATACCATGTATGTGCCGCTGCCTTTTTTTCACACCAACGCCCTGGCATTGAGCTGGCCGACTGTTTTTGCAAATGGCTCCGCCGTCGCCATCCGCCGCAAATTCAGCGTCAGCAATTTCTGGAATGATGTGCACAAATTTAATGCCACGGCCTGGTGTTACATCGGGGAACTATGCCGCTATCTGATGAACCAACCGCCGCAATCCGACGATGGTGACAACCCGCTAAATAAGATTATCGGCAACGGTCTGCGGCCCGATATCTGGCATGATTTCAAGAGTCGATTCGGCATTTCCCAGGTATTCGAAATTTACGGTGCGGCCGAATCCAATCTGTACTTTGTCAATATGCTAAATCTCGATTGTACGGTGGGAACATGCAAACTCCCTTATGCCATCGTCAAGTATGATGTTGACGGGGATGAGCCCATAAGGGACAAGAAGGGATTTATGCAAAAGGTAGCGGTTGGGGAAACAGGTTTGCTCCTCGGTGAAATTTCAGCGGAAAATCCTTTTGTCGGTTATACCAGCAAAGCGGCTACGGATTCTAAAATTGTTAAAAATGTCTTTCAAGAGGGCGATGCATGGTTTAACACCGGGGACCTCATCCGGGATATCGGCTACGGTCACGCCCGGTTCATAGATCGAACCGGAGACACGTTCCGCTGGAAAGGTGAAAACGTATCCACAACCGAAGTCGAGGAGATCGCAAACACCTTACCGCAGATCTCACTGTCCACCGTATACGGTGTAAAGATGCCCGGCGGCGATGGGCGTGCGGGTATGATTGCGATCATACCGGAATGTAATATCGACGATTTCGATCTGAAGGGGCTTGGCGATCATTTCCAGCGCACCCTCCCCTCTTATGCGGTTCCCAAATTTGTGCGATTAAACAAAAACATAGAATGTACACCGACACATAAAATCAAAAAGATCCTTCTGAAAAATGAAGCTTTCGACCCTGCCCGTGTGAGCGACCCGCTTTATGTTGTGTTACCGGGCGAATCGGAATACAAGCCTTTGACGGCGGCGGTTTATTCGGAAATATTGGATGGGAAATACAGGTTTTAAGGAAGTGGGAAGGTTTGGAATGCGGAAGTCGGAATACGGCCTCCGGCCTCTCCGAGCTGTAGGCTCGATCTACGAGCCGGAAGCCATAGGGGCGGCGCCTACGCCCCGGAGGGAATGCGGAAAGACCAGGAGATGGAAGTCGGAATGCGGAGGGGTTGGAATGTGGAAGTCGGAAAACGCAGGCAGATGTTAGGTGAAAGGTTTCATGTTCCGGGTTTCAGATGTCAGGATTCAACTCCCGGGGGACCCCGTCCTGACACCTTGTATTAAGCTTCATTCATTTAGACAGGATTTACAGGATTATCAGGATTTATTTAGGGCTCGCATTTCTCTATCCTGTACATCCTGTTGATCCTGTCAGAAAATGGAGGCAAAATATTTTTTTAACCTCAAGCGTAGCGCTCGGCAAACAGCCTAAGGAGCTTACACCCCGGTAAAGTCTGTCTTTTAATTCACCGCAAGACGCTAAAAAGATTTTTAAATTTCCTTGGGGGCTTTTTGCTTTTCTGCCTGGCAAGCTGCACAATCCGTATGGCGAACCTCATGCGATTCTTTCATGACCTTCTCTAACAATTATCGAACAAATTTTACCTTGACATTCCAAATGGTTTCTATCATAGGTGTTGTTATCTACCTTTTTACATTTCTTTTCGGTCATTAACAGCCCAATGTCTTCCGGAAAAAAGCGATGAGAAAGGATATTATGAAGATGCCGGTATAAAACCTCCATGTGGAATATTCCTATCCGCATGGGGGCTTTTTATTTGTTCAAATCAATTTTTTGTAACTTTATTATTCAAAGATGGGGAGGGGTTTAAATTATGAATACAAAAAAGGTTATTGCATTACTGATTCCGTTATTGTTTGTCGTTTTTTTTCTGGTTAATCCTGCAACTGCAGAAATTGTATATGAATATGACTTTGAAGCCGGCTGGGGCCATTGGTGTTCCGATAACGGCATATGGGAGGTAGGCGAACCCACCGAGTCGGTCCCTCAAGCGCCCATAGTCTTCCAAACTGTGCAGGGACCAATTTGGATGGCAACTATCCTCGCTATACGGCCAGCCGATTAATCAGCCCATCGATAAACTTACCTGATGTTACCATAGATCAGGAGATTACGTTAAGGTTCTTTCAGTGGTTTTCCTGGTTCAACGAGCCCAATACTACCGACGATCAGGGGCAAGTTCAGGTCCAATATTTTGATGGCAACGGAGTTGGTCGTCATGGGAAACACTTAGGACAGTGTATTACAGCTCAGGCGCCTGGTCGGCTGCTCAGTATGATTTGACTCCATATGCAGGAAAGGCGGTTAAAATTGGTTTCAATCATGTGGATTATTATAGCTATTACGGAGGTGAATCTATCAGGTTGGTATATTGATGATATTTTAGTCGAACGACGGCCAATTTGTCTTTTTGATAATAACGAAATAGAGGATTTTGAATCGGGCTGGGGGTGCTGGTGGGCAACCAATGGGGTATGGGAGGTCGGCGAACCCACAAGCGGGCCTGAAAGCTGTCATAGTGGTTCAAATTGCGTTGGGACGGTTTTGGGAGGAAATTACCCACGCTATACAGAATAGTAGGTTGGTAAGCCCGCCGATTGATCTGTGTCCCGACGCCAGTTATATTTATGTGAGGTGGTGGCATTGGTTTTCCTGGTTCAACGAACCCAATACTTCTGATGATCGGGGGCAAATCCAGATCCAGACCTGGGAGGGGGACCACTGGTCCGACTGGCAAACTCTGTACGAGTTGTTTTTTTCTTCTTCCGACTGGACTCTTGGTCAAGCAGATCTAATAGCATATGCAGGAAAGCGGGTGCGAATCGGTTTCAATCATGTTGATTATTATAGCTATTACGGAGGTGAATCTTCAGGCTGGTATATTGATGACTTTGAGATACTCGACGACTGCGACGGCCCAACCTGTTCGGATTTGGCTCAGCTTGAAATCTCCCCGTCATCAGGCTACTATGGAACCACTCAAGATTTCGATCTTATGCTCCTATTTATACCTTCGGAAGGATGTTCGGTGGTCGATATGAGTGCCACTTTTGATGGCAATGATGTTACTGCGTTTCTGGAAAGCTGCTTTATCCCTGGAACATTAGCCATAGGTGGCGAGACTTATAGGTGCCCCGATATTAGTGGTTACATTAACCCAGGAGGTTATACGTTCAGTGTGACCTTAGAATTTAACGACGACTCCACTGTGAATGACACCGTTAGATGGAATATTCTCTCTAACACCGAGCCATAAAAACATCTCCATCCTGCGCAGGTGGTCTTTATTATTGGATAGGCTTTATTCCATCCAACTTTGTCTCAAATGATTTGGTAAAGAAAAAAGGCAGGGTCATTCAAGACCTTGCCTTTTTCTTTATTCTACGGTTCACATCAGTAATTACCGGGGTTATAAATACCCCAGCTGTTTTGAAAGAATTACCGGTACCCACAAAACTTGTGATATCCATGATCCCTGCTCGGAAGGCTGAATTGGATACTGCTATTATGCTAAGCTGAGGACACCGTGATTTTCTTAAGATACGCATAACATTCTTGAATAATTATGTTTTTTTGACATCAGGCAAGAAAACACCACCCCGGCATGCCAATGTGCGTATCTTTTCAATTGCTACAATGTAGTGCTTTCGAAGAAATTCTTGACAATGATAGCAACTTCAAGTAAATATAGGGCTGATAAATTATTGACCAAACGTGTCGTTTTGCCTGGAAGCGGAACGTTGAACCTCATCTCATTCTAACTGCCGGCCTCATTCAGAACCTCATTCTGCGCTAAGTCTCATCTTGAACCGAAATTCATCTAGCTGATAGGAGGATCAAGATGAACATAAAAGCCCTTTACGTTTTTATCGCTATCGTTTCTATCTTTTTCTGTGAACAGGCTGTTTCGGCTGATCCTGACTACTGGACATCCTTAGAACCCTTGGGAGCGGAGGTGATTGACTTTCCTCTCGACACGGAGGATGTCTATTGCAATTGGTATTCGAGTGAAAAGCCGACAGAACCCGTCAAATGGATGGATCCTCATGGGAATGAGGCGGATCCCGGTCACGGGATTAATTGGGTACATCCGTATCAATATCCTGGAATGTATTACATATGGATGGTTGTAAAGACGATCTACAGGGAGCCTGGACAGTGGCATATCGAGCATTATGGTATGCCTGTTGCCTACTTCAATCTGCCTCCAAAGCCTTTCTTGTCTATCTCACCAATTTCCTTCGAGAACTTGAATGTCGTCGATTCATTTGATGCCCCCGGGATATGCCCCGAGGGCCTGACATTTGATGGGACGTATCTGTGGCTGAGTGATTGGTGTGAAGAGAAGCTTTATAAGCTAGATCCAATGACAGGGTCGGTCGTCAATTCTTTTGATACTCCGGGTTCCGACCCTCACGGTCTGGCATTTGACGGGACCCACCTATGGAGTGTGGGGGATTATGGTTATCCCTGGTATGAAGTGATCTATAAGCTGGATCCAACGACAGGGGAGGTCCTCGATTTCATAGATTCCCCTTGCTATCATCCAGCAGGCCTTGCCTTTGATGGGACTCATCTATGGGTCACTGATTCGGTTGATGAAATGATCTATAAATTAGATCCGGCAACAGGGGAGGTCGTCCATTCTGTAGATTCTCCATTTTCCCAACCTCAAGGTCTTGCCTTTGACGGTAAATACTTATGGCTTTCAGATGTTGATGCTGATGATGATTGGAAGACGCCTGATAAGCAAAAAATCTGCAAACTAGATAATTCAGCTAACTTGATACATTCATTTGATTCTCCTGACTACGAGGGAGATCTCGCATTTGATGGGACATACCTGTGGGCGGCCTATTGGGACTTGTACGATGAGAAGATTTATAAAATCGAAACGCCCGGTACGCTAGCGGTAGGGTCATCAAAGAGCAGAACTTTCACCATCTCCTCTCTCGGAACGATAGATCTTACGATAGATCCTCTCTCCATTACAGGACCTGACGCTTCTCAATTCAGGGTAGAAAACGACACCTGCTCGGGAAATGCAATGGCCCAATATGAAACCTGCACGTTTGATGTAGTATTTTCACCCACTTCAGCGGGTGATAAGAGTGCCGTCCTTGAGATACGAACCAATGATGTAAGAACGCCGCCACAGATACCATTGAGCGGGACTGCCATTGTGAAGCAACCCCCCACTCCCGATATCAAAGCCAACGGCTCGGATGGACCGTTGGAGCTTAGTTCATGGTGAGGCTCTTTCCGTAACAATAGAGCTTGACCCTGGAGTTTACTCTGGTTATCCGGCAGACTGGTGGTGTGTAGCAGATGCGCCATTTGGCTGGTATTACTATGATGCCGGTACAGAGGGATGGCTGCCGGGATTTAAGGTTTCATATCAAGGACCTTTATTTGAGCTCACCCCTCCATCTGAGGTTTTGAATGTGTCTGATTTACCCACAGGCGGTTATACCTTTTATTTCGGAGTTGATGGAAACAGGAATGGTAATTTGGATGAGCCTTTATATTATGACAGTGTGGAGGTGAATATAATACCATAGGATGTGAAACTCATATTTTCCCATCCTTCAACCTTCACAGAGGAGGTCACATCATGCAGCCATTAAAATTCGAACAGCATCGCTCCTGATATGGCGTTATATGGCCGTAAGCTGTATTTCCCAAAGGGCAAGTGAAGAGATATTTATATTTCATTGCCTAAGAGCGCGGGCAGGGTCATCACGATCCTGCCTTGATAGACTATTATCGATTCATCCCATCAATTAATACCACATAGTGATATATAACTGTCTGAATTGTTTCGCAATACTATGTAAATAATGTAATATTTTTATGTAATTTACCCCACAATTACATAGTTTTTTGATGAAATATCTTAATTGATTTTTACCCCATAATTTATATAAATATATGATATCCATACGATTATGCTATAACCGCTTGATTTTGCACGATTTTTGCATAAAAAGAGGTAATTGGATGATTGTATTCAAAGGATACAAAAGGCCAAAACCCGAGAAATCTGAAGACGGAAAGCTACAAATCTTATTATTCGTATTGATTCTCATTTAAGACCTATCTCCATTTGAAAAGATAGCCGGGCTGCCGATTGTGACATCGTCAAGCTTTAATCTGTTGCACTTGGCTTTTTTATTTGAGCTCTATTTTTATGAGGTCGCCCAATGGAGAAACCTCTCAAAATGTGCATGCCTCGCTCCTGACAGGTCGCTGTGTGTCCGGTTGGGAGCTAACTAAAATGGACAATATATAAATCCATCATTACTGAAAAGCTAAGGCTTTATTTCAAAGGCTCTGTGGGCTTTACGGAAAGCTGTTTGTGTTAAGGAGGGCTTAAAATGAAAAGAACAGGATTATTTTTTACAGGTTTGATCTCTTTGTTGTTGGGGCTATGTTTGTTACTCACTGCATGGACTGAAACTGCCTATTGTGAAGGTGTTATATGGTCCTATGACGTCGGTGAGCTTTATAATCGGGAGGTCCTTTCTGATATAAACGGAGATAGCTTCGACGATCTTATCTTATTTACCGATGATGAATGGCTGAAAGTTAACAGTGGTGCTGACGGGTCAACTGAACTATGGTCCTACCAATTATCAACCGCCAATAGATACAGGAGAGGTCTATCCACTATCAACGATCTTGACGGTGATGGGATCAAGGATATTATTGTAACAGTTGGGACATCAGGAAATGGCTATGGAGAGAATCATGATGATGATGAGATGTATGCCGTGAGTGGCGCCGTTACTCCCCCTGGGTCGAGGGTTATATGGGGCCCAATTCACATCGGTTGGGGCTTATACCACCCTATTATCATGCCCGATGTCAACGGTGATGGGTATGATGACATATTTGCCCAGACCATGACCCCAAGCTTGTCCCCCTTTCGAGGTGACTATGGATATCATTTCAGTGGAGCGGATGGAGGCATCATCTGGACTTTTACCTATCCCGCTGAAAGTAGTATTTGGGATATCTATGGAAGAGCGGTTTCTCCAGACTTGGATGGGGATGGGAAAGCAGACATCATTGTCTGTGGAGCCGGTGGAAGTTCTGGAGTGGCTGCCTGGAAAGGTGGCACTACCGAAAATAGAATCTGGAGATCTCTTGACGGTGAGTGGATAAGAAACCCTTCCAGTGTCGGTGATCTCACCTCTGACGGAGTACCAGAGGTGGCTGTAGTAAGATTTAATATCGCCCCCCCCAATCTCAAATTAAAGGTGTTGAATGGCAGCAATGGCAGTTTAGTGTGGGATTTTGGCTTCGGCAATACTGCCAGTTCCATAGAAAACCTGGGGGATATAAACGGTGATGGATTTGATGATATCGTCATCGGATCATATTACGATAATGTAAGCGGGGGAACAGATTATAAAGTCTATGCCTTGGAGGGCGACCCAGGTGCCACAAGCCGGGAAATCTGGTCTTATGACCTGGTTGACAAAAATAGTTATGTGAAAGTTGTACTGGATATCACTGGAGATGGCAAAAAAGACGTTATTGTCACAGGCAGCAACGAGAAAGTCCTGGCCTTGAGCGGTGCGGATGGAGCTCTCATTTGGGAAGAACCTTTTACAGGGGCTACCGGTATAGCCCAAATAGGAGAATTTGACGGTACTGCCGGCGAAGACATGCTTACCAATGTGGGAAATGTAATTTATGCTCTGCCCTTAACGAGCATATCTGCGCCTGT
>CAVXXE010000121.1:0-32242 GCA_963765595.1 uncultured delta proteobacterium
CCGGCACAGCCCTTTAATGTGACATAGTCCAAAGGACCTGGATTTCTATATTGGAATAAACAACTTAGCGCTATTGAGCCGAACCCCTGCCACTGGAGCACCCATATGAGCCAACCAGAAATCCTGCCCGAATCCGCGACGGACGAGGCCTCCGAGACCTACATCCAACTCCGGGGGGTCACTAAAAAATACGATGCGATAACCGCCGTGGACACCGTCGACCTTAACATTCGGAAGGGTGAAATTTTCGCGCTTCTGGGCGCTTCCGGCTGTGGCAAAACAACTTTGCTGCGGCTACTGGCCGGCTTCGAAATACCCACAGACGGGCAGATTACCATCGACGGGGAAGACATGCAGTCGATCCAACCCTATAACCGCCCGGTCAACATGATGTTTCAATCCTACGCCCTGTTTCCCCACATGAATGTTGCCAAAAACATTGCCTTCGGCCTGAAGCAGGACCGGATTCCCAGGGCGGAGATCAAAAGGCGTGTGGACGAACTTCTGGAGTTGGTACACATGAAAACACTTTTCAATCGTTTTCCCCACCAACTTTCAGGCGGTCAGCGCCAGCGCGTGGCCCTGGCGCGCAGCCTCGCCAAGCGGCCAAAATTGCTGCTTCTGGACGAACCCATGGCCGCTCTGGATAAAAAACTCCGGGAACAAATGCAGCTGGAGGTGGTCAACATCATCGAACGCGTCGGAGTGACCTGCGTGATGGTTACCCACGATCAGGAAGAGGCCATGACCATGGCCACCCGGATCGGCGTGATGCATGACGGCAAGATCCTGCAGACCGGTACCCCCCACAAGGTGTATGAATACCCCAATTGTCGCCGGACAGCGGAGTTTATCGGTACGGTCAATATTTTTTCGGGAACCGTCATCGAAAACTCGGCCGACCATGTCATCATCAATGCGCCTGAACTCGATCGGGAAATTTACGTCGACCACGGAATATCGGGTTCGGCAGGAACAGAGGTTTGGGTGGCCGTGCGGCCTGAAAAAATAGTTATCACACAGCCCCGCCGTCCGGTGATTATAACCATGCCCGGGGTAAAGTGGAAGAGATCGCCTATATTGGCGGTCTCTCAGTCTACCACATAAAGACCCAAAGCGGCATGACGATACGCGCCACCCTGGCAAATGTGGAACGCCGTGCCGAAGACCGTATCACCTGGGATGATGAAGTCTATCTTAGCTGGCAGCCAGGCGCTGCCGTGGTGTTGACATGGTAAAAAAACGATGGAAACGATTCCTGCCTTCCGGCCGAATGACCGTCATCGGTATCCCTTTCCTTTGGCTGCTGCTGTTTTTGGTGTTTCCTTTTGCCATCGTCTTCAAAATCAGCTTTGCCGAAATGGCGGTGGCCATACCGCCGTTTACCGAGCTTTTCGCTTTTGCAGAAGAGAAACTGTCCGTCATCTTGAACCTGGGCAACTACCTTTTTCTGATCGAAGATCATCTCTACACCGCCGCCTATCTGAGTTCGCTGAAGACTGCCGCCGGGGCCACCTGCCTGGCCCTTCTGGTGGGATACCCCATTGCCTATGGTATGGCCCGCGCCCACCCGGGGATCCGTAACCTGCTGCTGCTGGGCATCGTCCTGCCGAGTTGGACCTCTTTTCTACTGCGGATCTACGCCTGGATAGGCATTTTAAAGACCAACGGTTTGATCAATAACCTGCTGATGAAATTGGGCCTGATCGATACGCCGCTGCACATGCTGCACACCGATTTCGCCGTTTATATCGGTATCGTCTATGCCTACTTGCCCTTCATGGTCCTGCCGCTCTACACCAACCTGGTGAAACTCGATGAGTCCTATCTGGAAGCTGCCGCCGACCTTGGGGCGAAACCCTGGAAATCGTTCCTTTTCGTCACACTACCCCTGTCCAAGGGGGGCGTCATTGCCGGCTCCATGCTGGTGTTCATTCCCGCGGTGGGCGAGTTTGTGATTCCCGCCCTTCTGGGTGGACCTGACACGCTGATGATCGGCAAGGTATTGTGGGAGGAATTTTTCAGTAACCGTGACTGGCCTGTGGCATCGGCGGTGGCCATCGTCATGCTGCTCCTTTTGATCATACCGATGATGTGGTTTCATAAACACCAGACCCAGGAGATGGAAGAAGCGTGAGCACGACCAGACGATCCCCCCTTTTGAGTGTGTGGTTGCTGTTGGGTTATACATTCCTGTACGCACCGATTGTAATTCTCATCATTTTTTCGTTTAACGAATCGAAGCTTGTTACGGTTTGGGCCGGGTTTTCCACCAAGTGGTACGGCGAACTGCTGCAGGATAGGCAGATGTTGTCGGCTGCCTGGCTCAGTCTGCGCCTGGCCCTGATGAGTGCCACCGCCGCCGTGGCCCTGGGGGTACTGGCCGGTCTCGTGATGGCTCGTTTCGGCCGATTCCGCGGCCATAACATCTTCGCAAGCATGGTCACTGCCCCCCTGGTTATGCCGGAGGTGATCACCGGCCTATCGATGTTGCTGCTCTTCGTTTCTATGGAAAAAGTAATCGGCTGGCCGGCCGGTCGGGGCATGACCACGTTGTGGATTGCCCACGTCACTTTCTGCGCCGCCTTTGTGGCCGTGGTTATCACCTCCCGCCTGAGAGAGATGGATGCAGCCATCGAAGAGGCCGCCATGGATCTCGGCGCACCGCCTTTCAAGGTATTCACCGCGATCACACTCCCGATTATAGCGCCGGCGATTGCCTCCGGTTGGCTGCTGGCTTTCACGCTGTCCTTGGACGACCTGGTCATATCGAGTTTTGTGGCCGGCCCCGGTGCAACAACACTCCCCATGAAAGTCTTCTCCAGTGTGCGCCTGGGAGTCAGCCCGAAAATCAATGCCCTGGCAACCATCGTTGTATTGTTCGTCTCGCTGTGCGCCGCAGTGGCCGGTATCTTGATGTTCCGCGCGGAGAGGCGACGCAAATTTGAAATCCAAGACGCCATGCGTGATACGGCTTGACGACTCGCAGACGTGTATCTGTGAACCTAGGTTGAGCGGTTCAGCGTTCACGGTTCCCGGTTAAAGTGCTTTAATCTGGATAAATCGGAAAATTGAGGAAAATTTTGAGTATTCAATGTCAAATTTTGACCGAAGAAGATAAACGTAAAGTTCACGCTGAAAGCATCCGAATTCTCCAGGAAGTGGGTGTTAAATTTCTGAGCCACAAGGCCCTTAATATTTTAAAGGACAACGGCGCCCGGGTCGACATCGGCACCCGGATCGCCAGAATTCCGGAGGAAATGGTGCAGCAGGCACTCAAGACCGCACCCGAATCCTTTGTGCTGGGGTCGCGGGTAAAGGAAAAAGACTTTCAGCTTCCGTCATCCTACAGCGGCTATGTTTTGGACAATGGCGGTATTTTTACGCGGGATTTTAATACCGGTGAGAGAAGACGATGCAAATATCAGGATCATATTGATTTTTTGCGGGTTTTTGATGAAATGAAGCTGGCTTCCGTTATCTGGCCCGCGTCCGTAAGTGAATTTCCCAATCAATCAGCCAATTTGCGGGAAGATATCTCATCTTTTATATATTCTACCTGTCATGTTCAGGATGAACTCACCCACCCCGCGGAGGTGCCGTATATGGTGGAGGCCATGGCCGCCATTCTCGGATCTGAGGATGCCGTCAAACAGCGGCATATTTATTCCGTGGTTTACTGTACCCTGGCACCGCTCGTTCACGAAGGCGGGATGTGTGATGCCTATCTGGAACTGATACAGGTTGATGCGCCGATCTGTCTTTTCCCGATGCCGTGTGCCGGCTCCACCGGTCCGGCAAGTTTATTTTCCAATATTTCCATGGCAAATGCGGAAGCCTTATCCGGACTCACCCTTTTTCAGATGGCGCGGCCCGGGACGCCGATTATCTATGGTGATGCATCCGGCAACACAAATTTTTCCACCGGTGGGTTTTTGGAAGGCTCACCTGAAATGGTCCTGCAAACAGCGGCCAGGGGCGAGATGGCTAAATTTTACAATCTGCCGGATACCCAGGCCGGGTGTCTGACAGAAGCCAAGGATCATGGTTCCCAGGCGGTCATGGAGAAGCTGATTACCACACTGCCGCTTGTCATGCTTGGGGTGGACCTGGTGCAGGGGCCCGGTGCCCTTGAAACCAGCAATATGATGACGCTGGAACAAATTGTGGTGGATGATGAAATCGCCTGTTTGTGCAAACGCCTGAAAGACGGAGTGGACATGTCCGAAGCCAAAAACTGCTTTGAAGACATTAAAGAAGTGAAACCCGGCGGTCATTTTCTGAGTCAGGCCAGCACTATCCGGGCCTGCCGCAGCAGCGAGTTTATCATGCCGCAATTGTGCGACCGCAATACATTTGAGCAGTGGGTCGAACTGGGCCGGCCGGATGTGTATGACAATGCCAGAAAAAAAGTTGAAGAAATTCTGGCCGGCCCACCCAAAAACCCATTGCCTGATGATGTGGTCGGTAAGCTCGAAGATATCATGCGCAGAGCGGACGAAGAACTTAAATAAAAAGGAGTTGAACCATGCAAAATAAAGTCATTACGCGTATGGGTGACGGTGCCCGGGTTGAGATGTCCGCGGAACAGGTTAAAGAGGACATCCGGGTTGGCACCCGGGATGCTGCCGACCGGGGTAAAATACCGGAATTGACCCCTGATGAACTGGAAGCGCTTTTTGAGATCTTTGCCGACACCAACCGGATCGTTGCCGTCAAACCGGGCGCAGAAGTCATTACCACCGATGACGGGGCTGCCATGACGCCAATAGCCGACCAGGCAGATGGCGGTGTGGCCCTTCCCATGAGCTATATGCAATCGGTTTTGACCTATGAACGCGTTTGTTGTGCGGACACGGCCGGCGTTGGCCACATCGACTACAGCTGTAAGCCCGTCAAACCGATTGTCAATTATGAGAAGCAAAAATATTATTCATTGAATCAGGCCACAACCGTCCCCTTGATTTATGGAACCCAGCCGAACCTGGGTCTATACTTTCAACCGGACGGCGCCTTTCCGAACCCATCCGAATTGCTGCCTGCCGGCAAAATAAGCGAGGCCCGGGAGACCCAGGAAGCGGCCGCCGAGCAACTGAGAAACGATCTCGTCTTCGTCGCCCGCAATCTGTATGAAGTGGGCTGCGACGGGTTTAACTTCGATACCGCCGCTTCCGCCGGGGATGCGGATTTTCTCGCCGCCCTGGAGGCCATCCGGGAGTTAAAAAAAATCGCTCCCAACATGGCGATTGAATTGGGGATGTCCAGTGAATTTGTGCTGGGCCTGCATGGAGAGATTACCTTTGACGGCGCTCGGTTGGCCGGTATGTATCCCCACGACCAGGTTAAGATGGCCGAGGCGGTCGGTGCAGATATTTTCGGCCCGGCCGTCAATGTCAAAGCCGCCAAGTCAACTCCCTGGAACCTGGCGCGCGCGGTCACCTTTGTGAAGGAGACCGTCAAGGTTGCCGGCATTCCGGTCCACCCCAATGTGGGCATGGGCGTTTGCGGGCTGCCCATGTACGAGTCACCGCCCATCGATTGCACGACCAGGGCCGCAAAGGCCCTGGTTGAGATCGGAAAAGCGGACGGGTTGTAGCTTGGCGTCGGCGATCCATTCGGGATGTCTGTCGCCCACATAATGGCTGCCGGGATGGGAGGCATCCGAACCGCCGGAGATCTGGTGGCTTGGATGCAACTGACCCAAAGGATGAAGATCACGGAAGCCAAAGAATATGTGGCCCGGAAGCTCGGAATAAATGTCATCGAATTAACCGATGAAGAAGTGATGCATCAGGTCCGGCAGGATCTGGATATTGCGACCCTGCCCATGATTGCCGACGGTGCCAGTGGGATTGTCGCCAAAAGCCGGATTGCGGAACTGCTGGATATCGAACTTAACTCGGTAAATCTGTTTAAATCCAAGCTTGAATTTACAAAATAATCGATCGAAAGAAAGGAGGGCAAAAAATGCGAAAAAGCACGGTAGCTGCGACTGAAATGACTACCGGCTGGGGCTTGAGGACGTTTACGGCGGATGGTCTGGATAAAATTCACGCCGCTACCGGGGATGTGCTGCGAACCACCGGCGTCAGTGTGGACTGCGATGAAGCCCTGGATATTCTGCATGACGGCGGTTGCTGGGTGAATAAAAAAACCCGGGTGGTCAGATTTCCGGATCATATCGTCAAACAGGCCATATCCATGTGTCCCAGCCATATTCTGCTGGCCGGACGTGACCCTGAAAATGATTTTATGATGGGCGGCAAGCAGGTAGGGTTTACCACCTTTGGCGTCGGGGTCTTGACAGAGGATTTAAAGACCGGTGAAATTCGGGAGTCCACCAAAGAAGATGTGGCCCGGATCGCACGCCTGACGGATGCACTAACGCACATGGATATCCTGACAGCGCCGGTGACGGCGCGCGATAAACCCGATTCGTCCGCTGATCTTCACATGCTCGAAGCCGGTTTAATCCATTGCTCCAAACATTATGCATCAGATTCTGAAGATGGGGCCCGAACCAAGTTGTTGATCGAAATGGCTGCAGCCGTTGCCGGAGGGCTGGATAAATTAAAAGAGCGACCGATTGTATCTTTCGGTGTCTGTCCGACCAGCCCGCTGCAGATTATTGAATCGAGTGCCGAAGTCATTATCGAGGCGGCCAGACACTGGCTGCCCATCAATGTTCTCAGTATGGTTATGGCCGGCGCATCGAGCCCGATTTCCATCTCGGGTGCCCTTGTCATGCATAATGCCGAGGTACTCGCCGGAATAATTCTGGCCCAGTTGACAAATCCGGGAACCCCTGTCATATACGGCAGTTCCTCGACAACCCTTGACATGCAACAGGCAACCGCTGTGGTGGGGGTACCGGAGATGGCCATGATCAGTGCCGGTGCGGCCGATCTGGCGAATTACTACGGTATTCCCAGCTATGTGGCCGGTGGGTAGGCGGATGCAAAGATATCCGATGCCCAGGCAGGACACGAAAAGACCATCAGCGCGTTGCTCGCTGCTCTGGCAGGAGCCAATCTCATTTATGGTGCGGGCATGCTCGAGGCGGGCATGACCTTCAGCTTCGGCCAATTGGTCATCGACAATGAGATTGCCGCCATGGTGAAGAGAATAGTGAATGGGGTTTCCCTGGATGATGAGCTGATGGGTGTGGACCTGATCAAGAAAGTCGGCATCGGAAATAACTTTTTAACACAGCGCCACACCCTCAAGCATTTGGAGACGGAGCAGGTTCAGGCAACGATCATCGATCGCCGCATGCGAGGAGCATGGGAAAAAAGAGGATCAAAAAGCCTGATTCAATCTGCCAACCAAAAGGCCGCCGAACTTTTAACAACCCACGAACCGAAACCCTTGCCGGAAGACCTCATCAGGGAACTGAAGCGGATCGTGAAAAGTGCGGAGTGACCCATTAATTAAAAACAAAAGAGGTCAGTGAATGGAAAAAACTGAATGGTTTAAAAAAGCCGCCCAATCCATTTTGGATTTGGAGGATGAGGCGGCCAAAGAAATCGCCCAAAAATCCATAGAGGACGGCATGGACCCGCTCGATATGATCAATGAAGGTTTTTCCGAGGGTATCCGCAAAATGGGCGACCTCTTTGATCGGGGGGAAGTGTTTTTACCGGGGCTGCTGATTGCCTCCGAAGCCATGACGGCGGCGGTTGAGATCCTGGAAGCCGCTTTGCCCCAGGACCAAAAGCAGCAGAAACTGGCCGTCATCGTGATCGGCACCATTGAAGGCGATATTCACGACATCGGCAAGGGCATCATCGTGACCATGTTGCGGGTCCACGGCTATGAGGTTCATGATCTGGGACGGGATGTCCCGATTGGTGAATTTGTGCAAAAGGCTCAGGAACTCAAGGCCGATGTGGTGGGTTCATCGGCCATGATGACCACGACCCAGATCGGCCAGAAAAAACTGGAGGAAGCGTTGAAAGAAGCCGGTCTGCGTGACAAGGTCAAGACCATGGTGGGCGGAGCGGTGGCTACCGACCATTGGGCCAAGAGAATCGGAGCGGATTTTTTCGGTGAAACCCCCCAGGATACGATAGACAAGCTTGGGAAAATCTTAAATTAGATATGAATGAAACTTATGATGCCATCATTGTCGGCGGCGGACACAACGGATTGACAGCCGCGGGATATCTGGCAAAAGCCGGACTCAAAACCGTTGTGTTGGAACGGCGGCCGGTGGTTGGTGGTGCTGTGGTAACCGAGGAAATTAAACCGGGGTACCGGATTTCTACTGTTTCTTATGTCGTCAGCCTTTTAAGGTCGGAGGTCATCCGGGACCTTGAACTTAAACAGCACGGGTTTGAGATGATCCGCATGGACGGCACCCTGGCTGTCTGCGGAGATGACTTCCTGTTTTTATGCGGTGATGAGAAACACGATCGTAAGGAAGTCGCGCGGTTTTCCAACGTCGACTTCGACGCCATGACGCAGTTCGATGCCATGGTTCAGACGGTCGGCCAAGTGGTTCGAAACCAGATGCTGCGGGAACCGCCTAAACTGGATGCCGGTTTATTGGATTTGGCGGCATTCGCCCGGATGGGCCTGGATATTCGCAGGCTTTCTCCGGATTTGCGACACCGATTGCTCCAAATGTTAACCAGCAGCGCCTTTGATCTCATCGAACGCTGGTTTGACAGCCCCATGATTAAAAGTATGTACGCGTCCGCCTGTTTTTCCGGCAATTATGCCAGTCTGCATCAGCCGGGTTCGGCGATTCCTTTTTTTCACATGGCCATTGGCGAACTGGACGGCGAGCCGGGTGCCTGGCGATTGGTAAGGGGTGGTATGGGCGGCATCACCCAGGCGATGGCGAATTTTGCCCGATCAAAAGGAGCGGATATTCGGACCGCAGCATCCGTTGCAAAAATATTGGTTGAAAAAGGACGTGCCGTCGGGGTGCAGCTCGAAAGCGGCGAAATCATCAGCAGCCGCTGTGTATTGGCCAATACGGACCCGAAACGCACGTTTCTCAAGCTTTTGGATCCTGATCATTTGGATCCGGAATTTGTCAAGGACATCCGGCAAATTCGGATGGGGCACAGTTCGCTGCGTATTAACCTGGCTCTCGAGGGGTTGCCGGACATCCGGTTTTTTGCGCCGGGTGAGGCAGGGCCCTGGCACCGCTCTGATATCTGCATCTTTCCGGATGTTGCCGGTTTGGAGGCCAATTTTTTTGCTGCCGCCGCAGGTCATTTGCCCGAGGCGCCGCGCCTGGAGATTACGATTCCGTCCACCGTAGATGACAGTCTCGCCCCGGCCGGCCGGCATGTCATGAGCATACTGGCCAAATATTATCCCTATCGCCTGGCCGATGGGGTGAACTGGGATGACATCAAGGATGATGTGGCCGATGACATCATTGGATATATGGCCCGCTCAATGCCCAATCTGCCGGATCTCATTGTCGGTCGCCAGATGCTTAGCCCACTCGATCTGGAAACGATTTACGGGCTCACTGAGTCTGATATATTCCACGGGCGCCACGACCTGGACCAGATTTTCAGCCTGCGGCCGCATCCCCGGGCGGCCCAGTATCGAACCCCCGTTGAAAACCTTTACCTCTGTGGATCCGGTGCCCATCCCGGCGGCGGTGTCTCCGGTGCCCCGGGACACAACGCCGCCCGCCGGGTGATTGCTGATTTCAAACGGCGCTAAAAATGTCATAAAACGCCACCCACCAATAAGCGGCCAAGAAACTGCTTTGACATCTTTACTGTTTAGTCTGCTTGCGCTGCTTTTCATGGGTTGTTTTCTTCAATCTGGCATGCAGAATCGGAGCGATGTGGGCAGCAATTAATTCCAATAATTTCATATCTTTATCGGTATAATCAGTGGATTTATTGCCGACCATTAGATTGCCGATGGCTTCTTCGCGATGGATGATGGGCACGGCCATGGCCCGGGTGATTGGAATGTGTCCATCGGAGATGGCGAAGGGCCCGCTGGAAGCAATGCTTTTCTTTTCTTTAATGCACCGGGCCCATATCACATCACCCCAGGAGCTGTGCGGAAAATTGATATCCTTGGTTTCCATTTGGCATTCATCCCAGATATCGCGGGTCATGGAAGGAACAACCCTGTCGCCGGCTTCATTTAAATAGCCAAAGATCCCATAGGGGCTATGCATGGCTTTTAAGACAACCTGCAGTACTTCGCCGTACATATCGTCGTCGGATATGGCCAGAAAGATCTCCGTAATCCGGTTCCAGATGCCCAAGTGTTTTTCGGATTCCCTCAGCGCTTCCTCAGTCTGTTTGATGCGCGTTATATCCACAAAGGTAATCACAACACCATCTATAACGTTCTCTATCGTCCTGTAGGGCGCAATCCGCATGGAAAACCAACTGCCTGTATGTCCTTTTACTTCCGCTTCTTGGATGACTAGCGTGTCCAGCACTTTTTTGGCATCTTTTTCCAGATTGTCATATCTTATTTTTGCCGTGATATCGCTGATAGGCCGATCCAAATCCGTCTGGATCAGATTAAATATTTTGGTCGTAGCCGGGGTGAAGCGTTTAATATTGAGTCTGGCGTCCAAAAAGATGGTTCCGATATCGGTACTGCCGAGCAGATTGTTGATGTCATTGTTCATCTGAGACAATTCGTTTACTTTGTTCTGGAGTTCCGTATTTACCGTTACGAGTTCCTCGTTGGTCGATTGGAGTTCCTCTTTAGATGTTTCCAGTTCTTCATTGGTGCTTTGGAGTTCTTCGTTAACCGACTGCAGTTCCTCATTGGACGATTTGAGCTCTTCGTTGGATGTTTCCATCTCTTCAATGGTTGTCTGCAGATTCTCCTTGGTGGATTCCAGTTCATGCTCAAGGCTCACAATGACAGGATCAGTATCTTCCATTGCAACCTTATCCCCATTTTTCCTGAAGGGTTTTTCCGGAAGTGTTTTATCATCAAACATTACCAGTAAATAACCCGGGGTCGCAGCAAATTCAACCAGCGGCCTGACCGTCAGGTCGATGGTTCGAAACACACCATTATATTTTATTCTAAGGGCTTTATACGTGGTTAGCCTTTTTTGCAGGACAGCGTTATGCAGGGCCGTGCCCAGTTTGAAGCGCAGGCCTTCACGCGCCATTGACAAGATGTTAAAACTGGCTTTTCCAACGGGAGTTTCCAGATACTTGTCTGTTTTACCCATAAAATGAATAATTTCATACTTCTCATTGACTAGAACCCCGGGCAGGGCAAAGTTTTCAAGGATCACTTTTTCAGCCACATTTTGGATGTCACTCTCCACCGGCGACTTCTTTGCATCGCTAATATCCAATTTAGGTCCGTGGTAAAAAGGAATGCCGGGATAATCGGCAGGGCGTTCGACAAAGAATTCTTTGCGCTTAAAGATTTTCTGTTTACTGTCAACGGGATGGAAAAGGTTGGTGAACTCGCCGATGGTCTCGGATGTGCCCAAAAACAGAAATCCATTCGGATTTAAGGTGTAATGATATAACGGCAAGACCTTTTTCTGCAGCTCATTATCCATGTAAATGAGCAAATTCCTGCAGCTTACGAGGTCAATTTTTGAAAAAGGCGGATCTTTAATAACGTTTTGAACGGCAAAGACAATCATATCGCGGATCTGTTTCCTGAGCGTGTAGGAATTGTCTTCTTTTAAAAAATATTGCTTCAAGCGCTCCTGGGATACATCCGCGGCAATGCTGTCCGGATAAACACCCAAACGGGCATAATCAATGGCCTGGGCGTCTATGTCGCTGGCGAAAATCTGAATATTAAAATGCTGTTTTACCATCTCCATGGCTTCCGCAAATAAAATGGCCATGGAATAGGCCTCTTCACCGGTGGAACACCCCACACTCCAGATGCGGATCGAAGAATCAGGCTGTTTGTCTTTTATCATTTCCGGCAGCACCTGTTTCTTCAAAACGTCAAAAGCAGCGGGATCTCTGAAGAAATTGGTCACCCCGATGAGCATGTCTTTGAAAAGGATCTCGACTTCAGGCGGAGTTTGTTGAAGGTATTTGACATAATCCGCTATCCGGTTGACCTGGTGGATGGCCATGCGCCGTTCGATCCTGCGGCGCAGGGTCGTCTGCTTGTAGTGGGATAGATCGTGGCCGGTCGCTGATCGAATCATGACAAATATTTTCTGGATATAATTTCCGAACTGGTCATCAGAGGCGACGATTTTCTTGGGGGGGCCGATATAGGGCGCCTTGACATACCTGACAAGTTCCGCTGGTATCTTTTCCACGGGCAGAATGAAATCTACAATCCCGGTGGCGATGGCGCTTCTGGGCATGCCGTCGTACTTGGCCGAATCCGGGTCCTGAACCATCGATAGGCCGCCTGCCCCCTTGACTGCCTTTAAACCAAGGGTGCCGTCGGTGGCGGTGCCCGACAGGATAACGCAGATCGCCTTTTCACCCATTTCCTCGGCCAGGGATCTAAAAAAGCAATCAATGGGCAGATTGATACTCCCGGTTTTTACAGGTTCCATTAGCTGGAGCGTGCCGTTTATGATCACGACATTCTTGTTCGGCGGGTTTAAATACACATGGTTGGGTTGAACCTGGATACCGTCTTTTATTTCCAGGACCTTCATTTTGGTATCTTTTGCCAAAAGACTGCCCATAATACTTTTGTGCTTGGGGCTTAGATGCTGGATGATGACAAATCCAATGCCGCTGTCAGACGGCATATGTGAAAAGAAGGCTTCCAGCGCCTCCAGTCCACCGGCGGAGGCACCCAAACCGACGATGGGAAAGCCGTCGGTCTCTTGCGGTTTGGCTGCGCCTTTGGTCTGTATGGCAGGCACTTTCTTAACGGCAGCTTTCTTTTTTACCCCAGGCTTTTTCTTGGCAGTCTTTTTGGTTTTTTCCTTCTCAACCATTTTGCATCTCCAATTCAATTTAGTGCGCCTGCAGTTCATGAAGGAGACCGTGGATTTCTTTGTTGGTCAGTTCCGCTAACTCAAGGCTATCAGACGGTCGCTTTTGCATCACATTTTCTGCCCGCATCCGCAGTTCGCTAAGTTTTTCTGATGCTGAGTTGTCATTTGCCATTGGCATAGCTCCGAGCAGAGTACTTCGGTTTCTTTTTAAAATGTCTAAGTTTACATCGCATTGACGTAAAAACCTTATAGCTCAATGGCGCCAGGTTGTCAATTTGCCAACATTTTTAGATTGAATGCAACAATGAGCGTAAAAAAAAACTGCCTTCCTTGCGCATTCTGATCGTCAAAGACAACGTCGACATCGCTGAAAACAAGTCAGCGCCGCGGTCCTTAAACCGTATCGAACGGTCGGTGAACAAAATGGAGAACATCATCGAAACACTGCTGTGGCTGTCCAGGAGCGATGGCTTCGGTCTGGGCTAAACATACTATTCTCGGAAATTTTAGGTTTGTTCAGCAAATCTTAAAATTTTGATACTATCGATATTTTGGATTAATTTGTCTAATTTAAATGAGATTTCATTGCTGAGAAAGGAATAGCCTATGAACTTTTGATGAGGTTCTTTATCCCACCCTGCCGGCCTACCCAATCCCCCAATAACAGCCTTCACAATTTTTAATTGACAAATCAAACTCTTACCATTAATCTAAACCCTCCTCGTGAAAGGAGGCCTCAATGCCAAAACCTGGCACCCTCACCAAAACCCACATTGTCGACGCCGTGAAAGAACAAAACGGTTTCACCCGTAAAAAGTCGATTGAAACCGTCGAAACCTTGCTCGAACTCATTAAGTCAGAACTGGAATCCGGCGATGACGTGATGATTTCCGGATTTGGTAAATTCTGTGTGAAACAAAAGGCAAAACAAAAGGTAGAAATCCAGCCATAGGAAAAGACCAGATTGTAGCACCCAGAAAAGTGGTCACATTCAAATGGTCCGGAAAACTGAAAGAAAAACTGAACATAAAACTGAAAACAAAGGCGGTGAAAAGACGCGTTTAGAGCAAAAAAAATAGGTTTCCGGAATGCGACTAAACATAAAAAATATTGAACTTTTATTTGCCATCGTATAATTCAGGGGAACAAAGACTGTTTACGATATGAGTTATATATCTGAAATTTATGTGAATTTTCAGATACTGGCAAGAAATATGACACCAGACGTCCATCAAACCTAAGGCTGATTTAGAGCATATAATAAATTTTATCGGGGAGCAGACTGTCTCAACTTATCACCACCTCGATGATATTTGGTCTCTACAGGGGATATCTCCAAAATTCTCTCTGGTTCATTACCCCCTTGTGTTGTGTATTGACAGATTTGACACAATATCAGATCCACGGTATTTAAATTTCACCGTTTTATTTTCATATTAACATCATTCAAACTGTACCGCTAATTGATGGCACGAAATTGTAATGCTCCGGGAGGCCTAGAATGAATAAATCCAGTGAACCTTCGAACGACAAATTATTTGTGACAAGAGCTCTCGAGGCAACCATCCATATAGGCCTCGTCGTTCTACTCCTTTATTGGTGTTTCAAGATCGGTCAGCCCTTCATTCAGATCATCGTCTGGGGCATCATCATTGCCGTTGCAATACACCCCGGCTACAACCGACTGAAGTCCGCTCTGGGTGGACGTGGTCGTATGGCGGCAACCCTGATTACGCTTGTTGCACTGATCGTCTTGCTCGTTCCCTCCTATATGCTTTCCGAATCTCTCATCAACACTGCACAGGAATATTCGGCAAAGCTCGACGCCGGGACTTTACATGTACCGCCGCCATCGGAGAGCGTCAGGTCCTGGCCGGTCATCGGGGAACCTTTATACAAGTTCTGGAGCTTGGCTTCGAACAATCTCGAAGTTGCCCTAAGCAAAATCACCCCGCAGCTCAAAAAGTTTGGCATCCCGCTGCTATCTGCCGCTGCGGGTGCCGGGGTTGGGATCCTAAAGTTCGTCGTTTCAATCATTATCGCTGGTGTTCTACTTGCAAATGATACCGGCGGAGGTCAGGCTGCGCAGGCAATTGCTGCGCGGCTTTTTGGTAGAGGGGAGCAAATACAGTCGAACTCGCAATGGCGACTGTGCGAAGTGTTACCCTGGGTATTCTGGGCGTCGCACTAATCCAGACGCTCCTGGCAAGCCTTGGTTTTCTTTTAGTCGGCGTGCCTGGCGCGGGGCTTTGGGCTTTGTTGGTGCTGATTCTTGCAGTGGTTCAGCTTCCCACTATTTTGGTCCTGGGCCCCATTATTATCTACGTGTTCTCTACCAGCGGTAAGGTCATCGCAGTTGTTTTCGCGATCTGGAGCATCCTTGTCGGTATATCTGACGCCTTTCTTAAACCCCTTTTGATGGGTCGTGGAGTCGATGTTCCCATGCTTGTCATCTTCATTGGAGCAATAGGCGGGTTTATGACATCTGGCATCATCGGACTTTTCGTTGGCGCAATCATTTTTTCAATTGGCTATAAGCTTTTCTTAGTATGGCTTAATATGGATATACAACCGGAAGGAGAGCCATCCAAACCTGAGTAGCGATCATCCAGCGAGGCTTATACTAATATCTGCAATAGTGAATAACATTCAAAATTGCATGTATCTCTCCAACAAAGTTGTAATTATCAAAGATGTAAAAAATTTAAGATATCATCTTTCATGGTATTCAGGCTGGTGGTGACGCTATCTGCTATGTATCTGTAATTAAACCAGTGGCTTAAATTTCAAGATACTCAAATCATATCGTCACTTTGGCCGTTACAGAAAATAATTGCCATTTTTCGATATGGCTTCCTACCTGCCGTATCAGGGTGTCTCGGCCTCCATCTAAATAATCACAAAGCATACTGCTAATTTAAGCAGTATCACCCTCCGGATACGATCTTCTTCATGCTGTCCAGGATATCGATAATCCGGTCTTTCTGCCGGCGATACGCATTTAGCGCCATGGAGATCCGGTCCACCAGGTTGCTTTCATCGATGGTCACTCCCCAGGCGACGGGATTTTCCTCCGGCCGAGGATCTGGATTATGGTTAAAGAAGTCCTGGGTTAATACGATCAGGGCTATGCCGATTTCGCTGTTGGTGGCTTTGGAAGATGGTCGATCGGTCTCAGCGCCCTCCTTAGTTCATTCTTTAGAGAAACTCTTGAAAACTTTGTGACAATTGTGTGCTTTCGGCAAGCGTGTGCTGGGCAAAAAACTTTTTAAAGCGAGCAGTTGGAGGCAGGGTGCCCGGGTTTTGTTATCACAATTTTGATGGGAGGTAGTTGAATGACTTAATTGTTTGAAGGCTTGAATGGCGTAAAATTACCTTACTGATTATTTCTAGAGGTACATTTGACCGGGATGCGAACGTTGCCGAATGACGCCTCAGATCGTGAGTCCTCAAGCATATTCCAACCAACTGGCCGGCGTTTTTCACCATTGCTCTGGCAGCTCCATAACAAATCGGAAAAATCTTCTGCTTCGGTGCAATTTGCTGGACACGAACATATTCTTTCAGGCGGTCGGCTACCTTTTGTGGAATAAAAATCAACTCTTGCTCTTTGCAGCTTTTGGTATCATTTAAGATCAATTTCCGGTCAAGAATGTCATTGGGTGTCAGTTTCAGGACCTCACCGACTCTCATCCCACTCCTTGCCATTAGTTCCAGCATTAGCCGGTTGCGTGCACTGTCGGTCCTGAAAATGATTTCGTCGACGGTGTTGCCGCTGTAGGCCTTTTGGAACAATGGAAACGCGTGGTCGGAACTAACCGACATCGACCAGACGAATTGCTTGAGATCCCTACGGTGTTTTTTGCTGTGGCCAAAAGTGACCTGAATACCTTTCTCGGTTTTGTTGTTATCGGCATCTCCATACATGGACACCGAAGTGGTGTCGTTGTGGCATGCCTGGCTTTCGATCTGAAACACATCGATCATATTACCGGTGACCAACATGTCCAGATCGCCAATGCCATAGCCAAATAGGGTATCCAATGTGTCTGCCAGACGATCGTCGAAGTATTGGTTAGCCTCGATCTGGGGCAACAATACTTTAAGAACGTTTTTTTCGGTGGCAAATTTACAGATACGTTACAATTGCATGACTTGAAATAAAATCGCCGTAATCATGGCCACAGTCGCTTGGCCATGGGTGAGAATTTTTCGTCCTGGGTCCAGCTCAACATGATCATCGATGATATTGGCTATGCCGCACCGATCAAAGTAGTAACGCAGGATGGGTGCAAATCCCACGGCCTGAGTTTGAACATTTTTTATAACAGGTGTCATCATGAGTAGAGTGCCTCCACTAAGTTTCTGAAAATACTCTACTTTTTAGATGTAAAAATCTAGTTTGATTTCAGGTAGTTAAACGCTATCTCGTGTTATTAACGGAGATAATTGTTAAAAAACATTTAAAATCAGACATTTTCGACGAATTACTCGTAATTTCTAATTCGCAACATTGAGAATCTAACGGGCGAAATGTAAGTTCTAAATGAAAAGACCGGAAATTAGATCCGGTCTTTTTTTGTATTTATCCCGAAAAGATGCTTCGTCATCAGCAACTTTCGAATCGGCAACCGGACATGTCCGGACCGTCACAGCAGTATGTTCCAACAACACAACCGCAACCGTCTACGACATGATAACAGCAAGATTGTGCTGCAGACTGATCATTTTTTTTCTTTTTATCTTTGTCGTCCATGATAACACCTCCCATTATTCTGCATCTGTTTCCTTTCAAATATCACTGGAGATGCAGCAACCATGCGCTCGTTGATCAATCACAGGATTCACCAACCACGTTTGAGGTACTTAAGTAAAATTACTATAACAGCAAATAAAGGATAAAAATGTATTGACAAATTTCTTATTGTTGTAGATATAAAATCTAAAATTAGAATAGTTTGGTATTATTATACTATGTTAAACCCTGTTAAAAATCGGCGTTACACCGATCATATTGTCGAACAGCTCAAGGAATATATCCTTAACCAGAAGTTGAGCCCGGGCGAACGGCTGCCATCTGAAGCAAAACTTTGCGAAACATTCGATGTCAGCCCCGGGACCATTCGAGAAGCCTTTCACATGCTTGAACACGACGGTGTGGTAAACATCAAAAAGGGACCTGGCGGTGGCCTTTTTGTCAGTGAAGGAAATTTCTATCATGTGATCGAGTCTATCTTTTATGCCCTGCGCTGGGAGCAGATCTCATTTGAATCCCTCATGGAAACGCGAAAGGTGCTGGAGGACCGAATCGCACGCCTGGCAGCCAGCCGGTCGACAAAAGACGATATCACTGAAATCGGTGTAATACTGAAAAAAATGGAAACGTCCGACATCAACCATGCCCAGTTCGTGCAGTATGACACAGATTTTCATGTCTGCCTAGCCAAAGTCGCTCGGAACAAAATTTTAGAGATGTTCATGGTCGCTGTAAAGGAGCTGCACAACCGTGTCGTGGATTACGAAGCCCTGTACGATGAACTCTTTCCTGTGGCTATTCGCTTTCACCGCGATATTTATGCAGCGGTTGCTGAAAAGGAGCCAGAAAAAGCAGCTGCCGCGATGGCGGCGCACCTTGAATACTTTGAGGAGCACTACCTGAAAAACACCCGCAATGTATGATGACAATCAAAAAGGAGGTATCCCAATGAAAAGAAAGCTGACGATTCTGATTTTGGCTGTATTCGTCACGGTGGTAGCTGTGGTATCGAGCACTTCGGCTGCGGATAAGGTCTTTACGATCCGCATCGGTAACGTGACCCCGCCCAACAACCCGCTGCACCAGGCATTTGAAAAGATGGCCGCCGAAATGAATGAGAAATCCGACGGCCGCATCAAGGCCACCGCTTACCCCAGTGGGCAACTGGGCAATTTGCGCTCGATGACCGAGTCGGTTCAAATGGGAACCCTGGAAATGGCGACCCAAAGCGCAGGCGGACTGGCGGCTTTCTATCCGGCCATGGGTGTGCTGGAGATGCCTTTTGCCTACCGCAGCCACGAGCACGTATACAAGGTGGTGGACGGACCGATCGGACAGGAGCTGAATGAAAAATTCAGAGAAAAAACCGGCATCCGAATAGTCTCATATTTTATGAATCTTTACCGTCACGTGACCAACAATGTCCGCCCCATTATGACACCGGATGATCTCAAAGGCCTTAAAATTAGGGTTCCGGAAACGCCCACCGTGAAGATGGCTATTGAGGCGGCCGGCGGAAATCCAGTTCCCATGGTGTGGGGTGAAGTCTACCCCGCCCTCCAGAACAAAACGGTCGACGGGCAGGAAAATCCGATTGTTATCATCTGGGCGTCTAAAATTTATGAAGTGCAGAAGTACCTCTCGTTGACCGGACATATCTATTCACCAACGCTGATTATGATCAACGACCGATTTTTCCAAAGCATGCCGACCGACCTGCAGGAGATTGTCGTCACCGCGGCAAAGAACGCAGCGGCCTGGAACCGCCAGGAACTCGAGAAAATGGAGGCTGGTCTGCTGGTCAAGCTGAAAGAGAAGGGGTTGGAAATCAACGAGGTGAATCAGGAACCTTTCCGCAAAATGATGACCTCTGCATGGGATCAACTGCTCGAAAAAGCCCCCGAAACCAAGGTATATCTAGAGCAGATTGAAAAAACCCAATAGGGGAGGAGCGCCCGGGGACAGCGCTCATTCATCCTAACCGCGTAAGGGGATTTGGATTGTCCAAACTCAGCAGAATAAGCGAACTCGCTGACAAGGGCCTGGATAGCGTCAACGCACTGTTGCTGGCCGTGATGGTTATGGCCATTTTTCTACAGGTCGTGGCTCGCTATGTGTTCAATCACGCCCTGTCTTGGCCGGAAGAGCTGGGACGTTTTTTGTTTGCCTGGATTGTCTTTCTGGCCATCGTGTCGGTTATGCGGGCCGATGAGATGTTGTCCCTGGAGCTGCTGTATCGCTGGATTCCGAAAAAAATTGGTCAAATCTTGAAGCTGATTATTTCGATAGCCTGCTTTGGATTTTTACTTGTCATCTTAAAGGGTGGTTTTGAGCTCATGATCCGGCAGAGTTCGCAAATTTCTATTGCACTGGAAATGCCGATGGGGGTTGTCTATATGGTTATCCCCATCGGTACGTTCCTGATGGCCGTTGCCTTGCTGATAAAAATTGCCGCTCAAATTCGTGAGCTTTTTGCCCACAGCACAGATATCAAAGAGGAGCTGAATACCTGATGGCCTCTCTGCTGTTCATTGCGCTGCTGCTTTTTCTCCTCTTTTTGGGTGTCCCGATCGCTTTCGCCCTCGGATTGGTGGGGCTTATCATTGCCCTTATTAAGGGGATTTTTAATCCCATCATCATCCCTCACATCATGTACGCCCAGGGTATCGATTCCTTTCCGCTGCTGGCAGTGCCTTTTTTCATTCTGGCAGGCACCATAATGGAAAAAGGCGGCATTTCACAGCGCCTGGTGGATTTTGCCCAGTTAATCGTAGGCCGTATCCGCGGCGGTTTGGCCCAAGTCTCGGTGCTGACCGGTATGTTTTTTGGCGGCATATCCGGCAGTGCCGTGGCCGACGCCGCCGCGGTCGGATCAGTGCTTATCCCTGCAATGAAGAGCAAAAATTATGACCCGGGGTTTTCAGCCGCCCTGACGGCCGCATCCGGTGCCATGGGACCCATCATACCGCCGAGCATCCCGATGGTTATCTATGCCGTTATTGCGAATACTTCGGTGGCCAGTCTCTTTTTAGGCGGAATTGTTCCGGGTTTGCTTTTTGGTCTGGTGCTGATGCTGTACTCCTATGTTTATGCCAAAAAACATCGTTACCCGCGCGAAGATGTTTCGTTCACCCTGCAAACATTCTGGCGGGTATTTCAACGGGCCATCCTTCCGTTGCTGATGCCGGTAATTATTGTCGGCGGTATTTTTTCAGGCATCTTCACCGCAACAGAATCGGCGGTGGTCGCCGTTATTTATTCGTTTATGATTTCAGTGTTTTTATACCGGAAGCTGACTCTGAAAAGTATTCCCGGCATTCTGGCGGATGCCGCCAAATCGACAGCATCCATCATGTACATCATCGGATTGGCCACCTTCCTAAGCTGGGTGATCACCAGTGAACAGATTCCACAACAGGTTGCCCAAGTTTTTTTCACCATTTCCGATCGGCCGTGGGTCATTGTCATTTTGCTCAACATTCTCATTTTGATGCTGGGCTGCTTCATTGACCCTGTGTCCATACTCATTTTGATGAGCCCCATCGCGCTGCCGATTGTTCAGAAGATTGGTATGGATCCGGTACATTTTGGGGTAATCATTACAGTTAACATCTGTATCGGATCGCTAACGCCACCGGTGGGTACGCTGCTCTTTGTGACCAGTCGCATCGGCAACGTAAATTTTTTCGATATCTCTAAAGCTATCATCCCGATGGTCATATTGGTAATAGGCATTTTGTTTCTCATTTCGCTCGTGCCGGACACCGTGATGTATCTTCCCCGGTTGTTAAGCCCGGGTAGATAGTTCAGAAATCTCAATTTTCATACGGAGGTAAATCATGCAGGAACCTTGGAACGAAGATCGAAAATGGCGTGTTAGCCCTGCCAATTTTCACCCGGAGGTGCAAGCCCGGTATCAATTTCCCGCCAAATTAGAAATATTGGATACGACTCTGAGAGACGGCGAACAACAACCTGGGTTGTTTATATCACCCGAAGACCGCCTTCGCCTGGTCAAGCAACTGGATTCCATAGGCATTCAGCGTATCGAAGCCGGAAACCCCTCCATATCCAAACAGGACGCGGATTCTGTAAAAGCTATTTGCGAGGTGGGGCTTAAAAGCCAAGATATATGTATTCTGCCGGGCAATGGCTGCCGACGCGGAATTGGCCAAATGGTGCGGGGTGGATGGGGTATTGATGGAAATCCCGGCCAGTGAGCACCTTTTAAAATATGGCAAAAAGTGGTCAGTTGACCGCGCAATAAAAGCCGCGGTGGATGGAACCCTAGCGGCAAAGGAGCTTGGATTGACTGTATCTTTTTTCCCGGCGGATTCCTCCCGAATGGACATTGAAGCCCTGCTCGATATGGTCGACCAGGTAAAAACCGAAGGGCATATGGATTCTCTGGTACTGGTGGATACGTTTGGGTGCTATACCCCCCCGGCGGCAGCCTATACCGTAAAACGCCTGAAAAAGCGGTTTCCGGATCTTCCGGTGGAAGCCCATTTCCATGAAGATTTTGATATGGGTGTTGCCAATACCATTGCCGCCTTTTCCGCAGGCGCTGATGTCGCGCATACGACGGTCAATGGTGTTGGGGAACGCGCCGGCAGTGTTCCCTATGAGCCGCTGGTCTTGTCTCTTAAGCTGTTATACGGGCAGGATACCGGTATCGACGTGAGCCGTCTCGTTGAGACATCTAAAATGCTTCGGGAGATGGTTAAACAGGACGTGCATCCCCATAAAGCCGTGGTTGGTGACCGCATTTTTACCTATGAAACCGGTTTGCCGTGGTCTTTATGGAAAAATTGCCGAGACGAAAATCCTACGGCCATGTTCTCATGTATGTGGCAGGTGACCGGCCATTCCGGCCCGGCAATTGTCCTGGGGAAGAAAAGCGGCAAGGATAATGTCGCCGACTACCTCAATCAACTGGGCTTGACCGCCGATGCCGACCAATCGGCCCAAATATTGGAAGGGGTCAAAAACAAAGCCTATGAGGTAAAACGCTCGTTGCAAAAAGCGGAATTTATCCAAATCCACAAAGAGGTTACATCCCCTTAGGCCCTTAACGGGTTTTATCTGATAACATGTTGTAAGAAAATTGAGGTTTCAGGTGTCGGGTGTTAGGAAAAATAATATGTTAAATACTGAAACCTGACACCCGACACCTGAAACCGATATAAATTATCGGCGTGCTTGCTGCCCTTCAGTGGCCACTATTTGTAGGCATCGTCTCGGAAAGAGCTTTGGCCCTTATAAATTTATTTTTGTGCATTTTGTGCAAAATATTGTATCGGGATATTTTCGCTATCTTCAATATTCAATTCCGGCTTGTTCGGGTTAGGGTTCACGCATAAATAAGTTCACAATTTTAGGCGTTGAGTCGCCTTAAGGAGCCATTTATGACAACTGATCTGCCGTTTCCCATCAACCGCCTGTCCCCTGTTTCCGACCCGACCAAAAGCTCCCCCATCCGAAAGGTCATGAAGATGATTGAACAATCCAATGACCTAATCAGCCTGGCAGCCGGTGAAGCAAAGTTTTCTCCCCCGCCGGAACTTATAGAAGCCGCGTGCACTGCCATGAAAACGGGCAAGAACGTTTATACCTCCACTGCCGGCATACCATCGATACGAGCCGCCCTGAGCCAATTCGTTGAGTCCCAGTTCGGAGCCAGGATAAATCCGGAGACCAATATCCTGCTCACAGTTGGCGGCATGGAAGCGATTTACCTGGCGGCACGGGTATTATTGAAAACTGGAGATAAGGTTCTCCTCCCTGATCCCGGCTGGGGAGTTATGATACCCGTAATCGAAAAATGTGGTGCACGGGCTGAATTTTATCCTCAAGTTGAAACGCAGACCTGGACAATTGATCACTCAAAGATACTGGAACGGATGGATGCGCAGACAAAACTGATCGTCATCAATTTACCATCCAATCCAACCGGCGCAATGCTGAGTCAGGACGGTTTTGCTAAAGTAGTGGAAAAAGCGCGTGAAATGGGCATTTTTGTGATGTCCGACGAGGTATATCATAATTTCGTCTTTGACGGGTGTCACGTGAGTGCCCTTCAATTTGATACCCTGGATAACTTGATCGTGATCAACAGCTTTTCCAAAACCTACGCTGTCACGGGATGGCGAATCGGTTATGTTATTGCCCACGAATGGATCATTCAACAGATGGTCATGTATAAAGAGAGCACCTCATTATGCTCATTTTCCATTGGGCAGTGGGCACTGGCGGATTATATCAACTCAAGTCAAAACTATCTGGATGAGGTGGCGGATCTTTGCCGCCGAAATATGGAAATGATCGTTCAGCGCCTTAGCGCTATCCCCGGCGTCCATTGCTCGCCGGCTCAGGGGGGATTTTATTTGTTTCCTGATTTTTCAAAAATCGAACCCTCCTCAGAGAAAATTTTTGCCCGCTTGCTGGAGCATGGCGTTGCCGTTATCCCCGGAAAATTTTTTGGATCTCAAGGCGAAGGCCGGGTAAGAATTATGTTCGCCGCCGACACCGAGTACATCGATAAAGCCGTAGGACGAATAGAAGCCGCCTTTATGTAATTGAATCTCTGATATTTTACCAATCGTCGTTTGAATATCCGTAAACCTGATTGAGGGAACAATAAACAGAGTATGAGGCAAAAAAGTATTTAAGCTCAATTCATTTTCTGGTTTGGTTTCAACTCATGCTTCTTATGGAACCACACCGTGTCTTTAGACCCAGAAAGGAGGATTTATGCCAAGCTCAAGGGGTAGTCGATTTAGTTATTTCGTATTGTTTGCATGTGTCGCATTAATGCTTTTCGCAACCACCTCCATTGCCGGACCCACAAAAATCGCAATTGCCAATTTCGGCGAGCACCCGGTACTTAACGATGTTATCAGCGGTATCAAAGAAGGCCTTGCAACAGCCGGGTACACTGAAGGTAGTAATGTCGAATTTGTAGAAAGCCATACGAATTTTGATGCCACGCTTGTACCTCAAATGATCAGTAAACTCCTGGCCGATAAGCCTGATCTTATGATCTCCATCACCACACCGGTCTCGCAGACCGCCAAGAAAGCCTTGCAGGGCACTGGTATTCCGTTGGTATTTAGTACGGTTACGGATCCGGTCGCAGCCAAGCTCACACCGTCATGGGATAGCGGTGATAAGAATGTCACCGGCGTATCCGATCTTCAGGACATGGAAGCTGTTTTCGCGTTTATCCGCAAACTACTTCCTGAGGCCAAGAGCGTGGGTTTCCCCTATAACCCGGGAGAAGATAATGATGTCGCTTTGCTTGAGAAAGTAAAAACCCTGGCACCGAAAAGCGGCTTTACGGTTGTGGCAGTCGGCGTCGACAATCCCAATGACATTCCCGTCAGGATACAATTTCTCCGAAAGAAGGTGGATGTCATCTACGTTTCCGGCTCCAATTTGCTGCAAAGTGCGGCACCGGCCATTGCATCCACCGCCCAGCAGATGGGAGTGCCCACCATCAGTGTGAACCTGGATCACGTTGAAAAAGGCTTTTTTCTGGCCGCCTTTGCCGTGGACTATCATAAAATCGGTGTCAAAACCGGCGAAGTAGCGGCTCAAGTTCTAAAGGGGAAAAAACCTGTCGAGATGCCTCCCTATAAGTTGTCCTATGAGGAGCATGTTCCCATGATCAACAGGCAAATGTTGAAAAAACTCAACTTACCCCTGCCCGATGCGCTTAAAGCATGTGATTGTTTTGTTAGCCAATAATCGTGTCCACATATAGTTTTAACCCAGTGAACCGCTCATTTCAACGGTCCACATAACGCAAACAGTCTGATTCATGCTATCTGTATCGAACGCTACGAAAATCTTTTTTGCCGGCATGCCGGATGAAAAAAAAGCTCTGGCCGATGTGAATCTGGTTCTGAGAAAATGCGAATTTTGTATCGTCATCGGCAGCAACGGCGCCGGCAAGAGCAGTCTTTTGAACGCCATTGCCGGCAAGCTTTTACTCGATACCGGCAAGATCGCCATCGCCAAAAAGGATGTTACCCATCTCTCGGTGCATAAACGGGCACAACACCTCGCCCGGGTGTTCCAGGACCCCCTTGCCGGTACCGCCGCCAGTATGACCGTCGCTGAAAACCTATTGCTGGCCGATCTGCGTGGGAAGCGTAAACACTTTTCTCCTGGATTAACAAAAAAGCGACGCCGGCAGTATGAGGAAAAATTATCGATTCTGGGCCTTGGTTTGGAGGAGCGGCTGAATACACCCGTAGAACTATTATCAGGTGGACAGCGACAATCCCTGGCACTGATAATGGCAGTATCCAATTCCCCCCAAATACTGCTGCTGGACGAACATACCGCAGCATTGGATCCGCTTACGGCCGATATTGTCATGAATGCCACAATAAGAACCGTGGAACGATTTGGTTTGACAACCCTCATGGTCACCCATAATATGCAGCACGCTGTGGATTACGGGACCCGCATCGTCATGATGAGCTCGGGCAAGATCAAGTTGGAGATTGCAGGCGAACAGAAAACCGGCATCACCGTGGGGGATCTGGTTTCACAATTTTCGGTTAAAAACGATAAGGTGCTGCTTCAGGAATGCCGTGTTTGATATTATCTTACCCATATTAGAAAGCTATTTCGCACTCATTCCGGTAACCTTGGCCCAGAGTTTGATCCTGAGTTTTGTGGTCCTGGGCATCATGCTCCCTTTTCGTATTTTAAGTTTTCCGGACCTGACCAGTGAGGGGGCATATCCATTTGGCGGCTGCGTTTGTGCGGTGCTTATAAGCAACGGCATGGATCCGGTTGTGGCGATCATCGTGGCCATGGGTTGCGGATTTATTGCGGGCTGCAGCACCGCATTCATCCACTTGCGGTTTGGTATAAACACATTGCTCGCCGGTATTTTGATTCTGACCATGCTCTATAGCATTAACCTGCGCATCATGGGACGCTCAAATATGTCAATCCTGGGGTCCGAATCTATTTATTCACTGATCAATCCATTAAATCCCAATTCCTATGGTGTAAAGATTGGTCTGGTCGGGATCGCCGTCATCGTGATCCTCGTGGTCCTAAAACTCTTTTTCAGCACCGAACATGGTATCACTTTTCGGGCTGTCGGGGCCAATGCTGAAATGTCCGAAGCCCAGGGAATCAACGTCTGGCGGATTACCATCATCGGTGTGGGGGCGGCCAGCGCCTTTTCCGCATTGGCTGGAGCGCTGATGATCCAGTCCCAAGGTTTTGCCGACGTCAATATGGGATTCGGTATCCTCATCAATGGATTGGCCTCCCTGATTATCGGTGAAGCCATTACCGGCCGGAATACTGTCTGGAAACAATTGCTGGCCCCATTTCTGGGTGCTCTTACCTACTACCAGCTTGTCTCATTATGTCTGGCGGCCGGCCTGCCTCCGCCTGATCTCAAATTTGCCACTGGTTTTTTTGTACTTTTGATGCTGGCCTTACCAAGCTTGAAACGGAAAGGGATGTTGCCCGAACGGGTTAAAATTCGTGAATAATCCATACAAATAAAAAGGAGGAACGGTTATGGGATTTAAAGCGCAAAAGTTAACGCAGTTGACAATTTTCACTACTCTTATCATTGTTATGTTCTCCGGATCGGCCTTAGCTGAAACCTATACCATGAAGTTAGGTATCGTTACCCAGAATGATCCAATCCATGTCTACATCCAGGAATTCAAAAAACGCATCGAAGCCAAAACCAACGAGCGTATCAAGGCGGAACTGTACCCCGGTGCCCAGTTGGGCGGAACCCCGCGGTTGATCGAAGGGATCCAGCTTGGCACCATCGAAATGATCTTGTTGCCGCCGGGTTTCTTCAAAGGTGTTAATTCGGCATTTCAGGCCACCGATGCCCCCGGTTTGTTTAACAGTATCGATCATGCCCATGCCAGTTTGACGGATCCTTCATTTCGGGATCCATTTCTCGAGGTCGGCGAAAACAAAGGCATTGTGGGCGTCAGTCTCTGGGTGCACGGCCCGACATCCTATGCCAGTTTGACGCCGTTGCGTTCACTCGCAGATTTCAAAGATAAGAAATTCAGAGTGCTGGCGACCAAGGTCGAAACCGACCTCATGAAGTCTATTGGTGCCACCGGGGTGCCCATGCCGTTTACCGAAATTACCCCGGCACTTCAACGCAAGGCCATAGACGGGGTGCGCAGCAATATCATGGTTCTTGCCGGTATAAAGGTCTTTTCAGTCGCGAAAAATATCACCCTTGCCAATGATGCCATGATCGCTGTCGTGACCATGGCTTCCAAGAAATTTATGGACAAGCTGCCTGCGGACCTGCAGAGTGCTGTGCTGGAGGTCGGACGGGAAATGGAGGTTTATATGCTTGGCGTGGCCAAAGAATATAATGGCAAGGCCGAAGAGGCATGGCGTCAGAACGGGGTCATCTATCAGCTGCCGGAGGCTGACCGCCAAATACTTATGAAAAAAGGCGCCAGCATTGCGGAAAACGTTCTGGGAAGCGATAAGGCCACCAAGGCGCTTTTCGGGCTGTTAAAAGAATCAGCCGAAAAGCATAAATAATCAGGCATTCGCGTTGGAATAGATATGACGCGTCGTAGTAGGATGTTCGGCGAGCTCCTTTGCGTGGGGGAATTTCCGGCAAGCCGCAACGCCGGCACGGATTATCGGGTGGAAGCGACAGTTGCGGCTCAATTCGCAGTTGCGCCGATGTCGCCGGATAAAACGTTATACTGTGTATCGGCTGCCGAACCCCATGCACCGCTTGCAAGACCTGACGGTGAAAGGTTGGATGTTGGAGGACACGAAAGAGAGGGTGCCATGAAGTTAATCTTTGAGCGGTTGCCCAGATTGATGATCGGTCTGCTCATGTTTTTTGCGGTGGCGGTAAACATTGCGAATGTAATTGCTCGCCACTTGTTTCATGCGCCGCTGATCTGGGCGGAAGAAATCCTTACGTTTATCATGATCTGGAGCATCTTCATGGGGATTATTCTGGTAAGCGGGAGACAGGAGCACCTTAAAATGGACCTGGTTGCGGTTTCGTTTCCGAAGGGGTTCACCAGGCTGATGTCTCTGATTATCGAAATTGTGACCGTCATCATCTGTGTCGTAATGGTCATCGCTTCCACCCAGGTACTGGTTACGTTGGGAAGCTATGATCAGCGGTCTATCGTGGCGGAAATACCCATGGTTATTCCCCATCTTGCGATCCCGCTAGGGTTTTGTGCCATCGGCATTTTACACCTGGTGAACGTCATAAAAAAATCCCGAAACGGTATGTAAGGCGGTGCAAAAGTGATTGAAGTAGTGCTAGGACTGGCACCCGTGATAATGATGCTTCTCGGGTTTCCCGTTTTCATCCTCCTGCTGACGACCTGTGCGGTCGTCGTGATTTTCTTTCTGGATCTGCCCCTGCCCATTCTGCACCAGACTGTTTTCGGAGCCCTCGACAAGATGGCGCTGCTGGCTATCCCGTTTTTCATCTTCGCCGGAGAAATCATGGTCAGAGGAGGTATGTCGCGCCGCATCATCGATTGGGTGCTCGCTCTGAGCGGCGGCCGCAAGGGAAGCCTGGGAATTACGGCCGTGGGGTCGAGCACACTTTTCGGCGCCATATCGGGGTCATCACCCGCGACAGTGGCGACGATCGGACGTCTTATGACCAAGCCACTCCTGGAAGCCGGTTACGGTGAGCGCTTTTCGGCCGGTTTGCTCACATCGGCAGGTGCTATTGCCGTCGTGGTGCCGCCTTCCATCAGCTTCATCCTATATGGCGTGGCCGCCGAACAGCCGATAGACAGGCTCTTTATCGCGGGCTTGCTGCCAGGTCTGGTCATGGCATGCCTCATGAGCTTTTACACTTACACTTTTGTATTCAAACGGAATATCAAAGAAGGCGTTAATCTGGACGACGTGAATCTGTTCCGAAGAACAAAAGAGGCAATCTGGGCCATCGGCATGCCGCTAATCATCCTGGGAGGCATCTATCTTGGCATCTTTTCCCCCACCGAGTCGGCGGGGATCGCATGTGTTTACGCAATTATTGTAACCGTATTTATCTATAAGGAATTGAGTTGGACAGAACTGTGGAATTCGGCTGTTGCCTCTGCATATTTGACCGCTCAGGTAATGGTCATCGTTTCTGCAAGCGGTGTCTTTGCATGGCTGCTGACGATCAGGGGGGTCCCGCAGATGTTGGCCGGCCATTTGGCAGGGTCAGAGATGCCGACCTGGGCCCTGTTGATACTGATCAATTTGTTTCTGTTGGTGGTGGGTTGCATCCTGGATACAGCTTCCGCCATTTTGGTCCTGACGCCTATTCTGGTGCCGTTGGTCAAGATCATGGGGGTGGATTTGATCCATTTTGGGGTTATCATGACCGTTAACCTGGCGATCGGCATGTTCACCCCGCCCTTCGGACTTAATATTTTCGTTGCGCAGGCGATTTTCAAAATGCCTCTGCGTACCATATATACGGGTCTATTGCCCTTCATCGTTGTGAACTTGGTTGCGCTGGTCATTGTCACCTACTTTCCAGACCTGTCAATGATATTGGTGCGTATTCTGGATCGATGACTTTCTGAGTGGTGACAGGCCAATGTCGTATGCGACTGCAACCCAGGGTCAAATAATTTCACAGGGAGTTTGCTATGATCGAGATACCGGAAAAAATAAACATGGCACAATTCTATTTGGATCGCAACTTAGAATTGAACCGCGCTGACAAGACCGCCGTTTACTGTAAGGATAAAACATACTCCTACACTCAGCTTGTATCTTTCAGCAACAAGGTGGGAAATTTCCTGAAGACACTGGGTGTAGAAGTTGAGGACAGGGTGTTGATGGTCATCAACGACTCTCCGGAGTTTGTGGCCAGCTGGTACGGAATCATCAAGATCGGTGCGGTTGCAACGGATGTCTACAGCTATCTGCGCGCCAAGGATTACGAATATTTTCTCAATTATACACGCGCCAAGGTGGTGATTGTCGATGCGGATGCCTTGCCCCGCATGGAATCGGTGCTGGGAAATTCCAAGTATCTCAAACACGTCGTCGTCATCGGCGGGTCAGGCACCGATTACCTCTCTTTCGAAAAAATGGTGGAAGTGGCCTCAGACGATTTGGAGATCGAGCAAACCCATGCCGACGATGTGGCCCTCTGGAAGTTTACCTCCGGCAGCACAGGACAACCCAAAGGCGTTCAACTGACCCATCGCAACTCCCTTTTCAATTATCATACTTACGGCCGTCAGGTCCTTGGACTGGAACCGGACGATATTGTGTTGACCGTTCCCAAGATGTTCTTCGGATATGCCCGCGATATCGCCATGGTCTATGGTTTCGGTTCCGGCGCAGCGGTGGTGCTGTTTCCAGAGCGGACCCGGGCAGAGGGGATCTTCGATTATATCGAAAAGTTTCGGCCCACGGTCCTGGTGAATGTGCCGACCATGATCAATTCAATGATCAACCTGCCAAATACCGCCGAACGCGATCTCAGCTCCTTACGTTTCTGTACCTCCTCGGGGGAGGCCTTGCCGGAGGAACTTTATCGCCGCTGGAAACAACTGTTCGATGTCGAAATTCTCAATTGTATCGGCTCCTGTGAATTGTACCATGTCTACATATCAAACCGGCTTGGTCGTGTTAAACCGGGCAGCCTGGGGGAACTGGTACCCGGCTACGAGTCGAAGATAGCCGATGAGCACGGGGTCGAAATTGCCGAGGGGGAAGAAGGGATTCTGTGGGTCAAAGGCGACAGCCAGGGGCTGGGCTACTGGCTGGCCTATGCGAAAAGCCGGCAGACCTTCCGCGGAACCTGGCTCAATACCGGTGATTGTTCCGCAGAGATGAAGACGGGTATTATTGGTTCCTGGGTCGCAGTGGCGATTTACTGAAAGTCGGCGGCATTTTCGTAGCCCCCCTGGAAATCGAAAACTGCCTGCTTAGCCATCCTGCGGTCCGTGAAGCCGCCGTCATCGGCTCAGCTGACGAACAGGGGACTCATCAAACCCAAGGCTTTTGTGGTGGTTCAGGAAGGCCAAGAAGCCTCCCCGGAGTTCGCGTCCGAGCTCCAGCAGTATGTCAAAAACAAATTGGCGCCATACAAATACCCGCGCTGGCTGGATTTCCTGCCATCATTGCCAAAAAACAGCAATGGGAAAATCGATACCAAAGCCCTAAAAGAAATGGAGGCGAAAAATGCCTAAACAGTTGTATGATCCGGGAAAAGGTAAGATGCGCATTGTCGGCATGGTATCAGGCTCCGGCAAAGGCGTGATTGCGATAATTGACCGGCAAAAGGAAATACGCGCCGCCTCGGCGGACAATTTTGAGGTCGTGGGGATTTTTACTGACAATCCCAACAGTCGGGCTTCTTCGATCGCTAAAGATTTCGGTCTGCCGCTCTTGTCAAACATTCGTCAGTTCAATCAGGAAAATGGGGCGACGAATAAGTGATCTCGGGGTACGGGAAGCCTATGATCGCGAGACCGTGCGTCTCCTCGAACTGCTTGAACGGGACATCCTGGTATTTGCGGGCGATGTTTGGGTGGCCACCTATGTCCTGGTGGACGAATTTCAAA
>CAVXXE010000122.1:0-36594 GCA_963765595.1 uncultured delta proteobacterium
CAGTCAGCCAAGCTCAGGGGCCGCGGCGGTGCCGGCTTCCCCACCGGCCTCAAGTGGAAATTCGCCAGACAGGCCGAAGGGCGGCCCAAATACGTGGTCTGCAATGCCGACGAGGGGGACCCCGGCGCATTCATGGACCGCGCTATTTTAGAGGGCGACCCCCACGCGGTGGTGGAAGGCATGCTGCTCGGCGCCTACAGCATGGGCAGCGAATATGGTTTCATTTATGTGCGCGAAGAATACCCGATTGCCATCGACCACCTGACCATTGCCATTGAACAGGCCAAAGAACTGGGGCTGCTGGGAGAAAACATCCTGGGGACCGGCACCAACTTCGATCTTTCGCTGAGACTGGGTGCCGGTGCCTTCGTCTGCGGCGAGGAAACCGCCCTGATGGCCTCCATTGAAGGCCAGCGCGGCATGCCCCGGGCCAGACCGCCGTTTCCGGCCCAAGCCGGTATCGACGGCAAGCCCACCAATATCAACAACGTCGAAACCTGGGCCAATTTACCTTTGATCGTCAAAAACGGGGCCGACTGGTACGGGCAGGTCGGCACCGCAGACAGCAAGGGCACCAAGATTTTTTCCCTGGCCGGCAAAGTAATCAACACCGGCCTGGTGGAAGTTCCCATCGGATCCACCGTTAAGGAAGTGATTTTCGACATCGGCGGCGGCATACCCAAAGGCAGGGCCTTTAAAGCGGTTCAGATGGGCGGGCCCGCCGGCGGTTGTGTACCCCCCCAGTTTTTGAACCTGACCATAGACTACGATACGATTCAACGCATCGGAGCCATCATGGGATCGGGCGGCATGGTGGTCATGGATGAAAACAACTGCATGGTGGAAATCGCCCGCTTCTTTTTGAGTTTTACCCAATCGGAATCCTGCGGCAAATGCGCTCCCTGCCGTCTGGGCACCACCCAGCTGCTGGAAATCCTCACCCGCATCACCCGCGGTGAGGGCCGCCTGGAAGACATCGACACCATCCGCGAGCTGGGCGACACCATGAGCGAGGCCTCCCTGTGCGGCCTTGGACAGGCCAGCCCCAAGCCGGCCTTATCCACCCTGAAGTACTTTCTCAAGGAATTCGAAGACCACATCCAGGAGCATCGCTGTGCCGGCGCCGTATGCGACGCCATGGTCATATCGGCCTGCCAGCATGCCTGCCCGGCCGGCATCGATGTCCCCAACTATGTGGCCGCCGTCGCCGAAGGCGATTATGAAAAATCCGTCGAAATCATTCGGGAACGTAATCCGTTTCCGGCCGTCTGCGGCCGGATCTGCATCCATCCCTGCGAATATAAATGCCGGCGCGGAGAGCTCGATCAGCCGGTGGCGATTCGGGCCCTCAAACGCCTGGCATCCGACTGGTATTTTAAAAACATCGGCCCCCAAAGAGAGCCGTTCCCGGTGATCCGCAAGGAAAAAGTTGCCGTCGTCGGCGCCGGTCCGGCCGGTCTAACCTGCGCTTACTTTTTGGCTAAAATGGGATATCAGATCACGGTGTTCGAGGCCGGATCCGTAGCCGGCGGCATGCTCGGTATTGCCGTACCCGAGTTCCGGCTGCCGCGCCAGGTGATCGAGGAGGAAATTCAGTACATTGAAAATTGCGGTGTCGAAATCCGTTACAACTCACCGATTGATGCCAAACACACATTTAACGATCTGCTCAGTGAAGGATACAGTGCCGTTTTTATCGCCGCCGGCGCCCAGGCCAGCAAACGCATCGGCATCCCCGGTGAAGATGAGGATCTCGAAGGTCTTTATTACGGCCTGGAATTTTTGAGTGAGGTTCGCGGCGGCAAAGATGTGCCGCTCAGCGGTAAGACCGTAATCATCGGCGGTGGGAATGTCGCGGTGGATGTGGCCCGCACGGCTCTCAGATCCGGTGCCCGCGACGCCCATATATTTTGTCTGGAACCCAGAGATGAAATGCCGGCCTGGGAACAGGATGTCGAAGAAGCGCTGGACGAAGGTATCGTCATCAATACGGAGGCCTCACCGAGCAGGATCACCCAAAAAGACGGTCGTGTCACCGGCATAGAATTCACCCACTGCGTGTGTGTGTTTGATGACGAGGGCTGCTTCAACCCCACCTGCGATCTTGACGACACCCGCTTTGTGGATGCCGACAACGTGATTATTTCCATCGGCCAGGCCGCCGACATGTCCTTTCTGGATGCCGACAGCCAGCTGGAGCGTGAACTCTGGGGAACCCTGGTGGTCGACACCAACACGTTGGCCACCAATGTGCCGAGCGTATTTGCCGGCGGCGACTTCACCACCGGCCCGACGTTTGTTATCCGCGCGATTGCATCCGGCCGCCGCGCCGCTATCGCCATTAACAAATTCCTGACCGGGGACAACAGCCCGGTGTACATCCCGGATGAAAAGTCCGCCCGGCACACGGCCACCGGACTGGCGCTTGAAGAAGAGAGCACCGAAGACAAACCCCGGGTCGAGGTTGAGTTCGAAGATGCCGGACAGCGTATAAAAGATTTTCGCGAAGTTGAAAAAGGATTCACCGAGGAGGAAGGCCGCCGCGAGGCGCTGCGCTGCCTCCGCTGTGATCTGGAAAAAGAGGAGAATGGCGTATGATTCGATCCATCACCCAAAAAAAATCGGAAGCAGAAATTGAGCGACTTCTGAAAGGATTAAACCGGATTTTCATCATCGGCTGCGGGACCTGCGTCACCTTGACACGCACCGGCGGCGAGCCCGAGGTAGGCGCTATGAAAGTTGCCCTGACGGAAAAAGGAAAACTGGTCACCGGGCAAACGGTGGTGCCGGTGGCCTGTGACAACCTGACCCGGGAATTTCTTAGCGACTTCGGCGCAAATATTGAACAGGCCGACGTCCTGCTGATCATGACATGTGCCTTCGGCGTTCAGACCATTGCCCGGCAGTTAAAAAAGATGGTGGTCCCGGCGTTGGATACGCTGTTTATCGGCAAAGAAACCGCCTTCGGCACATTCGATGAAATCTGCACCCAGTGCGGTACCTGCATCATTGGTGAGACCGGCGGCATCTGCCCGGTGACCAACTGTCACAAAGGGCTGGTCAACGGACCCTGCGGCGGTACCAATCACGGCAAATGCGAAATCGATGTCGACAAGGATTGCGTCTGGACCCTGATATACAACCGGCTCACGGAACTGGACCGCCTGGATTGCATGCGAAAATATCAAAAGCCCCGCAACCACCTGGGAGAGCCCAAACCGGGGAAGTTGAAGTTGGAAGCGAACTGACCAAAAGATTGGAGTACTGGATTATTGGAGTATTGGAGTATTGGAGTATTGGAGTACTTCTAAAAACTAAAATCGAATAAATATCAATTTAGATCCAATACTCCATCACTCCAACGCTCCATTACTCCCTGGAAAAAAAGTATTTCGTGCTTTCGTTCTTTCGCGTTTTCGTGATTATAATTTAATTTCAAGAAGGAAGAAAACATGCCGACGCCATTCAAAGAAGCTTTAGCATCCGGTAAATTTGTCGTTACCAGCGAAGTTGCCCCGCCCAAGGGAACCAACCTCGAAAAATTCAAGCACCACATCGAACTTTTGAAAGACAAGGTGGACGCCATGAATGTGACCGACCATCAGAGTTCGGTCATGCGATACCCTTCCCTGGGCGGCTGCCTGATGGTAAAAGAAGCGGGCGGGGAAGTCATTTTGCAGATGACCTGCCGGGACCGCAACCGCCTTGCCCTTCAGGGGGATCTCCTCTTTGCCTCATCCAGAGGGATTCAAAACGTCCTGTGCCTGACCGGTGATTCGATCCTTTTAGGCGATCATAAACAAGCCAAGAGCGTCTTTGACCTGGATTCCAGTCAATTGCTGGCAAGCATCCGGATCATGGAAAAGGGCAAAGATCTTGGCGGCAACGAGCTGGAGGGCGGGGTTTCCTTTTGCGCCGGTGCCATTGTAACGCCCGAAGCCGATCCGCTCGAACCGCAGTTGATCAAGTTCGAAAAAAAGATCGAAGCCGGTGCCGAGTTTATTCAGACCCAGGCCGTCTATGATCTTGATAAATTCAAAGAATTTATGGACTATGCCCGCCAATTTGATGTTAAAATTCTGGCCGGTATCATTCTGCTGACCTCCGCCCCCATGGCCCGTTTTATGAACAAAAATATCGCCGGTGTATCCGTGCCCCCGGACCTGATCGATGAGATGGCCGCGGCCCCCAAGGGCCAGGCCCTGGCCAAGGGCATCGATATTGCCGGCCGGATGATCCGAAAAATTCATGAAGAGCAGATGTGTGACGGGGTCCACATCATGGCCATCGGCAAGGAAGAAAAGGTGCCCGACATCATGACCGCCGCGGGTTTGATTTGATTTGTTGCCCCCGTTTTTAGTATTTGAACATTAAAATTTGATATTTGTTTCGAATTTCGTTATTCGAGTTTCGTATTTTCCATCGCTTCGCTGCTTTCTCCCCAGGGCGGCAGACCTTTCCGCGTTCACCTCTGCAAATGGTAGGTAAATATCTGAATTAGGCTTGTATTCAAACCCGATAATCGGTATCATCATGATACTCCCTCGATGGGTAGAGAAAAGCTGTTGGAGGAAGAGAATTGATGACGATACAGGAAATCACCCGGCAGGTCGAAAAAGAAAGTATCGTTCTGCGGCAGATTACGGCCGAAGTTGCCAAGGTCGTCGTGGGACAGAGAAATCTGGTGGATCGAATGTTGATCGGACTCCTTAAGGAACAATATGCAATCCGAATCTTGTATGATAAACAAAAGGTCGTCTGAGGTTTTTCCAGCCGACTGCTACAAACAGAGCTTTACGGTTTCTTATGATTATCCCGTTTATTTCAACAGGGATCTTTTTCACCCCCACAACGATCTGCTGGCCGATGTCATTGACCGCCTTAATGAGCACCGGCGCCATCGGCTAAAGGTTTTTCTTGATTCCGGCGTTGCCGAGGCCACCCCTGAGTTAGCGCAAAGAATCGAACAATATATGGAGATGTGGTCCGGATGTCTTAAAATGGAAGGTCCCGTCGAAATCGTTCCAGGTGGCGAAAAGATAAAGGGCGGTTGGGATTTGGTCAAGCCCATCATGACAAAAATGGCCGAAGGTCATCTGTGCCGTCAAAGCTTTGTTCTGGCAATTGGGGGGGGCAGCGTCCTGGATAGCGTAGGTTTGGCCGCATCTCTTGTCCATCGGGGGCTCAGGCTCATTCGAATCCCAACCACCGTCCTTGCTCAGGATGATGCCGGCGTTGGGGTTAAAAACGGGGTTAATGAGCACGGCATGAAGAACTTTGCAGGCACGTTTGCGCCGCCTTTTGCGGTGTTGATAGACTACCAATTTCTTCAGACCCTTCCGCCAAAATACTGGTTTGGCGGAATTGCAGAGGCGTTCAAGGTGGCCATTATCAAAGATCGTGAATTCTTTGATTATCTGCACAGCCACGCGGCTGACCTCAGGAAAAGAGATAATGCTGCCATTGAGACCACCGTCAGGCGTTGTGCCATCCTCCATTTAGATCACATTGGCGCCAACGGAGATCCTTTCGAATTTGGTACCGCCCGCCCGCTGGATTTTGGACACTGGAGTGCGCACAGGCTGGAGTCATTGTCGGGTTATGAGATCGGCCATGGTCAAGCCGTTTCCATCGGCATTGCCATCGATTCTTTCTACGCGTCTCAGATCGGACTCATCACCGGTAAAGAATGTGATGCCATACTTAACGGATTGGAAGAAACGGGTCTTCCGGTCTGGAGTGATCTCTTAGAATTGAGGAGACCAGAGGGCAGGTTGGAGATCTTGCAGGGCCTTGATGATTTCCAGGAACATCTGGGAGGGCAGCTAAACGTTACGATGCCAGACGGTATCGGCCGGAAAATCGAAATTCATGAATTGGATCCAGCCATTGTCGAACAAGCGATTTTCTATCTTAAGCGTCGTTCCAATCGGGTGCAATAGTAAAAAAAAATCGGTCAAATCCCATGTCGCAGGATACCTTAACGCCGGATCATAGCCTTTTAGACCAGATAGAAGCTGCCGGGCCGTTTCAAACCGGGGCGTGTTTTCAATGCCGCAAATGCACCAATGGCTGTCCGGTCACCTTTGCCATGGATCTCTATCCGGATGAAGTCATTCGCATGGTGATTCTGGGACAACGGAAAACCGTGTTGGGTTGTCGCACGATTTGGGTGTGTGCGGCTTGTGAGACCTGCACCACGCGGTGTCCGAACGAGGTTAAAATTGCAGAGATCATGGACTGTCTCAAAGAAATGGCCATTCAAGCGGATGTCCCTGCGCCCCAGTCCCAGATCCTTAAATTGCATCAAACCTTTTTAAACAATATCAAATCATGGGGGCGTGTTTACGAAACGGCTCTGCTGCCGGCCTATTTGCTAAAAAGCGGCGAACTCAAACAGAAATGGCATGCGGGAACATATCGCCATGATTTAAAACTGGGTCTTCAGATGCTTGCCAAAGGACGATTCCCTCTGCTGCCCAAAACCATCAAGGGGAAGAAAGAAGTTCGCAAACTTCTGGCTCAACCTAAAAGTTCAGCCACTAAGACACGAAGGCACAAAAAAAAGGAATTTGAAGTTTAAGATTTTGTCAAAAATAGAGGAATTTGAGGAATGGATTCGAATGAAAAAAAATATCAGACAGGATTTACAGGATCATCTGGATAAAAGGGCCTCCGACCTAAGGGTATCTCGCTGCAGGCGAAAAAATCCTATTAATCCTGTAAATCCTGTCAAAAAAAAGAAACTTAAGATCGAATCCATTCAACACTCAGTGTCCTCGTGGGGGAAAGATATTACAATTAAGATTCTAATCAAAAACCATGAAAGTAACCTATTATCCGGGTTGTTCGCTGCAGGGCACAGCAAGGGATTATGCTGAATCCATTCTCGGGGTCTGCGCCACCCTCGACATCGAACTGGAAGAAATTCCCGATTGGAACTGTTGCGGCGCAACGGCGGCTCACAGCGTTAACCAACGGGCGAGTATAGGGCTGGCGGCGCGAACCCTGAATCTGGCTGTCGGGCTGCCGCACCGGGACATGCTCGTTCCCTGCCCCATGTGCTTTAATCGATTAAAAACCGGCGCCTGGACCCTGCAGGGCGATCATCGCCAACGATACCCGTTTACACTTGAAAAACCGTTGCCGCAGATTTGGGATCTCGCCGATTTCTTTGCCACCCCGCAGATGCTGGAAACCGCCGCAAAACAGGTCAAAAAACCACTCGCCGGCTTAAAAGTTGTCTGTTATTACGGCTGCATGGCGAATCGTCCACCTGAAATCACAGAAGCCGAAAACTTTGAAGATCCCCACGCTTTGGATCGAATCGTCAACAATCTTGGCGCCACGGCCATCGACTGGCCTTTTAAAACCGACTGTTGTGGCGCGAGCCAGGCGCTTTCGCGCCTGGATATCGTCACTCAATTGGTGGGCAAACTCTTCGACATGGCCCAGCGGGTCGGCGCCCAGGCGATTGTGGTGTCCTGCCAGATGTGCCAGGCGAATCTGGACATGTACCAGGAGCAAATACAGGCCGAATGGGGAAAACGTTTTTCGATGCCGGTTTATTATTTTACCGAGCTGATCGGACTTGCAAGTGATCTAAAAGGAGTGAATAAATGGCTCTCCCGCCACATCACGGATCCATTTCCCCTGCTGCGGAAATTGGGGCTTTGGTGAGGGTTCAGAGGTTCCGGGGTTCAGAGGTTCAAGGGTTAGAAAGCAATGGACACCGGACGTCTTGAAAATATTCAATCATTAACGGATGGACACAGGTCAATTGACGCACAACACAAAAAAAATCGGCTCAATCACCATCGTGGGCAGTGGGATAGCGGGTATTCAGACCGCCCTGGACATCGCCAATTCCGGCTTCAAGGTGCATGTCATAGAAGAAAAGCCCAATGTGGGCGGCGTCATGGCCCAACTCGATAAGACCTTTCCCACCAACGATTGCTCTTCCTGTATGATGGGCCCAAAACTGGCGGAATTGGCCAATCATCCGAATATTGAGATTCTGGCCTATACCGAAGTCCTCGGTGTCGACGGGGAACCCGGTCGTTTTCAGTTGACGCTTAAAAAAAAGGCCCGGGCAGTAGATCCGGAAAAATGTGTGGCCTGCAACATCTGCGCTGAAAAGTGTCCCAGCAAGGTGTCGGATCCATTCAATTTATATCTGAACCAGCGCAAAGCGATTTACATCCCCTACCCTCAGGCGGTTCCCCTGGTATATACCATCGACAAAGAAAACTGCCGCTATTTTACCCGAGGAAAATGCCGCATTTGTGAAAAGGTGTGCCAAAACAACGCCGTCTCCTTTGATCAGAAAGATGAAATCATTCAGCTCGACACGGGTGCGCTGATCCTGGCCGGTGGGTTTGAGCTTTTCGATGCGCGCCTGAAAGGGGAATACGGATATGGGCGTTGGCCCAACGTCGTCACCAGTCTGGAATACGAGCGCATCCTGTCGGCCGCCGGGCCTTACCGGGGCCACATCCAACGCCTATCGGACGGCACCCCCCCGCGCCGCATGGCCTGGATTCAGTGTGTCGGTTCGCGGGACAGTCATATCGGTCAAGCGTATTGTTCGAGCGTTTGCTGCATGTCCGCCACCAAGCAGGCCATGATCACCCGGGAGCATGCCGACGACATCGACACCACTATTTTTTATATCGACGTCCGGGCCCACGGCAAAGGATTCGATCGCTTTTATGAAAGGTCCAAATCGGAAAATAAAGTTCGCTATGTCCGGTCCATGATCTCCAGGGTAATTCCGAACCCGGAAGATGATACCTTGAGCATTGCGTATGCAACGCCCACCCATCGCATCCGGCAAGAAACATTTGATCTGGTCGTTCTATCCGTCGGTCTCTGCCCGAACCCTTCTTTTGTGAAATTGGCCCAACGGTTGGGCATCCAATTGGATGCCCACGGTTTCTGTGTTTCAGACCCCTTGGACGTGGTGATCACCTCCCGGCCGGGCATATTTGTTTGTGGGGTTGCCCAAGGCCCCAAGGATATTCCCGACGCCGTTCAGCAGGGCAGCGGCGCGGCGGAGCGGGCCACCGCCCTGCTGGCCGACACAAGAGGCTCACTGGTTGCCGCTGCATCCATACCCGACGAACGCAATGTAGAGAACAAGGAGCCTCGTATCGGTGTTTTTGTCTGCCACTGCGGAATTAATATCGCCGGGGTGGTCGACGTTGAGGCGGTTGCCACTGACGTGCGTAGGCTTGCCAATGTGACCTATACGACCGATTGCATGTTTGCCTGCTCCAGCGATCAGCTCAAGAAAATCAGGGATACCATTCAAAAGCAAAATCTCAATCGTGTGGTGGTGGCGTCATGTACGCCCCGAACCCATGAACCCCTCTTTCGCAGCACACTGCGGGCTGCCGGTCTCAACCCCTATCTCTTTGAGCTTGCCAATATCCGCGAGCAGGATGCCTGGGTTCATCAGGCCGAACCGGAAGCGGCCACCCAAAAGGCCAAAGACCTCGTGCGCATGTCCGTTGCCCGGGCCCGTCTGCTGGAACCGCTTTATGATACGACCTATGAGGTGATTCAACGTGCCCTTGTGATCGGCGGGGGTCTCGCCGGCCTGACTGCAGCCCTTGCATTCACCGACCAGGGCTTTGAAGCCGTCCTGGTGGAACACGGCGCTGAACTGGGGGGCAACGCCCGCACACTTTACTATACCGAGGACGGCGCCAATCCGGCGCAACATGTTCAGCATCTGATCAACGAAGTCATAAGTCAACCGTTGATTACAGTGCACACCGAAGCACAGGTACGGTCCATTTCCGGAAGTTGCGGTAATTTCAGCGCCATCATTTCGGTTAAAGGTGTGTCTCAGACCTTATCCCATGGGGTTGTGGTGGCCGCCACCGGTGGCGAGGAATACAAACCCACGGAATATCTTTACGGCCGGCACCCCAAAGTGATGACCCAGAAAGAATTTGAGGCCCTGTTGGCGACACAGCCGGAAAGGGCCGGGCAGCTGAAGCGGGTCGCCATGATTCAATGCGTCGGTTCCCGTGAACCGGAGCATCTCTATTGCAGCCGGGTTTGCTGCACGGCCGCCATCAAAAACAGTCTGAAATTAAAAACCATCACCCCGGATGCCCAAATCTCCATCCTGTACCGTGACATCCGCACTTTCGGTCTGAAAGAGGCCTATTATTTGGCGGCGCGTCAGCAGGGTGTGCGTTTTTATCGATTTGAAAGGGAGCGGAAACCCCAGGTCGCGGCTACCGGCAACACCCTGACCATTTCCGTTTTTGATGCGCAGTTGCAGGCCGCGGTTGAACTGCAAACAGATCTCCTGGTTTTGAGTGCCGCCATCCGGCCCCGGCAGGAAAGCCGGCAACTGGCCGAAGCCATGCGCCTGCCACTGGATGAAGACGGCTTTTTCATGGAAGCCCACCCCAAACTCAGGCCCCTTGATTTTATAACACCGGGGGTTTATCTCTGCGGCCTGGCCCAGGGACCCAATTTTGCCAATGAAAATATTGTGCAGGCCCGTGGCGCGGTTTCCCGGGCCGTCATGGTCCTCTCCAAAAAAGAATATGTGGCCGAAGGCATGATCAATCGGGTGGATCCAACCCTTTGCAGGGCCTGTGGGGAATGCCAGAATGCATGTTGTTTTGAGGCCATCAAGGTACAAGCAGTAAAACATGGGCGCAAGCAGGCCGTGGTAACCGAAGCCCTGTGCACCGGATGCGGGGTCTGTAATGTGGCCTGCCCCACCGGAGCGGCGTCCTTATCCCATTTCAAGGATGAACAGATTGATGGGATGATCTTTGAATGAACATAAATAATCAATTTCATTTTTAAATATTAATTTTAGCGAGGATCTCCGTGTCTGCTGCCCGACAACCTCAAATATTAGCTTTTGTCTGCAACTGGTGCGCTTATGCCGGGGCTGACCTGGCAGGGGTCTCCCGAATACAATATCCGACCAATGTTCGTCTGGTCCGCCTGATGTGTTCCGGCAGGGTCCATCACGGCTTCCTGCTCAAGGCGTTTCTAAAAGGGGCGGACGCTGTGCTGGTGTCCGGCTGACACATCGGCGATTGTCATTACCTGGAAGGTAATGTTAGATGCCAAAAAGTCATTGAAGAAACCTGGGAAATGCTCCGCTTGCTGGGAATCGATGAGCGCCGCCTGCGGTTGAAATGGATTTCCGCGTCCGAAGGCGCGGCGTTTGCCGCAGAAATCCATTCTTTTGTTCAATTACTTATAGAACTGGGGGGGATTATTATTGAAGACTGAAGATTGAAGATTTGCGGAATTCTATCGATTTAAACAGACACAGCATAGCGATTCATTAAATATTCAATTTTCAATAATCAATTGTTAATTCCGGTTTATCCGTGTGAGTGTTCAATTTATCGGCTGCGAATATGAACAGAGAAGAGTTAACAAAGTTGAACCATCGTCAAAGGAGGCACAAGAGCTAACGGCAATTTTTGCATCTTCTAGAAAAACGGCAAGCACAAGAAAATAAAAAACGACAGAATACCTTAAATATTCATTCTTCAATCTTCACTCTTCAATAATTATAGGCCCCTGATGGAAAAGACCAAACATCTTACCCAAAAACAGATTGATTATTGTATGGAATGCGGCTTGTGTGCGGGCAGCTGCCCGGTTAGTCGTGAATTGTCTACTTTCTCACCCAGACAGATCATCAAGCGGGCCGTGCTGGATCCGGATGGTGAACTGGTCCGGAGTCCCGAAATTTGGGCCTGTTTGAGCTGTGCCAGTTGCAGTGCACGCTGCCCGGCGGATATTGATTTTCCGGAGATCATCCGTTACCACCGTCAGGAAGCCCGCAGGGCGGATAATCTCCCCCAGGAGAGCCATCATGGAATCTTTCAAACCATCGCGGCCCTGCAGACCCGTGACTTAAAACAGCAACGCAACGGATGGGCTGAAAAGGCCGGCAGATTTCATGACACCGGCGAATATTTTTATTTTGTGGGGTGTCTGCCGTTTTTTGATGTAACCTTCCGCTATTTGAATGTATCGCCGCTGGATACCGGGCGCAGCGTGCTTGTGCTGCTGAACCAAATGGGCATCGAACCGGTCATCAGTAATGATGAGCGCTGTTGCGGACACGATGCCTTGTGGTGCGGCGACCACGCCACGTTCCGTAAGCTGGCAAGGTGGAATCTGGAGGTGATTAAATCTTCCGGCGCCAGAACCGTTCTTTTCGGCTGCCCTGAGGGGTATATCACCTTTAAAAATTACTATCCGAAGTATTTCGGCAGCCTTCCTTTTGAAGTGCTTCATTTGACGGAATTTCTGGCACGCGAGCTACCCCAAGCCGGGTTAGCCTTTCGATCATCTTCCACTGATACGATTGCTTACCATGATCCCTGCCGCTTGGGCCGTATGGCAGGGATATACGAAGCGCCCCGTCAGTTGCTGAAGCTGCTGCCTGATACCCGGCTCGTGGAAATGGAGCGCAACCGTGAAAATGCACTTTGCTGCGGGACCAGTGCCTGGATGGAGTGCTCGAGCTATTCAAAGGCAATTCAAACCGACCGCATCCAGGAAGCCATCCAAACCGGCGCGCAAACCCTTATCACGGCCTGCCCCAAGTGCCGGATCCATCTTACCTGCGCCCAAAGCAATACGGAATCCGACCTTAAGGTGATGGATCTTTACACGTATATATGGCAACGGTTGAGCGAAACTGAGTCAGATGCTGAGTGATACGAAACATGATTGTAAAATTTCAGCCACTAGGACACGAAGGCACAAATATAGGTAATAGTTCACCGCCCGATGAAATAAGTGCAACAGAGACTTCATTGGGCAGGCAGAGACGCGAAGGCCAGAGATCTTTCTTCTTATTCTTAACCATTGATCCTCAAAAAATACCGGCGGACAGGAAAGACGGCAAAGAAATAAATCGTGGTTTGATTAAGCCGACGGTCTGCAACCGATCTTGTAGAATTTGCTAATTTCAATGATATTCGGAGTGTTGAGGTGCTTCAAGACAGGCGAATCCAACATAATTCTTCCCTGCATCCCGCTTAACCCAACCTAAATATGTGCAAGGGCAGCGAATTAGATATCCATCTGATGAAAATCAGCGGCAGACACGAACAAAGGACTTGACCGCCCCGAAGGCAGAGGCAACGGCAAGGCCGGCACCACATTTCAGGCGTTTCCAGTCATTGTGGGCCAGAATGGAGCCGGCGGCAAATAGGGTCCGGTAAACCGGTTGATGGGAACTGTTCAACGGGCGAAAGGTGTCATCGATTTCCAACCCCGCGCGGTTGACGGGGTGCCCTCTGGGATCCAGCAAGTCCCGCCGATGCCACGCGGCTCTGTTGTCGGGTTGGTGAACCGGCAAATCAAAAATGGTCTCTTTGATACGCAGTCTATCCGCGTACAATCCCCCCCCGATAAATCGACCGCTTGCCAGAATGATTCCCCGGGATTGAACGGTGTCCTCAGGCGTCTTTCTGCCGATGTCAAGCTCAAAAAACTGGTCACCCTTGGCTCGGACCGACAGTACCCGGTTTTGAGAAAAATACCGCACGCCTTTGGCACGCAACCCTCTTTCAAAGCTTTCCTTGAGCCGCAGACCGGGGATAGAAGGCGGAATGGTGGGAATTTCAAATACCGGCACGCCGAGCAGTTGCTCCAGATCGGACATAACCTCGTGTGTCCGGTAAAGGCCTAAAATCGCCGGCAGTCCGACGATTTGTGCATCTCTAATATGGGGGCGCACCGCCAGGGCAAATTTCTCCCGGTTTTCCGGTAAAATCAGGGCGCTGGCCATATGTTCGGTATATACTTCGTTGAGATGGTCCATACCCGGAAAAAAAATCCGGCCTGTCATCACATCCGACCAGTCCTTCTGCAAGGCTGCCGCAATTTGACGGGCGCTGAATCCTTTCAGCCCCCGGATGTCGAGGATCAGGCAGACGGGCTTTTTCTTGAGGGCCGTTACGCCGTTCCACATGGTGTGGGGGACACAGTAGGTGCGTTTGGTTGTTCCCAGGGAGGTGAGAACGGTGCTGTTATGTTTCATTCGGCGATGATAGGAGAGGCCGGTTTCTTTTAAGAAAGACAGCAATTCCTCAAAGGCGGCCTGGATGTCTTCTTTAGGCAGCCGGGCATAAGGATGATCGGGGATAGCACGCACGAGCGTATCGATCCCCGCCCAGGGATCGTTTAAGGTATTTTTTTCATCGATCGGATGTACGCCCAGTAAATCCAGAAAACCGCTGGAAAAATTAATTTCTCCGGTGTGGCCCACTTGAACTGCGGAAAGGCCTCGGTTGGCCGCAAACATGGTTGCCGCCAGGCCGGCCAGACCGGATCCGATGATGCAGATATCGTATCTTTTTAGCTTCAGAGTTAGTCATAAATGTGGTGAGTTCTGTGCGCTGTTGATTCAATGGAAATCAGATTCATATTGTCAAAAAATAAAACGGAATAAAAATGGGATGAAAGCTAAGAGCCACGTTATGCGTGATTTTGATCAGCCCTAGCTCCAACCCAAAAAAACCGCAATAGAGGGCTTCCAGAAGCTCGGCCTGGATAAGCTGTTTATCCCAAAGCGTCGGGTGTTGCCCTTTCCAACGATGACTGAGAAACTCTCTGAGATCAGCTAAGCTCTGTTCAGGCTCTAATTCCCCCTGGTCATACATATAACTGGTCACCCGGACCCCGCAGAAGGTGCCCTGACAGGCGCCTTTGCCGATTCTGCTGCGCAGCGCAATGGCCATGAGGTCTGGTCGGCCGTTTTGTTCGTGAATGGAGTCCATGACGGCATCCACCGCACTCTTAGGGACCATTTCACATTCACAAAGCAGGATATCCTCCGGTTCATGGTGTTTGAGCCACAGGCTGGGAGCCAGTCCAGCTTGGGTCCACTTGGCGGGTTGGGTTAAACCAAGGGGTTCCGTGCGCGTGGTGCAAGGGCATGCTACCGCCAGCTTGCGGCAAACCAGATCGGTTGTTTTTTCGGCCATTAAACGATAGGTGGTCAGCTTGCCGCCGCTGATCGTCGTAAAGTTTTCAAGACCGTCTTGGCTGTGATCTATCAAGGCAAAGCTGCGACTGACCCCGCGATCATCGGCAGCGGATCGCGATCCCACCAGCGGCCTTACGCCGGCATAGGCTCGAATATATCGAGCGGTTTCAAGGGCTGGAATCATCTTGGCGGCTTCACCCACCATGTCGTCCACCTCTTCAACCGTGGGATAAATTTGATCCAGGTCGTCTATTCTGATCGAGGTGGTCCCGAGGATGGATACCGTGCCGCCGGGAACCAGAATGTCGGCACTGGCCGATGGGCGCAAACGGTTTACGATCAGGTTGGTGATCCTGTTGTGGGTGACGATAAGACTGCCTTTGGAATATATGATGTCGATGGCTGCACCCGCCAGACCGGCCACGACCCCGGCCCAGGCACCGGTGGCATTCACCACCTGCTCGGCTTCGACAACCAGCTCTTCCCCGGTAATGATATTTTTCAGACGCGTCGTTTTAATTTTTTGGCTGTTTTTCTCAAAGCCCACTACTTTGGTAAATCGCAGCAAAGTGCTTCCCAGTTCCTGGGCCTGGGAAATGTTTTCCATCGAAAGTTTGAAAGGATCAATGGATGCATCCGCCACCATGTAGGCGGCAATTAATTTTTCGGAAAGCTCGGGTTCAAGTTCGCGGGCCTCTTTGACGTCCAGGGTCTTCACCTGAATATTGCATTGCGAACACATATGGGGAAAATCGGCCACGTATTTTTCATCATCGCCCTCAACTGCTACAAACAAACCGCCGGTGTCTTCGATACAGTGCGGCGCCAGCTTTTTTAAAAGCTCGCCTTCTTGACGGCATTCTTTCGCACTATCCTGATCGGCAAAGACATAGCGACCACCACTGTGCAGAAGTCCGTGATTGGCTCCGGATGCGCCGGCATTGATATCGCGCTGTTCAGCCAGTATGCATTGAACCCCGCGCAGCGCCAGATCCCGGGCAATGCCGGTGCCGGTCGCCCCGCCCCCGATAATTAGTACCTGGGTTTTCATTGATTTGCTCATAGACGATTTATGGCACATCCCGGCGTTCTTTTCCACACCAAATTTTTATTTTCTAACATTTTAGAAAATTTTCGAAAATGTATTTCGAAGATTTTCTAAATTTCCTTGTTTCCCTCAACGCGAAGTAAATGTCATTTTATTTAACTATCTGGATTTATACTGATTATCCGAAATAAAAGCTTCGGCATACTTCGTGCATATCCCAAACAAACAGATTTACGCGCTTTCACGAGGCCATTAAGTATGGTTTATTTTTCGCTTGCGTCAAATTTTAAATGGTGCTATCCCCAAAAAAATAACTGGCTCCCTCACTCCTTTTGAGGCTGATGGCGGATATCCTGCGGCACTATCTCGAACAGTAAAGAAACGGGGACGCGTAATGGGCCTGTCACTGCAGAACATCGACAAGATCGTAGGCCGAGAAACCCATCTCAAAGATATTAACCTCGAGTTTGAGTCGGGCTCCCGCAATGTCTTATTAGGCCGTACTCTGGCCGGTAAAACATCCCTCCTGCGGATTATGGCCGGCATCGATCGGCCCTCCCATGGCAAAATTCTGATCGATGGCAAAGACACCACCGGCGTATGGGTGCGCAAACGCAGTGTGGCCATGGTTTATCAGCAATTCATCAATTACCCCTCTCTTACCGTATATAAAAACATCGCCTCCCCCCTTAAGGTCAGCGGAGTACCCAAAACTGAAATCGACCGGCGGGTCCGAGAAACCGCTGAAATGCTGCACATTGATGATTTGCTCGATCGTCTGCCGGTCGAGCTCAGCGGCGGGCAGCAGCAGCGAATCGCTATTGCACGGGCCCTCGTAAAAGACGCGCACCTGCTCCTGCTGGATGAACCCCTGGTCAATTTGGATTATAAACTGCGTGAAGATCTGCGAATAGAGCTTCAGGAGATTTTCGAGCGGCGCGAGGCGATCGTCGTCTATACCACCACCGAGCCGGCCGAAGCCTTGATGCTGGGCGGCAATGTAGTGGTCATGGATGAAGGGCGAGTTCTGCAAACCGGCGCCACACCAGATGTCTATCACAATCCTGCCAACACCAAAGTGGCGGAAGTATTCAGCGATCCGCCCATCAACTATCTTCCTTGCATTATTGAGGGACAGACGGCGCGGCTGGGCGAAAATATCGAATTCTTGTTGACCAATCATCTGCAATCTGTGCCTGGCGGACAATACACGTTCGGTGTCCGCTCCAATCACCTGTCGCTTAACCGAACCAGCACCGAAGATACCGAAATCCGCACCAAAGTCCAATTGGCGGAAATCAATGGATCGGAGACCTTCATTCATGCGAACTTCGACAACTCCCGGTTGGTGGTGCAGGAAGACGGCGTCTATCCTCAACGGATGGGCACGGAAATATCGATTTATGTCCATCCGAGTCGTTTTTTTGTCTTCGATGAAGCGGGCGTTCTAGTTGCATCACCCGCCCGGAATATTTAGGCGCTTAATTGTTGTTTTTGTGTATTATGGAGCAAAAAATCGTGTGGGTATATTTTCATTATTTGGTAGCGATTGAATGTTTTCGATTGAATACTGAAAATTTGAGGTTCGCCTCTCTCCGAGCTGTAGGCTCTGCGCTCTGCGAGCCGGAAGCCGGCGGATCAATTTGAAATCTGGACAGAGCAAAGCGATATCAGAAAATATTTAATTTGCAATCTTCAATTTTCAATTCCGGCTCGTCCGGGTTAGGGTAGGAGACCAGCATGGCGCGCATCGAATTAAACGAGATCGCCCACAGCTATAAAAAAAATCCAAAAGATGATTCTGATTATGCGCTGAAACACATTCATAACGAATGGAAGGACGGCGGCGCCTATGCCTTACTCGGCCCTTCCGGGTGTGGCAAAACCACCCTGCTCAACGTTGTTTCCGGTCTCTTGACTCCCAGTCAGGGACGGGTGCTGTATGACGGTAAGGATGTCACCGGTCTGCCGCCGGAAAAGCGCAATATCGCCCAGGTATTTCAATTCCCGGTGCTTTACGACACGATGTCGGTGTATAATAATCTGGCTTTTCCTTTGCGTAATCGAGGGGTTGAAGAAAGCGAAGTTAAAAATAGGGTCCTGGAAGTTGCCGAAATTCTCGATTTGACCCCTTTCCTTAACAAGAGAGCCGCCGGATTGGCAGCCGATGCCAAACAAAAAATATCATTGGGCAGGGGATTGGTCAGAAGCGATGTGGCGGCCATTCTATTCGACGAACCACTGACGGTGATCGACCCCCATCTGAAATGGAACCTCAGGCGCAAACTAAAGGAAATCCACGAACAGCTGAAATTAACCCTGATTTACGTGACCCATGATCAGGTGGAGGCCCTGACGTTTGCCGATCAGGTCCTGGTCATGTACGAAGGTGAACTCGTTCAGATCGGCACGCCCCAGGAGCTTTTTGAAAGTCCAAAGCATAAATTCGTCGGCTTTTTTATCGGCAGTCCCGGAATGAATTTTTTAGCCTGCACCGTGGACGGCAATACAGCAATGGTGGATGGCGCCGGTATCGTGCTGGATGACGACACGGCGGCATTGGCACAAAAAGCACAGGGCAAAATGGAAATCGGTATTCGCCCCATACACCTGGAAGTTCACCCTGAGTCTGTTGAAGGCGGAATACCGGCAGTGGTTAAATCAGTGCAAGACCAGGGCAGTTTCAAAATCCTGACCGTCAACATGGCCGGCCATACGTTGCGCACCCGGTTGCCGGAGGGACAAGCCGTCCCGTCAAATGACGCCTGGCTTCGCTTTCCCAAACGGTGGACCAAACTGTTTGTCGACGAACGTCTGGTGAATAAGTAAACCAACCTTGAAGATTGAAAGAGATCATTTATTATGGAAAAGTGGGAAAACAATAAAGCCTGGTTTCTGGTTCTACCGGCATTTATCATCGTCGCCTTTAGCGCGTTCATCCCACTGATGACCGTCGTCAACTATTCCATCCAGGATATCTTTGGACCGGGTCAGAGCGTTTTCGTCGGCACCGAATGGTTCAAGGAGATGCTGGGCAACCATCGCCTGCATGATGCCCTGTGGCGCCAATTCCTGTTTTCCGGACTCGTCCTGCTGATCGAGATACCCCTTGGAATATTGATTGCACTGGCCATGCCCACACGCGGTTGGGGCGTCTCCGCCTGTCTGGTGACACTGGCCCTGCCCCTGGTCATTCCCTGGAATGTGATCGGAACCATCTGGATCATCTTTACGCGGCCGGATATCGGCCTGTTCGGCGTTGGGATTAACAGCCTGGACTTACTGGAGGTGCCTTTTGACCATACGGCAAAACCGATTTACGCATGGATCACCCTGCTTGCCATGGAGGTCTGGCACTGGACCCCGCTGGTGGCCCTGCTTGCCTACGCGGGACTGCGGGCCATCCCCGAGGCCTACTACCAGGCGGCCAAAATCGACGGCGCGTCGGCATGGGCCATATTCTTCTATATTCAACTACCCAAAATGCGCGGTGTGCTCACCATTGCCGTGCTGCTGCGCTGGATGGACAGCTTCCTGATCTATGCCGAACCCTTTGCCTTGACCGGAGGCGGTCCCGGCAATACGACCACCTTTCTGTCCATCTATCTGGTAAAGCTTGCCACCATGCAATTTGACCTTGGCCCGGCGGCGGCCTTTTCGCTGATCTACTTTATCATCATACTGCTTTTTTGTTTCGTATTCTACCAGGCCCTGTTGAACGTTGGAAGAGGAGAGAAGGCATGAAGATCCAAAAAAGAACCATCGCGCTCTGTATCTATTTCGGAATCCTGATACTTCCGATCTACTGGATGCTCAACATGTCTCTGAGGACCAACGCGGATATCCTCGCTAATTTCACCCTTTACCCGGCCGACGCAACATTTAAAAATTACATCAGGATATTCACGGATCCAACCTGGTATATGGCTTACATCAACGCCATGATCTATGTCGGCATGAATACCGCCATGTCATTGGCCTTTGCCCTGCCCGCGGCCTATGCCTTTTCACGCTATAAATTCCTGGGCGACGGGCAGATGTTTTTCTGGTTGCTGACCAACCGCATGGCCCCTCCGGCGGTCTTTCTCCTGCCCTATCTCCAACTCTACTCAACCATCAAGTTGATGGATACCCATATTGCAGTAGCCCTGGCCCATTGTCTGTTCAACGTGCCCCTGGCCATTTGGATCCTGGAAGGCTTTATGTCCGGGGTCCCGAAAGAAATCGATGAGACCGCTTTTATCGACGGGTACAGTTTTCCGCGCTTCTTTGCCACCATTTTCATTCCACTGATTCGAGCCGGGGTGGGGGTGACCGCATTTTTCTGTTTTATGTTCAGCTGGGTTGAACTGCTTTTTGCCCGGACCCTGACGATTACCGAGGCCAAACCCATTACCGCCACCATGACGCGCACCATCAGCGCGACGGGCCTGGATTGGGGCCTGATGGCGGCCGCCGGTGTGCTCACCATCGTCCCGGGCGCACTGGTCATTTGGTTTGTACGAAACTACATGGCCAAGGGCTTTGCCTTGGGAAGGGTTTAGGGATATTGAAGAATGAAGATTGAAGATTGAAGATTTGTGGAATTCTATCGATTTAAAAGAGACAGAGCATAGCGATCCATTGATCTCTCAATGGTCGATAATCTGTTGTCAATTCCGGTTTATCCATGCGAGGACTCAATTTATCGGCCGCGAATATGAACAGAGAGGACTTAACAGAAAGGACAAAGAAGTTTGCGCATCGGTGCGTTAAACTGGCGATGGCTTTACCGGATACTGCTTTAGGAAGGCATATACAGGGACAGGTTATTAGATGTTCGACATCCGTTGCGGCTAACTATCGAGCAACTTGCCTGTCACAATCAAAGCCAAGTTTTACAGCGAAATTAAGTATCGTTAAAGACGGCGAGTAACAAAAATTAGATAGACAGAATGCATTAAATCTTCAATCTTAAATCTTAAATATTCAATTGCCCGGAGGGTCAATCATGGGTCTCGAATGGATGTATTGGACCGTGCCGACGGCCATTTTCTTTATTGCCATTTTCCTGATGATCGGCGGTATGCTTGTCTGGGAACTGGTGTCGCCTACCATCGAACGCCGGGGTTTTCTGATGATTCCGACCACGCGCGGTACGCGCTTTTTTTTGGGGTTGTTAGGCAGTGCCTATATCCATCTCGCATGGCTCGGATTGACCGATTTAGCGCTATGGTATGCGACGATCATTTCTTTGGTCTGGGTGATTGTGGTAATGCGTTGGGGGTGATCTCGAATGAAGAATGAAAATTGAAGAATGATGGTCCGCCTCTCTCCGAGCTGTAGGCTCTGCGCTCTACGAGCCGGAAGCCGGCGGGTCAAGTTGAAAAAACTGAAGAAACAAAAATTTGCGAAGCAAAAAAATAATTAATCCGCCGAAGTAACGATAAATAAGCTTCCTTCAATTATAAAATAGCCTTTTATAATACTAAATTTCAATTTCCCAGGAAGGATTAATTATAGGTCCTATGTCGCACGGCGTTAATGGCCTTCTCGCCGTCGATGTTGACCGGGAGAACAGAGAGCCAACCATTGAAGGTCTGAAACTAAAGGAGGGAATCAACAGAGAAAAATGAAAGAGCCGAGGCCTATATTGCTGAGCGTTAACGGCCTTCACGCCGGCAATGTTGACCGGGAGATGGGAAGCCAACCATTGAAGGCCTACAGGAGGTGACCACATGCTTAGGATGGCGTTAAAAAAGAGGACCAGGATTTTGTTCCTGGCAGGTATTGTGGCTGTATTGTTCGCGTTCTTTGCCGGCCCGGCAAGCGCGGACATGGCAGCCGCCAAGAAGTGGGTCGACGAGGAATTTCAACCGTCGACGTTGACCAAAGATGAACAGATGAAAGAGATGGAGTGGTTCATCAATGCGGCCAAGCCCTTTAAGGGAATGAATATCAAGGTCGTGTCCGAGACCATCACAACCCACCAGTATGAGGCCGATGTGTTGGGCAAGGCCTTTGAAGAGATCACCGGCATCAAGGTCTCTTTTGATCTGATCCAGGAAGGCGATGTCATTGAAAAGCTGCAGTCCCAGTGGGCCTCCGGCCAGAATCTTTATGATGGCTGGATCAACGATTCGGATCTCATCGGAACCCACGCCCGCTACGGGTATGTGGTGCCCCTGTCCGACTTTATGGCGGGTGAAGGCAAGGACGTGACCCTGCCCACGCTGGATGTGGACGATTTCATGGGCAAGTCCTTCACCACCGCCCCGGACGGCAAACTGTATCAGCTTCCGGACCAGCAGTTCGCCAATCTCTACTGGTTCCGCTACGACTGGTTCAATCGCGAGGACTTCAAAAAGAAATTTAAAGAGATTTACGGCTATGAGCTGGGGGTGCCGGTCAACTGGTCGGCCTATGAGGATATTGCCGAGTTCTTTAGCGAGCATATCCAGGAAGTTGACGGCAAGGCTATTTTCGGTCATAACGACTATGGCAAGAAGGCCCCGGACCTGGGCTGGCGCTTCACCGATGCCTGGCTGTCCATGGCCGGCGCCGGTGACAAGGGGATCCCCAACGGCATTCCCGTGGATGAATGGGGTATCCGGATGGAAGATTGCCGACCGGTCGGCGCGACCGTTGCTCGCGGAGGCGCCGCCAATGGTCCGGCAGCCAAATACGCGCTGCGCAAATACATGGAATGGCTTCGCAAATACGCGCCTCCGGGCGCCCTGGGAATGGATTTCTACACCTACCTGCCGTTCCTGGCAGGGGGCAGTGTCGCCCAGCAGATCTTCTGGTACACGTCATTTCTCCCGGACATGGTCGCACCGGGTCCCACGGTCAACGAAGACGGCACCCCCAAATGGCGCATGGCGCCCTCCCCCCACGGTCCTTACTGGGAAGAGGGCATGAAGCTGGGCTACCAGGATTGCGGTTCCTGGACGTTTATGAAGAGCACACCGCTCGAGCGCCGCAAGGCGGCCTGGCTCTTCGCGCAGTTCTGCGTGGCCAAGACCACTTCGCTGAAAAAGGCGCATGTGGGCCTGACACCGATCCGTGACAGTGACATCCGTCACCAATCCTTCACCGATCGTGCACCCAAACTTGGCGGGCTGGTGGAGTTTTACCGCAGCCCGGCGCGGGTCGCCTGGACACCTACCGGTGCCAACGTGCCCGATTATCCGAAGCTGGCCCAGCTGTGGTGGCAAAATGTCGGCGAGGCGGTATCCGGTGAGGTGACCGTCAGTACGGCCATGAATAATCTCGCCAATGAGATGGACCGCGTTATGGAACGTATCGAGCGCGCCAATGTGCAGGCGGAATGCGGACCGAAGCTCAACCCCAAAAAGGATGAATCCTACTGGCTGAACCAGCCCGGATCACCGAAAGCGAAGGTCAATGAAAAACCGCAGGGTGAGACGGTCAATTATGACAAGCTCATTCAGGCCTGGCGTGAGGGGCGTGTGAAATAGACGCGTGGCTGTGAAAGCTAATATTGTGAGCGAAGCGAAACTAGCTGAATACCTCAATTCGCTCCGTTTAGAAAGCGTGCAGATAATACGTGAATGCGGAAACACCCGCCGGAGCACACCGACAGGTATTTAAATGAGAACATAGAGGGGTTAGAGCCGATGCTTTAGCCCCTCGATTTATTAAGGAGAATAAACCATGGCCAAATACGTGGGCGCCTTGGATCAGGGCACAACCAGCAATCGCTTCATCATTTTCGATCATGACGGCCAAATTGTTGCTGTCGACCAGAAAGAGCATGAGCAGATTTTTCCACAGCCGGGCTGGGTGGAACATAATCCCCTTGAGATCTGGCGCAACACCCAGGATGTCATCCGCGGCGCTCTGGCAAAGGCAAATCTTAGCGGATCGGATCTGGCGGCCATCGGTATCACCAATCAACGGGAAACCACCGTGATTTGGGATAAAAATACCGGCAAACCTTTCACCAACGCCATTGTCTGGCAGTGCACCCGCACCGATCAAATATGTAAAGAATTGGGCCGCGAGCAGGGCCAAAACCGCTTTCGCGATAAAACCGGACTGCCGATTGCCACCTATTTTTCGGGTCCGAAAATCAAATGGATTTTAGACCACGTTGCCCAGGCCCGCACCGCGGCCGATAAAGGCGAGGCCCTTTTCGGGACCATGGAAACCTGGATCATCTGGTGGCTCACCGGTGGACCCGGCCGTGGATCACATGTCACCGATGTCACCAATGCCAGCCGCACCCTGCTGATGGATTTGAATTCTCTGCAATGGGACGAAGCGATTCTGCAAGCCCTGGGAATACCGCAGCAGATTCTGCCCCGCATCGTGCCCTCCAGCGACAGCAGCACCTGGGGCAAGACCCTCGCAAACGGACCAGTGAAGGCCGCGATACCGGTTTGCGGCGCGTTGGGCGACCAGCAGGCGGCGCTTGTTGGCCAAACCTGCTTTGATATGGGAGAAGCAAAAAATACCTATGGGACGGGATGCTTTCTTTTGCTCAACACGGGACATACGCCCGTGCCCTCCCGACAAGGCTTGCTCACCACCCTGGGCTATCAAATCAATGATCAGCGACCGGTATACTGCCTGGAAGGGTCGATTGCGATTACCGGAGCTTTGGTTCAGTGGCTGCGGGACAACCTGGGTTTGATTTCCAGTGCTCCGGAAATCGAGGAATTGGCCAAAACCGCAGAAGACAATGGTGGTGCTTATTTTGTACCCGCTTTCTCCGGTCTTTTTGCCCCCTACTGGCGCTCGGATGCGCGCGGGGTGATCGTGGGGTTGACCCGTTTTGTCAACAAGGGGCACATCGCCCGGGCGGTCCTGGAAGCCAGCGCCTACCAGACGCGCGATATTGTGAAGGCTATGAACAAAGACTCCGGCGTGGCGCTTAAAAAACTCAAAGTCGATGGCGGCATGGTCGGCAATGAACTGCTGATGCAATTTCAATCCGATATTCTGGATGTGCCGGTGATACGCCCCAAAGTTTCGGAAACCACCGCTTTGGGCGCCGCCTATGCCGCTGGTATGGCTGTTGGGTTCTGGTCCGGTGTGGAAGATCTGCGACAGAATTGGGCTGAAGACAAGACTTTCCATCCGGCAATGGAATCGACGGTCAGGGAGTCATATTACCGTCAATGGAAAAAGGCTGTGGATCGGACCTTTGATTGGGTGGATTAATTGATCAGGTTCAGCAGTTGATAGCGTTTGTCGAGTTTATTGGTTACTGGGTATTAAATACCGTCGGCATAATTGTATTTGGTCTTATAAAATCCGGTCTTTTGGCCCATGGTTCTTTACTCATCCCCAGGTGTGTTGAATCCACCTTTTGAAAAACAGATCGATAATCTCATAGCTGCCATTGGCCTGCTGTATCAACTCCATTCTAATCAGCTTCTTTGTGGCCTTTTGAAGCGACGAAGGAGCCCCTAAACTGTGTTTGTCAATAAATCGGCTGCTGTAAATCTCGGGATTAGTTTCCTGCATCAAGGCCACCAATAATTTTTTTTGATTACCCGTCAGACTTTCCCATATGTTTATGTAAGCGCTCGACTCTCTTGAAATGAGAATTTCGATCGCCCTTTCAATGTCGCTTAGTTTAACAGCTCTTCCATCCGAGGTAATTTCCCAAAGAACATGACTGAGCATCTGAAAATAATATGGATGGCATTCACTAATCTCTATAATTTTTTTTATTTCATACTCGGTAATATTTATACCAGTTGCCTTAAATTTTTTTTCGGCGAATTGCCCCAGCTCGTTGGGATCAATCTTTTTCAGAGGAAAGTGCTTTCCGCTTTTGTAAAATGGTCGGTTGGGATTGTTGAAGATATCGCGCATCAAGTGCGTTTTACTTCCCATGAAAATATAGGAAACATTTCTGTGGTGCTGAAAAACCGATCGCATCTTCCTTTCAATTTCCTGGTCATCAAAGTTGGCGATCTCTTGAAATTCATCGAAAACAACTACAACATTTTTTTTTCGCTGTTCCGCCAATTTTTGGCCGGCTTCCAGGAGATCGTCTACATGGGGGGACAAACTGCCGCTGCGATCGAATCCAAATTCAAAATGGACGGACTGGTCGTCCATTATCACCTTGGGAATGATCCGCGGTAAATATTCCTTCAGGGTCTTGACGATCCTGGACGTCTTTCCGGTAAGTCCAGAGGCGATCGCCCGTGAATATATCTCAATGAACTTTTGTTTGTTGATTGCCGGATATAGGTCGATATAGAAAGAAAGAATGCCTTTTTGTCTGGCAATCTCCAGCACTTGATTGATCAAGGAGGTTTTACCGTAACGCCTTGGTGAAAAAATAATCACATTCGTGCCGTTTTTGATATCATTAACAAGTTCGTTTATTTCCTGCATCCTGTTACAAAAATTGCCCCCGGTGACCGTTTCTCCGTATACAAATGGGTTTTTCATGTCCTATAATCCTCAGCGGGGATGCCGAGCCAATTCTTAAAGTAGATAAATCCGTCTTTTACGCTATAGGCGTTACGCCAATAGCGTAATTTAGTCTAACGGGATGATTAAATCAAGGCTTAATTCGGATATTGCGCAATTATGATGCCAGCGTTAAGGCGGTGCCGGTTGCCAGTGGTTTGGAACGATCGTAAATGATGCAGTTCGGTACAATCGACGGCTTGCTCAATGAAAGGATCACTACCGCAGATTTTAACCGGGGCATTCGCTGCGGCTGGTTGTACTATTGCGGCTGTCTATTTCGCCTTCTTTTTGAGGACCCAATCGATTATGTCGGCTGGGCTGGGCGATTCATCCTGCTCTCCGGATGCTGCGCTTGGTGCGCTTGACTTTGGTTTCACCTCAACGATAACCGCTGAGGGCTCGGTCGGAGCCTGTTGTGCTTTAAGTTCTCTTAGCTGATTTTTCAGCTTCGCGATTTCTTTTCTACTTTTTGCAATATCGTTCACGAGCTGTGCCCGACCGGATTGGGTCGTTTCCAGTTTTTGCTGAAGCTCAGCCACCAGATCAGCCTTCATTGAAAGCTCGGAATCGAGCGCTTCCTTGCTCGTTTTTTCTCGATCCAGTTCCTCTGCCAGTTCCGAAAGCTTTTGCTCCGACTGGGAGAGCGTTTGCTCACGCCCTGCCACCACTCTCTCAAGCTCGGCAACCCGATCTTGCGCCCTTTCTAATTCCGCCAGATTGGCAGTCAGCGCTTCATTACGGGATTTCAGCTGGCCCAGTTGCGTCTCGGCTGAAGCCTTTTCCGATTTTAGATTTGACAGCTGTTCTTGTAACTCATTGATTGTTCTTGAACTATCTTCAATCTTGGTCTCGACCGCCAAGGCATTGGATTGAGCGGATCCCAACTTTTCCTGCAATTCAGCAATCAGGTTCTCCTTGGTAGAGAGTTCAGAATTCAGTCGCCCCTTGCTCTCTTTTTCCTGATCGAGCTCTTTTGCGAGTTGGGAAAGCCGTTGTTCCGACCCGGAAAGTACTTGATTTTTCGTCGCCAACTCGCCCTCGAGCGCGGCTACCCGTTCTTTCGCATTTCTCAATTCATTGCGATCGGCGCTAACCTCCTCATAACTTGATCTCAACTGCTCAAGCTGGTTTTCAGACATGTCTTTTTGAGCTTTGGCATCCGAAAGTTGCTCCTGCAGCTCTGCAATTTCTTTTCTACTTTTTTCGATATTATCCTCTATCTCGGACCGACTGGAGAGGGTAGCTTCCAGCTTCTGTTCAAGCTCGGCAACACGTTCTTTGGCCCCTTTTAATTCCTGGATGTCGGCCGTAAGCTCTGCATTGCGGGATTTCAACTGGCCCAGTTGGGTATCGGAGGAAGCCTTTTGGGCTTTCAAATCCAATAATTGACCTTGAAGCGTTGTAATTTCTATTACCGGAGAGGATCCTGTCCGTGACTGTTGTGTTTTAAGTTCACTTAGCTGTGCTTGCAACTCATTGATTTTTATTGTGCTATTGTTAATTTCAGCCTCAAATTCCGTGGCATTGGATTGAGCGTTTGCCAACTTCACCTGCAGTTCTGCAATCAGGTCCTCCTTCGAAGAGAGTTCAGAATTCAGTCGCCCCTTGCTCTCTTTTTCCTGATCGAGCTCTTTTGCCAGCTGGGAAAGCCGTTCTTCCGATGCGGAAAAGGCTTGATCTTTCGTCGCCACCTCACCCTCGAGTGCGGCAACCCGTTCTTTCGCCCCTTTTAATTCCGCCAGATCAGCCGTAAGCGCTTCGTTACGGGATTTCATCTGACCCAGTTGGGTATCCGAGGAGGTCTTTTGGGCTTTCAGATCCAATAGTTGGGTTTGAAGCGCAGCCTTCTCGCTTTTACTTTTTTCGATACCATTCTCGAGCTCGGCCCGACTGGCGAGGGTCGCGGCCAGCTTCTGCTCAAGCTCGGCCATCAGATCCGCCTTCGTTGAAAGCTCGGCCCTCAGCTGCTCTTGGCCTGCCTTTTCCCGATCCAGCGCATTGGTCAGATCCGTAACCTTTTGCGCTGACTGGGACAGCGTTTGCGATTTTGCCACCAGCTCACCCTCGAGCACGGCAACCCGTTCTTGCGCGCCTTTTAATTCTGCCAGATCGGCCGTAAGCGCTTCATTCTGGGATCTCAGTTGGGCCAGTTGGGCCTCGGTTGAGGCCTTTTCTGCATTTGAATTCTCCAGTTGTTCTTGCAGTTCATTGATTTTTATAGTTCTGTTCTCAATTTTAGCCTCAACCTCTAAAACTTTGGATTGAGCGTTTCCCAGCTTTTCCTGCAGTTCTGCAATCAGGTCCACCTTGGTAGAAAGTTCACTACTCAGAAGCTCCCCGCGCGTTTTTTCCTGATCGAGTTGTTTTGCCAGTTGGGAAAGCCGTTGTTCCGACCCGGATAGTGATTGATCTTTCGTCGCCAACTCACCCTCAAGTGCAGCAACACGCTCTTTCGCCCCTTTTAATTCCGCCAAATCAGCCGTAAGCGCTTCATTTTGGGATTTCATCTGGCCCAGTTGGGTATCCGAGGAGGCCTTTTGGGTTTTCAGATCCAACAATTGGCCCTGCAGCGCTTCATTCTCGCTTTTACTTTTTCCGATTTCATTCTCCAGCTCTGCCTGACTGGAGAGGATCGCGACCAGCTTCGGCTGAAGCTCTGCAACCAGATCAGCTTTTATTGAGAGTTCAGAACTCAGAAGCTTCCCGCTCTGTTTTTCTTTATTGAGCTCTTTTGCCAGCTTCGCAACCTTTTGCTGGGACTGGGAAAGCATTGTGTCCAGCATCGGCACCACGCGCTCAAGCTCCTCAACACGTTCTTTTGCGCCTTTTAATTCCTCCAGAGCGGCCCTAAGCTCCTCATTAGGAGATTTTAGCTGGGCGAGTTGGTTCTCGCTATCAGTATTTTGAGTTTTAAGATCCAACGCCTGAACTTGTGCCCCGGCGATATTACTTTGCTGTATGCTAGTTTCATCCGGGTTTTGAGACGAAGTTTCCGATTTTGAGCCAGTGTAGCGATCGAATGCCTGCCCCAAATAAGTCTTAAGGTTCCGATAAGGCGCGTGATTTTCACCAAAAAAATAAAGGTATCCGAAAATGCTCAATAAAATAACCACGATCATCGGGGTGACATATGCAAACTTAAGCCCGGCAGGTTTTTTCGGCACTTTTAGGGCATCCATTTGATATGAGTTTCCCGAGGTACCGGGTGGTATCTCTATCCCGTTTTCCGGGATCGTTTTTGCCGGGGCATTCTGATCTTCTGCCGCGCCTTCTATTTGTTGCTTCTGTATTAAGTAATTTTCCGCACATTCTCTGATTATTTCCGGTTCTATTATCTTTTCGTCTTTGGCATATCCGGTCAATAAGGCCAAATCGCAAATAATATTGATCAGCCGAGGGTTACCTTTAGAAAAGGAATAGATTTCACGAACTGCTTCGGGGCTAAAAATCTGCCTTTCCGAACCGGCAATTTTGAGACGATGGATGACATATTGCTCAGTTTCAATTTCCTGTAACGGTTCGAGATTATGGATAATAGCAATTCGCTGCCGCAACGCTTTGTTCTTTTTTAATATACTGTTAAATTCGTATTGACCGACAAAAATAATATTTATCAGCTTTTTCTCCGGCTTCTCTATGTTGGAAATGAGACGTACCTCTTCCAAACGCTCTGGATCAAATCTCTGGGCCTCTTCGATAAGGAGGACGACTTCTTTATGGTCAACATACGCATTGTTCAGGAAGTGCTTTAAATGGCTGAGGAAGTCCCCTTTGGTGCTAAACTTTTCATCCATTTTAAACGCATCCGCCGTCAAATTTAAAAAGTCCAGCTGTCCCAAAGAGGGATCGGAGACCTGTGCAAAAATAATATTATCCCCTAAACTATTGGCCAGTGCATTGACAAGGGTGGTTTTGCCGGTGCCGACATCGCCGGTCAGCGATATAAACCCTTTGTTATTTAAAATTCCATATTTCATGGCGGCCAGCGCTTCATTATGCTTTTCGCCAAGCCAAAGGAATTTCGGATCGGGACTTATTTCAAATGGCTTCAAGGTCAGATTGTAGTGTTTACGATACATATTCAGTCCAGAATATCCTTAACGGCTTTTAAAATTGGATTGATATCAACAGATGGTTTTGGGGCGGCTTCCGGTTTTTTTACAAGATATTTTTTCACACAGTCGTATTGCTCCCATCCTTTCAAGGGAAAATCAAGATCCACGAATTTCCACTTTGGGTGTCCGTTCTCTCTGAGCCAATCCATATTTTCACTAAGGATCCGGGCAAATTGGCCCACGAATTCACAATTGGCTCTTCTAAAATTAAACGAGACCAGAACGGCTTTGACAGCAACGGTATCTACGGCTTCCTGTTGCCAGCGGTATGTTTTCGCCGGAATTTCAGCTATCGGATAAAATTCAACAATGCTCTTGTTCGTTATCGGGATCAAGGCCAGTCCATCTTCTTCAGTAACATCTCCTTCGAACAATTTGACAGGAAATCCAGCCACATAGAACATCGCATCGATGTCCCCCGCCTTCAATTGTGCTAACGCTTCGTCCGTACCAAGAGAAACCATTTCTCCGGGCTTTACGTCTGAAACTTCGAATAAAAGTTTTGCAGTGAGATACGTACCACTACCTTCCTTACCAATGGCCACCCTTTTGCCCGCCAAATCATCAAAATCCGCCAATTCCCGGCGGCCAAGTAAATGGACCTCTTCATTATACAAAGGAAAAATCATCTTTGTTTTAGATGCAATCCGTTTTAATGTGGGGTCGGATTGAAGCCGGGAAACAAAGGCCAAAACGTCTGACTGTACGATTCCCATCTGTGTATAAGGCCGCTGGTACACCGCGAAGAGGTTTTCAATCGAGCCGGTTGAATTGTCTACCCTAAGCCGCATGTCCCTTGATTTTACAAGTTCTTTTAAGTTCAAACCGAATTGATAGTAGGTGCCTTTCACACCCCCAGTCATTATGCCCAAATCCACCCCAAAGGAAAACCTCGCAAGGCTTAGCACAACAAATATTACGGTACAAATTACCAGAGATTTCTTTTTCATGAGTTATCCCCCCTTCCTATGGTTTTAGCGAAATGACAATCCATATTTCAGGCCCGGCGTTAGGCCGATAAATCATGGTGTTTATTTTCAATTATATAGACACGTCAGCGATGTCAAGACCTGATTTCCACGTCCCTGAATAATCAACCGGCTAAAGATAATCTGAAACTGCCGTTCTTTAGCTTCCTTTTTATCATTATCTCGTGTATATAGAATTTTTATATAACGACAATGCCGATCGGCAATCAGCATCGCAAGGGAAAGGCAAAATGTACAACGTAATGATTCGAATAGGAGATGCCCGCAAAAGCAAGCGGGCTGTTTTTGAGGACCCTGTTAAGGCGGAAGAATATTTCAATGAGCTCTGCCGACGCCGAACCGAATATCCGGCTACCGTAATTCTCGCTTATAGAATTCTGGTTAAAAAAAAGTATCGCATCGACAAAGACTTCAAAGGTGAACGCCTCATAATAAATGAAGATCTAGCCCCTTAGAATCTACCAATACGCTTCGGCCAGCTGCGAACTCCGGTCAAACTCTGCACTTTGTGACAAAAGAATACGAACATTTATAACTTTCCCGGCTCCCATGGTTAGATCATAACAGGATCATACACTTTTCCGGATTTAGATAAAGGTAGAGTCCCTGTCCTTCTTCCTGAGACACATGATGCGGAACCTGCACCCTGATCATGGTGTCATTTACACTGACGAAAAAGTACAGAAAGTTCCCCAGGTATGCCCTATGAACAATAGTGCCCTTGAATTGATTTTCCCTGGTTTGAGGTGATTCCGTAAAAATTTCCACATCCTCGGGACGTATGGATGCATACACTTTTTCACCGGTACTTACGGCCTTGCTGTCGGGCATCGTGCACAGCATCTTTTCGCTGAATTTGGTGCGTACGTAAACTTCATTCGAATTCGGCACAACCTCAACGACTTCCCCTGACATAAAATTCATGGTGCCGATAAAATCGGCGACAAATCGATTGGCGGGCTTTTGATAAATCTCCTGCGCATTACCGATTTGCACCACGTTGCCCGAATCCATGACAGCAATCCGATCCGAAATGACCATCGCCTCGGCCTGATCGTGGGTGACGTAGACCGATGTAATGCCCATCCGTCTGACCAGACTCTTTATTTCAAATCTCAATTCTTCTCTGAGTTTGGCATCCAGGTTGCTCAGCGGTTCATCCAGCAGCAGCACTTTAGGATTGCCGACGAGCGCCCGCGCCAGCGCCACCCGTTGTTGCTGTCCACCGCTCAATTGGGCCGGGTATCTGTCTTCCAGTCCACTCAACCCCACCAATTCCAATACTTTTTGCGCTTTTTCATTGATTTGCAGCCTGGACATCTTCTGGATTTTCAAGCCATAAACGATATTATTGTAAACCTTCATATGCGGCCAGACGGCATAGTTCTGGAACACCATGCCGATTCCCCTTTTGGACGGCTGGACAAATCCCTCAGAAAGCATCGGTTTGCCGTCAATAACAATGTCCCCTTCGTCCGGCGTCTCCAGACCGGCGATGCAGCGCAGGGTGGTCGTTTTACCGCAGCCGCTGGGCCCGAGCAGCGTCAACATTTCGCCTTTGTTCACTTCCAGTTGGATGTGATTAATTGCCACGACATTCTTAAAACGCTTAAAAAGATTTTGAATCTCTATGAATGCCATAAAAGTTGTCTCCTTATTTTTCGCCGGCCCCCCAGGCGGCTTTGAGGACGCCCCCTCCAATTCTTGATATGATCAGCAGCAGAATGAAAGTGATCACAATCATCAGAAAAGCCATGGCGGCGGCGATTCCGAACTCCATACCACGGTGCCAGTTCAAATAGATTCCAATGGGCAGGGTCTCCCATCCGCCTTTATAGAGAAATACCGCGGTGGAGATCTCCTGGAAGGCCATGATGAAGAACATCACCACGCCGACGAGCACCCCTTTGAGCAATAACGGCAATGAAATAAGAAAAAAAGTTCTGATTTTACCGGCACCCGCTACCTCGGAGGCTTCCTCAAGGGAAGGATCCAACTGCAAGTAGGAGGAATGCGCCATGCGTAAAAAATACGGCAGCCGCCTTGCAAACAGGGCCAGGGGCATGATGATCCAATAATGGGCGAGGGGTATTCCTTTCCAAAATGCCAGAAGATAGCTGACACCGATCGCAATGCCCGGGAACGCCAGCATCAGGGTGATCACAAAGTCGAGCGCATCCTTGCCCGGGGTCCGGGTGCGGACGATAAGATAGGCGACCGGAAGCCCGAAGGCAATCCCGAAAATCAGGGCGATTCCGCTGAAAAGGAAGGAGTTTTTTATCAGGCCCGGGCTTTCCAGCAGGATGAGCCTGAAATTTTCCAGTGTCCAATAGGTTGGAAATACCTCAAAGGACCATCTCCTGGAAAAAGCGGCCAACCCCAGCACAATCGGAATGAGCAGGACCAGAATGGCGATAAACAACATGTACAGATACGCGCCCGATTTCACCCACACGCTGGGCTCGATCACTCGGCCTTCAGACGTTGTTCCTTTTGAGAGACCGGTATACTTTTTGCGCTCAACCCACCACCGGGCCAGCAAAAAGAGGGTAATGCAAACAATCGCAGAAAGGACCACCGCCACGATGCCCATGTGTTTGCGGTGCATATCGGTAAAGTGATAGGAGATGTTGATATATGAAACCGATGGCAGAAAGTCCACCTGCCCCAAAATCAGCGGCGTCAGCCAGTCCGTAAAGGGCCACAGGAATACGAGAACGGCTCCCGCCAGATAACTTGGCGTGCAAAGCGGCAAAGTGATGGTGAAAAATCTCCGAAAGCCGCTGGCACCCTCGACTTCGGCGGCTTCTTCAAAGGAGGGGTCGATGTTGGTGAAACCGGCCGAAAGACCCAGGACAATAAAAGGGAGCATATGCAGGGATTGAATGAATACCAGCCCATGATAACCATAGATGAGATTTACGGGTTTGTCTACCAACCCGATATCCATCAAAAGCAAATTTACCGTACCATATTTTCCGAGAAAAATGATGAATGCAAATACGCCGGCGAAAGCGGGCAAAACAATCGGCAACAGGATCAGGGCGGTGAAAACAGTCTTGCCCCGATGCCGGTATCTTGCCAAAATGTATGCCAGCGGTACCCCGAACACGGTGGTCGTCAGAAGCACCAGCGTACTCAGAAGCAGGGTATTTCCAAAGGTTTTAAGATAATACGCGTCCTGGAAGAATTCCAGGTAATTACCGATGCCCCAGCCGCCCGTTTCGGCGATTCTGAAGCTTTCCACCACCAGAATTGACAGCGGATAAAGCACAAGAAAGGCAATCACCAACCACAAGAGTGCTGCCAGAGAGATACTGCCGCGTGACATATCAGATCCTTTGCTATCTAATGCAGAGGTACAATCAGGGTATGCCATAAGAAAACTAAATTCGATTAGATTCAAACGGTTTAAATCCGAAATCCGAATTTGTTTCGAATTTCGTGCTTCGGGTTTCGGATTTTTTATTTATAATTGATGCACGGGAAAGCGGTGGCCTGCCCGTGCATTGAACCAGGTGAGCATTTTAAATTGACGCTGCGGTTACGGTGCGACCAGCAAAGCGCGTGCCTTCGACGCAGCCAGGCGGGCGGCGGCATACTTGCCGTCTATCTCGAAGAGCTTTCTGGCTTCTTTTATTTTCACATCCGCCTTGGTCACATCCATTTGTTCGTCTTTGGCCGCCTTAATTTCTCCCTCAACTTCCTCGATCAGGAACAAGCTGCTTTTCAACTCGCCCCACTTGCGGTAAATCTCGTACTCGTATTTCTTGTTGACTTCGTCCCATCGCTGGGTCGCCAGATCCAGGTCGTACTCGATGAAGTCGACTTTCAGATCCCAGAACGAATCAACTCCCAGTGCCTTCTGGGCGTGCTTGGCCATTTCGACGCCTTCTTTTTCCCACACGGAGAATTTAATATCCGTATTGGCCGCAAAGTAACGGCCCTCCAGCACGGATTTTTGCCCCTCCATGCTGAATAGCCAGTCCAGAAAGATCTTGCCGACGGCTTCATTGGGCGCGCCTTTGAGCAACGCCACAGCCTCCGGAACCAGGATGGTTTTTTCCGGGAGCAAATCACGCACCGGAAATCCGTCTTTGCGTGCCGCCATGGCGTTCATTTGCGGCTGCGCGATCCCGATGGGAACTTCGCCACGGGCCACGAGTTGGGTTGTATCCGTGCTGCCGGTGGAAAAACGGGCTAACTGGGCTGCCAGTAATCTGAGATATCTCCAGGCTTCCTGTTCGCCAAATGCCTGAATCAAAATTTCAATGGTCTCATGCATGGTACCGGAGGCGTATGGCAGCGTATGCACAATGTTGCCCCTGTAGATGGGATTGAGCAAATCATTCCAGGTTTTTGGCGGCGGCAGCCTCAGTTTTTTCAAAACCTTCTCGTTATATAGATTGGTGACGATCCAGGGTGCGAAACAGGTCCACAAATCACCCTCATCCTTTACCTTCATGCCGTGCCATTCGGCGGGAACCTTATCCCAGCCCTTTGGTCGGTAGGGAACGATCAGGCCTTCCTTCTTTAAAACTTCATGGGCCGGCGCGCCGGCCCCCAGGAAAATGTCGGCATCCGGTTTGCCGCCCCAGGCTCTACTTTGTCCAGGCAGACCGGCCACCCGCCCGGACGCACGAAGGTGATGTCCACGTCCTTACCATAGGTCTTTTTGTAATACGCTTTAAACCCCTTTGTCAGACTCGCGGATAACTCCTTGTAGACGGGGCCGACCCAGCCGATTTTATCTGCGGCCTGCACTTGCTCAGCCCAAAATGGCATGAGCAGAAGCCCCATTGAAAAGACAGTGAAGATTGTTGCGGTGAAGATTCTCTTGCTCATTTTGACCTCCTTTTGAAAAGGGTTTTATGACTTTTGACCCACCGGATGAATGGGCCCCTCTGAGCTGACGCGTGAATCGCCTGCATTCATATATTTTTGGTGGGAAATAGCTATTTCTGAATGGAGAACCATCTATGTAGTGGGAATCGGAAATTG
>CAVXXE010000123.1:0-19594 GCA_963765595.1 uncultured delta proteobacterium
GAAGAACATAGGTGGCTCCGGCTCCCCCGTCACATAATCGGGCGCTGGTAAACGCTATCACCCACTTATGCCAGGGGGCGCTGGTGAGCCATTGATATACTTTGGTTTTCAAAACCGGCTCATGGGGTGAAGAAAGTCCGCGACCATGAATGATTAAAACAGCTCGTCTGCCCGCCACAATGCTTCTATTCAAAAACCCGCCAAAAGCTTGATGGGCGTCATTAACACCGAAACCGTGGAGATCGATATGTGCCTGGATTGAAAAATATCCGCGGTGAAGCCGGCGCGCGACCTCCGGGCTTACTTTGTGAGCTGTGCCTTCGACGTATTCCGGTGTGAGGGAAACGACAAATCCGGTTCCATATTTTATGAGTTCTTTAAGCTGCACCAGGGAGTCATATTCATCACATTCGGGTTTTTTATCAGAATTTGAGTGTTTGAAGGTTGTTTGGCTTGGGACGGCAAAATTCGACCAGGAAATTTTTTTTACACCCGCCATGGCTTCTTCAAAAATAATCCGGTCCGGTCGCTGATCAACCTTTATTGCATCTAATGCTTTGGATTCATTCGGCTTTGGAGTTGAATCGGACTTGAGCTCGATAGCCTTTTCTTCAAGAAGGGCTTGCAGATCTTTAAAAGGTCTGAAATTTCCAGAGGAAGTGGATGTTTTCACGGCTTCACCTCAGACGTTCAGCTCCGCAAATGATTAGCAGAAATAGAATAACAATCCAACCCCCAATGGTCAACAGGAATCCAAAACCAATTCAGGTATCCCTTTAGGACCTGAGTTTTTATTTTTGAGTGCGACGAAGGTATCGATTTTAGGCTTAATATTTGATATGTTCAAACATTCGTATGTTTCAGCAATTGTTTTTGTGCTTCAGCGGTTCGGTTTATCCGGATGAGGAGGAAAATAAATGGATTGGCAACGTCATTACGCACCAAAGGTTGTTGACGCCCAAGAAGCCATATCAAGGATCATGCGAGGTAGCCGTGTGTTTATCGGAACGGGATGCGGTGAACCCCAGCACCTTATCAGGGCCATGGTCAACGACGAGCGCCTGCAGGATATAATGGTATATCAGATGCTCTCATCAACTCTGTCTCAGTTTGTGGAAGATGAATCATTTATCCGCCGTTTTTCGCTAAAACTTTTTTTTATCAGCCAATCCATGCGTAAAGCCGCGTTTGATGGCAAAATCGACTACATTCCCGAATATCTTTCCCAGATTCCCAGGTTGTTTGCCAGCCATCAAATCGGATTGGATGCGGCCCTTGTACAAGTCAGCGCTCCGGACAAATTCGGCTATTGCAGTTTGGGGGTTTCAGTTGATATCACCCGGCCGGCGGTTGAACATGCAGCCATTGTCATCGCCCAGGTCAACCCGCAGATGCCCAGAACCTGGGGCGACAGTTTTGTGCACGTAGATGATATCGATTGGCTGGTGCCCCATGAAGAACCTCTGGTGGAGGCACTACCAACGGTAAAGGACAATGAAGTTTCGCGCAGAATCGGCCATTACGTGTCGGAACTGGTGGAAGACGGCGCCACGCTTCAGATTGGATTCGGCAATCTACCTTATGCCATTTTAAAATATCTGGATGGTAAAAAGGATTTGGGAATTCATACCCAGTTGATCACTGATGGAATGCTCCCATTATTTGAGAAAAACGTAATTACCAACAGAAAGAAGACGCTTCTGCCCGGCAGGGTGGTTACTTCGCTGTGTATGGGGTCTGAAAAGATTTACCGCTATGTGGACAACAATCCGGCCTTTTATTTCAGATCATCAGAGTTTGTTAATGACCCGACGGTGATTGCTCGCAATGACAACTTGATTTCCATCAGTTCTGCACTGGAAGTCGATCTTACCGGACAGGTCTGTTCAGATTCCATGGGATATCTTTTTTACAGCGGCATTGGAGATCAGGTCGACTTTCTGCGCGGAAGTTCAATGTCCAAGGGCGGATTTTCAATTATCGCTCTGCCGTCTACCGCGCGTAATGGTACCGTGTCGCGCATTGTCTCTCACCTCAGTGAAGGTGCGGGAGTGGCCACCACGAGGGGAGACGTTAACTTTGTCATCACCGAATACGGCATTGCAGAACTGAAAGGAAAGGGGATTTACCAGCGCGTTATGGAATTGGCCCAGATTGCGCATCCGAAATTCCGTGAAGAACTCATCGAAGCGGCCAAAAAGCATCACTATATTTTTGCCGATCAACTACCGCCCACGACAGAAGATCTATTGTTTCTGGAAGGTTATAAAAACACTTTGAAACTCAAGAACGGAAAAGTGGTGGAGTTTCGTCCCCTTCTTCCTTCCGATGAATTTGCCTACCGGAATTTCTTTTATTCACTGCAGGAAAAAACCATTTATATGCGGTTTTTTTATAAGATGAGAACATTTTCCCATGAAGTCGTTCAGAAACAATGGTCAAGTGTGGATTATCATAAAAACATGTCCATTATTGGGCGTGTTCAAAGAGGCGGGCATAAGGAAATTATGGCCATCGCTTCCTATGCCGCAGATGACGATAGCCGTGCTGAAGTGGCCTTTGTCGTACGTGAGGATTTTCAGGGGATGGGGATAGCGACCTATCTTATTGAGATACTTGAAAAAATAGCGAAGGAAAACCACTATACCAGTTTTAGCGCATCGGTCCTGCGTGAAAATGCCTCCATGATCCGCGTATTTAAAAAACGATACCCGAATGCAAAAATCTCGGTCAACAGCGGTTCGGATCTTCTGGTTCGGATGGATTTTTCAGACGCTGTCGAGCGCGATAATTCGGAATAATCAGCAAATTTTATCATCTGTTTGCAGCCCCCGTCAATCGCTGAATCCACGTCGGACCCTGAAGAATTAACTTGATAAAAAGCCATATATTTAGTAATTTAAGAAGTATAAGACGGGTTCCGCAAAATTCAATTCAAAAGCCTAATCCAGATGTTAACGATCCGCTCTTTTTGCATTATTTTAAAAAAAATTAAAGTTCTGCTTAAAGTTACCGAAATTAATAGCAATATAAGTTTTCATGAATATTAACTTCTTTAGGAGGCAAGCAATTGTCATATACGCTTGGTCAAGAACAGCTTGATGGCATTGAAGACATTTTAAACCTGGACCTCATTGATAATGGCGTTCGGTGCGTGTTTTTAATTGATATGGCTGGCAATATTATCGCCAATCTGGACAATGGCGAAAAACAGCATGACATTTACTCACTGGCAGCATTGGCAGCAGGCAACTTTGGGGCTGTCAGTGCAATGGCTAAAATTATCGGCGAAAATGAATTCTCACTGCTTTTCCATAAGGGGAAAAAAGAAAACATTCATTTCAACAAAATAACCACCGAATTTTTACTGATTACCATATTCGGCAATGACATTTCATTAGGCTTCCTACGGCTGAAGGTGTCCGAATCCGTTGAACAGCTGAAGAACATCTTAAAACCCCTTCTGTCGCATTAAGCAGGTCTGCTTCAATAAAATTTTTTATGAAAGTCCGACCTATGTTTTTCGCCAAGGTTCGCGCCGATGGCATTTGTAAATCTGAAGGAGAAAAAAATCCAGGTTAAAATTGTCTATTTCGGCCCCGGCCGGGGTGGCAAGACAAGTAATCTTGAATATATACATCGAAAATTCGCTAACCGTATAAAAACTGAAATGGTTACAGTCAAAACCCATGGCGACCGCACCCTTTTTTTTGACTTCCTTCCCTTCTTTGACGGTGACTTCCCTAAAAAAAGATTTGATATAGGAGAAATAAATTGGTTGAACCAAATGATGTGGATAAATTGAATCCCGAACGTGAAAACCGGCTGGACGATCTCTTTGATGAGAACAACACCTCTTTGCCGGATAGTGAAGACAACGATGTATCGGAATATTATCCACTTTCAGAATTGAAAAATTTAATTTTATCCATCGATTGGGAGATTACCGATGAGGTCTTAGGAAAACTGCTTCAGCAAATACAAGACCTGAATATGACTTATGAACATGATAAAACCGTGTTAACCTTTCTGCAGATCCTCAGTTCATTGGGCGTTTATATTAAAAAAAATCGGGCTAAGGCCCACCCTAAGACATTTAAAACCTTGAATTCAGTGTTCTCCAGTCTTGATAAAGTGGTGCTCGCTAAGGATATGGTAGAGACGGAAAAGAAAAAAATTCTGAGCACCGAGATGAATCGATACAAAAAGTTGCGGATTCAGATTGCTCAGAGCAAAGCAGAAAAGAAAAAAAATAAGATAAAGCGTCAGGAACCCGGGATCACAGCACCGGAGACGTTTTTTCAGACGCCGAACACCGGAAAGGAAGAATTCTCGAACACAGAGCAACGCCAGGAACCCTCCGCTGAAGCTCTAACCAAAGCTGTCGAAGATATCAAACAGTATGTTCATGCCGAGATTGAAGCGCTAAAGGCTGAAATAAAGGCATTATTCTGAAAAATGACTCACGTTGCAATTTTTGCCGGCTTGTTCGAGTTGGGGAGTTTTATATATGATTGTAATCTGTGAAGAATGCGGGAAGAAGTACCGGGTAGATCCTTCCAAAATTAATGGTAAGGCTGCCAGCTTCAAGTGTCATGTCTGCCGTCATGTCATCATGGTGTTGAAAGCACGGATAACCCCACCTCAACCCGATTCCAAAATAAAAGCAAAGACGCCCCCCCCAATCGATGGCCGGTTGGCCGCCGCCGGACCCGATGCAAGAGATGCTGCACCCACCGTCGACATGCCCAAACCCGGAACGCGACACCGTCGCAAGGCAGGGGGGCTAGGCCTGCGGGCCAAAATGCTCCTGCTGTTTCTTTTTATGCCACTAATACTCACGGCAGGGATGAGTCTTTTTTATTTATGGCATTTTGAAACCACCTCGCGTCTGCTTGTTCAGGAAAATTCTAAAATCGTGGCTCAGCTGGCTAAAGAAGAAACCGCTGACATATCGACTGCAACCGCAATGATGCAATCCCGGGCGAAAGCTTTGATCGATAAAGCACGGATGATCGCATTGATGATGCTCGGTGCAACGCTCTTGCTTATCGCTATAATTGTTTTTGTCTACGTGCTTCGACTGACAGGGAAGATCAAATCGCTGACCGAGGTTGCCGAACGCATCAGTGCGGGTGACCTTGAAGTGCAAATTGAGAGGCGATCAAGAGATGAAATCGGGGAACTTGCCGAAGCCATCGCCAGAATGCAGGATAATATCCGGCTTTACATCGAAAGATTGCAGCGACGGTGCTGAAAATCCCGCGCCATTTTTTCAACAGGGTAGATATAAACTGCGGTGGTGAAAAGGTACTACCAACTAGACCCATATGGACTTAAATTTTGGTCTCATTTTTTTTTTCAACTATCAAAAGGTGTCAGGTTTCGGGTGCCAGGAAGGCGAATCGCTAAATCCTGAAACCTGAACACTGACACCTTCAGTTTCTGACAACATGTTGTCAGATAAAAGCCGTTAAGGGCCCAAAGGGGCCGATACTGCTTTGACATCCGGCAATAATTCAAACAAATCTAATATGAGTGAGCCTTTGGCAGGCATAGGGGTTTAAAATCTGAATGAGAACCGATATCGAATCCAGAATCAATGAAGCAGAAGTTTGTCGATCCATGGGACTGTACGACGACTCCCTTGGTATATATGAAAGTATTCTATCAGTCGTTGGCCCCCAGGATACGCATGTACAGGCTACAATCCAAAAACGGATCAAATTATTAAAAAATGAGATCGGCGATCAAAAAGAGGCACTACCAATCGGTGAGGGCACCAAAGATCTTTTAATTTCCGAAATAACGTCTTCCGGCAAAGGGGATATTCCGGAAATTCTGGACAGTGCTACCGCATTTAAGGAAATGGGGCTTTATCCAGAAGCGATTGCCGAATATGGGAAACTATTCGAAGAAGATTATCCCAATGAAAAAGTGATCCCCCTGATCACCGAAAGTCTGTTGAAATTACATTCGCCGGCAAAAGCGGTAGAGGAATTTAACGAGCTTGTCAGCAGACAAAAACCAGAAAAAACGGATGTCGGTCGCATCAAATTTTTGCTCGGGCAGGAATTTGAAAAACGAGATCATCGCGACCAGGCCCGTGATCTTTATAGTGAGGCGATCAAGCTGGATCCCTCAGATACCGAGATCGTGAAGCGATTGGATTCGATTGCCGCGACCTCTGTCTCCTCTTCAAAGTTCGACTATCTTTTAAAAGAAAAAATGGTCGGCACCGACCAACTGCAGCAGGCTTTCGCTCTGTCAAAAAAAATGAACAAAAGTGTCGAGTTCGTGTTGATCGAACAATTTCAAATCGAGAAGGAAGCCATTGGAAAATCATTTTCAATTTTCTATGGTTGCAATTTTAGAGCCTACGACGCTTCATTGCCTGTGCCGGTCGAACTTTTGGCCAATCTTAAGAAGACGTTTTTACTCAATGAAATTTGGGTTCCTCTCAGCTGGGACAAGAACGGTATGGAAGTCCTGATTGATGATCCCCGGGACTTGAACAAGACCGATAACATCAAAACCCTGATGAGAACTACCAAGATCAATTTTTCGGTGGCCATCCGGGAGGACATCCAGCAATTCGTCAGGAATTTTTTCGATCAGGACAGACAATTATCTGAGGCCGAATCGGTAGAAGAAGCGCTGGATGACTTTGACTTGATTCCGGATATTTCTTTTGAAGAAGAAGAAGAAGACACCGAAGTTGAGGAAGCCGATGAGGCTTCCAGCCAGGTCGTCAGACTTGTTGATCAGACTATCATCGCAGCTTACCGTAAAAACGCTTCCGATATTCACATTGAACCATCGCCCGTCACCAAGGCCACCGGCATCCGCTTTCGGTTGGATGGTGTCTGCCAGGAATACATGAAAGTTCCAAATTCCATCGTGCGGGGACTCATTTCCAGAATCAAGATTATGTCCAACCTGGATATTGCCGAAAAACGTCTGCCCCAGGACGGCAAAATAAAATTCAAGCGCAAAGGGGTGCCGGCTTTTGAACTGCGGGTTGCCACGCTGCCCACCGCCGGCGGTTTTGAGGACGTGGTCATGAGGATTCTGGCTTCGGCCGGGGCCATGAAAGTGGATGAGATGGGACTGACCGAACGGAACCTGAAGGTGTTAAAAGCCGTCAGCGCCAATCCATATGGGCTTGTTCTGGCAGTCGGCCCCACCGGATCCGGCAAAACGACAACACTGCATGCGATTCTAAATCATATCAACACGCCCGGTATTAAAATCTGGACGGCGGAAGACCCCATTGAAATCACCCAGGTCGGTTTGCGACAGACCGAGGTGAAACCAAAAATCGGCCTCGATTTTGCCAGGATGATGCGGGCATTTCTGCGAGCTGACCCGGATGTTATCATGATCGGTGAGATGCGTGATTCAGAAACCGCATCCATCGCTATTGAAGCATCACTGACCGGACATCTGGTATTCTCCACTCTGCACACCAACAGTGCCCCTGAAACGATTACCCGCCTGCTCGATATGGGACTGAATCCCCTCAATTTTTCGGATGCATTTCTTGGTGTTTTGGCGCAACGTCTGACGCGGCGGCTGTGCACAAAATGTCGCCAAGAATATACGTTGTCGGTGGATGAATTCGACACGCTGACCTCTGACTTTGGCAAAAAGTACTTTGATAAAACGGGTATTGACTATGACTCTGAGATGATTTTTCATCGGGCCGAAGGTTGCGAAAAATGCTCCGGTACCGGATACCGCGGTCGGATGGGAATACATGAATTAATGGAAGGTACTCCCGAGGTTAAATTAATGATTAAAAAGCAGGCCAGCACCGAATCGATCCTCGAACAGGCCCTGAAAGAAGGAATGTTTACCCTGAAGCAGGATGGCATTTTAAAGGTAATTCAAGGCCTTACCGATATGGCGGAGGTTCGCAGGGTTTGTATTAATTAAACGAGGACTGTTATATGGAAATCGGCACAAATGACTGGTCGAATTTTCTCATCAACCAAGCCAAAACAATTCAGGTTAACCTTAACCATACTCAAAATCGTCTGTTTTCCATTCATGCCATTGAACTTATTAAGTGGACCCAGAAGATCAACATCACCACCATCACGGATCCGATAGAAGTTGCGTCCAATCATTTTTTAGATTCACTGGTGCCGGCCCAGTTTATCCCGCCGGAAGCGACGCTGCTGGATATCGGTTCAGGTGGTGGATTTCCCGGGATACCACTAAAGGTTATCCTCCCTAAATTATCGGTCACCCTGATTGATGCATCCCGTAAAAAGACCAGCTTTCTAAAACACGTCGTTCGCACCCTCAAACTGGACAATATCGAAGCCCTTCACCTTCGGGCAGAGGATCTTGCAATTCAACCGAGCTATATGAACCGATTCGATGTTATCATCAGTCGTGCCTTGACGTCCCTGGGTGCTTTTGTCCGTCTGGCGTTGCCCTTATTAGCGGATGGGGGCGTCATTATTGCGTTGAAAGGGGAAGTAGATAAAGCGGATTTGGATGATTTACGGGACAACGTTTTAGGAAAGATGAATTCCGGAGGTTCGCTTGATCGGCAGTTTACAATATCCCTGAAAAGGTACAGCCTGCCCATGCTCGATACAGAGCGATCTATTATCACCGTTAGATAAAGGCTCAATCTCCAACGAAGCGTCGCCGCACCTCAAACCAATTGATAGGGTATCTGCATTTCCAGACAGACAAAGTTCAGTCTAATGGAATCGCCTCCAGTACCGGAAGCGTTGCCAAATCCTAATCCGAGGCCTCGAAACCACTGCCGGCAAAATTATCCTTTTGAACGCCTGCCTTAATTCTGCGAAATTGGTCTCTGCGCTCTATCGGTTGCCGATCGCCAGGATTTTGATCCTCTCTTTGTTGGGCCAAACCCAATCTGCGGTCAACTCCTTTTCTTCTTTCCCTACCTGATCGTCTTTCGGGGATACTGTCGGTATATTCAAACTGACGTCTCTCCGCCCCTGAACGACTGCCGCCGTTATCTTCAATCATTTTGTACCTGTCTGCGAGGTCCATTTGATGGGTTAGTTAAATTTTACCCCGAGGCCGTAGCCGGATAACACCCGGCTATCATCATCCAATGCTTTGCACCATCTTACTGTTGAAGTGTAGCTTTTTTGTTCAGATAAAAAAAGAGGTTTGTCGAATTTTATTTTGATGGCTGTCTTTGGCTTGATGGCAGCTTCAGTTTCAAAATACATGCCGCCGGCACTAAAATTTTTCATTTGGGCATAGAACCAATGCCCGGTTGCGGGGATTTCTATTATGGCCGTACCTTTGCTCTTAAATCGTCCGCTTTTTCTATAATCTTGACCTGAATAAGAATCAGATAAAACTGATTCGAATACAATTTTCGATTCTTTTGAAACAAATTTGCCGTTATCCACCGTCATGTTTCGCAATGGTTTGCCTTCTTGGCCATGCAATCTGTTTCTAACCAAACCTTTCTTGCAAACCGGACACCCGATTCCTTTAATTCTGCTTTTGATCGTGGCTTCCCACTCATGACTCCGGCTACATATCCACCAAACCGGCATGGGATAATTGAGAATCACTTTTCTCGGGGTTAAGTTCCCATTCGCGGTTGGATGCCATTCTTTGACCAGCTCCGGCTGCATGTTATCTAGACTGTTATATTGGGCCAATCTTTGCATATCTGTCCTATTCTTTTAATTCGATTTTGTTAACATCGTGGATCACGTGCAGCATGACCTTGCTGACTTTGACAGCTTCCTGGGCAGGCAGATGTGAGGCCCAATTGCCCATATCCATATTGCCCTGTACCCCTATGGTCGGGGCGATTCTTCCCAGAGACTCTATTATTTCCTGCTTTCCGATGTCACCGGCATGAATAATGAGATCTGCATCCTTGAACGCCGCTAAAACCGACTGAGGTAATCGGCCGTGAGTATCGGAGATCACGCCGACAAGATACTTGTCTTTTGCTGCAAATTGTTTCAACATGCTTTAATTTACGGGCTTTTAAGAGCCTTCTTCGGAATGCCGAATCGTTTTTCGCCGGCGTTTAATGTCACCACGATGCCGTTTGGCCGTCAGACGGCGCTGTCTGGAAGCTGCTGACGGTTTTGAGGCCCGACGGCGTTTGGGTTTCTCCGTTGCCTGCTGAATCAGTAAAACCAAACGATCAACGGCATCCTGACGGTTTTGCTCCTGGGACCGGAAGCGGTTGGCCTTGATTATCAAAATACCAGCTGCCGTCATTCGCCGGCCGGCAATATTTTTTAGTCGTTCATAAATATCATTGTTTATGGCCGAAGATCCGGCAGCATCAAAACGAAGTTGGACTGCACTGGACACTTTGTTGACGTTCTGTCCGCCCGGGCCGGATGCCCGGATGAATTCCAATTGGATTTCACTCTGATTTAGAGCGATCGTATCACTGACCTGGATCATGTTCATCGCCACAGTTTCACGTGGTAACCGTTCACAGGTTTAGGGTTCAAAGTTCAAAGTTAAGGACAAAGAAGGTATTAGAGACCCGAAGTCTTCTTGAAAAATGCTCATTTATTCAAAATTTCACAAAATCGGAATCAGCATTCGGATCGCCGATTTGTGGGGATAAGAAGGTGGACATGTTCTGTAAGATGCATATATTGTCTGCAAACTAAAACGGTTGGCCCCATAAAAGAATGTAATCAGTATCCGAGCGAGTTTGGCATAGCGACCTTCATGCTTATAATATGAAGTCACGCTTGAAACAACTATTTAATTACCGAAAGGAGGCTGCACATGGAACTTGAAGGGAAAAAAGTGGTCATTCCGGTGGAGGAAATGTTCAATACCCATGAATTCTGGTATCCCTACTATCGTCTTAAAGAGGCTGGATGCGAGGTCGTTGTCATGGGTTCCGGCAGTGCGGATACTTATAGCGGCAAACCGGGGACCGAAGTTACCGTGGATGTGAGCGCAGATCAAGTGTCGGCTTCGGAGTTTGATGGCATTGTTATTCCCGGGGGATACGCACCTGATAAAATGCGTCGTTACCCGAAAATGGTGCAACTTGTTAGAGATTTGCATGAAGACGGAAAAATTGTCGCCGCGATTTGCCACGCCGGCTGGATGTTGGCTTCAGCCGAGATACTTCAGGGTAAATCCGTCACTTCAGTCTCAGCAATCAAGGATGACCTGGTTCATGCCGGAGCCGTCTGGGTCGATCAGGAAGTAGTTGTCGACGGGAATATGATCACCAGCCGTACACCCGATGATTTGCCAGCGTTTATGAGAGCGATAATACATGCATTGAAATGAGGAGGACACAATGAAAATCTTAGTTGGATATGACGGATCAAATTCGGCCAAAGAGGCATTGAATCTGGCAAAAACCCATGCGCAATTGTTTGACGCCAGCGTGGATGTTATCACGTCGATGGAAAAAGGAACCGAAGGACAAAGAGAGCAAATTGAACAGGCCGAGCACGGTCTGGAATGGGCGAAATCTCTATTTGATGAAAATGGGATTGCCTGTAATACCCACCTGTTGATCCGAGGACTCGCACCGGGTGAAGACATTGTTGAGTTCGCCGAAGAAAACAAATCGGATGAAATTGTCATCGGTGTTAAGCGGAGGTCGAAAGTCAGCAAACTTTTGTTGGGTTCAACGGCTCAGTATGTCATCCTCCAGGCCACGTGCCCGGTGGTTTCGGTGAAGTAAGTCCGCCGGAATAAATTTAAACCCCGGACTGCCGCCCGCAGCCGGGGTTTAAATGGATATATAACCGAAACGCTCTGATTCTCACTTAAAAAAGCTGGATGCAGATATAGCCGATTCGACTGCCTTTGATAACCCAATCAGCATTTAAAATTAGTTGAAGACACCTGTCAATTTGTAAGACTTTGGATCGGCGCCGGAATTAGGCCACCATGTCTGATAAAGTGATTTTGACCCTGGCCATTGTTGACGGGTAGAATAGTGGATTGCCCGAGTAGACCGCCAAAGACGGCGTTTTCACCGGCCGCTTTGCCGGGAACCGGTATCAATCGAGTTGCAGTGGTCTTGTTGTTAATGACACCGATGGCCATTTCATCAGCAATAATAGCAGAAATGCTATCTTCGGATGTATCTCCCGGAATCGCCACCATGTCCAGACCCACCGAACAAACGCTCGTGATGGCCTCCAGTTTGTCAAGGCCGATGTAGCCGTTGCGGACAGCTTCTGAAATATTGAGATCTTCGCTAACCGGGATAAAGGCACCGCTGAGTCCCCCCACTCTGGAGCTGGCAAAGGCACCTCCTTTTTTAACAGCATCGTTTAACAGCGCCAGCGCAGCTGTTGTTCCGGGTACACCGATGCTCAAAAGCCCGAGACTTTGAAAAATTTCGCCGACGCTGTCTCCGACATGCGGGGTGGGGGCTAAAGAGAGATCCACCACACCAAAAGGTATTTTCAGATTGTCAGCGACTTCTCTGCCAATCAGTTCCCCGACGCGTGTGACTTTATAGGCGGTTTTTTTTATCAGCTCGGAAATTTGGCCCAGGTCCATATCCGGTTTGGATTCAAGCGCCCGATCTATGGCCTTTTTCACCACCCCCGGTCCGCTGACACCCAGATTAATAACGGCATCCGCTTCACCAATCCCCAGATAGGCACCGGCCATAAAAGGAATATCCTGGGGAATATTTGCGAACACACAAAGCTTGGCACAGCCGATGCCATCTTTGTCGGCGGTCAACCCTGCGGTTTTTTTGATGGTTTGACCCATGAGCAGCACGGCATCCATGTTGATGCCCGCCCGGGTGGTAGCCACATTTACAGAGGCACAAACCCTTTCGGTGGCAGCAAGGGCGTGGGGAATTGCTTCGATCAGTGCCCGGTCTCCCCGGGCGATACCTTTTTGGACCAGGGCTGAAAAACCGCCGATAAAATCGACATTAACTTCTTGAGCGACGGCATTAAGGGCTTTTGAGATCTCCACCTGCTGAGATGATGACAGCGCCGCTCCAACCACCGCAATGGGGCTGACCGCAATTCGTTTATTTACCACCGGAATGCCGTATTTCTGACCGATACGATCGCATTCGGGTACCAGATTTTGGGCAAGCTGGGCAATCTTTGAATAAATTTTATCCTTAACGTGGCTTATACTGGAGCCGGCGCAGTCCAATAAATTAATTCCCAAGGTCACTGTACGCACATCCAGATTTTCATTTTCGAGCATCTCGAGGGTGGATATGATTTCTCTATCAGTTAACATGGCTTGCCTTTCGTTCAAATCCTGTTGATTGTCTCGAAAATGTTGCGATGCTGAATGCTGATATTCAGCGTCAGAGATTTTGCTTTTGCTCTAAGATCCCGATAAAGTTTCTGCTGGTCGATATCGATGGGAATATCCACTTCGTATATCATGATATTATCCCCGGGGTCATCACCGCCCTTAAATACCGCCTGAAGATTCGTGATGTTGACGCCATGGCCGGCAATGATTTCACTGATACCGGCCACAAGTCCCCGGCGATCCGGACCTTTGGTGGTAATGACGAAGGGCTCGGACTCCCGGGTAGTCGGCACCGCTTCTTTTTTTAGGAGCGGTTCGATGTGCACATGCAAATCCCCGGGGGTTAAATTCTCAATGAACCTCTCATGCAGATCGTCCAAAGACAGGCCTGGTGGCATCATTACAATAAATGAGCCGGAAAATTCGGTTTGCAAAATTGTCTGGCTGACGTTTTCTATATTGCAGTTTAGATTAAAGAGGATACCGGTGACTGCCGCCACGATTCCGGGTCGATCATGGCCCAGAACCGACAGGATGGCTTTATTCATGAAATCGACTCCGTTTGTGGCACTGTTATGTTGGGTGTTGGTGTATTCAAAACGGATACCTTCACGGATATTTTCTATGTAATTCGAAATATCGAACCCGTGATGACGTATTTTTTTGCAGAAATACAATACGCTTGGTCTTTTAATAGCAGATATTGAAAATCTGTCAATTTATAAATCCGGGACTTGCCCAAAGATGCTTGACACACTGCCTCAAATCCTTTATTTTACCCCAGAGAACGATAACAAACAGTTTTAAGGGAGGAATCATGGCAGAAAAGCTATCTTTTGAATGTGTTCATTGCGGCAACAAAACAGAAAGAGATGAAGACGACTCGAATATTCCGGAGTGTTGCGGTAAACCCATGCAGGCTGAAGGACTGGATGCATGCCAGACGAGCCTCACAGCCGAGCATACACGATTTGATGATCTGGGTGAGCCCTGTGACGACGGGCGGTCCGGATCATAATCGTGCAGGATTTCACTTTGAATAACTAGCACTTTGAATGACTCGCCGCTGATCACGGCACACACATAGCCCATATAAAAAACTGCTAAAAGCAGCTTTTTATATGGGTTCATGCCAAATTTTAAACCGCACCCTTGCTGACACATCTAATACAGCCAACCAATTATTCCTTCGTTTGCATTTTTTGCAAGAGACCCAATCGAGAAAAATAAAGATTATAAAAATTAATGCAAAACATTAAATTTTTAACATAAAAATTTGTTATATTTAATAATAGCACTATTTTTTTTTAAATGAATGGGTTGATGTCGTGTGTTTATCTTGACTATCGACGCTTCCTGAAATATGAAACTTCAGACCACTGAACTGCCCATCAACTAAAACCGTCGAAGGAAATTAACCATGCTGTATGATGAAATTATGTTTTTCACCAAAGGACCGGTCGGCTATCTGACATTGAATAATCCTGAAAAAATCAATGCGCTATCAAAAACTATGATTGGCGAAATAATTCATGTTTTAGACGCGATTGACCAGGATGAATCGATTAAGGTGCTGGTTATCCGTGGTGCGGGTAAACATTTTTGTGCCGGACACTACTTGGCGGAAATGATTAATGAGGGTGTCAAAGAATACAAATATATTTTTGATCAGTGCTCCAAAATGATGCAGATGATCCATGAGATACCCCAGCCGGTGGTCGCTCAAGTTCAGGGTATTGCCAGCGCCGCCGGTTGCCAACTGGTTGCCTGGTGCGATCTTGCCGTGGCCGCAGAGAACGCTCGATTTGCTACACCCGGGGTTAAGATCGGTCTGTTCTGCACGACGCCCATGGTAGCCGTGGCCCGGGCCATCGGTCGCAAAGCCGCCATGGAAATGCTGCTCACCGGGCGATATTTTCCGGCGAATGAAGCCAGGGACCTGGGTCTGATCAACAGGGTCGTACCCCTGAAAGATTTGGAAGCGGAAACCGAATCACTGGCCCTTCAAATTGCTGACGCCAGCCGGTTCGTACTGGCGCTTGGAAAGCAGGGGTTTTATGCCCAGGTGGATCAGACTGACAGCAATGCCATGCATTACGCCAAACACACCATTACCATGAACCTGAGTGCAGAGGACGCTCAAAATGGGATCGATGCATTTTTACATAAAAAGACACCGGTTTGGAAAGATCGCTAAGTTTTGTTTCAGACCGGGTTGAATAGTTTACTGGTTGAATGGTTGATTAGATAAATTATAATCATAATTTCAGAATTTAACGATTGTTGTTTAAAGATTTTGGGGACACAGATTTGCACAGATAACCGCAGATTAGTACAAACCGCCTGGCGGCGGAACCAGGTCCAGACATACGTAGCTGCCTGCCTGCTATGGGTCCTTTCTCGCCGAAGGCAAAACATACTTTCTTTTTAATCCGTGTTAATCCGTGTTCATCTGTGTCCTAATTGTCCTTTCTGTTGAAACAAAAAGTGTCCAATTATTTTGCAAATTTTGAAATTTTTAATTACTGAAACCTGACAGCGTTCGTTCCTTACAACATGTTGTCAGAACAAACCCAATAGGGGCTTAAATAGCTGCTGCCAATCTGGCGCCTTGATCGATAGCACGCTTGGCATCCAACTCTACAGCCAGTTCCGCGCCGCCGATCAAATGAACCGAAATCCCTGCGCTCTCCAGCCCTTCTTTAAGGCCCCTATTTGACTCCTGTCCGGCACAGATGATAATCGTATCTACTTCTATAATCTGTGGTTGACCTTTGCGTGTAATATGTAAACCTTCATCATCGATCTTGCTGTATGTTACTGCGTTTATCATGGTTACATTACGCTGTTTAAGCGTAAGACGATGAATCCATCCGGTGGTTTTCCCAAGGGATTCGCCCATTTTGCCGGTCTTTCTCTGCAGCAGATAAACCCGGCGGCCGGAAGAGGGTTGTTGCGGAAGCTTGTGCATCAGACCGCCCGGCATCCTGTAATTTCCGTCTACGCCCCATTCTTCCAGAAACGCTTCTCGATCAAGACTTGAGGAACGCGCCGGATGAGTAATGAATTGTGCAACATCGAAACCGATTCCGCCGGCACCGATAATGGCAGCCTGTTGACCAACCTCTTTTTTGTGCAATAAAACATCCACATAATTTAAGACAGCGGGATGATCGATCCCTTCGATGTCCGGTTTGCGGGGCAACACACCGGCAGCCAGGACCACTTCATCAAATTTTCCCTGCAAGAGCCGTTTGGTGGTAGCTTTCAGCTTCAGATGCACGCGAACGCCGCATAATTTCAGCTGCTTTTTATAGTAACGAATAGTTTCGTTAAACTCCTCCTTGCCGGGGATTTGATTGGCCAGGTTCAGCTGTCCGCCGATGATATCGCTTTGTTCGAACAAGGTGACCTCATGACCCCGCCCGGCGGCGACTGTCGAGAATGACAGACCTGCAGGACCGGAGCCGATGACGGCAATTTTCTTTTTATTTTGCACCGGTGCATATTGGAGCTCGGTCTCATGACAGGCCCTTGGATTGACAAGACAGGATGCTATTTTACCAAGAAAGATGTGATCCAGGCATGCCTGATTGCACCCGATGCAGGTATTGATTTCATCGGCACGATCCGCCGCCGCCTTTTTCACAAAGTCAGGATCCGCCAGAAAGGGGCGGGCCATGGAAATCATGTCGGCATCGCCCCGGGCCAACACTTCTTCTCCTACTTCGGGTGTGTTGATGCGATTGCTGGTTACCAGCGGAACGGAGACCAGTCCTTTTAGTCTGGCGGTAACCCAGGTAAAAGCTGCCCGAGGCACTGCGGTTGCAATGGTGGGCACCCGGGCTTCATGCCAACCGATCCCGGTATTGATGAGCGTGGTGCCGGCCTGTTCAATTTTTTCGGCCAGGCTGACAACTTCCTCCCATGAACTTCCCTTTTTTACGAGATCGAGCATGGAAAGTCGGTAGATAATTATAAAATCGGAACCGATCTTTTCTCTGGTCTGACGGACAATTTCCACGGGAAAGCGAATTCGATTCTCAAAACTGCCGCCCCAACTATCGGTTCGATGATTGGTTTTAGAAACGATAAATTGGTTGATCAGGTAACCTTCGGACCCCATGATCTCTACGCCGTCATATCCGGCCTGCTGAGCGAGACAGGCACAGTTTACATAATCTGAGATGTGCGCTTCAATTTCTTTTTCGCTCAATGCCCGGGGTTTGAAAATGTTTATAGGGGCTTTCATCGCAGATGCACTCACCAGATTCTCGTGAAAGGCATACCGTCCGGCATGCAGAATCTGCATGGCGATTTTACCGCCTTCCCGATGAACGGCATCGGTCACCAATTTGTGTTTAATCAGTTCATCTTCGGCGGTCAATTTGGCTGCCCCGGGCGCAACGCATCCGGCTTCGTTGGGAGCGATCCCACCGGTAACCAAAAGTCCCACCCCGCCCCTGGCTCTTTCGGCATAATAGGCCGCCATGCGCTCGAATCCGTCGGGGGCTTCCTCCAGCCCGGTATGCATGGAGCCCATTAGGACCCTGTTTTTTAACCGGGTAAACCCCAAATCAAGGGGTGCCAATAAGTGTGGGTATTTCGAAGGCTTCATGGAAAATTTCCGTGATAAAATGCACCGTTAAAATGTAACAGGGGGATTAATATTCTTTAGCGAATTACTATTCGCTTAGAATCGATCAGTGTTCACGATGGACCGCAAGCATTGTAATATCATCGAACTGCGGCGCATCATCCATATGATTGGACAGATCGGCTTTAATTTGCTCGATTAGTTTTGATGCGGTTGGGGCAGGGTTTTCTAAAATAGAAAAAAATCTCCCTTTAGTATAAAATTCTTTTTTGGGAGAAAGCGCTTCCGTCACCCCGTCCGTATAGCCGATTAAGATGTCTCCAGGTTCGAATTGAATCGGCATTGCCTGGTATTTCGATTCGGGCATCATACCCACCGCAGGTCCGGTGGCTTTAAGTTTTTCTATCACACCACTCGTATTGACGATTATAACCGGTTCATGACCGGCGTTGACATAGGCCATTTTCCCGCTCAGGGGATCTAATACCCCAAAAAATAGCGTCGCAAACATCCCCTCCCTGCCATGCTCCTGGGCTATGTAGTCGTTGGTCAGTGAAACAGCGCGCAAAGCGAGATGATCATAATTACAGGCTGAATTCGACCCGTTCTTGCAGGTGCCGGATACCGACACGCCCTGCAAATTGATTTGGCCTGAAAATACGCGGATTAAACTGCGAAACAGTGCCATGAATAGCGCTGACCCAACACCTTTGTCACAGACATCTGCAATTACCAACCCAATAAGATTTCCCGGTAGTAAAAATACGTCATAAAAATCACCGGACACCTGCCTGGCGGGATGGAAACAAACTGCGATCTCCCAGCCGGGGATGCGGGGGATTTGATCGGGCAGAAAATCCCGTTGTATTTTTCTGCCTTTTTCCATCTCTGCATCAAGGGCTTTTGAATAGTCCTCGATCTTCAGTTTAGCCAGTTTCAGTAGTCGGTAGGATTCGTCCAGCCGGGTGTAAAGCCTGGTATTTTCGAGGGCACTGCCGATTTGCCGGGCAGTTAACAACATTAGATCGGCAGCCTCTGCGGTGAAATGTCCCGGCTGAGCGTGGAGCAAGGTCAAAATACCCAGCAGATTATCTGCCTGAAGGATCGGAACTGCCAATGCCGACCCAACGATATAAGGTTGATCAGGAAGATCAATCCAGCGATCATCAGCTTTAGTATCCAGAATTAATCCTATTTTGCGATGTTGTCGTACCCAACCGGCAAGCCCTTTGTCGAATACGGTCCCGATGATTCTGGCACTTTGTTCGGGAGTGGCGTCTTTGCGGGTTAAAATGCTATCTGTAACAGCCCCATCGGAGTCGAGTAAAAACAGGCTGCCTTTTTGCGCGGCGGTTAGCTCGGTGGAAATTTCAAGGGTTTTTTGCAGGATAGCCGTCAGCACCTTTTCTTTGGCCGCCGATCGGGCCAGGGTCACAAACTTTTCAAGTAGTCTGCTCTGAACTTTAAGAGCCGATTTTTCGTCTTTTAAACGGTTTATTTCCTTCTGAAGGGTTTGTATTTCTTTCAATTGTTCCATGAGATCGTCATGAAAATAAGTTTATGATCAGAATTGCTGTAAGGTGGTGGTTTACGTTGTTTTCAGTCGTAAAATATGGTATAGATTTAAGAACTTACGATTTTATTGCGAATTATCATGGTGTTCGCTGTCACAGATCCATAAGCGATCGAAGCAGATGCTATGGACAGGCCGGGGACTGATAAAAGGGCGATTGGCGGAAG
>CAVXXE010000124.1:0-10314 GCA_963765595.1 uncultured delta proteobacterium
CAAATCAAGGTATCGGGTCCAAGGGTTAGCATTGAACTGCCGGTTTTATAGCAGTCAAAATTTAGGCTGACAGTTCAGTCTTTTTTTTCTGAACGGGCGGCGAGGTATTTATCTTTGCATTGGTTACTGCAAAAATAAAGGTCTTTACCGCTAAACTTCAAATGCACGCCGTTCCTTTTGGGAAAATAAGCCTCGCAAAAAGGGTCCTTTATCATGATGTCATCAATTTCCGCGGCCGTCTTACTCGAAACTGATCTCGAGGAAGAAGCGGCTGGAAACATCCAGGATTTTAAGGAGCGATAAAGCACGTACCCAACGATAAATAAAATGATAAATCTGATCATTTATACTCAGTTATCCTTTGACCCTTTATATCAAGGCCTTCCAATAAGGATTGCATGGTCCGGTGGAAAACGGGATGCATAATATCGGGATCTATATCACAAATAGGCTTTAATACAAAGTGTCTTTTGTGCATTCTGGGATGGGGAATCACTAATTTGAGCGTGTCCACTACCATTGCATCATACAATATAATATCCAGATCAAGCACTCGCGGCCCAAACCGAACAGCATCTCGGGTACGACCGGCATCTCGCTCGATTGATTTAAGCGTATCCAGTAAAGAGAACGGGTCAAGGGTGGTTTCAATTTTTACAGCACAATTCACAAACCAATCCTGATCCTTATAATCAACCGGCTCGGTTTGGTAGATAAGTGACTGATCGATCAAACGGCATGTACCGCAACACGTCAGGGCGGTAATAGCTTTGCGGCAATTTTCAAGCTTGCGGCCCAGATTGGAGCCAAGGCTGATATATGCAGTGTGAAAGTCCACTGGATTAAGATTTCCAGGCGTCTTCCCGCAGTTGGGCGGAATAAATAATGCGCGCGTCACCTTCAAGAAATATATCCTTAAAAATGCTGCCGTCTTTCTTAAAATAAATGGTCAAAGATTCTCCGCTGCGTGTCACCAGGTTGATGGGAGATTGCCATTGCGCTTTACAGGAAGTAATAAGCGCCGCGGCAATGGAACCGGTTCCGCAGGCAAGGGTTTCATTTTCAACCCCGCGCTCATAGGTTCGAATAGCCAGATGTCCCTGTTTCTGTTGACAGATGAAGTTGACATTTGTGCCGGCCGGTATGAACGCTTCATGAAACCGTATTTCTCTTCCAAGATCGAAAACATTGATGTCTTCAATCGTCTCGCTCATTACAACCACGTGAGGCACACCGGTATTGACGCTGCACACCGTCACCGGGCCGTTTTTCAGTTCGATGTTGAAATCGAGCCGAAGTTCGACGGGGTCCGGCATTTTAACCTTCGCTCGGTCATCTTTTACCTGTCCGCTGATAACACCGGCTTCAGTTTCGAAAGACAAATTTTTCCCGGCAATTCCGGTGACATAGGCAAATCGGGCAGCACAACGCGCGCCGTTCCCGCACATCTCGGCTTTACTACCGTCCGAATTGAAAAATCGCCACTTAAAATCAGCCTTATTCGAGGGTTCGATCAGAATGAAACCGTCGGCACCGACAGACATTTTGCGACGGCAAATCCGGTGGATAAAGTCAGGTAAATCATTATCTTTGACAACCTTTTGCCGATTATCCACAATGATAAAATCATTACCGCTGCCACTCATCTTAAAAAAAGTAATGGGTTCCATCTTTTAGGTCCTTATCAGGTTCTATCTGACAACATGTTGTAAGTAACGTAAGCTTTCAGGTGTCAGTGCTCGGCCCGCCCTGGCCTCCCCTCCGGCCTGTAAGCCTATGAAAGCCTATGGGCTGGAAGCGGGCTCGTAGCCTACGCCTCGGCGAGTGCGATATGACGGATTCTTACTGTTCACTGCAAGAGATCCCATAATGTCTTATCTTTCAGATTTATCCAGCGTTAGGTCTGGGCCGGAGTTTCAGTAATAAAAAATTTCAAATAACAAATCACAAAACCCAATAATCAATCACCGCTGGCGAATCATGCCTCAAAAAAGGGCGGCAACGACTCTCCTCTGACTAAATCCTCATAGTTTTCACGGGTTTTTATGACATGGAAGCGGTCGTCTTTTACCATGACTTCAGCCACCCGGGGCCGTGAGCAGTAGTTGGACGACATGACATAGCCGTAGGCGCCGGCACTCATGACCGCCAGCAGATCACCACTTTTCACATCACAGATGCTACGATCGACAGCCAAAAAGTCGCTGCTTTCACAAATTGGTCCGACAACATCGGCGACAATCAGGTTTTCTTTCGAATTTACTACCGGTTTAATGGCGTGAAATGCATTATAGAGCGTCGGCCGCAGCAAGTCATTCATGCCGGCATCGACAATCACAAAATTTTTCACCTCACCTGTTTTGCGGTAAAGCACTTTTGTAACCAGAATTCCGGCATTGCCGACCAACACCCGGCCAGGCTCTAAAATCAGCTGTAGATCCATACCCGTAAGCTGTTGGGTAATCGTGGCGGCATATTCACTGAGCGGCGGTGGCATTTCATCGGCGTAGGTTATGCCAAGTCCGCCGCCCATGTCCAGATACTTGATGTCGGTGCCCATCTGTTTCAGGTCTTTTATCAGCGTTTTGAGACTTGTTAAAGCCGCCTCAAACGGCTTGGTGTCGGTAATCTGAGAGCCGATGTGACAATCAATTCCGACGACATCCACATGATCGAGACTGCCGGCTATCCGGTAACTTTCAATCGCCGCATCAGTATTAATGCCGAACTTATTTTTTTTCAAACCGGTTGAAATATATGGATGTGTTTTCGGATCAACATCGGGATTGACTCGAATGGCCACCGGCGCCCGTTTTTTTAACTCTCCAGCCCTGCAATTGATCAACTCCAACTCGACGGGAGATTCGACATTGAACATCAGGATACCGGTTTCAAGGGCATAGTCGATTTCATCGACACGCTTTCCCACACCGGAATAAACGATGCGGGTCGGAGAGAAACCGGCCTTGAGTCCCCGAAACAGCTCCCCGCCGGATACAATGTCCAGGCCACAGCCCATGTCGGCAAATATCTTTAACACCGCCAGGTTCGTATTAGCTTTGGCCGAAAAACAGATCAGCTTGGGTACACCTTCAAAAGCTTTGTCAAATACTTGAAAATGGCGTTTCAAGGTTGCATAGCTGTACAAATAAAAAGGTGTGCCGATCTTTGCGGAAATTTCCTGAATCGAAACATCTTCACAGCATAATACGTTGTCATGATATTTGAAATGATGCATATTTCACCTGCGACAGTCTTGAATTTAATATCTAAAATCAATCAAATTGGAATCTCTAGCGGTAATGCCATCCTCATCGTAGGCTATGACTTTATAAATGTATCGATAACCGGTTTCAATGGCTTGGGCAAAGACCACCGCCGGCTCAGGCCTTCCGGAAACGCCGCTACGGACCAGGACATCTTCGATTTTCAGAAAATAAATCGGGCAATTTGAACAATCGGCTTCGGCCGCTGATTGCTTGGACCGATAAATCAAAAATCCGGTTGCCGGGGATTTCGCTTTATCATTTGTCTTGGGAATTGTCCAACTCAGCTTGATTGTATTCTCACTGATGCTGTAACCCAGGTCCGTGACCTGCGGCGGTCTGTTCCCGCTGGGCGGCTTCGGCGAGGCTTTTTTGCCGCACCCGGACAACATGCATGTCGATGCCATCCAGGTTACAGAAACCAGGGTGAGCATGGCCAGAATGCATACGTCCACAATGGCTCTTTTCATAAAGCTGCCGCCCCCTGCGATTGATTATTCGACCAATAAATCTGCCTTTGTTGTACCAAGTCAAAGACAGTATGCTCTGCCGTCAACCATAATACAGCGTAGTTGCACTAGACTGAAACCTTCCGGGATCAAAAATCCGGTCCCTCTGCCATCGACCGTTGTCAATTGCTGCCGGGTAGATGATCCTTTTTTTGCTTCAGCCATTTTTCAGCTGCCGCGACGGACCCGGCGACCATCTTGCCGCCTGTGCCACCATAGGATGTGCGCTGTTCTATCATTTGCCGGGTCGTCAGGTGGAAAAAAACATCCTGTTGGATGATCGCAGAAAATGTTTGCAGCTGTTCCAGGGTGAGTTCATGGAGCTCTTTTTTCCTCTCCAGAGCGAAACTGACCGCGTTCCCCGCCAGGCGGTGGGCTTCTCGGAACGGTACTCCCCGGGCGGCAAGATAATCGGCCAAATCGGTTGCATTCAGAAAACCCCTGGATGCCGCACGCTGCATGTTCTCTTTTTTAAACTTAATCTCCGGCAACATATCCGTATAAATTTCGATACAAGCCGATAGTGTGTCCACCGCAGAAAACAGCGGTGCCTTATCTTCCTGCATGTCACGGTTATAGGCCAATGGCAGGGACTTCATCATGGTCAACAAGGTTGTCAGACTGCCGATGACAACGCCGGTTTTCCCCCTCACAAGCTCCGGAACATCCGGGTTTTTCTTCTGGGGCATGATACTGCTGCCGGTTGCAAATGAATCCGGCAGTTCAATAAAGTTAAACTCGTAGGTGGACCACAAAATCAGCTCTTCCGACAGACGGCTGAAATGCACCATACAGATTGCCGCTGCCGACAAAAATTCAATGATAAAATCCCTGTCTGAAACGGCATCGATACTATTGGCGGAAATTGCTTCAAATTTTAGCAGCTCAGCCGTAAATTCTCGATCGATCGGATAGGTCGTGCCGGCAAGCGCCGCACATCCCAGCGGCATGACGTTTATGCGGTCCAGACAATTCTCCAGCCGCCCTATATCCCTTGAAAACATTTCAAAGTAGGCCATTAGATGGTGGGACAGAAGAATCGGCTGGGCCCTTTGCATATGAGTGTAGCCCGGCAAAATCGTATCAAGGTGTTCTTTGGCCAGTACCACGACCACCTTTTGGAGCCTGTAAAGCAGGTGGATGATACGGCCGGTCTCTGCCCTCAGATACATTCTTACATCCAGTGCAACCTGGTCATTGCGGCTTCGGGCGGTATGAAGTTTCTGAGCGACCGGACCGACTATCTCAACCAGCCGGGATTCGATGTGCATATGAATGTCTTCAAGGCTGTCATCAAACTGAAACTGGCCCGTCTCGATCTCCTGCTTGATTTTTTCAAGACCGCGGACCAATTGCGAGGCTTCGTCAGCGTCTATAATCGATGTTTTTGCCAGCATTTTGCAATGCGCGATGCTGCCCTGGATATCATAGGCATAAAGCCGCCGGTCCACCTGGATTGATGAAGTAAATGCTTCAACGATGCGCGCCGTGTTTGTTGAAAATCTGCCCTGCCAGAGTTTTTTGGACATTATTCATCCGGAGTTCTTAAAATGCTAATAGTTTTATACCTAGGTTGAATATCTAAAAAATGCTATCGATTTAAATTGAAAAGACGGAGCGAAGCCTCCGGCTCGTAGGGGTTGTAGCGCCTACGCCTCGGAGAGCGATACCACAATTCGTCAATATCCAATTCCCCGATAAAAAGGGATTTAGGCATCGTCCCAACCGGCTTATCCTGCATATGGCTTTCTATTGACACTTATCGTCTATATCTGCAAGTAGTTCTGCCAGACAATTGACCAGGGCGTCGATGTCTTCTCTCTTTATAATCAGGGGGGGAATAAAACGTAAAATATTCTCCTGGATGCAGTTAATCAAAAATCCGCGTTGCATGCACTGGGTGACCAGGGTCTCACCGTTGAAATCAAGTTTCATACCGAGCAATAAACCAAGGCCGCGGACATCCACAATGGCGGGATGCCGTTTTTTTAATTCCAAGAGTTTTTCTTTGAAATACTCACCGGTTTCCCGTCCCTGATCAACGATGTTTTCTGCGACCAATGTTTTGCAAACCTCGAGTGCTGCAGCAGTGACAATCGGCGTGCCGCCAAACGTTGACGCGTGGGCACCGGGCCCAAACGCCGAGGCCGTTTGCTCATTGGCCAGCATGGCACCGATGGGCAGTCCGTTGGCCAGTGCTTTGGCCAGTGTCATGATATCGGGTTCGACACCGAAATGCTCATAGGCAAACAGTTTGCCCGTGCGGCCCATTCCGGTTTGGATCTCATCAAATATCAGCAGCATTCCGTTTTCATCACAAATCCGGCGAACCGTCTTTAAGTAATCGGATTCCGGACAACGCACCCCGCCTTCACCTTGAATCGGTTCGACCAGCACTGCACAATGTTGCGGCCCTATTTGAGCGCGGAGGGCCTCGGCATCGTTGAAGGGAACAAAATCAAATCCTTCAAGAATGGGGGCAAACCCCTTTTTGATTTTCTCTTGACCGGTGGCGGAAAGCGTCGCCATGGTTCGTCCATGAAATGATTGCTCCATGGCAATTATTCTGGAACGTTGATTTTCACCGCGATCTTTAAAAAATTTGCGGGCGAGCTTAATGGCCGCCTCGTTTGCCTCCGCCCCGCTGTTGCAGAAAAAGACTCTGTCGGCAAAACTGTTTGCAACCAGCCAGCCGGCTAACTCGACCTGGGGTTTGGTGTAGTAAAGATTGGATACATGCCAGAGGGTTTGAGCCTGAGAAACTAATGCTTCGGTTAGCTTTGCATGTGAGTGGCCCAGATTGCACACGGCTATTCCGGCAACGAAATCCGTATAACTGCGGCCATTGGTATCGTAAAGGGTGCAATCTGTGCCACTTGAAAAAACCACGGGAAACCGTTTATATGTTTTCGCCATTACTTGATCGGCTTGCGCCATAATTTCTGCTGTCATTGCCATAGCCCCCAAAGAAAATCAGATCTCGATCCGTTTCAGACCTCGTTGAATAGTTTAATGGTTGAATGGTTTATCCGGTCAGGCTTTTCTGAGTATCGGAACCTATAAAATGTAGCGGCTCAAATCCTCATCGTCCTTAATGTCTTTTAACCTATCTTCGACGTAGGTTTTATCGATGACAATCCGCTTGGTTTTCATATCCGGTGCATTAAAGAGGATGTCTTCGAGCAAACACTCCATGAGGGTGTGAAGCCGCCGTGCTCCGATATTTTCGGTGCGGTCGTTGACTTCTTCTGCCATTCTGGCTATTTCCGCAACAGAATCATCTTCAAAGACAACCTCCACATCTTCGGTTCTCAAAAGGGCCATATATTGGAGCAGCAGTGCATTTCTGGGCTCGGTCAGGATCCGGGTGAACTCCACTTGCCCCAAAGAATCCAGCTCGACACGAATCGGAAATCTGCCCTGCAACTCAGGGATAAGATCCGCCGGTTTGACCGTGTGAAACGCTCCGGAGCCGATGAAAAGAATATGATCTGTTTTAACCGGTCCGTATTTGGTTGTGACGGTGCTGCCTTCCACAATGGGCAAAAGATCTCTTTGCACGCCTTCTCTCGATACGTCGGGGCCGTGAGTGCCGTTTTTGCCGGCAATCTTATCGATTTCATCAAGGAAAATGATCCCCGATTGTTCTACCCTGGCAATGGCCTCTTTGACAACTTTTTCCATATCCACCAGATCCTGGGCCTCTTCCTGGGCTAACATTTTCAGGGCTTCAGGCACTTTTACCCGGCGTCGTTTGGTACTTTTCGGCAGTAGGCCGCCGAGCATATCCTTGAAATTTATCCCCATTTCTTCCATGCCGACATTCGAAAAAATCTCCACCATCGGCATGTTGCGGTCCGCAACATCAAGATCCACATAGCGGTTGTCGAGTTTGCCTTTGCGCAACATGCTGCGCAATTTTTCCCTGGTCGAAGAAGTTTCATCGCTGCCGGACGTTACCAGTTCAAATTGAACCTCCTTGGATTCTTCACTTCGGGCGGGTGCTGGTGCGCCTGATTTGGGAAGCAAGAGATCCAGCATGCGTTCTTCGGCTATTCGCCAGGCCTTGTCCTGGACTTCCTCCTGGGCCCTGATCTTGAATATGTTTACGGTGAGTTCCAGAAGATCTCTCACCATGGATTCTACATCACGGCCGACATATCCGACCTCGGTAAATTTGGAGGCTTCAACCTTGCTGAAGGGAGAATCGGTGAGCTTGGAAAGTCTGCGAGCGATTTCAGTCTTACCGACGCCGGTGGGACCGATCAGGATGATATTTTTCGGCGCAATTTCATCACGCAGATCTTCGGGCACCTGCTGCCGGCGCCACCGGTTTCTTAACGCAACGGCAACAGAACGTTTGGCTTTGTCCTGTCCGATGATATATTTATCCAACTCTTTTACAATTTCCGACGGTTTCAAATCACTCATTGGTGCTACCTTATCAATTGAATAACGATGGTTGTATTTGGATTATTTTTTCTAAAACCCGGCAATTAACGGCTAACTCGTATGATGGACAGATTACATTTCCTCGACAGTGATGGTGTCATTGGTATAAATACAAATGGATGCCGCGATTTTCATTGCTTGTTCGACAATGCCCCGGGCATCCAGGTCGGTATATTCGAGCAGCGCAGTCGCCGCTGCCTGAGCAGCAACGCCACCGGACCCGATAGCGACAATACCCTCATCAGGCTCAATTATATCGCCGTTGCCGGAGATCAGATAGATGCAATCCTCGTCGACGGCAATCATGATGGCCTCCAGCCGCCGCAAGTATTTATCAGTGCGCCAGTCCCGGGCCAGCTCCACCGCCGAGCGGGTCAGATTACCATTGTAGCGCTCGAGTTTTTGTTCCAGCCGTTCGGACAGATTGAGGGCATCAGCGGTGGCACCGGCGAAACCGACAATGATTTTGTCGTTGTAAATACGTCTTACTTTTCTGGCATGGTGTTTAACAACCGTATTATTCAACGTAACCTGACCATCACCGGCAACCGCTGCTTTTCCTTTGTGTCTAACCGCTAGTATCGTTGTGCCATGAAAATTCATTTCAAGCCGGACTCCTCTAATTTGAATCTTAATTTTTGTCAAAGATGGTTTCAATTACCTGCGGGGATGCGCCCTGTCGTATGTCTCCATCAAACGGTCGATGCTCACATGGGTATATCTTTGAGTCGTGGAAAGGCTTTTGTGTCCCAAAAGCTCCTGGACGGCTCTCAAATCCGCGCCTGCGTCCAGCATATGGGTGGCAAACGTATGCCGCAGGGTATGCGGGGATACGGGTGTCAGAAGGCCACAAGCTTTCAATAACTTTTCTAAAATACGGGCAACGGATCGGGCGCTCAGCCGTCCCCTGTTTTTATTCAAGAAAAGCGGTCCGTTATGATCCAGCTCAAGACCCCACTCCCTGTTTAATTGTTCCCGGTAAACCTGAATGGCATCCAGCGCCTTTTGGCCGATGGGTACGATTCTTTCCTTGCTGCCTTTTCCAAGAACCCGTATGGTTTCGCCTTTTGAATCCACGTCGATGTTGTTCATACCGACGAGTTCCGACACCCGTATGCCGCAGGAGTATAGTATTTCAAAAATCGCCCGGTTTCTGACATCCAGAACGCTGTCGGCTCGGATGGAGTCAAGCAACCGAAACATTTCATCAACGGGAAGATAAGCCGGAATGGTTTTTTCCTGTTTAGGAGTGAGAATCGATTCCGACGGATTGTCTTCGATGACTCCCCGTTTGACGAGAAATTTGAGAAAAGACCGCACTGCCGAGAGCTTGCGTGCAATGGTGGATTTTTTGTTTTTTTTGTGTAGATATCCCAGATAACCTCGGATGTGAATACCATCCACATCATCGATAGCAATCAATTCTCTGCCCGCCATGCGTCGGTTTTTTCCCGAAAAGCAGTGGTCGACCAGATAAGATTCAAACTCCTCCAAATCTTTATGATAACCACGGCAGGTATTCTTTGCATACCCTTTTTCAGTCTCAAGTGATTCTATAAAGGCGCGAATCAAATTCTCGATCGGTGTTCTCGTCATCAAATATCGTTCCCGCAAAATCAACAGCATTCCACAAAGATTCAATTAACAAATCACAAATACCAAATAAATCACAATGGCCTAAATTCAAAATCCCAAACAATTGGGTTCTGATCTTTTTTGATACTTGGATATTCGTATTTGGAATTTATTTGCCCAATTTTAAGATCAGGTGGTGCTTGTAGTTTGTTATTTCCGGTTTAGCCGGATTTAGGCAGCCGCTTTGCGGGACTTTTTCTTCAGCTTGGAGATGCGCCGTCTGTAAATCGTTGCCATCTTCTTATCTTTAGCCTCGATTGCAGCCTGGCGTTGGGCCTTAATGGCCTTGATCTTTTTTTTGATTTCGCCAAGGGAGACATCCGCTTTTTTGACCCGCTCATCCACTATCCCTTTGGCCTTCTTGATGGCGGCAATCAATTCTTCCTTTTTCATCCCATGCACACCGGAAATCTCAGGAATTTCTTTGGCCATCTCCCGCAGGTCTGTGACCG
>CAVXXE010000125.1:0-48032 GCA_963765595.1 uncultured delta proteobacterium
TCTAGCATGTCAAGAAAAAATATGGTAATGGTCTTCTTTTAAAGATCATCATAGATCCAGAGCGGAAGCCGGCGGTGGGGTAACCATAAAGAATAAAAATCCATCAGCCGCCAACAGCTTGCCTTTTATCTGCTCTTTGACTTTGGGTTTTTGAGCATTTAAGTAATGATATGAGCTTTTCAGCAAGCATTTGGTTTTCTTGCCGGGTTTTTAAAGAAATCCGGATGAATTGATTGGAAAGTCCCTGAAAATTTGTGCAGTCTCTAACAAGTATCCTATCGCGGGCCAATTGGGAACAGACACTACCAGCTGAGAGAAAGTCCGGTAATTTGATCACCACAAAAGGAGTGGTGCTTGGGAAAAGTCTTATTTCCGGAATATGTTCGAATTTTTCATAGAATTCTTTTCGTTGGCATTCAAAAAACATTTTCGTTTTTTTTATAAACATACTGACTTCCGGCCACTGCGCGGCCAGATAGCGACCCGCAGCCTGAGCCAGGCTGTTCACACTCCATGGCAGCAGATTCTGTCTGAATTTTTTGATAGTTTCGGTACGTGAAATGACAAATCCAATTCTTAGACCGGGAATTTTAAATATCTTTGAAATCGAAATCAGGACGATCACATTTGCGAGCCCTGAATTTATCATGCTCTCTTTTTCACCGAGGTTGACAAAGGGCAGGTATGATTCATCGACGATAAAATTCGTATCCGGGTGGGATCTACAGAGCCATTCAAGCTCAACTTTGGGTATCAATGAACCGGTGGGGTTGTTGGGATTGCAGATAAAAACTGTGTCTTTGCCATCAATGCTTTTTATCAGCCGGCTAATATTCGGACGAAAATTATCTGATTCTTCAGCCATGACGCCAGCGAGCCGAACATTGTGCAGACGACATGCATCGGCATAGTCTGCGTATGTTGGCCCCAGTACAAGCGCCGATTTTGTTTCTAGGACCCGCGGGGTCAAGAAAATGAACTGGGTCGTTCCGTTTCCTGCAAGAATACATTCAGGGTTTAATTCGAAACGTTGGGCGAAAATTTTTGTAATCTCTTTACTATCAACTTCCGGTAAATTAGTGATGGTATCGATGTTTTTTTTTAGATAATTTAGCAAACCCGGCGGAGGACCCAAGGGGTTTATATTGCTGCTCATATCAATAACTTCTGATTGTGCATAACCAAAGCGTCGAGCCATCTCATAGATATTTCCGCCATGGCCGCCTAGCATACAAACCCTCCGATTGAAACCATAAAAAAATCCGTCCCCTGTAACTTTATTCATTATTTGAGAAGAAGCATCAGGTCAGCTATCAGCAAAAAGAAAAGGTGTCAAGATTCTTTTCAAGCAATCAATAATTCACCTAACTTGATTGTATTCTGACTTTCTCAGGGATCTTTGCGTTCTTTGCGGTGAACTATGACGAATTTTTAATAAGTAGAAAAAATCGCTCCTGCCAATACAAGAACCGCCCCTATCATCTTTTGCAGGTTGATGGGGTCTTTGGGGGATTCCAGGATTCCAAAATGGCTTACGACGATCGCCATAAATATTTGACCGGTTATCAGCAAAATAAAAAATTTTCGCGCACCGATATGTGGAATGAGAAAAGTTGTGCCTAAGACCACAAAAGCGCTCACAAAACCAGCTAAATACAGAAATGCCGGTATGTCTTTTAAATGATTAATTGTGTCAAATTCACCGGATAGAAGAAAAATTAATGCCGAAGTCAAAAGCGCCACAGTGAAAAAGATGACATTTGCGGTAATAGAAGAGCCTATGTATTTGGCAACCGAGCTATTCATCGGCAAATAAATCGACATGATCAGGCCCATCGTAAAAGCAAGAACTAGATATATGGTCGTTTGCATATCAATTCTCTTTAGCCGAATAGTTATTTTCCAGCGCTTTAACGAGATTCGTCATGGTTGTGTAAAAGGGCACGGAAATGCCTGCCTCGCGTGCATACGCCACGACCTTCCCGCCTAAAAAGTCGATTTCCGTCGGTTTCCGGTTTTCGATGTCGGCGCACATTGAGTCTTTATGAACACCCGCTTCTTCCAGATATGCCACTGCTTGATTGACGTAGTTTTCCCCTAAATCGTATCCTTTTGCGGCGGCAACATTTACAATTTCCTTGAAACAGGCATCGGCGATCTCTCTGGTTGGCGGGAAATGAAGGGCTTCTCTGATGGTTTTGCCGGTGACGGCACAGATTGAGGCCATGGTGCATTTCATCACCATCTTCTGCCAGACATGCAATTTGATATCTTCGACATAGATCGTGTCCAGGCCTGCATCCGTAAACAGGCCGGCAATATCTTCCCCGACCTTATGATTTTTCGGAGTGACGGCCCCCAGATGATTTGGTGGATTGAAAAAAGTCGCCTTGACCTGTCCGGGTCCGATTCGTGCGACGCCCAGGTTGAGGCTCATTCGCAATGCAGAATCGGCACCAAACCGTTCTGCGATCAAATCTTCAGTTCCCAGTCCATTGTGCGTGCTGATTATTTTTGTTCCGGGTGTAAAGATCGTCGCTATTTCATCCAGCACCCGGGCAAGATCACAGGTCTTTGTACTGATGAAGATCAGATCGGGGCTGTACTTGCCAAGACCCCGAATGCTGCTGCAATAATTCTCTACCGGCACGGAAAAAGATATTTTGCCGGATACCCTGATTCCCTTTTTTAAAAGGGTTTCTCCCATGCCGTTTGATCTGCCCGCAACTACCGTTTGCGGGTCTTTGCAAAGCAGAGCGGCGGCCAATACCGTACCGGTCGCACCTAAACCCACAATGGCGATTCTATATTTATTCATACGCTTTTTCTCCGATCCAGTCTTCTCTTCATCGATGAACAATGCCAAGCAGTCGTTGTCGAGCCCCCCGACGGCCTCAATCTGGCGAAGAGATTTTAGATGGATTTATAGAATGCCTTTACAGGAATATAGCCGGGATGTAAAGACCCGGGCATTTAAATTACGAACTACCTTTCCGCGGACATCGGGGGCCGGCGGTCGTACCAGGGACAGGCTTCTTCCAGTTGAGCGGCCAATCTGAAAAGGGTGGCTTCGTCGCCGAAAGGTGCGATAAAATGGGTTCCGCAGGGTAGCCCGCCGGGAGTCCAATGCAAGGGGACGGACATGGCCGGTAGTCCGCAAAGGTTGGCTATTTGGGTGAAAGGTGTTCTGGATAGACTACGTTCCACCATTTTATCCACGATGCCGGATATTTTCAGCAACCAGCCCGCACGCAAAGTATTGACCAGGTTCATCAGCATAGCTTCAGCGGGTTTGGGTTTCAGCTCCCCCACTTTTGCTGGAGGATAAGCGGTTGTGGGTGTCATATAAATATGGTAGGTATCAAAAAAACGCCCCATTTTTCGTGCGGAACGGTCCCACAAGCGCAAGGCCGAGGTCAGGTATCCAGATGAAAAACTCCGGCCGAGCAGGCCTAAGGTCCAGGTCATGGCCTCCACGTCTCCCAGCTTGGCCTTGCGCCCCAACACAGGCTCAAGTTCATCGATATTGGCCGCCACTTCTCCAAAATACATGGCCATATAGCTTGCGGCCAGGGCACGACCGTCTATGTCCGGTTGCATCTCCTCAACATGGTGACCGAGGTCTTCCAGGAACCTGGCGGTTTTTTCAACGGCGCGGACACATTCCGGATGTACCCGGGTGTGAATGGGTGAGCTCGTGCTGAAGACGATTTTTAACCTGCCCGGCGGCCGGCCGACTTCTTCCAGGTAAGGTCTCTCCGGCGGGGGAATTCGATAGGGCGCCCCGGTGTCCTCGCTCTGGGTGGCATCCAGCATGGCGGCACTGTCCCGCACCGACCGGGTGAGAACATGGCTTTGCACCGCTCCGTGCCAGGCCGGGCCGCTATCCGGTCCACTCGGATTTCGGCCTCTTGTCGGCTTGAGCCCGAATAGGCCGCAGTAGGAGGCGGGAATGCGGATAGAACCTCCGCCGTCGCCTCCGGCCGCAGCGGGAGTCATGCCGGCCGCAACCGCGGATGCAGAACCACCACTCGACCCGCCGGGTGTATAGTCGGTGTTCCAGGGGTTGCGGCAGGGGCCAAAAAGTTCGGGTTCGGTAATGCCCAACAACCCGAATTCGGGCGTGTTGGTCTTACCTAAGATTGCCAGGCCGGCTTTCTTGAAGCGGACGACCATCTCGCTGTCCTTTTCGGGGACGTATGTGTTAAGAGCTCGGCAACCATCGGAAGTGGGCACTCCGGCATAGGCATAACCAAGGTCTTTGAGCAGGAAAGGGACGCCTGCAAAGGGAGCATCCGGTTGTGGTTGGGATGCGGCTTTTCGTCCCTCTTCAAACATTGGCCGAATGACGGCGTTTAGCAGGGGATTGTGGCGGTTGATTCTTTCGATTGACTCTTCACACAATTCCAAGGCAGTAACCTGCCCCTGACGGACGAGCTCAGCCAGCCCCAGAGAATCGAATTGATCAAAGTCTTGGATACCACCCATTATTCACTCCTTTAGGAACGTTTGATTGTCTCCAACATCTATAAAACGTATCAGAATTTTCTACAAGCTCCATAACACACCGCATCCCCGGCAGCATTTCAGCGGGGTTTCTGTTTGGAGCTGTTCTCTGAAGTACGTATACTCAGGACCCGACCATATCTCTTCCAGTGAGGATTCAAAAGCATTCCCCAAGATTATAGAAGAATAGTCAATGGTGGCAAAGGGCGAAATACAGCAGGGCAAAACGTTGCCGTTGGCGGTGATATACATAAGCGTTTGCGGTCGATAACACTTGCTCCAGGGCAATTTCGCCGCGCAATCCGTCTGCACGCTTTCAAGCGGGTTGCCCAGGCCCGAAGCATTGAACCGGATGCCCAACCGGGCGGCCAACAGCCGGCTGCTGTTAATCAACGCCAGGGCCTCGTCGTTCGAATCCCGTAACGTTTTTTCGCGTCTGGCCACACCATACCCATCATGGTCCTGAAAATAGACCAGTCGTTGCAGGTGTATTTCTTCAATTCCTATTTCGGCTGCCAGGCGGAGCAGACCCGGCAGCTCTGCGATATTTTCTTGGGTTCCCAAAAACCACATTGAAAGCCTTGGCGTGACAGCGCGGCGCTCTTTTTGAAGCCTCAGAAAGCTTTGCAGATTCTGAATAATTCGGTTGAACTGATCGCTGTTGCGAATAAGTTTATATCCTTCAGGGGATGCAGCATCCAGTGAAATGCGCAGTTCATCCAGCCCGGTGTCAATGATAGCGTTTTGGCGCTCTTCATCCAGCAGGATACCGTTGGAATTAAAGAGCACAAATACGTTGCGTTTTTTCAGATGCGCGATCATCCTGGAAAGATCTTTGTTCAATAGCGGTTCGCCGATGCCGTGAAGCGTTGCGCGCTCCAATGCGGGTAATTGGTCTGTGATCATGACCAGGTCCTGCAGGGACATGTCGCGATCCGGTTCCCAGTTTCCCCGGTAAAGAATACACCCCTTGCAGCGGAGGTTGCATCGGTTGGTCGTCTCGATATAGAGAATTTTCGGAAGTCTTAAACCTTGTTCTGCTTTTGCCATGATTATTTAATAATATCCTATGCAATTCTGGATTTTGGATTTTAGAATTTGGATTTAAGGTCCGCCTTCGGCGGATCAATTTAATAAAAAGTGATAGAGCAAAGCGATACAATAAATCCGCAATCCACAATCCACAATCTAAAATTATCTCAAAAATATGATTTAATTAAATAAAACTAGGATGAAAGTTAAGAGCCACGATATGCGTGATCTTCATCAGCCCAATCTAAACCCCCCTGACAATGGTGGTGCAAATACTACCGGTGCGCAGAGGTTTTGCAGCCGACGATTGATGGCCTTTGAGTTGAATCGTTTTTCCCCGGAAAATCGGACAGTATTCATCCGGTTCTTCAAAGCGGCCCCGCAGTTTGCGACGTGCCGCACATCCTCCCCCGCAATTGGCGGCATGATCACAGTCCAGACAGAATTTTGGCGTGAAATGGGTTTGTTTAAACAAGTGGGATTCGATGATGGTTTCTTTTTTATCTACCAGGTCATCAATGGTTAGATCGGATTCGGGCCAGTAAACGCAGGCTTTTAATTTCCCGTCCGGGGTTATCCGCATGCTGTGTCCACCGCAAGGGGTGCCGCTCAGGCCCTTGAGATCCAAAAATGTGTTTACCAGTGGCTCTGTCACGGAGATGATCTCACTGTGGTCGAAGAGGATTTTAAATGCTTCCCAGTACTGTTCAAAATTCGGACGAAACTCCTCGGTGTACATGGGTTGATAGACATTGACGCGAAAATCAGATCCAAAGGAAGCGGCAAGCCCGGCAATATTTCCCAGATCTTTATAATTTAAGTTCATCAAGACCGCCAATATGGATACCCGGATGCCCAGCCCCCGGCAGCGCTCGATGCCCGCCATGATCGTATTCCAGTTACCTGCGCCACGGAATTTGTCCTGTCGGGCTTGATCCGGGAAATCCACGGAAAATTCCACATCTCCGAAATACTTGAGCATTTCGTCGGGCGTAATGGAGAGCGTGTAGCCGTTGGAAGCCAGGGTCAGTTTGATCTTGCGGTTATGCAGGTAATCCAGAATGTCAAAATAAGCAGGGTTTAAGCCGTTTTCGCCGGTGCCGAAGCCGATGGAACTGATTTCGAGACTTTCGCATACTTTTTGAATATCGATCAGAGCCAAATTATGGATGTACTCCTGGTCTCGATAGCAGTGAGCGCAGTGTAAGTTACAGTTGCTTGTCAGGCCAACTCCTAATGAGAACATGTGACAACTCCCTATGATTCTCTTTTTCGATAGCCATGCTTGACTGACAGAAAAAAGACGTAGAAAAATCCTGAAGTATAAATAATCAGAAAGGGGCTGACAAGGTATTTACTGAAAAAAAGAAACAATATGAGTCCGGACAATGAGTAGAGCCCCAGTAAAAATTCGAGAACTGATACCGCGTTTACAGGGATTGAATAATGTTTGCTTTTCCAGCGGTCTTCTTTCTTTTGGATACCGTATTTGGGCGTGCGAATAAAACCGCTTTTAATATTTAAAAATGCTTCCAGGACGGCTTTGGTGTTGTTGACCGCAATTCCGGTTCCCAGGCACATCAGAAAAGGCAGGATCTTGATGCGGCTTTTCCAATCGCGATAAAGAACTCTTTGCGAGAACAGATACATTGAAGACGGTCCGCAGGTAGCCAGGCACAGCAGGGTGAAGATCATGATCGGATAAGCGAGACTGTTAAAGAACCATTGTGAATACAGCATCGGTATGGAGGTTAGCACTACCAGAAGCATCATGGGATGGACCATGTAATGGGTCAAATGCATAAAGGCCTGAAATTTGATCAAGGGCGAAAGGTCTGATTTGAACAGCTTGCCGAGATTTTTTTTGGCGGTCTGAATCGATCCTTTGGCCCAGCGATGCTGTTGGGATTTAAAGGCATTAATGGTCACCGGCACCTCCGCCGGGCAGACGACATCCGATACAAATTTTAATTTCCAGCCCTTAAGCTGGGCCCTGTAACTCAGATCCAGATCTTCGGTCAGGGTGTCGGCCTGCCATCCCCCGGCATCTTCGATGGTTTTTTTGCGCCAGATGCCCGCGGTTCCGTTGAAATTCATAAAAAAGCCGCTCCAGGCGCGGGCGGCCTGCTCGACCCCAAAATGGCCGTCGATTCCCATTGACTGGGCTCTCGTCAGCAAAGAATAGTCGCTGTTGATATGTCCCCAGCGGGTTTGAAGCATACCGATTTGAGGGTCCGTGAAGTACGGAACCGTCTCTTTTAAAAATTTCGGGTTGGGAATAAAATCGGCATCAAAGATTCCCACAAGTTCGCCTTTGGCATATTTGAGGCCTTCTTTCAGGGCGCCGGCTTTGAAACCAATCCGATCATCGCGGTGGATATAGCCGATGTCGAAGCCCTGCCGTGTCATTTCTCCGGCCACAGCCTTGGCGATGTCAACGGTATCATCGGTGGAGTCATCCAGAATCTGGATTTCAAGCAGTTCTCTGGGGTAATCAAACCGGCAAACAGATTGAATCAACCGTTTAACCACATAGCGTTCATTGTATACAGGCAACTGGATGGTAACCTGGGGCCAGTCTTTTTGGGGTACATTCCGGAAGAAATTTTCTTTGATCGCCTGGTGTTGTCTGAGGGCTGCGGGGCTTTTTAAAAAGTAAAATATCATCAACAAATAGCAATTCATACCATAAAGGAATAGAGACATCAGAGCAAGCAGATATATGATCAGCCAGGCGTATTGGATATTGTCCGTAATCATTGAGGTTTAGTCTTCGATGAATGGGAAAACTTACAAGTATAATACCAAATAACCAATGGTAAGGGGCTCGGAAACAATTTATTCCCCAATTATGCAAGAATTAATCAAAATACAATAGGGTATAGCCTGTATTCTTTTATCAAAAACACGTTACCGTTTCCGTGCGATAATCGTGATCATGCCATTTTCAATGTCGGATTTTTCGACCTTGAAGCCGACCTTCAATAAACATTTTTGTGTCCATTGCGGAGAGATACGAAGCTTTCGGAAAAAACTTTTCTTCATTTTCCAGTGATCATCGGTCTTTTCATAAAGTATGTCATGCACCTTTACATGGTTTTTTTCATATTCCAGAAAACAGATAAAAATTCTGTTAGAATCACTTCTCACCGGAATAAACCGATCCAGCCGGGTCAATTCGGCCGTCATGTCTCTAAAGCCCAGGATCAAAAGCCCCTCTTTCTCCAACGGCCCATGAACACGATGAATTAATTCCTTCACTTCCGCCAGGCTCTTCAAATGGGTAAGGGTATCGCCCATGCAGACAATGATTTCAATTTTTGCAGGGCTGTGTTCAGCAAAATTCAGCAGGTCATCCTGTATCGTTCTGATCGGTAACCTCCCGGCGGCTTGATTTAGCTCCCTCAAAAGGCCGCGGCTGACATCAATAGCGGTGACGTTAAAGCCCGCCTCTGCCAGGGGGATTGCCTGAAAACCGGATCCGGCTCCCAAATCCACAGCGGCGGCCGAATGCGCCGGCCGTATACCGTGGGCTTGGAAAAAGGCTCGATTTTTTTTTAATTTTAAGTCAGATCCGCCACACATCCATGAATAACAGGAAGCAAGCAGGTTGTCATAGTGTTCCTTCACACTTGCCATCGAATTCCTTCCGGTGCTTGGATAAGGGTTCTATTGAGCGGACAAATACAGTACTAAGCGCCTGATATTGTATGGGAGGTATTCGGATAAGGGGGGATGTCGACTGCATCGGAACAATCACTGTAAAGACGGGATAAGAAAAGATTCAGGACGAAGAATACCCTGTCGATTACGCAAATTAGGCCTTTATGTCCCGTTGGCCATCAATTCCAGTCTAATGGTGTTTGGCGTCTGCGTGGCATGCAAAACACCAAACACCTCTGTTTAACAAGATATCTTCGGCAGGGCTATTCGCCGCCGCCATATTTGAACGAAAGGTTCACCCGGGCGCGATAAGATGCCACTTTGCCGTTTTCTACTTTCATGTCAAGCTTCTCAACCTCTGCAATCCTTAAGTCGCGAAGGGTTTGGCCGGCTTTTTCAATCGCATTTCGCGCAGCTTCTTCCCAGGAAGTTTCGCTGCTTCCCACCAATTGAATCACTTTGTAGATACTTTCTGCCATTTTTGCCTCCTTTCCTGTGCGCCGCAACATCAGCGCAATTGAGGTTCCAGTTTCGGCAGGGATTTTCCGTCCTCTGCCACCAAGTGGTTTAGATTGATGTCCAACATGACCGCGCCGAAGCAAGTTTCGTAGACTCATCCGGCACTATTTAATTTGAGCTCGACAAGAGGCACCAAAAAAACAACTGTCTGTCGATAGGAAAGATTCCGTTGAACACGGGTCCGTCCGATCGAATGCGTTGAGAGAAATGACCTAAACGTGATAGCAACCCGCTAAAAAGATCTGAAGCATCTAGAAGAAATTGAGCATATCAGGTAACTTAAACAAAGAAATTAATAAAGTCAAGGTTGAAAAAAAAGATGGTTTTAGCTTTTTCCATTTTTCCCGCGTTTTCGCGTCTTGCTGGACGGGTGCCGCAACACTCAAAATTGTGAACTTATCGATTCGTGAACCCCAAGTATCTCAACCGTCAAATTTTGAAAGCGAAATTGCCTCTTGATTATGGCTTTAATTATCGATATTAATATCGGTTTACAACAATATGAAAGGCAGTGCTGGATGAAATCTGAGACCTCGATAAGGAGATCAGTACCGGATCTTTCTATCAACATCGATGCCGTTTGTGGCTTGATTGCAGAAACCCAATTGCCCAGCGGAGAAATACCATGGTGCGATGGCCAAAAAACAGATCCCTGGGATCATGTTGAGGCCGCCATGGGGCTGAGTATCGGCGGTTATTTGTCCCATGCCCGGCGTGCCTTTGGGTGGATGGCGCGGATGCAGCTTGAGGATGGCTGCTGGTATTCGGCCTACATCCAGGGCGTGCCCGAGGACCGGACCCGGGATGCCAACATGTCCTCCTACATCGCGGTGGGTGTATTTCACTATTATCTTATTACCGGGGACATTGCTTTTATCAGGCGGATGTGGCCGACCGTGTCGGCAGCCATAGAATTCGCGTTGCGACTTCAAACCTCCGAGGGTGAAATCCACTGGGCCATCAGTCCTGACGGCCAGGTGGATCCAATGGCACTTTTAACCGGCTCCAGCTCTATTTTCATGAGTCTTAAATGCGCCCTGGCCATTGCCAATCTACTCGGGCGTCCCGCACCCAAATGGAAAAATGCTTTGATTAAACTTGGAGATGCCATCCGGCAAAAACCCCATTTATTCAACATCGCCAAGTCCCGTTATTCCATGTATTGGTTTTATCCGATTCTCGCCGGTGTTTTAACCGGAGCTGATGCACAAAGGCGAATTGATAAATACTGGGCTAAATACATGATCGAAGACAGGGGGGTTCGGTGCGTTTCCGACGAGCCTTGGGTGACCATAGCAGAGACCTCGGAGTTGGTTATTGCGCTGGCAGCAATGGGAAATCGAGCACTTGCCAAGATTATATTTAGCTGGATTGCCGACCGTAGGTATGAAGATGGTTCCTATTGGTGCGGATTCACTTTTCCCGATATGATCATCTGGCCTGAAGAAAAAATTACCTGGACCAACGCCGTGGCCCTCATGGCGGCCGATGCCATTTACAACCTGACTCCGGCCGGTCAATTGTTCAGCCATGAGTATTGGAAGGATTTCGATTAAGATCTAATCGATAAGTGCCCTCATTTTAGAACTTTATTTGTTCAACATATGACTATCCAGATTCAGGTACAACCTCCATTTTCAGACAACGGGCAACGAAGATTGAGCGGTTGTGCTCAATAAGGCATTTTCGTTGAGAAGAGACCATCGTCCATACTACCTTAAAAAAGCCTACCTGAAATTCCAAGAATTTTATGTCAATCACTTCCTGCGCCCTCAGCTTGAATACCTCGGCCAGGGTTTCACCTTTATGCAGCCCTGGCATGTGGAAATCTTTGGTGCTCCAATTGAACTGGGCGACTATGTCAATGTGGTGGCATCCGCCGACAGAAATGTCAGGCTGGCCATCTGGGCGGAACAGCAGGACAAGGGACGTATACGAATTGGCAACTATTGTTTGATTTGCTCCGGAGTGCGAATTGGCTCGGCCCATGAAATCCTTATCGGCGATAACTGTATGATTGCTAGCAATGCTTATATTACCGATTCGGACTGGCATGATATTTACAACCGGGTTTCCATTGGGAAAACCGCGCCCATTAAGATCGAGGATAACGTCTGGATCGGCGACAGCGTCATCGTCTGCAAGGGCGTCACCATCGGTGAAAACAGCATTATCGGAGCCGGGGCGGTGGTAGTGGACGATATTCCCGCTAATTGCGTAGCGGTGGGAAACCCGGCCAAAGTCGTCAAAGAACTGGATGCGATGCAACCGTTTACCACCCGGGCTCAGTGGTTTTCAGATCCCGTAAAACTTTTTCATGATTTCGATAAAGCCGACAAAGAACTTCTGGGTGAAAATTCACTGTTACACTGGCTGCGTTGCCTTTTGTTTCCTTCCGGTAGAGATTGAGGGCGGATGAGAGATGGGTTTGAATGTGGAATGCGGAATGGGGAAGTTTGAAAAGGCTACAAGCAAATTTGGATCATCAGGAAATCGCAAATTCTATAATCATAACTTTAAACGGTGCAGCGGGGCTGTATATATCCAGTCGGGATTGATCTATCCTGGATCAAACCCTCCGGCAGGTAGGCTTTTACATCAATTAGCTCAAAAAAATAAATCACGATATTCAGGTTTGATCAGGAAAAAAAATTACAAAATATAAACCGACCGGTCTGGATAAAATATTTTTTGCTGAATTTTTGTGAGCTTGTCTTTTCGAGAACCCTAAGACGGAAGGAACCAAACATGCGATTTGATAATTTACTGGCCGACAGAACCAGTGCCATGGATGTGAATGTAATCAGGGAAATTCTAAAAGTTGTATCCCAACCCGGTATGATATCCTTGGCCGGCGGAATTCCGTCCCCCGAAAGTTTTCCGATGGATATTATTCCAGAGCTGGCGTCTATCGTAATCGATAAATACGCATCAATGGCTTTCCAGTATGATCCGACCGAAGGATTCGGGCCTCTAAGAGAAATCCTGGTCGAATATCTCCGGCAAAAAGGCATTAAATCCGACAAAGAGGAAGTTCTTGTGGCCAGCGGGTCCCAGGGAGTTTTGGATGCAATCGGGAAAATTCTGATCTCAAAGGGCGATAAAGTCGCCGTCGAGGCCCCGACTTACCTGGGAGCGCTCCAGGCTTTCACGCCATATGAGCCGGAATATGTCAGATTGGATACCGATAATGATGGATTGATTCCCGCATCTCTTGAAAAGGCCCTTGATATCGGCGGGATAAAGTTCATATATCTTGTGCCGACATTTCAAAATCCGACCGGTAGAACCATCCCCATTGAACGCCGCAGGGAAATCGCGGCGATCATTACAAAGTATAGCGCGCTGCTCATAGAAGACGACCCTTACAGTTCATTAAGGTACCGCGGTACAGACATCCCAACGCTGAAATCGATGGCACCGGATAACACCGTCTACGTCAGCACCCTTTCCAAAGTATTTGCACCGGGTCTTAGAATTGGGTTTTGTGCAGCTCCGGAGCTCATCAGAAAATGGCTGGTAATCGTCAAGCAGGGGACCGATCTTCACAGCAGCACGTTTAACCAGGCACTTGCCGCCGAATACATTTCAGGAGGATTTCTAGCTCGGCAAATGCCGAAAATTATCAATTTATACCGGCCCAAACAGGAAGCAATGCTGTCTGCCCTGGAAAAATATTTCCCGCCCGATTTCAAATGGTCGCGGCCTGAAGGCGGCATGTTTCTTTGGGTGGAAGGACCCGAAGGTTTCAATATGGAAAACCTGAATCATAAAACCATGCAGAAAAACGTTGCCTTTGTGCCGGGCAAATATTTTTATACCTCCTGTGGTGAAGGCATTGAAACCATGCGGCTCAACTACACCATGACCGATGAAGAGACCATTGACCGGGCGGTGAGAATACTAGCGGAGGTGATTGAACAGGAGCGCTGAGGATTCATAAAATAAGCCTTTTCTATGTTCTCTTGCGGCTGGCCAACTGATAACTTTGAAAAAACAACCCACCGGATAGAGCAATTAGGCTGCTGATTAGAAATGGAACAAATGATCCGGTGGTTTCATATAGATATCCATTGATAAAAAAGCCCACCATTAATCCGAACCCGTAGGTCAGGCCGTTATTGACCGCCTGGCCCAGGGTTTTGGCGTTATCCGGCGCCAACCGATCGATGTAAAGAATACTGGCCATGTGGAAGGTGCCGTAGGTTACGGAATGCAAAATCTGTGACAGCAGTATGATGGCGGTTGATTCAGAAAAAAAGAGGATCATCCATCTGACGGCCGCTACCAGAAACGAAAAGAAAAGAACATTTTCCAGGGAAAATCGGTTGAATATCCTGTTTGATTTAACCATCACCAGTATTTCAGCTGTTGATGCCAGAGCCCAGGATAACCCGATGAAGGTGCTGTGATACCCTAAATTTTCCAGGTGGATCGAAAAAAAACCGTAATAGGCGCCGTGGCTGACCAACATCAAAAACGCACAGAATAGAAAAACAATAACGCGTTTTTCGAAAAGGGAACCGGCGCCCGGTGTTAAAAAATCTTTTTTAAGAGTTTCGATGGTCGGTATGCGAAGACTAATTACGGCCAACATCAAAGAGCCGGCCAAAACAAGAACAAGGATGATATCGACCGAATAAAGATCGATAATTCTTCCGATCACAAGCACCATGACGATAAAACTGACCGAACCCCAGGCCCGTATCCGGCCGTAGCTTTTTTTCTCGGCACCCAGCACATCCATGGTGACAGCTTCTAAAAAGGATATAATGGGTGAATAAAACATCCCATAAAAAGCCGTGATGAGCAGCATCGGCCAGAAATCAACGGTGAACAGAAAAAATACCCAGGTGGAAGTGCTGACAAAATTACATAGGATATATATCGGTTTGCGAATATGAAAGCGATCGGCCAAGGCTCCCCAGATTAAAGGGAACAAAACCAGGGTCATCGATCTTAACGCCGCTAGAAGACCGATCTGCAGGCCTGAAAATCCGAGGTGATAGCAGTACAGATTAAAGTAGGGCAAAAAAATTCCCAGTACACCGAAATATAAAAAATACTGGGATCTGATCACGAGTTTAAAGCTGTGTCGTTTCTCCTTATTCAACTTTTACCGAAATCTGCATGGGCTGTTCTTCTTCGGGTTTGGGGATCTCGATTTCCAGCACGCCGTCTTTAAAGGTCGCCTTGATCAGATTGGGTTGAATATTTTGCTGAAGGGTAAATGATCTTTGAAATGTTCCGTAACAGCGCTCCTGACGGTAGAAACTTTTTTCCATTATATTCTGGTTGGCCGTGCGCTCTCCCTTAAGGGTCAGAATATTATCTTTAACCTCCACGGAAATATTTTCTTTACCGACGCCGGGCAGCTCTGCTGCTAGTACAATTCCATTTTCGGTTTCGTAAATATCGACCGGCGGTCTCCAGGCACACAAACTCATTTCGTCATCCGGATCCCGGGTACGACCGAAGGAATCCTCGAACATTCGATTAATTCGGTTCTGGAGCTTTTCCGCATCCCTGAACGGATCCCATTTTACAAGAGTCATGTTCAAACCTCCTATTTCGGGTCTTGGGGTTTTCTCAATTCTAAGCATGCCTCTACCCTTGTCAAGACGGGTTGCGGGGGGCAGGCGGCATAGAGCATGGGGCATAGAGCATGGAGCATAGTGCACAGGGCTTAGCGTGATAATAGGTTGCGGGTTTCGAGGCGCGGGATACGGGTTGCGGGGGGCAGGCGGCATAGAGCATGGGGCATGGAGCATAGTGCACAGGGCTTAGCATGATACTAGGTTGCAGGTGTCAGAGGCCGAATTCCAAACTCCCCCATCCGTCTTCTCTTTACAAACCAGTGTTTTGGTGTTATTTTGCAACAACTTGGTGCGGAGGAGAAGAAAACATAATTATAAACATTAGGAGCCGGCAATGGAGTACATCAAAATACGGTTTTTAGATGATTTCGGTCAAATTGGTTCCAAATTCGAAAAAACAATTGAAGATATTTTCCGTTCGGTGAGTCCGGGTTTCACGCTGGCTGAACGTACCTGGAAGCCTCCAATGGACATGAACGAAACCCCGGAGGAGGTCGTCATTCTGGCCGAGATTCCGGGCGTCGAAAAAGAGGACCTGGATGTCGAAATCAGCAGCAAGGCGGTCAGGATACAGGGGAACCGTTTGGCGAGGCATTGCTCCCACAACGCAACCTATCGACTTGCTGAAATCCAGTACGGTAAATTCGAGCGCGTTCTTTTTTTGCCGGCACCCATCGATCCGGAAGTGGTGTCCGCCGCATATCAAAACGGGTTGCTGGAAATTCGACTGGCAAAATTGCCGCCCGAGGGGCCGCATAAAGTGCCGATTCAGGACGGATAGGGTTGATGATTTCGGCCTCCGGCCCATAGGGGCCATAGGGCCTACGCCCCGGTGGGAATTGGGAATACAAACCTAATCTCAGACATTTTTAAAAATTTTATATAATCTTCAAAGCAATTAACTTGGAGGGAGATATGGCTGATAAACAGTCACCCATGGAATTGGATGCAGAAAAGATACCGGAAATTCTTCCGATTCTGCCATTGTATGATGCCGCACTTTTTCCAAAAATGGTATTGCCGCTGGTGGTCCTGCAAGGTGAATCCGTCCAGCTGGTTGATGAAGCCATGGCCAAAGATCGTATCATCGGCTTGATGGTATCAAAAAAGCCCGAAGATAAAGATACGCCGGGCCGAGAAGATCTGGCCTCGATGGGCACCAGCGCCATGATTCTAAAAATGGCGAAAACCCAGGATAATCGCACCCAGCTTTTGGTCCAGGGGTTGAACCGATTTAAAATAACCGTTTTTGAAGAAGGAAAACCATACCTCCGAGCCCGCTTTGAGCTGATTAAAGACATCGAGATAAAAGACAATGAAACCGAAGCGTTGATGTCCAACCTGGTGAACCAGTTTGAAAGGATTGTGGAGCTTTCGCCGGGTTTACCGCCCGAGATCGCTCAAATGGCCAAGACCATCCAGGAAGCCGGCACCATAGCGGACATGATTGCGTCAACCATCAATTCGACTCCCGCGGAAAAACAAAAAGTCCTTGAAACGGTGGACGTTAAAGAACGATTGAAGGAAGTCACCCGCCTGGCAAATCACCAACTCGACATTCTGGAACTGGGCAGTAAAATCCAGAATCAGGTCAAGGGTGATATGGACAAAAGTCAACGCGAGTATTATTTGCGGCAGCAACTGAAAGCGATCAAGGAAGAATTGGGGGAAAAAGATGAGGCGGGCGTTGAGATTGATGAATACCGGGCGAAGATCGAGGAAAAAAATCTGCCTGATGAGGCCCGCAAGGAAGCCGAACGTGAACTGGACCGGTTGTCCCGTATGCATCCCTCTTCGGCCGAATATACGGTGGCATCGACTTACCTGGATTGGATCACGGCCCTGCCCTGGCACGACCGCACCCCGGACAACCTGGACATAAAAAAAGCCCGAAAAATATTGGATGATGATCATTTCGGACTGGAAAAACCCAAACGACGCATTATCGAATACCTGGCAGTTCGCAAGCTGAAGCCGGAGTCCAAAGGGCCTATTTTGTGTTTCGCCGGACCTCCCGGGACCGGGAAGACATCGCTGGGCCAATCCATTGCCCGAGCGCTGGGACGCAAGTTTCACCGTATTTCCCTGGGCGGTGTGCGTGATGAGGCTGAAATCCGAGGACATCGGCGCACCTATGTGGGTGCGCTTCCCGGGCGAATTATTCAGGGGCTACGACGTGCGGAGTCGAACAACCCGGTGTTCATGCTGGATGAAATTGATAAGGTCGGGAGCGATTTTCGCGGCGATCCTTCTTCGGCATTATTGGAAGTGCTGGATCCTGAACAGAATTTTTCTTTCTCCGACCATTATCTGGATGTGCCTTTCGATCTCTCCAACGTCATGTTCATTACTACGGCCAACATCCTGGACACCATCCCGCCGGCGTTGCGCGACCGCATGGAAGTGCTGATGCTGCACGGATACACCCTGGATGAAAAAATAAAAATTGCCAGCCGTTTTCTCATACCGCGTCAGCGGGAAGCACATGGTATTAAAGCCAAACAGATTAAATTCAGCGCCGGCGCGGTAAAACAGATTATCATGGGCTACACGCGTGAAGCCGGCCTGCGCAACCTGGAGCGGGAAATTGCAAATGTGTGTCGGGGAGTGGCCAGCAAGATTGCCCAGGGTAAGGTTAAAAAGCTTAAATCGATGAATGTCAATGCTGCCGACCTTCACGGATACCTTGGACCGGTTCGCCTAACTTCAGAAACAAAGGCCCGGATAACCACACCGGGTGTGGCCACCGGCCTGGCCTGGACACCCACCGGCGGCGAACTTCTTTTTATTGAAGCCACGGCGATGAAGGGTAGCAAAGGCCTGACCTTGACCGGTCAGCTTGGAGACGTCATGAAGGAATCGGCCACAGCCGCATTGAGCTTTGCGCGGGCCAATGCATCTTCACTCGGAATCGACGAGGATTTTTTTGAAAACAAAGACATCCACATCCATGTGCCTGCCGGCGCTATTCCCAAAGACGGACCCTCCGCCGGGGTGACCATGCTGTCGGCACTGACTTCCCTGCTGACCGAAAGACGCATCCGCAAAGATCTGGCCATGACCGGCGAAATTACTTTAAGAGGGCAGGTACTGCCCGTGGGCGGCGTTAAGGAGAAAGTGCTTGCCGCCCATCGTGCAGGCATCAAAACGATCATATTACCAGCCTGGAACCGCAAAGACTTAGAGGATATCCCGAAAAAAGTCGAGAAGGACATCCAATTCCATTTTGCGGATAAGATGCTGGATGTATTAGAGCTGGCCCTGGAAAACAAAAAGCCGCGGAGGGTGCAAAATTCGCGTCAAGAAAAACGGAGCTAACCCGGATAAACCGGAAATAACAAATTAAAAGAACCAAATGACAAATAAATTCCAAATTAAAATATCCAAATCTCAAATAAGATCAAACGCCAATTGTTTGGAATTTTGAATTTAGGAGATTGATCAAATTATCAAATCCTTAATTTGCCTTCCCATAAAAATTAGAATAATTCGGGGTCTGCCGGCTATTGTGGCCTTGTTATTCTTCGTCGGCGGCTGTGCAACCAGTGAACCCGCTCCCCAGCGACCGGCCGGTCACCCCAAGCCCTATAAAGTTTTCGGTAAATGGTACCAGCCACTGCCGGATTCCAAAGGTTTTCGTCAGCGCGGGATCGCTTCCTGGTACGGAAAAGATTTTCACGGCAAAAAAACATCCAACGGTGAAATCTATGATATGTATGCCATGACTGCGGCTCACAAAACCCTGCCGCTCGGCACCTATGTTCGGGTCCATAATCTTGAAAACAATCTGAAACTGGAGGTGCGGATCAACGACCGGGGACCTTTTGTGCGGGGCAGAATTATTGATCTCTCCTATACGGCGGCCAAAGAACTCGGACTCGTCGGACCCGGCACGGCCAAAGTCGAGATTGAGGCCCTGGGTACGCCTGCAGTCACCAATGGCGGTACAGGCCGTACCTTTGTTCAGAGAGACTACTATTCGGGCAACTTTACTTTTCAGGTCGGTGCTTTTGCAAATCGCGAAAATGCCGAAAGGTTTAAACGCAAGCTCGCTGCGCAGTACAAAAATGCCCATATCTCCCCGTATGACCGTGGGGATAAGATGTTTTACAGAGTTCGCGTGGGGGCCTTTAAAACCCTGGAAGATGCCGTAGCGAATGAGGCGATTCTCATACAAGACGGCTATCCGGACGCTTTTATGGTTGCAGACTAGCAGATGAGCCAGACAACTTTGGACAACGTCGTATATTTAGACAGGGATGGTACGATCAATCACGATTCTGCGGATTATATCAAAAGCCGGTCCGAATTTAGATTTATTCCCGGCAGCATCGAGGCCATCCGACTATTGACGCTAAGCGGGTTCACATCTATAGTCATCACCAATCAATCGGCACTTGCTCGCAAACTCATCTCCCCCGGCGAACTCGATCACCTTCATGGCATAATGAAAGACGCCATCGTATCCGGCGGTGGCATGATAACGGATATTTTTTTCTGTCCCCACATGCCGAATGATGGATGCGAATGCCGCAAACCGGCACCGGGATTGCTGTTCCAGGCACAGCGCAAATACAACATTGATTTATCAAAGTCTATTATGGTGGGCGACAGCGCCAAAGACATCGAGTGTGCGCGCAACGCCGGATGCGGCCAGGCGGTGCTGGTTAAAACCGGCAAAGATGATGATGTCGAACACATTTTGAAAACAAAGCGGATAGTTGCCGATTTCATAGCCAAAAATTTGTACGATGCCGCCAAGTGGATCCTTGCAAATAACCAAAATGAACCCTTTTAAGAAAAATATTCCTCGCTTGGTCACCATTGAAGGTCAGCTGGAGCATATCACCTATTTTGACGAAGAGACCCAGTACACCATTGCGCGTTTGAAGGCCTCCAATCAGGCTGCCGCGATCATCGTGGTCGGTTATCTGGCGGGAGTAAGTCCCGGTGAAGCCCTTAAAGTTAAAGGCACCTGGCAAACCCATCGTAAATACGGCCTACAATTTAAAATTCACTCCTATGAAGTGACGTTGCCGGCGGCGGTTGAAGGTATCCGGACCTATCTGGCATCCGGTATCATTAAAGGGATCGGTTCATCGCTGGCTGCAAGATTGGTGGCGGCCTTCGGGCCCCGGACTTTGGAAATTATCGAAAGCGCACCTGAACGGCTACTTGACGTTGAAGGCATCGGTGAAGCCAAATCTGACATGATTCAAAGCGCTTGGAAAGAACATCATGCCTTGCGAGCGTTAATGCAGTTTTTACAGGAAATGGGTGTGCAGACCTCCTTTTGTGCAAAAATTTACAAAGAATACGGACCGGACGCCGTAGACCTTATCCGTGAGGACCCATATGTTCTGGCCGAAGACTTCGCCGGATCCGGATTCATTATCGCCGATACGATTGCCCGCAAACTGGGGCTGGAACAAGAGGAACCTCAACGCGTGCGGGCCTGCATTCGTCACATCATCATGCAAAACGCCGACGAGGGCCATACCTTTGCTGAATCAGAAAATCTGCTCTCGCGCTGCGAGAATTTTTTTCAAATCAGCCGTCCGGCTATCCAAAAGGCCATCGACGAAATGGTGGCTGCAAAGGTCATTGTGGTTGAACCCATTGACAACGGTGAATCCACCAGCGCCATTTATATGAAGGATTTACATCTGGCGGAAGCCGGACTGGCAAGCAGATTGAAGGCCCTGCTGTCCTTACCGGTAGAACCTGCCGCTATTGAGGCCGATCGGATATCACGCGAGGTTCATGAAAAACTTGCCATTAATTTGTCGGCCGAACAGCTTCAGGTGCTCGAGGAGGTCTTTTGCCACCGTATTGTGATTATTACGGGCGGCCCGGGAACCGGCAAAACAACACTTTTGCGTTCAATCAGCACAATATTTGAAAACCAGGGCAAACGCGTGCTGCTGTCTGCTCCCACCGGCCGGGCGGCCCGACGGATGGCAGAGGTTACACGGAGAAAGGCCGGCACCATTCACCGGCTTTTGGGCTATAATTTCATCGATGGCGACTTTTTGCGAAACCGTGACAATCCTTTGGATGCCGATGCCGTTATCATAGATGAAGCCTCCATGGTCGATACCCTTTTGATGTATCATCTCCTGATCGCCGTGCCGGTATCGGCCGCCCTGGTATTGGTGGGCGATATATCCCAGCTTCCGTCCGTGGGCCCCGGCAATGTTCTGTCGGACATGATCAACTCGGGTCACATACCGGTGTTCTACCTGAATGAAATTTTCCGGCAGGACACGCAAAGCGCTATCGTGGCAAACGCCCATAAAGTTCGCCGGGGTGAACCCCCCGTGTGCACGAACCTGAATGGTTTTGACGGTCTTTGTGATTTTTATTTCATCGAACAAAGTGATCCGGACCAGGTGGCCGCCCGGATCGTGCGACTATGCCGGGAAGAACTGCCCGCTAAATTTAACCTGGATCCCATCCATGACATCCAGGTTTTAACGCCGATGCACAAAGGATCGGTAGGCACGATCAACCTTAATCAAATGCTGCAAAAGGTTTTAAACCCACAACCTGTTTCGCTGGAAGCCCTGGGTAATTCGTTTAAAATTGGTGATAAAGTCATGCACCTAATAAATAACTACCAAAAGGAAGTGTATAACGGAGATATCGGGATTATTCGCAGCCTTGACCGCCAAAAAAATGAGCTTTCAGTCGATTATTACGGTAGAACCGTCCCATACGCAGCCGACGAGCTCGATCAGGTTACAACGGCCTATGCGATTTCGGTACACAAATCCCAGGGAGCTGAATATCCGGCCGTTATCGTGCCGCTGGTGACTCAGCATTATGTTCTGTTACAAAGAAATCTATTGTATACGGCGATGACGAGAGGCAAAAAATTAGTCATCCTGATCGGCACCAAGAAAGCGTTGCACATTGCCTTGAAAAATGACAAACCTCACCGGCGCCTTTCAAGCCTGGCTGCCCGGCTTAAGGGACCCGGATAAGGCGAAATTGACAATTGACAATTGACTATTGAAAATTGAATATTAGTGGATGTCGCTCTCCGAGGCGTAGGCGCTACAACCCCTACGAGCCGGAGGCTTCGCTCCGTCAATTTAATCTCTATGAGGCCCTTATCGGGTTTCAGCAACAATAAATTTCAAATAACAAAACACAAATCTCAATGACTGAAATTCAAAATCCCAAACAACGGAATAAAATGTACGGGTAAGCAAGGTCGAGTTAGAATGTCGCGGATTTGATAAATATGAAGCCCACTTATGAAGAATTGATAATTAGAGTTTCGGAGTTGGAAATCGAAGCCGAGAATTGCAGGATTGCCGAGAAATCACTGCGGCGGAGCAATGATATCGTCAACAGCATTTTATCTGCTACTCCCATCGGGATCGGACTGGTTGAAAATCGATTCATCAAGCAGATCAATGGGGGCATGATGAAAATGTTTCGATTTGACTCGGAAATGGATTGGCTTGGAAAGAGCGCCCGGATCATTTATCCATCGGAGGAAGACTTCCTGAATGTTGGCGATTTTATTTATAAATACCTCAAAGCCGGAAAAGAAGCCTGGTTGGATACAACCTTTAAAAGAAAAGACGGGACTACATTTTTGGGTCATTTAAAGGTGAGCTCTTTATACCCCCCCGATCCCATGCAAAGAGCCACTTTCACCATTTCGGATATTTCGTGGAGAAAGCGGACTGAAAAAGAATTGCTGCAGAAGGGGAAATTACAGGCTGTTGTCGAAACGGCCGGAGCGGTGTGTCATGAGATGAATCAACCCATGCAGGCAGTGCTTGTGGAACTGGCCGAGTGCGCGGTCATGGGTGAGTTTAAAAAAGATACGGTGAAACAAAGGGTTGAAAAGATTCAGCAGCATCTTAATGCGTTGCGAGAAATGTCACGCAAACTCATGCATATTACCAGATATGAGACACGTGATTACCTTGAAGGCGAAAAGATCATCGATATTGATAAGGCTGCGGGTAGCGGCGATTGACATAAGCTCTGCGTTTCAACGCCGATTCGCTATGAATCCGTATCGTGGGTGGCGGGCATCGGGAGTTTAAAGAACTGGATCCCTTCCTCTTTGAGGGTTTTTTCTTCATCTTTGGTACTTACGCCCCGGATGTTGCGGGGTTCAGTGGCGCCATAGTGAATTTTCAAGGCTTCCTTTGCAAAATCACAGCCAACATCATCGAAATTTTTTTCAACAAATTCAATGGCTTCTTTTCCAATTTTGGCCAGAGCGACTTCTTCTGGGGAAAGGGCCTTGGGTTTGAAAGTTTGCGAAGATCTTATGGCAAATGTGGAAGGCACAGTGTCCACGGCGGTATCGTTACAAGCCGGACAAGTGATCAGGCCCTTTTTTTTTTGGTCGAGGTAGGCCTTGCGGTCTGCAAACCAACCTTCAAAAGTATGACCATTGGTGCATTGTAAATCATAGGCAATCATACGGCTTAAACCATCCTAATTGAACTTCCTAACAGGTATAGACTGAAAATTTTAAGAATTCATAATTAATTAAAATAATTACATTCGAAGTGATTCAAGAATAGCATATGCGCCGACATTTTTAAAGACAATGTTGACATAATTTGCTATTTTAACAAAATGTTGTAAAATATAACATTAAAAAAAATCGTCAACATTTATCAGGGGGTGCACCGGTTATGAAAATCCTGCTTAAGCAAATCGTGTTTTTGGGAATTTGTGTGATGTGTTTTTGTGCTGTTGGCTTTGCTGAAACCAGGTATGTCACAGATTTATTGAAGCTGCCGTTGCGAACCGGCCCGAGCACGGAATATAAGATCCTGGATCTTGTTAAATCAGGCCAACAGTTAGAGGTCGTGGAACCCGGAAAAGATTGGTCAAAGGTGAGACTTCCCAATGGCAAAGAGGGTTATGTTTTGAATCGGTATCTGGTCGGTCAACCGACCAGCGCCGTTCAATTGGCAAAATTACAAAGCAAATATACAAGCTTAAGGCAGCAGGCAACTGCCTTGATTGAAGAAAATAGCCGTTTTAAAGAAGAAAACCAAACATTCAAGTCTTCCCTGGACAGCAGCGAGACAGCGCTTAAGAAGGTTGAAACTGATTACAAAGAGCTAAAGGCCGGTGCAGCTGAATTTTTGACTCTCAAAAAAAAATACAAAGAAGTCAGCACCCAGCTTGCCGAACAAACGAAAAGAGCCAACACCTTGGACAAGGAATTGAGCGGACTTGAAATGAATCAATATATCAAATGGTTTCTAGCCGGTTCCGGCGTACTCCTGGTGGGTTTTATTATCGGCTTTTCCGCTAAACGGGGGCGTCGACGGCCCTCACTGATGTAGTTAGCCGGAAAGTCCGCAACGGTCTTCCCATTTGCCATGGTCTCAAAGTAACATTGTGTTCATTTTTAATGACTATTAACGAATCTGCAACAATAATAGAAAGTTATACATAAGGAGAAGAGGGCAACTTCGAAAAAAATTGATGACGATATTAGGAACACAAATGATAGTTAATCAATTGTTGGTTTTATTTATCCTCCTTTTGCTCTCCGGTTTTTTTTCCTCCGCCGAAACTGCGCTATTTTCGATCAGCAAAGCCAAAGCCATTCATCTCGCAAAAGAGAAGGGACTGGTAAATCTGCTGATTAAAAAAATGAAAGACGATCATCACCGGCTGCTTTCCACGATTCTCATCGGCAACAATATTGTCAATGTCGGCGCCTCGGCGCTGGCCACTGCGGTCACCCTTAAGCTGGTTTCTCATAACGCTGTAGGGATTGCCACCGGCATCATGACCTGTCTTATTTTGATCTTTGGCGAAATTTTTCCTAAATCAATCGCTACCAGAAACAATATCCTCATTGCCAGACTGGTCATCATTCCATTGTACTGGTTGTCGATTCTATTTGCTCCGATAATTTTCATGCTGAACTTCATCCCCAAACTGACCGGTAAGGTTCGGAAAAAACCACTGGTGACCGAAGAAGAGCTGATGACCTTTGTTGAAGTCGTCGAGGAAGAAGGGGGTATTGAAGAAGAAGAAAAAGAGCTGATCCATAACATCTTTGAATTTGATGATACCAGTGCATCGGAAATCATGACACCCCGCGCGGATATGTTTGTTATCAATGCAGATGAGAAACTGGATCCTGAGGAAATCATCCGATCCGGCTTTACCCGGATCCCGGTCATCGAGGAAGATATCGATCATGTCATCGGCATTTTAAATGTTAAAGATCTATTCATGCACCAGGTAACTTCATCAGCCCAGGCAGAGGCCCGTGACGTCATGCGCGAGCCCTATTTTGTGCCGGAAAATAAAAAGCTGGATAATTTGCTGCAAGAGTTTAAAAGAAGAAAACAGCACATGGCCGTCGTGGTGGATGAGCACGGTGGCGTGTCCGGTTTGATAACCCTGGAAGATGCGCTTGAAGAAATTGTCGGTGAAATTATTGACGAGACCGATAAATTTGAGGCCCATATCGTCAAGCTGGCTGAAAATGAATGGATGGTTCTGGGTAAATCAGAAATCGATGACGTCAATGAAAAACTGCAGATGAATATTCCTGATACCAAAGAATATGATACTTTTTCCGGCTATGTCCTCGATCAGATCAGCAAAATCCCCAAGGAAAAAGAAGAATTTTGCATTGGTGATTTTAGCATTACGGTTAAGGAGATGGACGGAACGAGGATCAAAGAATATATTGTTAAAAAAAAGAAAGAAAATGTACCCCAGAAAGCTCAAGAGCCCTCATGAGGTTTAAAACCTGAGCATTGCCCATGCCCAGTCAAGGGCCAGAGTTTGGAATTCGGCCTCCGGCCTCTCCGAGCTATAGGCTCTGCGAGCCGGAAGCCATAGGAAGCATAGGGCCTACGCCCCGGCGGGAAGTGGGAATGCGGAAGTCGGAATGGGGAATGTGAAATAAAGGAAAGAGACATAGGGAGGTGGGTGTTTGAAAGCTCAGAGTTGAGAGTAATAGAGTTTGGAGGCGCATATTAATTGCGAAAGATGGAACGATAGGGGGCAAAGAGCAGTGGATAGAAACAATCAACCACCACCGATCCAAACGGGATAGGAGGCAGGTGTCAGGTTTCGGGTGTCAGATAACAACGGGGAAAAAGGAGGAATAAAGTGATAAACACCAGCCTTCTATTCGAACACAACGCTAGATCCAGCGGCTGGGCTGACACCGGAGCCTATTATCACGCTTTGCACTCTGCCCTATGCGTTTGTCCCCGCATCGCGCAACTCACAACCCGCAACGAGCCTACCCGTCAGAGCTCTTCGGGCGTAAAGGTAACCACGCCATCAATTTCAGTTGCGTCGCAAAAGAGCATTACCAGACGATCGACTCCCAGTGCATTGCCGCCGGCATCCGGCATGTCTTTTAAAGCCTTTAAGAATTTTTGCGGCATCGGATAAACCGGATGACCGAAAGATTTACGCAGCAGCTGCTCTTTTTCGAAACGGGCCTTCTGCTCGGTAGGATCGGTCAGTTCACTAAAGCCGTTGCACAGCTCAATTCCAGCGATATAAAGCTCAAAACGTTCGGCCAGCAAATCGTTGCGAGGTTTTAACCTTGCCAGTGCCCCGCAGGGTGCCGGATAGTCATAAAGAAAGAGCGGTGTCGTTGATCCCAGGTTCGGTTCAATTTCAGTTGCCACAACCTCATCAAAGCAATCTTTTTCAAGCGCCTTTTCCATTTCCATGGATGCATATCGATGGAAGGCTGCGGTCACCGACATGCGCGTCCAGGGAGTAGCCAGATTTATTTCCCGGCCCCGATAACTAATTTTTTCATTCCCGTTTATCAGGCGGGCGACAGCGCAGATGAGGTCTTCACATTCGTTCATGAGATCATTGTAATCGTGACCGGTACGGTACCATTCCAGCATGGTGAGCTCCGGCAGATGTTTGGTGCCCCTTTCTTTGTGCCGGAAACATTTACAGATTTGAAAAATCCGGGTAAATCCTGCGGCCAGCAATTGCTTCATACACAACTCGGGTGAGGTTTGCAAAAACCAATCATCGGCGATGACGGCATTGATGTGAGTTTCGGGAGCCGGCGCCGGAATGCGAATGGGAGTCTCCACTTCGAGATATTCCCGATCAATAAAAAAGGCGCGAATTGCCTGGATGATCCGGGCGCGCAATTCAAGGTTGAGCCTTATTGCAGACTGTCTAGGTTGTCCCACTATAATTTTTGTGCCTAAATTAAAGGATCATCAGTTTGCACGAATCTTCCCTATACTTTAGCCTCTAAATATGTATCTTCCGTGCGGTCCTGCAGAAAGATCATATCGAATTGGCCGGTGTCCGCTGTATCGTACCAGCGGTAGCCGATTTCTTTGCATTTGTTGCAGGCTTTACGAGGTATGTGCACGGCCAAGATTTGCATACCGCGGTCTGAGGCTGAATCAATACGCAGAGCTCCGGCACAATCAGTACAAATTTGAATCTGTTCCGACTGGGATTCCTGGATACCGTCGGTATCATAATAAATGTTTCGTGTCCGACGGTGAGGTGTCGGTTTCCCCATGAGTTGATCTTTTATGTTTTCCCTTTGCTGCCAAATGGAGAGTGTGACTTCACCGATTTTTTCGATCGCAACGGCCACCGATTGTGTCTGCCGGATACTATCCGGATTGTAATTCGGCTCTTTTACCCTGCTGTAATCCACTCCGGCCATGGCGAGGATAATGCCGACATTGACATAGGGAAGGGCCCCTTCAATGGAATAGCCGCCTTCCAATACGGCAATATCCGGCGCCAGCATGGCTGTCAGGTCGGCGTAGCCCTGGGCTGAAAAATTCATATTTGTAATCGGGTCGCTGTAATGGTTGTCCTGACCGGCGGAGTTGATGATGAGATCCGGCTTAAAATCTTTGAGAATCGGCATGACAATGTTTTTTACGGCATATAGAAAGCCCTCTTCGGATGTGTTCGGCGGAAGGGGAATGTTCAGTGTTTTTCCCACCGCGTTGATGCCCCCCAGTTCATCCGGAAACCCCGAGCCGGGATACAGGGTGCGCCCATCCTGATGAATCGAAATAAATAGGGTGTCGGGGTCATGCCAGTAGATATCCTGGGTGCCGTCACCATGGTGACAATCCGTATCAACAATGGCGACCCTGTCGATGGCGTAGGCCTGGCGGAGATATTCGATCATAACGGCTTCGATATTGATATTGCAAAACCCCCTGGCGCCGTGCACAATGCGCATGGCGTGATGTCCCGGTGGTCTGACAAGGGCGAAACCCCGATCAATCTGTCCATCGAGTACCGCCATGCCGATGGTTTTGGCACCACCGGCACTGATGAAATGGGATTCGGTGGTAACACTCCAAACGTCCGGTGCGCAAAAGTGTACTCGCTGAATATCTTTTAAGGTGACCGGGTCCGGCTTAAGCTCTGTCACCCCATCAATATCGAAGAGACCTTCTTCAAACACCTGATCCTGGGTATAGAGCAAACGTTCCTCCCTTTCGGGATGGGTGGGGCTGATGGCCCAGTCGAAGGCGGGGAAGAATACGAGCCCGGTTTTATATTTTGCTCTCAACATTAGGTGCTATCTATCTCCGTCTAATTTTTTTAGGACCTTTTATTGCTTTATTGACATTGGTAAATTCGAAATTCGTGCTTTGGATTTATAGTTTGTTCTGGATAAATGGTTATAACGAAAAAATGGTCCCATCTATTGTGACAGATTGGCAATGACCTGATCGTACCCATGAATCAACCCCGGCTTGACCTGTACTTTGATGCGGATGTTTTTCCCGGTGGTGTTAAAACCGCGCACCATGTTAAATTGTAGGCTTTCAAGCACTTCCATTTCTAAGTAGTCGGCATTGGCACCCTGTTTAACGGCCTTGGCTTTCAGCAGTTCAAAGGCCAGGTGGATGGCTGCATCGGTGTCGAATTCATGATCAATGGTTTGACTGAAGTTTTCTTCGGGGGCGCTGGCCATCCGTCTTTCGGTGTCGGCAAAAAAAGTGACTTCACTGGTGGTGCGGGCCAGGGCCGCACCGATGGCATTGGCGACTTTCCATCTGGGCACAACGCGCACGTGATAATCCGAATTGTTTATCAGATATTTGGCAAAATACGGCGCCGGACCGCCCAAAACCAAAATCGATTCAGGCTGCACGACATATCCATCCTTAAGCTCGTGGACGGTATACACCGGTTTGCTGTTGATCCGATAGATCAATTGCCGGGCGGCAGATAATATTTTTTTACAGGTGATATCGAGAATCTCGGCCGCAATGGCTCTGACAGAGAAGCCAAGAGTGCGGGCTAAAGATTCTATTCCTGCGACTGCTTTTTCCCGGCTGCCATCGGTGATATTTTCCAGAATAAAAAGCGCATCCGTCGGCGTCGGCACCGGTCCGCCATACGCCATTGCCGGACCCAATCGCTGGGGGCCGACCTTTAATTTTCCATTGCCCACCCTGACGGCACTGTCCCCGCCCAGACCGATGGAAAGAGTTTCAAGGGAACGGATCAGTGTCTTATACCTGCCCAGCTCAATTCCAAGCGGATCCAGCACGGGAGACCGGTTGATGAGGACCGCCATATCGGTGGTTGTGCCTCCGATATCCATAACCAGGGTATCTTCTTTTTGGGGGCCGAAGGCTACGGCGCCCATGGCACTGGCGGCCGGGCCGGAAAGAATCGTTTGCGCGGGATGCTCAATGGTGGAATCTAATTTCATATTGCCGCCGTCCGCTTTAAGAAGGCGAATGGGCAGCTTCAGTCCTCTGGCTTCCAGGGATTTCTCTACCGCATGGTAAAATTCTTTGTGGATCGGATAAATTGAGGCGTTTAAAAAGGTGGTTGCAATTCGGCGGGGAAAATTTAAGTTACCGGATATACGGTGGCCCATGAAAACTTTTTCAAAAGATGTTTTTAATATTTCACTGATTTCTAATTCGTGGGCCGGGTTGCGAACGGAAAATTTCCCCACCACCCCGACATGTTCGATTCCTTCTAGTTTTAAATGAGCGATGATTTCCTTGATCTCACCGGGATCGATCGGTTCTATTTCCCGGCCCCTGTGATCAATCGAGCCTGAGACCGCAAAATAATTGGAGTTGGTGCGGTAAAATTCAGGATCGATTCCCGGCCCTCCGGCAACAATCATACCGACAGCTTGAGTTTTATTTTGAACGATGGCGTTGGTGGTCAGCGTGGTGCTCAAGACAATGCGGTTAATTTTCTCAGCGTCATGGTCCTTTGTTATCGCCGTTAATCCCGCTGAAACGGAATTGAACAGATCCGCCGGATCGGTGGGAACTTTTATCTCTTTTATGAGCCCAGTCCTGCCGACAAGGACCACATCGGTGTGGGTGCCGCCTACGTCTAAGCCTATTATCATGGGTGTCATCCTTTTAACGATTCCAATATTAACGAAACGGTTTCAATTTGCAATAAAAAAACAATTTTTGTATTCACCAAGAGAGATATCCGGAAAATGGTGCTTTCACTATGATATCGGTTATCATAATGGACCATAAGCTATTCTTTGGCATGTTGTTTATGCAACATTGGGGGGGACAATGCCTGATAGAGGACAGGTTAATTCACTTCGCTCACAATTGGCTATCGGCCAATTGAGCCTGCACCCCGCAGGGAAAAAGAGAATGGTGGAATTTTAAAATTGAAGATTGCAGATTGAATATTTCAAGACTATTTTGCGAAAGATCCTTTGAGGCATTTTGGAATTAAATTATGTAACGTTGGCGAAATCCATTTGTTTCTCTTTTTTTGCTCAATACTCTCTGATTCGCCGGGCAATTCCAGTTCCCGGGCACATTCTTTAATAATGTTTTCGTCAATTTTGTCTTTGCCTAAAGAATAGCCCGTCAACAGAGCGAGATCACAGATCGTATTAATCAACCGGGGGAATCCGGCTGAAGAGATATGAATTTGCGCTATCGCCTTAGAGCTGAAAATTTCTTTATCCGACCCGGCTGCTTTGAGACGATGATTTATATATTCATGGGTCTCTGAATCATTTAAAGGATCAAGATGGTATCTAATACCGATTCTCTGTTTAAATGCCCTGTTCCGGTTTTCCTCGAGAATCGCGTTGAATTCGTTCTGACCAGCAATAAAAATATTGATAAGCTTCGCATCTGCCGACTCAATATTCGATAGCAGCCGTATTTCCTCCAATAGCTCATGTGAAATATTTTGAGCCTCATCAATGATCAATAGTATCGTTCTGTTTTGTAAGTAGGTCTCATATAAAAAAGGCTTTAAATGATTCAGAAAGTCCCCTTTGTTGCTGAAGTTTCTGTTCATTTTAAATTCATCAGAAAGGACATTGTAAAGATCTATGGGACTCAATCCAGGATCAGGAATCATTACGGCAATGACTTTTTCATCAATATTTTTTAAAAGGGCATTGATTACAGTCGTTTTTCCTGTACCCACATCTCCAGTCAATAATGAAATGCCTTTGTTTTCCTCTATCCCATATTGCAAGTTGGCGAGTGTTTCAGCATGCTTTTCACCAAGCCAGATGGATGCCGGATCAGCCGTTATCTGAAAAGGCTTTGCGCAAAAATTATAGTGAGAAAGATACATGCCGTCGATTTTCCAAGGGTGTTGCAGTAAAATTTTGGACTGTGCCTTTAATTATCGGCAATTTCAATAAATGCTTTACGCTAAAAAAATTACCTCGGTTCTTCACCGATAGGTTTGGCTCCCGCCGGTTTGACCTTCAACTGTTGTCTAAAAAAGTACCTAGGCCCCATAGGATTGGGAAATTAATTACATAAAAAGTGGAAAATTTTTTCATATAGCGCTGTCAATGGTCATATTGTAATTTATCTAAGCGTTTGTAATGAATTTAAATAATTATTTTTTTCAAATCATAGTAAGACTTTGTATGATTTTTGCATTTATAGCACTTACCTAAGGAACAATGATCAAATTTCCTTTCAAAACTGAACCGCTATTGAGAGGATACTCTGTTTAAGGATATAAAAAATTGAAAATAATATGCACTTTATTAGGAATATCCTGTTTTTTTATATTTATTCAGCATGCAGATGCCTTTAGTTTTAGCATTTTTTCTATTAATCGAATACCAATCCCGGAAGATGTCATAATACTTCTTTTAGGAGCAGGCATAGTTGGGCTTATAGGTTTAGGCCGGCGGAAGTTAAAGAAGTAAGAGACACTAATTTTAACTATTAAACTTTTACCAAGCCGGGGATTACAGGACAGACAATCAGCTGCAATGGATGTGTTGCCAATGTCGCTAAGACATGCCGACACTATAGCGATTCATGCGACTCGACACTCAATTTGGGTAGCGGCGCAATCGAATTAAATAAGGCCTTGGATAGAATTTAAGAAACCCAGGGCAGGAAAAAGCAGGGTCAGAAATGGCCCTGCTTTTTTTCTTTGCCGTCGGGGCAATATAATTATTCCACAAGTCCTTTTAAAGCAAATACGTCTTCAGGCCGATCAATGTTGCCACGGGTTGAGTTGTCTTACCCAGCACATTCTTATATCTTGACACATATTTGATAAGCGCATAAAATAAATTCGCTCTAAAATCGCATGCTCGTTAAATCACCGTGCATTCATAATTTATCAGGAGCAAAAAATTCACAGAAAATATAAAATTTGAACCGGATGCAGTCTCAATGCCTGTCAGAACCTCCACCTTGAGCCGGAAACAAAATACGGAAAGACGTACCCAAAAAGACCGCAGAGTCAAAAACCTCGGCACCCCGACGGGTATTGAACGTAGACTCGGCCTCAAGCGCCGAAGATTTCTTAAGATACCCATATTTTTAAAATTTATTACACTATCCGCCCTTGTCATTATCCTGGTTATTTCGATAAGCAGCTTTTTCATGCTAAAAAAACAACGGGTGCAATTCCGGGATCAATTAATTGCATTGGGTGAAAGCCTGGTTCGTATCACATCTGACCAGTCTCCGGACAAGCTTTTAGCGGAAGAGGAACTTACCCTTTTTCAACTCATCAAAAATGTTACCGCAGAAGACCAGGTACTCTATGCTTTTATTGCCGATTCTGAAAACGTGATAAAGGCGCATAGCGATCCTGACAAGGTTAATTCTCAATATATACCTTCCCCGGCAGCAAAATCAGATCCGAGGTATGACGACGTCATTGTAACGAGTTTTTTTAAAGACGGTGCTGAAATTCTTTACTTTGAAAAACCGATCATGTATCAGAATATTCGCGTCGGCACCGTGGCTTTGGCGATCTCACAGCACGAAATTATCGAAAGTATCAAGAGCGCCAAACGTTTTATTTCGATCCTCACGGTTATTATCACTTTCCTGGGCGTCCTGCTCAGCTTCGTGCTCAGTCTATATTTCTCACGACCCATCCAGATATTGAAGGAAGGAACCCAGGCCATAAGTTCCGGGGATATGGAATATCGGGTTAAAATTTCCCGCAATGATGAACTCGGCGATTTGGGCTTGGCTTTTAACCAAATGGCTGAGGGGCTTAAGGAGGGAAACCTGATGCGCCAATCTCTTGAACTTGCCATGGAGATCCAGCAGAATCTTCTGCCAAAAGATAACCCCGCGGTTAAGGGGTTGGATATTGCGGGCAAAAGTATCTATTGTGACGAAACCGGTGGAGATTATTTTGATTTTCTCAAGCTCAAAGAGGACGCAACCGGTAAAATTGGGGTCATTTTAGGGGATATTTCCGGTCATGGTATTCCATCCGCTTTGTTAATGGCCACCGCAAGGGCGTTCATTCGCCAACGTTCATTTCTACCGGGCAGCCTTACCGAGATTATCACAGACGTAAATATGCTACTGTGTGCGGATGCTATGGAATCAAATAGTTTCATGACTTTGTTTTATGCGGTCTTCAACACCAACACCAAAAGTTTTAAATGGATTCGTGCCGGACACGATCCGGCCATAATTTATGACCCGAAGTCCGATATCTTTGAAGAACTCCGGGGACCGGCTGGCATACCCATCGGTGTCCTTCCTGACTGGCGTTATGAGGAAAATGAGAAGACCGGGCTAGAAAAAGACCAGGTTATCGTTATCAGCACAGATGGAATCAATGAGACATTGAATCCACAAAATGAAATGTACGGCAAGGAACCGGTACTCGACATCATTAGACAAAATAAGAATGGTACGGCCGAGGAAATTCTCGAAGCCATCATTGCCGATTTGAACCGTTTCAGGAAAGGACTGGATCTCCAGGACGATGTGACGCTGATTGTCATTAAGGTCGTGGATTAGTCTGCCCCAATGTTGTTTACCCTCTGGGCTTCGCTCTTTGAGCTACGACCCAACACGTCGGGAAAGCCGGAGAACTTCAGATCCTGTGTTGTCAAGGGATCAAGGTAACCGACTACAATTTCACCCTTGACGCCTTGGCTCTGAAGCGCTCCGACTTTTGCAGCGTTAGGGTATATCGTTCAGACTATCTTTGAAAATTAACCAAGAGGTAGCGTCATGATGAGATATAATTTACTGCGTGTCGGCAGAAATATGTGGCTTTTGACAGGCTCTTTAGTTGCCATCGCGATGGTTCTGACTTCCTGCGCTACAGCATTGAAAGGCATAACAGGTCGGCCCGAAATTTTTGAATCCCAGGATTATATTGTTTACATGCCGGGAAAAAACGAAAATTCGACGACCCTGGCCCAAAAGGTTTTGGGGGATGCCGATAAAGCATGGTTGATTGAAGATAATAATCCGGCCGCTTCATTCAAAAGAGGCCAGGCCGTTGTGATTCCACTGAAAGAAGAAAATATCGGCGGTCTGTACGAAGACGGCATCCAGACCGTTCCCATTCTTTGCTATCATCGTTTTGGTAAAACCTGTAAGTCTAATCTATGCATTTCTGAAAAAACATTTGCCAAACATCTGGAATACTTGAAAACTAACGGTTACCACACGATCCATCTCAGCGATCTGATGGCTTTCCTTAATTACGAAGCCGCGATTTCCTCGAAATCGGTTATCATCACCCTGGATGACGGCTACCGATCAATTTACGAGTTTGCCTATCCGCTTCTTAAACGATACGGCTACACGGCAACCCTGTTCGTATATACCGATTTTATCGGAGCGTCCGAAAATGCATTAACCTGGAATCATCTCAGAAAGTTGAAAGCCGCCGGATTTGAGATCGGTTCTCATTCCATCTCCCACGCCGACCTGACGAAGAAACTACCATCTGAAAATGATCAGGCGTTTCGGAGCCGAATCACCAAGGAGTTAATAAATTCCAAAAAAATAATAGATCGGGAACTTAAACAGGATACCCAATTTTTTGCCTACCCTTACGGGAATTATAACCAGAAAATCTTAAATCTGTTTCCCGCAGCCGGATATAAATTAGGACTGACCATTCGCACCGGCGGCAATTCTTTTTTTGCGAACCCTTTGACGCTTAAACGCAGTCAAATTTTAGAAGAGAATATGGAGTATTTTGTTGATCGAATTCAAATTATCCAACCGATCTCCTTAAGGTAATCCTATGTCCTGTAAAACTCGGAGTCCAATCCATCTTATACTTGTCGCGACGGTTTTATTCGGTTGTGCCATCATCGAGAAACAACTGCAATCTCCTAATTCAGTGGCAAATGGCTATCTATCTCAGGGCCGCGCGAGTGAAGCTGCCGGAGATTGGGTTGCAGCTGCCCGCTATTACAAGTTAGCCCTCACGATTGAGCCCCAAAACAAGCAAACTGCCGACAGTTTGAAGCGCGTGGAAGCGAAACGGCTTAAAGTGGCTGAAGCGCATTATCGAAAAGGCCTTGGGTATTTAGCTCAAGGAAAGTATAAATACGGGCAGCAGCAGTTCTTAGCGGCACTAAGATATTGGCCACAGCATAAGGGCGCCCTGGAAAAACTACAGCCACGAACCCGGATAAAGACCAAACGCTACATTTTGCATATCGTAAAAAGAGGCGAGACGATCAGCATCATATCCAAGAATTATTACAATGACACCAAACATTTTCAGACCATTGCCAGGTTTAACAATCTGCCCGATGCCACCACCATTCAGGTTGGCAAAGAGCTTAAAATTCCCGAAATTGACGGCGTACCATTTCTTGTGCCGGAGGGTACTCCCGAGATTACAACGGACAGCCGGGCCATGGATGGGCAATTGTCCATCCGCGACTGGGAGCAGCGGGAAGCGCAACAAACCGAAGAAGTCCAGGCAAACGCCAGGGCCTTTGATAAGATGGTGGCCAGCTATCGCGATGCCGGTCTCGAACTGTTTAACGAAAAAAAATATGACGAAGCGGTTATAGAGTTTAAAAAAGTTGTCAATGCAGATCCCCAAGATTTCAAGACCCAGGAGTATCTCCTCGAGGCCCAATTTAACAGCGCGCAAGACTTGCTGAAGGATAGGGATTATCCAGCTGCCGATAAGCGGTTGCAGGCCTGTCTGGACTTCAGGACCGATTGTTTGCAATGTCTGCCGCTCATCAAAAAATGTGAGGATGCTTTCAAGGAACTTCACTATCAATTGGGAATCCAATATTTCGGAGAACAAAAACTTGAAAATGCAATTAGCGAGTGGCAATTGGTAAACAAATTAGATCCCCAGTACAAGCAGGTCGATGAAAATATCCGAAAAGCAGAGAAAATCTCCAGAAAAATTCAACAGCTAAAAAAAGAAAGCAAAAATTAAAGGCTTCGATTTTTTCGTTGAAACTATGGTATTTATTACCCAAACTATGAACAGCATTACTTAATCTGCCGTTTTATCCCCTTGTTTTCCCACAATTAAAATCCTAACAATTTATCTAACTATTTGAATTTTTATATGAAGCTCTCGCCACAGCTGTTCTGGCACAGTTGTTGTAGTATCATTTCGGTAGCATCGGCTTTCAGATAGGGAAAAGGAGAAGATAGAAAAAGAGTTTAGACCTGGAAAATTATGAAGAATAGATCTTGAATGGATTTTTATCATGAAAAGCATCTGGCATAAATACAAAGTTTGGCTCCTCATAGGGATGTTCTACACTGCTTACGGCGTGGTCAAAGGTTTTAAAATGCTGAAGCATATTGACATCCACAAAATTAAATTGAGTACCAACAGGTCATAAAAAATATGTGGCTGACTTTTTCCGATAGACTTAGAATTTTGCTTCGCATTGTGCGGAAAAAAATTTTAAAGCTTCTTTTCAGCTGGGCACGTGGATTACGACTTACCTGATAATTCAGCCAATAAGGTTATAAATAGATATGGAAACAATCGTGATGTTGACAAAGGAACTCCCCCTGGTAATGGCTCCCGCAACATTGATAGCAGCGTTGTTGGCCGCTTCATTGATCAGGACTTTCTTTCGATTCAAAAGAAAGCCCTTTAAGGTAATGGCGATTGGGGTAATCCTGGCGTTAAGCGCGGGGATGTTTATGATGCAGTCTATGACCTGAGCAGACATGGTCTGGTTCAGATTTAAAAAATATTCACCACAGAGACACAGAGAGCACAGAGAAATTGTATTTTTGCCGGACCGGAGGCCGACAGATTAAAATAATTATAAGCCCGGTCTTCCCGCCTTGGCGGGGGAGACGGCGGTCCGACAAAAGTTCCTATCCTTGCAGCCAGCCGGCATAGCGCGTTCCTCTATTTGACACTTATCGACAGGTCTTTTCCCTTTGCCGTCATCTCCCCTGCTAAGACGGGATGCAAGCACCGAAAAGGAAAAAAGAATATCAGACAGGATTTACAGGAATATTTAGATAGAACGGCCTTCGGCCTAAAGGTAACTCGCCGCAAAAAAGATCTTTACCCCGTTAAACTTCGAAGAACAGCGCAGCGTATTTAACCAGGGCCAATAGTCCTGTAAATCCTGTCCAAAAAAAGAAATTTAAAATCGAATCCATTCATCTTATGAAGTTCTCAGTCTTGCGTCGGGAAGTGGATGCTCGGCTTATGATGGTGAGTTTATTGCTGTTGAGAAGAGATGATCTTTTAGTTCCGTGACATTTTTTTAAGGCAGCGGAACCGTGCGGTCTTTTTTACCCTGCCGTCGTGGACGGTTAATATGCCGTTGTCGAAGCTGACATCGTTAATCCGAAATATCATGCATTCAAACAAACGTAAGCCGCAACCGTACAACAGCTTTGCAGATCCTTTAAATGATAGTTTCAACAAAAACCCAGATAATATCGTTTCCATTTCAGGTAGTTGGGATATAACTTTTTAGGGATTTGATGTTGAGAAAGTAGCGCATCATAGAGCACTTTTGTGGGCAGTGGGATTTGTTTTATGATTATTATCCAATTTTATATACAATCACAATGTGCGGAGTTATTCAGTTAGAATTAAGCCCAATGAATTAGATTTTTCTTGTTAATGGTTTTTATCATTAATAATTATGCAGAAACTACTCAATCTTGGTTAGCGCCTCCTTTCTCATTTATTTGAATCCATTCTTGACATTTAAAAACTTGAGATATATTGTATATACATTATAGCACCACTGATGGAGGAAGAAAATGACTACGCAAATGATAGTTCGAATAAATCCTGAGCTCAAAAACCAGGTAAATAGCATCGCAAAGGCCGAGGGTAAGAGCGTTAGCGAGGTTGTCCGAGAACTGCTGGAAGACTATGTTAAAAATCGGGATATCGGTTTGTATATTGATGATCTTTGGCAACGTATAGGTGATAAGCTTACGTCCCGTAAAATTGGTCTCAAAGAAATCAATCGTGCCATTAAGGAAGTGAGAGCAAAAAAATGATTAGGGTTGTGGTGGATACAAACGTTTTCATTTCCTCCTTTTTTGGCGGCAATCCCCGTAAAATAATTGATAATTGGAAATCGGGGGAAATCACCCTTTGTCTATCCAAACCCATCATTGATGAATACATGGAAGTTCTTCGCCGGCTTGGGCTACAAAATGAAAAAGAGATAGACGATTTACTGAGTCTTTTTGCACATGGTTTTAATGTCGTGTTCACGGCCAAAACTCCGGAATTGCATGTTGTGGAAAAAGACCCTGACGATAATATGTTCATTGAATGTGCAGTAGCTTTGAAGGCCAAATTTGTTATCTCAGGTGACAAAGCACTTAAAGCAATCCAGGATTACATGAACATTAAGATTGTCAGCCCCAGAGAGTTCCTTAGCAAACTTGCAGAGCTTAAACGCTGACAAACCAGAGCAGCAGACGGCTTGAATGCGGCTCAACTTCCCGTTCGGCAGCATAAAGGTATCCGATGACCAAAATACATATAAAGCCACAAAACGGGGTTGGTTTTGAGCTTATCAAAGATCAGCAACTCAACGTCATTGACCCATTCGGGGAGCAAGTTGCAGATCTTTTCGCCTTTGCTCACAACGATTTTAGCGAATGGTTATCCAACGGCCGTAGTTTCGATTACAATGGCACTATCTTCATGACCCAAGGCCATGTGCTTTATTCTAACAAGAGCAGGCCCATGTTAACAATTCTTGAGGATAAGGTGGGAAAACATGATTTTCTTTTTGCGCCGTGCAGCCGGGAAATGTTCCATATCCAGTATGGGATCAAAGATCATCATCCAAATTGTCTTGAAAATCTAACGACGGCGTTTCGGCAGTTTGGTATCGATGAGTCAATGATAACAACACCATTCAATATTTTTATGAATGTGAATATTTTACCAAATGGAAAGATCGATATTGGTACACCCTTATCAAATCCAGGAGACCGTGTCACTTTACGGGCAGAAATGGACCTGTATTTGGCGGTTGCGGCCTGCTCGGCCGGGGTCTGTAACAATAACCAGTGCAAACCGATAGACATTGAAATTAATGACCATTAGGATTCATTCAGCAGTTTTGCTCTCAACTCCCGTGTCAGGTCATAGCCGGAAGAGGATTTGTGCGCCTTACAACCGGTGTGAATCACCTTACCCGTGGGAAGGACCATCGTTAACTTCATGACATAATCTTTGGTGGCCCCGTATTTAACCGTCTGAACACCGGAGGCATTGTTGGCGATCATTCCTCCGATGGTGGCGTCGGCACCCGGACCCGGCGGGAAAAACAGCCCGTGTCGGCCGGCCTTGCGATTCAACTCTTTGCGCAGCACCCCGGGTTGGACGTCGGCCTGAAGATCCTGGGGACGAACCTCGAGGATCTTGTCCATCCGGGTCATGTCCATAGACACTGCTCCTTTGTGTGGTTATTAAAAAATCCGTGACGGATCAAAAGGAAGTCCCAACAGACGGAAATGATTATGTCTAAAAGACCACCGACAATCAATGAAAGACTTCATCCCTGTTGTCGACAATAGGTTTCCCTGGTAAAAAACAGCAATATAAAAGAAAGTACGGCCCATACGATCATGAAGATGAAGCCGGTTTGGTAGGCGGTAATATTATAAATTCTGATTCTATCCACCAGATCGCCGCGCCAGCTTCGATCGAGCATCCAGCCGACCACGGGCTGAAGCAGGGTGGGGCCCATCATAATCCCCATGTTGATGACCCCGTTTACCGTACCGGACAGGCGGGTCGGAACGGACTCTTTTGCAAATGCAAAGCTGATAATCATACAACCGGAGGAAAAGCCTGCGATCAGCAGCACGGTGACGAGCAATGGCAGCGGTAAGCCCGGCAAGAACAAAATGATTGCCCATGCGGTCACTGCCAACAGACAGCCCAGAATATAAAGCGGTTTGCGGCGACCGATCCGATCCGAAATTCCTCCGAAGACAGGTCCACCAACGGCCCAAGCCACCAGCATGGCGGAATTCAATCCGGCCGCCTGGGCCGTTGGCAGACCGTAATGGGTGCTCAAATAGGGAACTCCCCACAGTCCGCCAAAGGTCAGGACGCAACCGACGATACCGCCCGGAATTACAAACAATAGCCAGGTGTTCGGATACCGCAAAACCTCGATGATGCCGGAGATAATCTGCTTGCGTGATTTGGTGCCCGCTGTAGTCGCGGCATTGGTATAACCGGCATATCCTTTTTCGGCGGGATGGTCTCTGACCATCAACCAGATCCCCGCGCAGATGGCAAAGGTAACGCCCGCGGAAGCCAGCATGGTATGACGCCAGCCAAAAGCAACGACACACAGTCGCAAAGGCGTCCCGGCAAATACCGCACCGACGATCCCAAAAAACAGGGCAACTCCTGAAACCGTGGAGAAGAATCCGGCTGGAAACCATTCCCCGGCCAATTTCAATGTGCCGACAAAAGCGACCGCTACGGATCCGCCGATCAGAAATCTTCCGAAAGAGGCCCATAAAAAGCTGGGTGCGAGGGCAAACATCAAGATGCCGGTTCCGGCAATAAAGGCTCCGGTAGTCAAAAGCCGCCGCGGACCCCAGATATCCGCCAAAATCCCCGTGGGTATCTGCATAGCCACATAACTATAGAAATAGAAAGCGGATAAATTGCCCAGGGCCGTGGCACTGATGTTGAATGTCTGCATGAGTTCCGCGGTCATGACGGCCGGAGTAACCCGCAGGAAAAAGCCGACAAGATATAAGGCGGCACCCCATCCCCAGATGGCCCATGCCAGGCGTAAAGGCGGTGCCGTTGATTTATTGTGCGCGGTCACAGTTTCATCGTTCGCCGTTTTTTGTGAACCCCATAAAGAGATACCTTGGCTAAACTGGGTCATCTACCTTTTAAGACCTAAAACCCCCAACTTCTATTCCGCCATTTCGTTTTATGCCTTTGCTTGTGCTGATTTCGTGCACTCATCCACCAGGTAAAGAATGGATTTATAATACACACCGCTGTGAAGGGAAAGACCGATTTCACAGGTGCGGCTGTTCGAATATCCGGCGCTGCAGGCCTGGGAGACAGCCGGTCGCAATTCGTTTAAGGCGGATTCGTTGAGCTCGGGATGGGTGAAGCCACGATCCCCGGCAAAGCCGCAGCATCCCACCCCTTGCGGGACAATTACCTCCCGGGCGCATGCCTGGGCAACCGCCCGGAATTTATCTGCAAGTCCCATTTTGATAGAACTGCAGGTGGTGTGGATGGCCACGGTCCGGGGCAGCGGGGCGAACGTCAGCTTGTCCATTAAATAGGCATGGATAAACTCCACCGGTTCATACAGGTGTAAGACGGGATTCATCACCTGGCGCATACGGTGGAGGCAGGGGCTGGTATCACAAAGCACAGGCAGCTTGCCGCCGCTTGTGGCTTTCATCAATGCTTCTTCCAGCTCTGCAGCCTTCATGTCCGCCTGTTCCATCAGGCCTTTGCTTTCAAACGGGGTGCCGCAGCACAGCCGGTTCATATTTTCCGGATATATAATGTCATAGCCGGCCCTAAAAAGAACCCTAAGAGTCACCTCGTGCAGGGGATCCTGATCCGGATCCCCTTTCGCCGGGCCCATGGTCCGGCTGATACAGCTGGGGAAATAGACCACTTGCAGCGGCGAAGAATGGTGAACGCTGTTTCCAAGCGGTGAATCCACACCCCGGGGCATGTAGCGACTCCAAAGCGGAATCCGGTTGCCGCTGGTGCGTCTAGCCAACCGGGTAACTTTCTCCATCCTGCGCGAGCCCAGTAAGGTGTGGGCCAGGTGGCCAATCTTAAGGCCCATGCGCAGGATGCCGGCGACCCGGTCAAAATTACCGGCGATCCGGCTGGCCCATTTTTGAGTTCGTCCATCCCGGCTATTGAAGCGCCGTAGGGCCTTGGTGAGCTCTCCCGTGTTAATGGCCACCGGGCAGGTCGTGGCGCACATCCCGTCGACCGCACACGTGAGTTCGCCCTGATAGATGTAATCATCTTCCATTTGCCGGAGCCTGGCAGGATTTTCGTTGGTCGATCGCAGTCTGGAAATTTCCCGCTGGATCACAATGCGCTGCCTGGGCGTCAGGGTAAGATCCTTTGACGGGCAGCTGGTCTCGCAGAATCCGCATTCCGTGCATTTATCGACGATGGGATTGGTTTTGGGCAGCGGTTTAAGATTTTCAATGTGAGCCAGCGGGTTTTTGTTGATAATGATTCCCGGATTGAGCAGGTTTTTAGGGTCGAATATTTTTTTAATATCCTGCATGAGGTTATAGGCGTCTTTGCCCCATTCCATTTCAACGTAAGGGGCCATATTACGTCCTGTTCCGTGTTCCGCTTTCAACGACCCGTCATATTTTTCCACTACCATTTTGCAGACATCGTCCATGAACCGGCGGTAACGCTCAACTTCTTGGGCGGTGCTGAAATCCTGGGTGAATACGAAATGAAGATTTCCTTCCAGGGCATGGCCGAATATAATGGCCTCATCATAATAATATTCGGCAAACAGGCTTTGAAGTTCAAGGGTGGCCTCGGCAAGTTTATCAATCGGAAAAGCGACATCCTCGATGATAACGGTGGTCCCGATGGTTCGAACCGCACCCACGGCCGGGAACAACCCTTTGCGAATGTTCCACAGCTGGGTATACTCCTCGACTTTATCCGTAAATTCAAGCGGGCGGTCTGTTTCAATAGCGTCCAGCGAATTGATAATCGCATTTATATTGTTTTGCAACTCTTCGGCGGTATGCGCACGGGTTTCAACCAGCAGGGCCGTGGTGGTTTCGGAAAGTTGTTTGAGAAAGGACGGCATGCCTTTGTTGTTTTCCACCGAACGTAAGGAGGCCCGATCCATGACCTCGGCGGCGGTCACCGGCTGCTGTTTCACCACGGCCGCGGCGGTGCAGGCATATTCCATACATGGAAAGATCATCAAGGCGCTGGCCTTGTAAGGATGTTCAATCACGGTGTTGTATACAATTTCGGATATAAACCCCAGGGTGCCCTCCGAACCGATCATCAGGTGTACGATGATGTCAATGGGGTCATCATAATCCACCAGGGCATTCAAACTGTAACCGGTGGTATTTTTAATTTTGAATTTGCGGCGGATACGATCGGCCAGGACAGGGTTGTCTTTTACTTTTCGGCCCAGGTTTTCTATATCCGCCACCAACTCCGGATGGGTTTTGTAAAAACTTTTTCGACTGTGAGGATCCGCCGTGTCCAGCAGGCTGCCGTCGTGTAAGATGATGCGCATACTGCTGACGGTGCGATAGCTGTTTTGCGACGTGCCGCAGCACATGCCGCTGGCGTTGTTGGCGGCAATTCCCCCGATCATGGCGGCATTGATGGAGGCCGGATCGGGGCCGATTTTTCTTCCGAAGGGGATCAAGTAGCCGTTGGCCAGACCGCCGATGATTCCCGGCTGAAGCCGGATGCGGTGTCCATCGTCCAGGATTTTATAATCTTTCCAGTTGCTGCCGGCAATCACCAGGACCGAATCGGTGATGGCCTGGCCGCAAAGGCTGGTCCCGGCGGCCCGGAATGTGACGGCAATATCATGCCGGTCGGCAGTTTTAACGATCTGCGCAACCTCTGTTTCCCTATTCGCCTTGATAACGATTTTGGGAATCAGGCGATAAAAACTGGCATCGGTCCCGTAGGCCAGGGTGCGCAGGGGGTCTGTAATCAGCCGTGATTCAGGGATGGCAGGTTGTAGATCTTCTAAGAATTTATTGTATCTGTCGGGTAACATTTTACTTACGCTGTATTTTGTATGTTGCATGTTGTGGGTTGTCTGTTGGAAAATATGTAAAAAAAGCCTAATTCTACATTTTCAACATTATAGTGTCCAGGTCGGTAATCAATAAAATTCGATTTTAACCATTAAAAAAACAACAGACCACCGACTACATGCAACTCACATTGTGCGTATTTTTCCTGAGTAGGTCCTAATCAAGATCATCACTGTGATGAGTAAAAAGAAATTAATTCTCCACAATCAGCACAATCAACTCTTTCGGCCCATGCACACCGAAAGCCAGGGTCATCTCGATGTCCGCCGTTTTGGAAGGTCCGGATACCAGCACGACATTGGTGGGCATTTTGGCCGGCCAATTTTCTTTTTGGATCACCTCTGCAAGCGAGTTGTGAATTTTGTCCGCCTGTAAAACGGCGATGTGCAGGGGCGGAACGATCGACATCAGGCGGGGCTCTTTTTCCGTGGGCCATAAAATGAGGGCACCGGTTTCGGCGATGGCGCCGGCGGCGGAGGTGATGCCGGCATCGACATTAAATACCATTTCCTTATGTTGTTCGATATTGTTTTTATATGGGAATAATTGCGGTAGGTCAGCGGCCGAATTTTCCCACTGATGCTCAAGTACTTTGCCGATTTCGGTCCGGGTTGCGTAAAGCAGGCTTTTTACCGCTCGCTGTTTTAAAATATCCTTGACTGAATTTGCCCAATTTTTCGCGCCGGTAAGATGCACCTCGGTGCGCATGGCTTCCATCAAGGTTTTCAGCTTTTCAACTTTCTCCTTTTGGCTGTATGTTTTGATGGGCATCGCCGGCGGTTGCGAGACAGGTGCCGGCGACTGCCGGGTGGCGGCATGTAATCTTGAAAAAATTTGATCGCGTGAACCCTCACTCATGGTCGACTCCGTGTTGTTTTGCCAGTTCATGTAAACTTTTTTTGGCCAATTCAGGGGTGGTCCGGTAGCGGGTCCAATACTTCAGCGGCCCTATTTTTGGTATTTTCAGCCCCAATACGTTTAGAATTTTTAGACCGGCGGCATTGATCGATGGATGGGTGTTTATTATTTGCCACACCTTCCAGATCAGAACTTCCGTTAGATTTCTTTTATACCCGTGTCCTTCGATGGTACAGGTGGAATCTTTTGAATAGCTTTCGTTTCGTATCCTTCGGATCAGATCGGGGATCTGGATTTTAACCGGGCAGACCTCCTCACAGGCATTGCACAAACTGGATGCGGAGGCCAGCACACCGGCTGTCTTCAGTCCCTCAACCTGGGGGTTTAAGATTTTCCCGATGGGACCCGGATAAATATAGCCGTAGGCATGACCTCCGATTCGATTGTACACCGGACAGTGGCTGAGGCAGGTGCCGCAGCGGATGCACTGCAGGGTTTGCCGCCGCCGGGGGTCGGCATAGATTTTTGAACGGCCGTTATCGAGGATGATCAAATGCACTTCTTTGGGGCCGTCTTTTTCCCCTTCCTTGCGCGGCGAGGTGATCATATTGACATAGGTGGTGATCAACTGGCCGGTGGCCGAACCGATCAGCAGTCGCAGCAGCGGGGGGACGTCTGCCAGTTTTTCGACGACTTTTTCCAGACCCATGAGGGCAATATGCACCCGCGGCACGGTGGTACACATTCTGCCGTTGCCTTCATTTTCGACCAGGCACAAGGTCCCGGTTTCGGCTACCGCAAAATTGACACCGCTCAGCCCGACGTCGGCTTGATAGAACTTTTGTCGCAATGTTTTACGGGCGATGGCCGTGAGTTCAGCAACATCTTCGGTATAGGGTGCGTCGGGGATATTGTCATGAAAGATTTTCGAAATCTGGTCTTTATTTTTATGAATGGCGGGGACGATGATATGGGCCGGCGTTTCGTGATTCAACTGAATGATAAATTCGCCCAGATCGGTTTCCAGAGCTTCGATGCCGTGTTTTTGTAAAAACGCATTCAGCTCCATTTCTTCGGAAACCATGGACTTGCCTTTGACCAGGCGGGTGGCGCCATGGGACTTCATGATGTCCAGCACCTGTTGGTTGGCTTCGGCGGCGGTTTCCGCCCAGTGTACCTTGATGCCGTTTTGGGTGCATTTTTCTTCCAGTTGTTCAAGCAGCTGCGGCAGCTTGCTCAAGGCATTTTTTTTAAGGGCATTTCCCAGGGTTCTTAACTGCTCGGTTTCGGTTGCATCCGAAAAAATGGTTTTGCGTTTGGACACCAGGGTGGCCATGGCGGATTTTATATTTTTTATTAATTGCGTATCGTTCAACGCCCGGGATACGTTTTTGTCAAAATCAAGCGGTTGAGGGTTGGTCATTGATTCTCTCCCAGATAAATTCGGCCAGGTGCTGGCCGCCGATCCGAATATTATTGTGCTGCATGGCGCCGGAGATATTCAGCAGGCACCCGCAGTCTCCGGTGATCAATCGTGCGGCCCCTGTTTGCAGGATATCATCGGTTTTATCCTTAACCATGGCAGCGGAGATGGCCGGCTGTTTGACGGCAAATGTCCCGCCGAAGCCGCAGCAATCGGTTTCATGCTGCAATTCAATTAGATCAACATTTTTCAATTGTCGAATCAATGATTTGGAATCTTCAATGATCCCCATCTCGCGCAAGGCGTGACAGGAAGAATGCCAGGTCACCTTGATGGGATCGCCGCGGTCCTGCAGTTTGATATTTAATACCTGAACCAGAAATTCCGACAGTTCAAAAATTCTTTGCGAAAAATCGATGATCCGATCGATGTCGGGATCGCCATCGAACAATTTGGGGTAATGGTGCCGCATCATGCCGGCACAGGATCCGGAGGGTACCACAATCGGATGCCCTTCAGGAAACAATGCGAGCTGCTTTCTGGCCACCGCTCTGGCCTCATCCGGAAATCCGGAATTGTAGGCCGGTTGACCGCAGCAGGTTTGACCGGACGGGAATATAACCTTAACGCCCTCCTGCTGGAGCAACCTTATCCCCGCCATTCCGGCTTCGGGATACATCATGTCCACCAGGCAGGTACCGTAGTAATAGGCTTTTTGCGGTTTTTCAGGATAATGATCCATGAATTCCTCTCTATGTACAATGGTAAAAACGCTTATCAATATCCTAAAGCGGGAAAAAATAAAATAGATTTTATTTAGAGGAAATATCTGTCTATTTCCGTGACCCTATCCTACAGTTAACGGGATTTTGTATTTGCTCATTTTTT
>CAVXXE010000126.1:0-49034 GCA_963765595.1 uncultured delta proteobacterium
GTCAATAAAGAATTGAAAAACCTCAACAGTTGTATTTTTCATACGCTAAAACGTGTCTTTTCGTATATTAGAGTCATTCCTGGTGATGGCAAGAATCTTTTCCTTTCATCAGATTCTCAGGATATTTCAACGATTGACAGAAAACAGATTATTGAAAGATTATACCTGCGGAACATTAGGGCAAATGTGATTGTTCCCTGGCATCTTGAGAAAAAGTTGCATCACGGATGGCAGGACTGGTTCTCTCGTTTTCTTGAAGGGAGCAGTCAGAAAATCAATTCTGATTTCAAGCCCGTAGGACTGTTTTACAGCATCTCTCATTGGAATGCACTGTTTGCTCCTTCACTTCGCGGGCTTTTTAGACAATTTGAGAGGATAAATCTAGGGATTATTGTTCTTTTGTTTGTTTTTCTTCTTCTTCTTCTTTATGTCTTTTTTCAATCAAAACACAGACGATTCTTCCGGGCAGGTATCCCCTTATCCATTATCACAACAGGTTTTGCCGGAATGATATTTTACCTTATGTTAATTTTTACATTTCAATCAATGTATGGATATGTGTTTTCATGGATTGGGCTTCTTGTGTCATCTTTTATGGCAGGGGCAGCTTGTGGAGCAATGCTCATAACAAGGGTTCTGACGCGGATAAAGAATTGTTTTAGATTGTTTATCAAAATTGACCTGGCAATTATATGTTTTTCTTTTGGATGGCCTTGTATATTTCTTGCTGTCCAGGCATATCTGGACAGTCCGGATGTCTTTGTTTTTTTCAAGATGCTATTTTTAGGCATTGCATGTATCTGCGGGCTGTTAATTGGTTCTCAATTTCCTCTGGCAAACAGGATATATCTCAGGAATAGCACCAGTTTAAGCAAGACAGCCGGGTTACTTTATGCTTCTGACCTGTTGGGGGGGTGGTTTGGAGGAATTGTAGGCGCTGTTGTGCTGTTGCCTGTTCTTGGTCTTACCGGCACCTGCATCACAGTGGGATTCCTGAAATTGACAAGCTTCATTGTTTTAACCACCCAGCCCGCTGAGCATCTATGAGGAGGTAAACCATGAAAGATTTTTTTCTTAAGACATGTACACGAAGAAATTTTCTGAAACACACATCTAAGCTCTGTTTCAAAGTAGGGCTATCTTCAGTCTTCTTTGCTGGCTTGAAGACGGAAGCTGCTATCAATTCAACAAAAACTTTTGAACCGGCTTATCTGAAACTTCAAAAAGCAGGTGAACTGAAAAAGCGAGCAAATGAACTCTATGCCATTATGGAAAGCTGCGAGCTCTGTCCGAGAAGATGTGGTGTGAATCGTCTGAAAGGGATGAGCGGATTCTGTTGTACTCCCGGTGCAACACTTGTAGTTTCAGCGGCTCATCCGCATTTTGGCGAAGAAAGACCGCTGGTTGGCAATGGCGGTTCAGGGACAATCTTTTTAACCCATTGCAATTTGCGGTGTGTATTTTGTCAAAACTGGGAAATAGCCCAGCTTGGTAGGGGCGTTGAAAGTAATATTGATGAATTAGCAAGGAAGATGCTTCAGCTGCAAAAAATCGGTTGTCACAATATAAATCTCGTTACCCCAACGCATTATTCTGCGCTTATCCTTAAAGCTCTTGATATCGCTGCAGAGAGCGGGCTGCGGCTGCCAATTGTATACAACACTTCTGGCTGGGAGCGTCTTGAGATACTCAAGCTTCTTGATGGAATCGTTGATATTTATCTGCCTGATTTCAAATACTGGGATAGTGACATGTCAGCAAAATATTCATCCGGCGCAGAGAGTTATCCTGAAATAACCGGCGAAGCAATTCTTGAGATGCACCGTCAAGTTGGTGTGGCACACCCTGCAAAAGATGGCATTATGCAAAGAGGGCTGATGATTCGGCATTTGGTGATGCCAAATAATACCGGTGGTTCAGTAAACATTATGGAGTGGATCGCAGAAACTTTGCCAAAAGATACATATGTCAATATTATGGCCCAGTATAACCCGCACTATAAAGCCTATGATTATCCGGAGTTATCAAGGAGAATAACTCGCGAAGAATATAAAAAGGCTGTCAACAGAGCAAAAGAAGTGGGGCTTACAAATCTTGATATTCAGGGATACTGGCTGCTGTAAAGCTAAATGCCTTTCGCCAGGATATTCACTATTTTATGTCCTATCCAAAAGCCTAACCCATCGATTGCAGGGAGACGGCGGGCGGGCGGGCGGAAGAATTGGTTGCTGTTCCTTAAGGTTCGTTGCGCGCGCCTTCACGTTGCCCCTGAAGCGTGCCGTTCATTATCCAAATGTGTAGTATTCACAACTCGGATTTGTCAAGGGTACCATCTGTACACATAAAAAAGGAAAAATCGATACATGAATCCGAAGATTATTATAAGGAACGAGATAGATGCTGATGTTGACGCAATAACCGAGGTGACTGCTGCAGCGTTCAAGGCATTGGAAAGTCTTTGATACTGGAAGGTTTATCGCGCTTAAAAGGCCTGAATGCTAAAGGTTGTTGTCTTGTGGGGCATCTGGATTACTACAGGAAACTAGGGTTTAAGAATGTATCGGGACTTGTGCATGAGGGAGTGCCGCAGCAGGTCTTCCTTGCTATGTCTTTCGATGGGCAGATTCCGCAGGGCACCGTCAATTTCCACGACGGATTCAAAGCGGATGGCCAATAATAGAGTGCTGGTGATGCTTTACAACGCGCCTGCCCCTCACCAGTCAACACTAATTATCCCATACCAGAAAATTACCAAAGCCATTTCATAAGAGGAACCAATGCAATACAAAATATGGTATAGCCCTTTCCAGATAGAGAGCCGTCTTGGACAAACAGGATTCAAGGAGAATGGATTTGATAAAAGTCCGGCTGGGTGAGAATACCAAGGGCTGAGATTTCGGTCGAAGCCCAGGCAGCGGGGCATCATCCCGGATGAGGTGTGGGTAGAAAGAGCTGCGCTTTTGATAATGAGCTAATCACTAACGTTGCGAGGAAATAATGAAGATAGGCCGCAATGCGCCGTGCTCGTGTGGTAGTGGCAAAAAATATAAGAAATGTTGTTTGAATAACGATCAACAGACGGAACGAATGCATTCTGATCATAACGGTTTTATTCAACCGCCTCCCCGGGAAACCAGTCATAAAATACCCCAGGAAGCTTCCGGAATCCGAGTTCGGCCATATATGTTGGCCAAAATGTGTGATCCAAAAGAGAAACACGTACGGGAAATTTTTCTTCACCATCCTGAACTGAAAGAAAGGAACATGATATCGGTTTCGCAGATGCGTTCGCTGTCTACAGAACAGCTGATTGAAAAATTATTGGAAAAGGGAGTCCGCTATGACCAGGAGCAATTTCTTGCCATGTGTGAAAAAGAGAATTCGGCCTGGGATGTTGCTGAAATGTTGTGGCCGAAACAGTTAAAATCCCTTGAAAAAAATGTTTCCGATGTCGCCGGTCTGTCCGCATGCTTGCTATGGCAAAGATTATATGATGAGAAAAAACTGACCAAGGTGTCGGTTGAAATGCTGGATGACTGGGTGGAAAAGGGATATAAATTATTAGATATAGACCGCTTTGGAGCTTGCCGTATATGGATGAGGGTTTGGGAGACGTTTAAGGCCGATTACGATTTGGCCAACAGGTCTATTGATGAAATCGATGCGCAATTCAATGGATCCCAGTCGTTTTTCAACTGGTGTCAGGATTTTGAAATGGAACTGATAAACGCGTCGATTGACTCAAACGAATTTGCGGAACTCGGTGTGTCCTACCTGAATGAGTTTTTAGCCTGCTTTGCCGATGAAGATGCTATACTTGTCAATCAATTCAAGTCGTCTCTTGGAGAATTTTATTGTCGATCCGGAGATCAATAGACCGGTGAAAAAGTGATAAAGCGGAAGACCGGGACATCGTGCAGAACTTGCATACGTTTGGTAACGGGCGTTTCTTGAACCACTATGCACGTTCTGCACGAACGTTTTTCGTTCTGGATTAAAATAATGGTGCCGATCTAAAAGGTACCAATTTAACCCTAACGTTGCAAAAGCCGGAGGGCTTCAGAGTCAAGGCGTCAAGGGTGAAGATGTAGTAGTTTACCTCGAATCCTTGACAACGCAGAATCTGAAGTCCTCCGGCTTTCCCGACGTGTTGGGTCGTAGCTCGAAGAGCGAAGCCCAAAGGGTAGACAACATAGAAAAATCGATCCAAACCTTCGAATTCACTAAAAGGGGTATCCACAAAATGATCTTTCCGATGCGATATTCGAAATAATAACAATAAATTAACTATTCTTTTCAGTGTTGTTTATGCAACAAGAGGGTTAACATCATCTCACGTTATCAATGCCAGAGACCTCACATGTAAACAAATCCAGGAGTCCATGGCCATTATCGATGACAATAAGCACCTGCCGGATTATCTTGGATCCTGCGGGCAATAAAAGATCCTTAGAAGCTTAAATTGTAATCTGACTTACGTCACCAAAAGAGCGCCTCTCTACTTTTCCTCATACATGTTAAGAATAATTTGAGCTATAACGTCTTCCTTTTGAAGAATACCCGCAATTTTACCATTCTCGTCAACAGCTATCAGCGACGATGTTTCTTTCTGCTCCATCATTCGGAGTATATCAATTGCCGGATCCTTAATGGAAACAATTGCTGTGTCCACGCCGGGAATTTTTATGATTTCATCTGCAGCGCTTTCACCAATCAATCGAATAAGCTCTCCGCCTAAATTGAAGTCCTTTAAAATTTCTTTCACAGTTGGAACCCTCATGTGTGCAATCAAATGATTTGCGTTATCCACCAGAGCAGCGTAGGCGATCGGTGCGCGATCCAAAATTTCACTAAGGTAGGTAAGCCAATCCTCGCGTTTATAGGATTTGCCCAGTTCAACGGTCAAAATGACAGGAATCGAGGGATTTAACGACCTTAATTTCGAATTGAGCTCGCCAATTTCACCCCGCGGGGTGACTTGAACGGCCTGCAGGGCCTCTTCAGCCGATGGTGTTGTTATTCTGACGGGTTGTTGTGCGGCAAGAACGAATTTGGCCTCAAGACCGCCCGGTGCTTTAAATTCTTCGATTTTGCCGGTAAGAATAAGGTATATGACAATCGGTATTATGAGCAATGCGACCAAGACCGGTGATTTTTCGATTTTGGCATAGCGTATTGCAAAGGCAACAATGAGGATACCGAGCCCAACAAATAAAATTGAAAGTATAATTGCCCATATAACGTGCATGGGTATTTCCTCCTTTGCCACCACGTGTGCATAGGTTGATGACGAAGCGAATTCGGTCCGGTACTGTATGTGAACTAATTATCGATAATTTGAGAGACAAAACCTGCGCCAACGGTCCGGCCGTCTTCTCGAACGGTAAAACACAATCCTTTGGACATCGCCACCGGTGTGTCGATTTCTGCTTCGATTGAGAAATTGTTTCCCGGAGCAATGGTTTCTGCATTTTGCGGAAAATGAATGCTTCCGATTATTTGGTGTTGTCCCCATAACGCTGTCAACCGTGATAGCAGTTAGGGAATGTAAAAAGCTCTTTGAGAGACCAAATATGATCTGTTACACCTGAGGCCATCGCAGGGGTTCTTTGAATTAAATTTATTCCATCATCTGGTGGTATTGTCAATGAAAAGTGAGGCCTTACCACGAGGAATTTGTTCTAATTCCGACCGGCACCAGCACATGAGTTTTCAGTCGTGCACAGATAGTCAAAGACCAAGCGAACATTGAGCATGAGCTGTCGCATTTTCTGCGCGACGCTGCGTACCCCTTTGGATTTGATGATGCTAATGGCAAAACGGCGCAAGCGCGTGATATTTTCCGGACCATGGCCGGTTCGTATCCGGCTGCGGTCTTCGTGATAGTTCCAATCGATAATGTAATGACAGCTGTTTTCGATGCTCCAGTGGCCGCGGTTGGTGGCAAGCACGCGTTGAGGGTCGGCTTGCTTGCTCAGGGGGCCGGCTGGTAATGCCATAGGCGATTTCACAGGAGTTTTCACCGGTTTTTTTATCTGTGAACTCGCGCTGGATGACAAAAGCTTGTGCGACGTGAGGAAAGTTCATGATATGGTTTTGATAGCCTTGATCGTCGATGGCGTTACACATGGTTTTTCCATCAATGGCCAGAGATTCGTCGTGCTGACCATAGGCTTGGTTCCAGCGCTGTAGTGCACGGTCGAGATGCACGGGGTCCACACGGATCAGTACATCACGGATGGTGGACAGGCTCGGTACGATGTAGCGCTTGTTTTGGTACCGGCAACTGAAACGCTTGCGGGCCCTTTGGCTGAGTTTTTCGGTCCAATCCGAGATGGCCAGGTAGCCGTGCATCCCACACAGGGTTGCGCCGGCGGCAATCGATAGAACAGTGGACAGTCGATGGCGTCGTCCTTGGGCACGGCGCGGATCGGGAATATCGGCAAAAAAGTTGGGCAATGATTGCTTCGTAAATGGTTCCGGCAAGCCGTTTCGGCTCCGCTTGTGTAAACTTTCTCTGAAAAAAACCGATATAAAATTTATATTTAAACCAAATTTATAGAGAAAAATTCATGACAAAAGATCGCTACTAATTATCGCGCTCCCGATATCCCGGCCGCTGGATCAAATGTAATCATGGCGTTTAGACAGGATCAAAAAAATTCCCAAAAACAGAAGCCTTTTCTGTCCCCGCAATTGATAAAGGCCATTGGTTTATTAGAGAAATCTGACCTTGAAATACAAGACGAACTTGATTTGGAAATATTGACGGATGCTATGCTGGAAGTGGCATCATTAACGTCTGGCGATGACGAAGGTGTTAAACGGTTTGATAAATCCTGGAAGAGCGCTTGCAAAGATGCTCAAATTGGTGTAAGGCTTTTTCACGATTTCAGGCGTACAGCCGTTAGGAATATGGTTCGTTCCGGTATCCCTGAAAGAGTTGCAATGATGATTTCAGGCCATAAAACCAGATCGGTCTTTGATCGATACAATATCGTAAATGACCAAGATTTAAAATTGGCTGCACTGAAGCAGCAAGCCTATCTTGATTCCCAAACGGGCACAATTTCGGGCACAATCGTGGATTTTAAGGAAAAATTGAAGGTAGAAAAATAATCCTAAATGCCCGAAATCACTTCATTATGCCCCCGTAGCTCAGTGGATAGAGCAATGGATTCCTAATCCATGTGCCGCAAGTTCGATTCTTGCCGGGGGCACCAGAATTATCCTGTCGAGTGGGGGGTTACCATCGATAAAATGTTATTGATTATTACTGGAATAACTGCCATACGTTGACTGCGGGCTATAAACTACCTGATTCCACTGTCGCATTTTGGTTCCCGGACAAACAAAATTGTATCATTTCATGTTTAAAAACGATAGATGAATACCATCGCAATACAATACTGCTTCCGGCTACCGGATAACTCCAGCGAAGATTTCAAATTGGAACTGAATCCAAGTAACCTGGAGCTAACGGGTAATATCCCGCAATCCCTGCCGGCGTGGACCAGACTGGATTTTCATCAATGCCGGCATTGCCCTCTTGATGTCGTCACAGATCCCTACTGTCCCCTGGCGGCCAACATTGTCAATATCGTGCAGAGATTTGACGGCCTGATCTCCTATGACAAAATCAGGGTGGACGTCATCACCCAAGAGCGAAGAATCTCCCATCATACAACCGCCCAAAAAGGAATCAGTTCGATGATGGGCCTGGTCATCGCAACTTGCGGTTGTCCTCATACCGCTTTTTTTAAACCCATGGGCCGATTCCATCTGCCCCTGGCAAGTAACGAGGAAACCCTATTCCGGGCCACTTCGATGTATTTATTGGCGCAGTATTTTTTAAAAGGGGAAGGTCGCCACGCTGATCTCGAACTTGAAGGTCTGACCAAAATTTATCAAAATATGCAAATCGTCAATGTTGCTATTGCCAACCGTCTTCGATCCACCTCCATGAGCGATTCATCAATAAATGCGATAATCATACTGGACAACTATGCGAAAAGCCTGCCCTATGCCATCGAAAAATCCTTGGAAAATTTGCGTCATCTGTTTCTGCCTTTTCTATCCTAACCCGGACAAACCAACCCAAAAAGATCCCGTGTTGTCAAGATTTTAGATAGCCCACTACAGCTCCACCCCAGACGTCTTGGTTCTGAAGCTTCCGGTTTTTGCAACGTATCAGTTCAACACGACAAAATATGTCTTAAGGAAGTTGCCTTAAAAACCGATAGGATCTCAGGGGCACTATCCAAAGCGGTAATAATTTATTGATTCCAATTGCGGGTATTAACCTGGGCAAAATCCGTCGGAATGCATACTGGGTTTTAGAATAGACAGACAGGAATTCATGGAATGTATTTGAATAAAAATAAGGCGCTTAAGGTTTTAACCATTGGTGGTGGTAGTGGTCAATACACCCTTCTATCAGGATTGCGGGATATAAAAAATATAGACATCACCGCCGTCGCGTCTATGGCTGATAACGGCGGCAGCACCGGTAGATTGAGAGACGAACTCGGCGTTTTACCGCCCGGTGACGTCCTTAAATGTGTGATCGCACTTTCTCCCTTACGGGATACTGCAAAAAAAATCATGTTGAAGACGCTGAAAGGTGACAGGCGCCTGCAAGGTCATAAAGCAGGAAACATGCTGATTACAATGCTTTCAAGATACACAGGTAGTTTTCCAGCGGCCATACGAACTTTGTCTGAAATTCTTGAGGTATCCGGATGCGTCTTGCCGGGAACCACCGGCAAAGCCACACTTGTCGCTGAGTTGGTTGATGGAAGCCGGGTTTACGGCGAATCCGCCATTGATATACCACAGAGTACCCAACGAGAACAAATCAAGGATCTATTTTTAGTTCCCCACAATAACGGATCAATTTCAGCCTATCCCCCTGTAATTGAGGCCATAAAAATTTCAGATGTCATCCTGATCGGACCCGGTGATTTATATACAAGCATTGTTGCAAGCCTCATCGTACCGGGAATTAAAGAAGCCATTCAAAGCACAACTGCCAGACTCTATTATATTTTAAACATCATGACCAAATTTGGTGAAACGCATAATTTCAAAGGAAATGATTTTGTCCAAAAGGTCGAAGCGTATCTCGGCCGGCAAGTTGATGGAATCATCTGTAACAATAGGAAACCAAACAATAAATTATTAGAAAAATATCTGGCAGAAAAATCTGAGTTTGTTGAAGTTGAACAATTGAGAGAACAAATGAACAATCGCCTTGTTTACGCCGGCGATTTACTGGATTCTTCAGATGAGATCGTGCGCCATGATTCGAAAAAATTGGCATCTTTGGCTCAATCGATCATCTTCAACGACCACTTTTTTGAACACGAAAAATTGATGAATGACCCTATCTTGATGCAATTTGTTCTAAAGGATTCCGTTAAAATGCCGATCAAGTATAAAAGCGTGAAAGCATTGTAAAGAATAGCTTAGTGCTCGATTCGTAAATACGGTCACGCATGTAACTCGATTCATTCAATCTAATTGCTCACTCGTCTCGGCTAATCTCGTCACAGACAGCACTTCGTCCTGAGTGAGTCAACTCGTGATTGAATTTACTCTGACGGACTATGTAACTCAACCAATTATATTACAAGCCTAAAAATATGGAAACAAATCTGATTGGCGTTAGCGCCAATATAGCTCATGTGCACGAATTGATTCAGCGAATAGCCGATACCCGCTTAAACACGGTGGTTTTTGGTGAAACCGGCGTTGGGAAAGAACTGGTTGTCAAGACACTGTATCAAAAATCCGAGCGGAACGGAGGCCCATTTGTTAAAGTGAACTGTGCCGCTTTGCCCGATAACCTGTTGGAAAGTGAGATGTTTGGTTATGAACGGGGGGCTTTTACCGGAGCACAGCGCAAAATGCGGGGAAAATTCGAACAGGCCAACCGAGGCGTGTTGTTTTTAGACGAAATCGGCGATATGTCCTTATCCCTGCAAGCTAAGCTGCTGCACGCACTACAGGATGGCGAATTTATTCCCCTGGGTTCTGAAAAAACAGTTAAAAGCAATGCCTGGGTTATCGCTGCCACTAACCACAATCTGGCTGAAGACCTAAAATCCGGAAATTTCAGAGAAGATTTATATTATCGAATCAGCATGGCGAGCATAAATATTGATCCAATCCGCAAAAGACCGGAAGATATAGCGCCATTGATCTCTTATTATATGGAACAATATGCTTCCCAATTAAAGGCCAGGCGCCCACTTAACCTCAGCGAAAATTTGATGGCTAAGCTGACGGCCTATCATTGGCCGGGAAATGTGCGGGAACTGCAAAATGTGCTCAGACGAATCATCGTGCTTGGTGAAGGGGAAGAAAGTATCGACGCAATGATTCCTGTTACCGAGCTCGGTCAAAAGGTCCGCGATGATAGCACAGGAGGCGCTATCGCATCAAAATTTGCCGGATTTTCAGGGCTTAACGGTCAGGAGTTGGACCTCTCGGATTTGTCTCTCAAAAAGTTTAAAAAGCAGGTGGCAGATCAGGTCGAAAAAGATGTCATCTCTTATGTGCTTGAGAAAACCGGCTGGAACCGAACCCGCGCAACCCAAATATTAAAAGTAAGTTACAAGACGCTGCTTACAAAAATAAAGGAATTGGAACTTAGACCTCTGAATAATTTCGAATAGTCAGCCGGCATATATGTCTGTGGCCGGCATCGATGCCGCAAGTCAAAGCGTGATTTTAGTATTTCACTCTAGCTATGCCATCAATCATATGCAAATATGATGTGATCTCAATAAATTATGTACTAAATCTTTCCCAATTGGATCCCCCCCTGCTATTGCATATTTCCCCCACTTCATAAAAAGGTTACTTTTTTTTCTTAACAGAGCCTTTCGAATTATCTCGAACTGTAATTTATCCTTTTTCATAGTCGATCGCTATTTTCCATATCATTTTGAAACTGTTTATAATTTTTTTATTTCTTCGGCATCTTTCGTATCCCAGAGTAAGGCCTTTGATCATCTGGCATAATTCATGCTATTTTACCTCCGATAGAGTGCAAAGGCGGCTAAAACGTTTAAGTTTTTTCTAAAAAAAGGACTGCAACCTTATAGTGATGATCCTTATTCGGCCAATTTGAATATCCATCGCATTTTTATTTACGAGATTGCCATGACAGATACAATTTCTAAAGTTGATATTACAGATTCTAAAGACCAGACAATATTCAAGGATTTTGTCGATAGAAGAATCGGTGTTGATCGTAGAAGCTTCTCATATAGTTTATATATTCCGGAAAGGAGATCTGATGATGATCGGCGCAAAGGTGATATCCGGCGAAAGATAAATCGCATTAAAGCAAAATGATGGCCAAGTTTGGATTGATTTAATCATAATACCTGCAAACAGGGGAATCTTCTGTGAGTGTAAACCCTCAGTTCACTTACTAAATTCATATTTAGCTTATAATCTGGGCGCTGTTAACAAAAAAAATGCTTAACTTCAGAACAACTATCTGATACGAATAGAATTGACCCCTTAGTTGCATAAACAACACGGCAAGGAATAGATAATGTGTTGTTGTTATGACCAATATCATTGCGAGAGCGCCATTTCTTGGATACAACTCCTGGTGAATTCAAAGGATACCCTATAAACATATTGTCGTCTGCAGAGCGTCCAGTTGGAGAAAGAACTTGCAGATCATATCGATAATATCGGCAGCCAAGTCGCCTTTTTCTTTTCGAAAATCGAGCTGATCCATATTTGGTACTGAAAAACTCCCAAAGGAGGCAGAGCGATGAAAGATCTGATCAGTTACATTGCACGGGCACTGGTTGATTTCCCGGATGAAGTTGAAGTGGGTGCCGTTGAAGGCAGGCACACCACTGTATTGGAACTTAAAGTGGCGAAAAAGGATATGGGAAAAATTATCGGCAGACAGGGTAGAACCGCCCAGGCAATCCGAACCATTTTAAGCGCAGCCTCAGGGAAATCAAGAAAACGACACGTCCTCGAGATAATAGAATAACGAATGTGGCGAGTGCGTTTATCATCGGATGCCTGGCTGCATCCTGATGCCTTTGCGCAAGAATTTACGTATTCCGGTTTAAGGACCGCTGAAATAAATAAATCCGCAACGGCAGACTTGCTTTTAGTCCCGTCTTCAGCGTTGCGCCAAAAGTTACATATAGACAATATGGGCAATTGACGCGCCTTAAAGACGAACCAAAATCCAGCGCAATCTTTGCATATTTGCAAAAAGATCACAAAAAGATAGGGCATCCCACCATAAATGGGATGCCTTTTTTGTCCTCGGGCGGCGATTAAACTACCGTGACATTTACAGCTCGGGGACCTTTTTGCCCCTCTTCTACATCGAAGCTAACCCGGTCACCTTCATTAAGTGATTTGAAACCGGTCGCGTTGATACCTGAATGGTGAACAAATACATCCGGACCCTCATCCTGTTCAATAAAGCCGTAACCCTTGCGTTCATTAAACCATTTGACAATTCCATCAGCCATAGTGCCATCCTCCTGCGTTTAGGTTTTGCGTGGTTCCAGACTTCAGGCTGCCGACTTGACAAATGGTTCTTTCCTTCAGAACGAAACCGGACCGCTTATAAAATTGCGGCCTTATGAATAAAATAGTTCACTTATAACTTCCCGCTAAGGAAAATAGTACGCATTCAGGCAGTAACCTACCCGTCATCAACATATCGCCGACCAAGGGGATTTATATCCGGATTGCCATGATTCGAGGAAGAAAAATGGGTTGTGACAGTTTTTCCCATCCTACCTGATTACACGTTGGGTTAAATAATTAAGCGGAGAAGACTACCTGCAAAAATTCATTGTTCTGTGATCAGGTCACCCTACGAAGTAGAACAGAAACCAATCCTAACCCGGCGCTCGATTGAGAAGCACATCACAAGATACAACGAATAAACATCTGCAATGCATTGGTCAGGGAGTGACTAGATTGGGTTTTATTATATTCTTTATCGTCTCATGATGCAAGGAAAAATTGATTGCCGGCTGGATGAACTGTACGGGTGTTTTTGAGGTTATTAGTTTTTTTGTTAGGAAATTCGAAGTTTTGTGATATATTCAACATTCGATCTTTCTCTCGGACTTATCGGGAACAGTCCATTTCCAGTAATAGGGGGTTTTGTGCAACAATTTAAGTTTGTCACGCCAAAGATGGGTAGAATTACACCGCTTTGGACAATTGCCTTTATAATATCCGCAGCGTTAATTGCGGGTGCAACATTTGCAGCCGACAAACCCAAGGCTGAACCATCCAATGCAAAATCGGAAAATACGCCCATTGTAATTACCGCCGAGCAGCTGGAGTCGGACAACAAAGCAAAATTTGCTGAATTTATAGGTAATGTGAAGGCAACCCAGGCGGATTTTGTGATCACCTCTGATAAATTGAGGATTTATTATAAGGGAGAATTATTGAATACTGAAAAGAAAGGAAACGATGAAGAGGTGTTGAAAAAAATCGTTGCCACCGGCAATGTCAAAATAACGACGGACCAATATATCGCTAAAACTGAGGAATTGGAATACGATCCGGCGGCGATGACGATTATTTTGACCGGCGAAAATTCTACGGTAATTAACGGTAAAAATTCCATCGCCGGATCTAAAATTATACTTTATCAAAAAGATGGGCGGGTCAAGGTGCTGGGCAGCAAAAAAAAGCGCATAAAGGCAGAATTTTTTACAAAAGGTGAAACATCGGAGGCCTTCAAGGTAGGAAAACCCAAAAAATAATTTGATGAACAACCAGGTCTGTACCTAAATCCTGTCTTTCAGGTTCCTCAGCTTTTGTAATTTTTCACATCTGAACAGAAGTTCGATCCATTCTCTAAATAAAGGCACGAGTTGATCAGGATTCTTAGGTGAATCTTCAAGTATCTTTTTCTCGGCTTCAGCCAACGCATCGGCCAAATCCTTTCGCGTCGGTGTCTCGCTGAGAAGGTGGCGATATATTTCAGCAGCTTTTCCCCAATGGCCTTGCACGGCATACACTTTTGCCATGGTCTCGGTATAAACACCGATTTCTTTGCTCATTTTTTTTGTCCCGGATGACTCTGGGGTTTTAAAATAACTTCATCCTCACCGATCATCCCCAGTTCTTTTCTGGCTATATTTTCTATATACGCGGGATCATGTTTCAATCGATCGATTTCAATGCCGATGGAAATATTCTCCCGGGTGAGCTGTTCGGATTTTTCAACTAGCTTTCTCCGTTCCTGTTTTAAAAATATCAGATCCGCAAGCCCATGCTCACTGACAATAATAAAAAAAAACAAAGCTAAAAGTAGAAGAATCGCAATTGATATCAGAATGTTTTGCGTCTTGGCCATTTTTTGTCAATGCCTTTCCCGGCTTCTACAATAACAAGACTTAGTTCCGGACTTTTTATCAAATATGAACCGGCGCCATAAATAATAAGCCCAACGGCAATACTGCCGGCAACGCCTCCTGCAAGTCCGGACAGGGTGCAGTCTATATTCGGAACCATGAACAGTGCCGCCATATGAACGCCAATCCCCATGACTATTGAGCAGACCAAAGATCTGCAAACAGACAATCCTATGCTTTTCCATCCCAGGCGACCCAATCTGGTTCTCAAGGCACTTAAAAGGAGCCCCAGATTCAACATTGAGGCAAGTGCTGTGGCCAGGGCAAGCCCACCGTGGGCGAGCGGTCTCATCAGCACAACTCCCAGGACGATATTGGCCAATATCGATATGCCGGCCATTCTTACGGGGGTTCTGGTATCCTGAAGGGCAAAAAAGGTGACCGCAACTATTCTCACAGCCGAAAATGCCCAGAGGCCCATAGAATAGTATAAGAGTGCCTGGGCAGTCAACCGCGTTGCCTGGGCGTCAAATTCCCCGCGTTGAAACAACAGTGCAACGATGGGCTCTCGAAGGATGATAAGACCTACCGTAGCAGGCATCATGATAAAAAAAACAAGCTTCAACGCTTGCGCAAATGTGTCCTTGAGAGGGTCGAGATTCCCGGTGGCAGCTTGCCGGGACAGACTGGGTAAAACAGCGGTGGCCGTTGCGATGGCAAATACGCCAAGGGGAAATTGAACCAGGCGATCGGCAAAATACAGATAAGTAACGCTTCCCTGGTCCAGCAAGGATCCCAGCAGGGTCCCGACCAGAATATTGATTTGATAAACAGCACCCCCTAAAATGACAGGTGGAATCAATGTCCCCACCCGTTTTAATCCGGGATGAATGATTTTTGCCTTTTCCCAGAAATAGAACCCGGTTTTTATCAGAACCGGTAATTGAAGCGCAAGTTGGAGAAATCCACCGACCAGGACTCCGACAGCGAGTCCAATTATCGGTGGTGTCAGAGATGGGGAAATAAAAAATACGGACCCTATGATGGATAGATTTAATAAAACCGGTGCAAATGCTGGTGCTGCGAAGTGACCGAGGACATTAAGAATTCCCATACAAAGAGCGACCAATCCGATAAAGAAAATATACGGAAACATCAAACGCGTCAGGGTGATGGTAAGAGAAAGCTTGTCTGCTGAAAATCCGGGGGCAATCAACCGCACAATCCAAGGAGACAACAAAACGCCGCCAATAGCAACAATAATCAACATGCCACCCAGCAATCTGAAAGCTGAGCGTGCCAGGTGAAAGGCCTCGGACCGGCCCTGCTTAACAAGATATTCCGTGAATACCGGGATAAAGGCAGAGCTCAAGGAACCTTCCGCAAAAAGCCGTCTCAACAGATTCGGTATTCTAAAGGCTGCAATAAACGCATCGGAGCTGAGTCCGGCACCAAAAAACCAAGCAATCACCGCATCGCGAATAAAACCCAGGATGCGGCTCGCGAGAGTTGCCGTCCCGACAACACCGGCAGCTTTAACTACCCGGGAATTTTCAGACATAGAATTTGATTATCGATGATTTTGATGGAAAAATCTGTAAAAATTCTTGACATGCTCATTTATAATTAATATTTATACAGTTTTATAACCATTCAGGAAAGGAGTATTTACCGTTGGCAAATCACAAATCGGCATTAAAACGCACCCGGCAAAATGAATCGAGTCGTTTACGAAATAAAGCAGTAAAAACGAGATTAAAAAGTATCGTCAAAGATGTGCGCTTTTCGGTAGAAGAATCATCAAATGAGGATGTTACGGCAAAACTGATCACTGCCCAAATACTCATTGATAAGGCTTCTAAAAAGGGCGTGATTCACAAAAAGACCGCCGCTCGGAAAATTTCCCGCCTCTCAAAACTGGTCAATTCCGCCAAAACGTAAACTTCGCATGGGTTAACGGGTAAATGTGTCAGCCCGCCCTGGCCTCCGGCTCGTAGCCTACGCCTCGGAGAGTGTGATATGACGGATTTTTACTGTTCACGGAAAGAGATCCTATCAATGTCATATCTTCCAGATTCCTAAAAAGTTAGGTCGGGGCCAGGGGTGTCATATGTGAAAAATTTATGAACTGATGCCTGGACACTGTTACCTGGAATCTGAATGCAGACGTTAGGGCTTCGGGAAAAAATAAATCAATCTACTACTTGGATATAGTTGGTTCCGCGACCTCAGGATGTCAAAAGTCATCGGTCAACCGACTGAAAATTCTTTCCGATATTCGTTCAGAAAGTCTGGCAATGGCGAGGCTCTCATTGCGGTCGTTTTCAAGCTTCAGATCTGAAACATCATACGCCTGTCTACCTGAAAGGCCTTTGGCTGTCCAGATGACCTCCCCGTTCGGTTTGATCAATCTCAGATCGAGACTCATGATAACTTCCCGTTCGCTGGCCACTTCCGTGCCGACCCGCGAGATCGTCTTGGTACGTATGCTTCGGATGACTCCCTTTAAAGTTGCATCCGCATCCTCGACGTCGCTTGCCAAGCTCTGCTCTCTTTGCCGGGTAAATTCAAAAATGAGTTGATTCGTAACGACTCTCTCAATTCCGGCCTTCGACGTACTATTTTCGAATATCTCGATGAAAATTTTTTCCACGTTATCGGGAAACCCCCCCGAGCCGGCGAACCGATAGCTGCAGGCGTGCCCCAAGAGGGCGCATAGAAAAAACAGTGGGATAATCCTGACTTTATTAAACAAAACTCCTCCCGAATAGGTTCACGTCAGATGCCATGCGACGGGTAATTTTAATTGTTCCCCTGACTTACGATATCCGAGTTGACCGTCCCGGAAACTAAAACCACAGGCTGCCTGCGCTGTTAGACGTTACACCACGATGTTCACCAATTTATTCTTGACCACAATGACTCTTTTAATCGCTTTGCCGTCAATAAAATTTAAAATTCGTTTATCCGCCAGCGCGCGCTCTTTGATGGTTTTTTCATCGGTATCCGTCGCAACCTGGAATCGGCTGCGCAATTTACCGTTTACCTGGACCACGACCAACAACTCATCTTCTTCCAATGCAGCCACACGGTATTGAGGCCATGGAGCCAGAAGAACACTGGACCGATGACCGAGTGCCTGCCAAAGTTCTTCAGCAAAATGCGGGACAATCGGTGACAGCAGAAGGGTGAGTGATTCCATGGCAAACCGCATCACCGCAAGCTGTTCGTCACGATCTTTTTGGATGTCAAAGGCGCTCATCGTGTTAAACAGTTCCATGACGGCACTGATGGCGGTATTGAAATGAAAACGGTCCTCAATGTCCCTGGTTACCCTCTGAATGGTGTGATGGGCTTTGCGATACAGTTCCCGCAGCGTATCGTCCAGGTTGTCCGGGTTACCGTCGAAAGGCTGTACATCTTTTATCCCATCCATCACATCCGCCGCTAGACGCCAGACGCGGTTTAAAAAGCGAAAACCGCCTTCAACACCCTGCTCGCTCCATTCCAAATCCCGCTCGGGCGGAGCTGCAAAAAGACAAAAAAATCGGGTGGTGTCGGCGCCGTATTTATCAAGCAGAATATTCGGATCGATCACGTTCTTTTTGGATTTGGACATCTTCTCCACCCTGCCCACTATAACCGGCTTTGCACACATTTTACACGCACGCGCGGTTTTTGCGGTGTCGATCTCCTCGGGCAGGAGAAATCCGTGTTCCGGACACGAAACCGTTTCCTTACAAACCATGCCCTGGGTCAACAGATTTGTAAACGGTTCCTTAAATTTAACCAGGCCCTGATCATACAGCACGCGGGTATAATAGCGCGAGTAAAGCAAATGCAAAATGGCATGCTCAACCCCGCCGATGTACTGATCCACCGGCATCCAGTAATCGACGGCGGCGGTATTAAAAATGCCTGTATCACATCGTGGACTGCAATACCTTTCAAAATACCAGGAAGACTCCACAAAGGTGTCCATGGTATCGGTTTCTCGCCTTGCATCTGAACGACCGCACTGCGGGCATGATACCCGAACGAAATCATCAAGATCAGGCAACGGAGATCTGCCTCCCGCCAGCATGTCAACGTGCTCCGGCAGAACCACGGGAAGGTCCTCTCCCGGCACCGGTACGATGCCGCATCCGTCACAGTGGATCATCGGAATGGGTGCACCCCAATATCGCTGCCGGGATATCCCCCAATCTCTCAATCTAAAGCTGACAGCCCGTTTGCCGAGGTTATTCTGCTCGAGGTGGTCGGCAATTTCATCAAGTGCTGCTTGGTTATCCAAATTGTCAAACCGACCGGAATTGATCATGACGCCTCGGCCCACGTAGGCTTCAGCCATGGTTTGCCCGTCAAGATCCATATTTTCTGGTTTTACGACCACTATGATCTCCAAACCATATTTTTTGGCAAAATCAAAATCGCGCTGATCATGGGCGGGAACAGACATGACCGCACCGGTACCATATTCCATCAGGGCAAAATTGGCGGTATACACCGGTATCCGTTTGCCGGTCATGGGGTTTAGGCAGTAGGCACCGGTAAAAACCCCCTCTTTTTCATAGTTTTCGATGCTTCGCGCCGATCGGTCCTGCAGGGCAATGCGCTCGACAAACTGACGGACTTCATTTTCCTGGGAGGTATCCCTCGAAAGTTTGGATACCAGGGGATGCTCCGGAGCCAGACACATAAATGTAGCTCCAAATACGGTGTCCTGCCGGGTGGTAAATACGGATATTACTTCATCGTGGTTTTCGACGGCAAAATCGATTCGGGCCCCAACGCTTTTACCGATCCAGTTTTTCTGCATCGTGATAACTTTTTCCGGCCATCCCGGCAATTTGTCACAATACAGCAACAGATCCTGGGCAAAATCGGTAATTTTAAAAAACCATTGCCACAGTTGTTTCTGGCGAATCTGTTGGCCGCAGCGCCAGCACAACCCGGCTTCGACCTGTTCATTGGCCAGGACCGTCTGACAGTCTTCGCACCAGTTCACAAAGGATTCTTTGCGGTAGGCCATGCCTTTTTCAAACATTTTTAAAAACAGCCACTGTTCCCAGCGATAATATTCCGGTTGACAGGTGGCAAGTTCTCTTTCCCAGTCATAACTGAAACCCAGACGTTTGAGTTGGCTGCGCATGGCAGCGATATTGGCGTAAGTCCATTTGGCAGGATGGGTTTTATTTGCAATGGCGGCATTTTCTGCCGGCATACCGAATGCATCCCAACCCATAGGATGGAGAATATTGAACCCCCGCATGCGTTTATATCGAGCGACGACATCACCGATGGTATAGTTGCGCACATGCCCCATGTGGATCTTGCCGGATGGATAAGGAAACATTTCGAGCAGATAATATTTCGGCAGAGATGGATTTTCCGTTGCCTTAAACAAATTCCATGCATCCCATTGTTTTTGCCACTTGGATTCAATTGCCCCGGGATCGTATCTCTCGTCCATTACGTTTTTTCCTCTGTTCAAATGTTTAGACAATTATGCGCGCATCCGCTATATGACCCCTAACATAATACAAACAACCAGTCATTTCGTCAACTCATCAGGCTTGCCGGGATGCGAACTTTTATCGATCACTTCTGATTCGGGGCACCGTTGACGGTTTAATCCGCTAGAAATCGATTGACTTGTATCTAACAATTTAATATTAAAGCAGATTGGAGAATAAAAAAATTACTGTCACCCCGCCGGCGGCGGATTCGTTCTTTCAGCCTCCAATTCCTGAATTCGTGCGGCAGTTAAAACATCCCCTGTTGTTGAAGATAAAGAAAGCAGAAGGGGAAATGTTTTAAAATTGCCTCTGATTAATATTATTTTTTATACTCCCAGTGCAAGGATAAAAATTTATGAGTATTAAGATTTTAGTTAATGCGGTCGATCCTGCAGAATGCAGAGTCGCAACGGTCAAGAAAAATAAACTTGAGCAATTCCATGTTGAAAGCAGCTTGAAAGAAATCACCCACGGCAACATTTATAAAGGAATCATTTCCCGTATTGAACCCAGCCTTCAGGCAGGGTTTGTCGATTATGGCGCGGAAAGACACGGTTTCCTGCAAAAAAATGAAATTCACAGCGACTATTTTCTGGATACCTCTACCGGAGAACATGCCATCAACAAGCTTGTAAAACGTGGACAGGAGTTGATGGTGCAGGTTACCAAAGATCCTTTTATGAAAAAGGGGGCCATGTTGACCACTCATATTTCTTTACCTGGAAGATATATGGTTCTCCGGCCGGGTAATGAAAATGTCGGCATTTCACGCAAAATTGAAGATGAAGAAGAACGTCAACGCCTGAAAGATATCGTTGGTAAGCTGAAGCTGCCTGAAGATTTTGGCGTTATTGTCCGCACGGTCGCTGCAAATACCAGCAAAACAGCACTGTCAAAGGATCTAAACTACCTGTTCAGATTATGGAAAAAAATCAAGGACAGCGTCATGAAAAATAAGGCCCCGGCCCTGCTCTACAAAGAACGGCACCTTGTCATACGCTCCATAAGGGATTCGTTTACTCCGGAGGTGACCGAAATCCTCATTGATAATAGTTCACTTTGTCAGGAAGTCAGGGATTTTATTAAACTATTTTCGCGCGGTCACGACAAGGTCGTTAAACATTACAGAGGAGCCAAACCGATTTTTTCTAAATTTCAGCTTGAAGATCAGATCGCTTCCATATTTGAAAGCCGGGTCGGCTTGAAATCCGGCGGGACCCTTGTCATTGAACAAACCGAAGCCCTGGTTTCCATAGATGTTAATTCCGGCAAATCGACCCATGAAAAAAACATCGAACAGACGGCATTTCAAACCGACCTCGAGGCCGCTGAAGAAATTGCACGACAGCTGCGGTTGAGGGATTTGGGTGGACTCATTGTGATTGATTTCATTGATATGAGGGAACCGAAACACCGGGCTGAAGTGGAGCGTACACTTAAAAAATATATCAAGGAAGACAAAGCACGGTCAAAAGTCGGAAAAATTTCACGGTTTGGACTGCTGGAGATGTCACGGCAGCGAATTCGTCCGTCTATTGAGTTCGGCAGCCATTTGCCATGCAAATACTGTCAAGGCAAAGGTCTGGTTCCGTCTGCGGAAACATTGGGCATCGGCTTTCTGCGAAAACTAAGCCTGGAAACGCTGAAGGAAAAAGCCAATCGCGTAAAAGGAATTGTACCCTTGGATGTGGCTGACTACCTTCTAAATAAAAAACGCCGGGAAATCGTTGACCTCGAGGTGCGACGCGATCTCAGGGTTGAAATCGAAGGCGATCGGGCCATGATGCCGGGGGAAAGCAAGATTGTTTGCAAGGAATAAAAAATTTCAAGAATGGTTTGACGAAATTGCTCTTTTAAAGTATATCAGCGCCATTTTAAAAAATTTTCTTCAAATACATTGTCACTGACAGACAAATAGAATAATATAACAGTTAAACACACAGAAGGAGGATTTATTTTGTTTGATATAGCCTATGCCATGGGTACTGGAGGCGGTGGAGAAGGCGCCGCAGGTTTTTCCGGGTTTATCCCGTTGATCTTGATGTTTGTTATTTTCTACTTTTTGCTGATCCGTCCCCAGCAAAAAAAGACCAAAGAACACCGTCAAATGATCACCAACTTAAAAAAAGGTGATCGTATCGTTACAAGCGGTGGTATTCACGGCCGTATTACGGGAATGGATGACGTGACATTAACGGTGGAAATTGCCGACAAAGTTCGTGTAAAAGTCGCCCGCGGCAACGTATCGGCGATGGCTCAAGCGGCAGCCCAGAGCCAACCGGCGAAAAAATAGCAGCAAATATCGACATTTGTCAGCCCCACGCGATTTCGTTGAGTGGCGGATTTGCTAAACTGTTAATGGTGGGTGTTCCGATTCAGCTTTCGGTATCGGGACGAATTGCTTGCATGAACAATTTAGCCAACGACCCATTTAACAAATTAGCTGGGGCTTTCGTATGATGATAATGCACAAATAGGTTTTATGAAGTGAACAGCAAAAAAGCGTAAAAGGGAAAAGATCATTGAAAAATATTTCGTGGAGACTGATTTTGGTTTTTGCCGTCGTTGTCACGGCGATTATCTATATCCTGCCGAGCTTTAAGCCTGCGCTCTGGCCTCACAATCAGATCAATCTCGGTCTTGACCTCCAGGGCGGCATGCATCTGGTTCTGGAGGTGGATACGGATAAAGCCGTGGAAAGCACCACCGAACGTATTTCCCAGGAAATCCGTGAGCAGCTCAAAAAAGAGCGCATCCGGCATGTTTCCGTGGATCGAATCGAGGGCTCCCGGATATCCGTCGAGGTCAAAAACGAAGAAAGCATCGATAAACTTAAAGCGCTTCTCGATGATGAATTCCGGGACCTGCGAGAACTTTCAAAAACAGAGGCCGGCGGTCGTTTTGCAATCGTTTTGGACATACCTGACAGCGATCGCGAACAGATAAAAAAGCTGGCGGTCGATCAGGCACTTGAAACCATCCGCAACCGCATCGATCAGTTCGGCGTGGCCGAACCGGATATACGACGCCAGGGTGAAAAGAGAATATTAATCCAACTGCCCGGTATCAGTGAAACCCAGAGAGCCAAAGATCTGATCGGTAAAACAGCGCTCTTGGAGTTCAAACTTGTGGATGATACCAATTCCGTGGATGCGGCCGTCAAAGGCACTGTCCCACCGGGGAGGGAACTGCTTTACCAAGTTGAAGAAGACCCGCAAACCCGGCGGACGACCAGATCACCGTTTCTTCTCAAAAAACGTTCCCTGTTAACCGGCGCCTCCCTGACGGATGCACGGGTTCAGATAGACTCCCAGTTTAATGAACCCTATGTTTCCATTAATTTCGATAAAAAGGGCGCACGGATCTTTGAAAGAATTACCGGTGATAATGTCAACAAGCGCCTGGCTATCGTCCTGGATAACAGTGTGTATTCCGCCCCGGTTATTCAGGAAAAAATTGCCGGTGGTCAGGCACGGATCACCGGGAGATTTACCACCGAGGAAGCACGCGATCTGGCGATTGTACTGCGAGCCGGCGCCCTGCCCGCCCCGGTCAATATTCTTGAAGAACGAACCGTGGGTCCTTCTCTGGGAGCCGACTCCATCCGCAAGGGTCTGATATCCATGATCATCGGCGGGTTGCTGGTGATCGTGTTTATGATCATTTACTATAAAATGGCGGGCCTGATCGCCGACATTGCGCTATTTCTTAATATATTGCTGATCGCCGCAGGATTGAGCGGGTTCGGCGCCACCCTTACCCTGCCGGGAATTGCCGCAATTATTCTTACCATCGGCATGGCAGTCGATGCCAATGTCATTATTTTTGAACGGGTCAGAGAAGAACTGACGCTGGGAAGGACACCGCGCGCGGCGGTCACTGCCGGCTATGACCGGGCGACCTTAACCATCCTGGACGCCAACGTGACCACCCTGATTGCCGCACTTGTTCTTTTCCAGTTCGGCACCGGGGCCGTCAGGGGGTTTGCCGTCGCTTTGAGTTTGGGGGTCGTCGCCAGTATGTTTACCGCCCTGATTGTGTCACGGTTGATTTTTGAATATGTTTTGATGAACAAAAAAGTAAAAACTCTAAGCATCTAGCTATACTTTTTCACATTGTCAGAGCAAAATATTTTATTCGTACTTAAAAAGGCTGCAAATTTAATTGAGAAAATGAGCTAAAATTTAAAAGGAACTAGTAAAGGCAAAACGATTAAAAGGAAATTCAATGCAGTTTATCAAGTCGGACGTTAATATAAATTTCATCGGTAAAAGAAAGATAGCCTTTTTTGTATCGATTGCGATGATTGTCATCAGCATTACTTCTCTAATATGGCGCGGGGGCCCCAAGCAGGGAATCGATTTTGCCGGCGGCACCCTCGTTCAGGTAAAATTTCTTGCGCCGATAAAGATGGATGATCTAAAAGCCGGCCTCCAGTCCATCGGACTCGGCAAGTCTACGGTTCAATCGTTCGGCGAGGGGGAGTCAAATGAGTATCTGATACGCACCGTCAGTTCCGTCATGGCCGCCGAAGGTTTTTCATTGGATGTTGAAAAGGCGCTGTCATCGGCAACCGGCGGAGAACTGGAAATCCGGCGCATGGAAATGGTCGGCGCCCAGGTAGGGCAAGACTTGAGGGAAAAAGCTTTATTCGCCATGTTTTATGCCCTGTTGTTTATCACAATTTATATTTCGGGACGTTTTGAGCTAAAATGGATGATTAGCGGGGTGATGGCGGTGGCACTAATCGGCGCCGTTTATATCTTCACCCTGTTTAGTGTCAGCATCCCCTTTTTGATTGCCGCGGCACTGATCGTCTCGCTGGTGTTGTTCTGGTTTCTAGAACTCAAATATGCCATGGGAGCTATCGTCGCGCTGATTCACGACGTCACCGTTACAGTTGGAATTTTTTCAATTCTCGACAAAGAATTTACGCTGGCGATCATTGCGGCGTTGTTGACCATCATCGGATACTCATTGAACGACACCATCATCGTCTATGACCGTATTCGCGAAAACCAGAGAAAATATCATAAGAATCCACTGGAATACATCTTGAATCGCAGCATCAATGAAACCCTCAGCCGCACCATTCTGACCTCGGCCACCACCCTGTTTGTGGTCGTCACCCTTTTTATTCTTGGCGGCGGGATTATCCATGACTTCGCTTTTGCCTTGATCATAGGGGTCGCTGTGGGTACCTATTCGTCCATTTTTGTTGCCAGTCCGATCCTCTTGACCTGGCAGGAACGGCAGCGGAAAAAAAAACACTGAATAAAAGATAAATCGTTTCGAACTGCCTGATCTTGTTGCTTGGTGAGCGATTAGAATTCCCCCTTTCTTTCATAGGGGTTTTTTAACGCCCGCAAGTCATCCATTCGGATTTTTCAAAAACAATCCAATCTAAGAAACTGCAAATCATAAATTATGGACAACATCCGACCATGGTTTCTTCTTAAAAGTGTACCGGGGGTCGGAAATCTACTGGCCAAGCGCCTGATAGATCTTTTTCAAACACCCCAGAACATATTTCAGGCATCCGTCGAAAAACTTCTCCAGGTAGAAGGCGTCACCAAACGCCACGCGACCGCCATAAAAACCCACAAAATGCCCGGGAAGGTAAAAGCTGAACTGGATCGCTTATCCCGCAAAGAATACCGGATAATTACTCTGGCAGATCCGGATTATCCCCGGCTTTTACGCGAAATTCCGGATCCACCGCCCTTTTTATATGTATCCGGACGACTGGACAGCTCGGCTTTGAAAATTGCCGTGGTCGGCTCCAGAAATGCAACCGGCTATGGTTTGACGACGACCAAAAACCTGTGTATCGGATTAGCTTCCCTTGGCATAACCATTGTCAGCGGAATGGCTCGGGGCATTGATACCGCCGCGCACGAAGGCGCTATGGCAGGAGGAGGCAAAACCATCGCCGTGCTGGGCAGTGGTCTGGATCGCATTTATCCGGCAGAAAATTCAAAACTCTTTCATCGCATTTCTGAAAATGGTGCGGTGGTGTCGGAATTTGCCTTGTCGACTGAACCCGAAGGCCATAATTTTCCGATGCGCAACCGGATTATCAGTGGAATGTCCATGGGAACCGTCGTTGTGGAGGCAACCAAAAAAAGTGGTTCTCTGATCACAGCGCGGCTGGCCGCCGAGCAAAATCGTGAAGTGTTTGCGGTGCCGGGCAGCATCCAATCATTTAAAAGCACCGGCACCCATACACTCATAAAGCAAGGCGCCAAACTTGTAGAACATGCCCAGGATATTGTCGAAGAGCTGACCCCGTTTCTCGAAAATAATAATCACTCGGGGAATAACCTTCCGGATGAAGCTGATGAATACCCGGCATCCCTCAGTGTTGACGAATCCCAGGTATATATAGCGCTGGAGCCCTACCCGATCCACATTGACAAGCTGGCAAGAAAACTCTCCCTGGAACCGGGTAAACTATTAAGTATCTTGCTAAAACTGGAACTTAACGGCATGATTCAGCAATTGCCGGGAAAATTTTTTATATTATCAGACAAGCCGCGTAAGCGTTAATCAATCCGTTCCCGCAATGCTTTTAGTGAAAACGTCTGAGATTATTGATCCACTCAGCATCGACAAATCAATTTCGATGCATATATTCAGCTTCCTAAAACGCCGCGATCACCGGCTCCGTTTCCGCTCGATAGTCGGGCCCCGGGTTGGTTTTCTTATTGGGGTAGGAAAAATTCAGCCCCAAAGACATGAAAACACGAAAAAGGAAACATAAATTATAACCTGTTTGGCTCAATTTTCATTGTCCCTATAATTCTATAATCGGAATCTAGGCGAGGAATTGCAGTGAGTAAACCTTTAGTTGTCGTGGAATCTCCCACAAAAGTAAGAACGATTAAAAAGTATCTTGGATCCGAATATAATGTTGCTGCGACCGTAGGACACATTAAGGATCTTCCCAACAAAGAGATGGGCATCGATGTGGAAGACGGTTTTAAACCCAAGTACCAATATATCCCGGGCAAACAAAAAATTGTAAAGCGTCTGAAACAGGCTGCCGGAGACACCCATGACGTTTATCTGGCTCCTGACCCTGACCGCGAGGGGGAAGCCATCGCCTGGCATACCGCCGATGTATTGAAAAAGAAGGGACGTAACTTTTATCGGGTACTTTTTCATGAATTGACCAAAGATTCCGTTCGCAAAGCCATGACGTCTCCCGAAGTCCTCGATCGCAGCAAATATGAAGCCCAGCAGGCCCGCAGAATACTCGACAGACTGGTCGGCTACCAGGTGTCACCGCTTTTATGGCGAAAAGTAAAAGGTGGTTTGAGTGCCGGACGGGTTCAGTCGGTGGCCGTCAGAATTATCTGTGAGAGAGAGCGTGCCATCCAGGCGTTTGTATCGGAGGAATACTGGTCGATCACCGCCCATCTGAATAGCGATGTCCCGCCACCGTTTGACGCCAAACTGGTAAAAAAAAATCAGGAAAAAATTAAAATCCCCCATGGCAAGGCCGCCGACCAGATATTAAAAGAACTCAATGGGGAGAAGTTTATCGTCGAGAAAATACATAAAAGGACGACGAAGAAAAACCCACTGCCGCCTTTTATTACCAGCAAGCTGCAACAGGAAGCCATTCGAAAACTTAGATTCAGTGCCCGCAAAACCATGATGGTCGCCCAACAGCTCTACGAAGGGATCGACCTGGGCCCCGGTGAACCGGAGGGCTTAATCACCTATATGCGCACCGATTCCACCAGAATTGCAGCGGAAGCTGCTGTGGAAGCGCAACAATTAATCCTGGAGCGATTCGGAAAAGATTATGCCCTGGAAAAACCACGTTTTTTTAAAAATAAGAAAAAAGTTCAGGATGCCCATGAGGCCATCCGCCCGACTTCGGTTTATAACACACCGGAAAAAATAAAATCCTATCTCACACCGGATCAACTGGCCTTGTACCAGCTCATCTGGCAGCGATTTATTGCCTCCCAGATGACCCAGGCTCTGATCAACCAGATTTCTGTGTCTATTCAAGCCGGCATCTATCTGTTTACTTCCAGTGGCTCAACGATAAAATTTCCCGGCTTTATGGCGCTTTACATGTCGGTGGATGATGAAATCGCGACTGAATCCGAACAGAAAAAACCAAAACTACCGGATCTGACCGAAGGAATGATCCTTACACTAGACAAGCTGGAGCCCAAACAACATTTTACCATGCCGCCACCACGATTTTCGGAAGCATCGCTGGTAAAAGAGCTCGAGGAAAACGGCATCGGTCGCCCCAGCACCTATGCAAACATCTTATCGACCATCCGGGGTAAAGGATATGTCGACCTGCTCAAAGGCTATTTCAAGCCGAGTGAACTCGGCTTTATCGTCAATGATCTTCTGGTACAAAATTTCCCGGATATATTTGATGTCGAATTTACCGCCAAAATGGAAGAAAATCTGGACCGGGTTGAATCAAAAAAGCTTGACTTTCTGCAGGTCCTCACCCGTTTTTACCAGCCGTTTAGCAAAGATCTGAATACTGCATCCGAGGAAATGCTCAGCGTAAAGGGCGTCGGCATACCCACCGATTTGAAGTGCCCCGACTGCGGTAAACCGGTACATATTAAAGTCGGAAAGAACGGACATTTTCTTGCTTGCACCGGGTATCCGGATTGCACATACTCCAACGACTACATTCGGGATGAGAAAGGTGTTATTCAACCCGAGGAACAATCCGAAGAAGAAGTTACCGATAAAGTGTGTGACAAATGCGGCAAACCGATGGTTAGCAAAAGAGGCCGCTATGGAGGTTTTCTGGCTTGCAGCGGTTATCCTGAGTGCAAAAACACCCAATCTTTAAATTCGAACGGCAATGGCAAAACGATCGGTGTCAGCTGCCCGGAGAAAGACTGCGCCGGAGACATTGTCGAGCGAACCTCCAAGCGTGGTAAAGTCTTCTATGGTTGCAATCGTTTCCCGGAATGTACTTTTGCCACCTGGGATAAACCCCTCGATCGAGAATGCCCGCTGTGCGGTGCCAAATTTCTAGTTGAAAAAACCACCAAGAAACAAGGGACTTTCGTCACTTGCTTGCAACAAGGATGCGGATTTAAAGAAAAGGCTTGACAACTTGTTTTTTAGTTGTTAATTCTTCAGGAAATTTAGATTCATGTTGAAATTATGATTAACGTATCAGCCTTTAGCAACCTTTTTATCCTTATTATCGTGCTCGTCGAGGGTATTATTATCTTCGGCGAGACAAAGGGTTGATAATGGCATAACTTCACCGATCAGAAAAAAAGAAAATCCGTTATCAGCCCTAAAAGCCGATAACGGATTTTTTTTTGAAAGGACAAACACCATGAAGCTCACCGGCGCACAAATACTGATGGAAGTACTGAAGGAAGAAAAAGTTGATACGATTTTCGGATATCCCGGCGGAGCCGTTATCGATATTTATGATGCGCTGGCAAAAACAGATATTCGCCATGTGCTGGTCCGCCATGAACAGGGAGCCGTGCATGCGGCCGACGGATATGCCAGGGCTGCCGGTCGTGTGGGGGTCAGCCTGGTGACATCGGGCCCCGGTGTGACCAATACCATTACCGGTATCGCATCGGCCTATATGGACTCCATACCCATGGTCATTCTCAGTGGTCAGGTCCCCACCGGACTCATCGGCAATGACGCCTTTCAGGAAGTCGATATCGTCGGCATCACCCGTCCCTGTACCAAACACAACTATCTGGTGATGTCGATTAAAGATCTGGCCACAACCGTCAAAGAAGCTTTTCATTTGGCCCGCTCCGGTCGACCGGGTCCTATTCTGGTGGATATACCCAAAGATATTACCAAAGAATCGATAGAATATGTCCCCGTTAATGAGGTTAAGCTTAAGTCCTACAACCCGACTTACAACCCGAATATGAAACAGCTAAAGAAAATCGTAACCCTCATTGAAGGTAGTGAGAGACCGATTATCTTTGCCGGTGGCGGAGTGATTCTTTCAAAGGCCTCGGAGGAGTTAAACGCATTGGCGCGCAAAACCCGGATACCGGTCACCACATCCCTGATGGGACTGGGTGCATTTAAAGAATCAGACCCCTTATCACTGGGAATGATCGGGATGCACGGGACTTACAGAGCCAATATGTGTACGGCCGAATGTGATCTGCTTTTGGCTGTTGGAGTCCGTTTTGATGATCGCGTTACCGGAAAAACAGATGCGTTCGCGGCCCAGTCTCAGATTGTTCACATTGATATTGATCCCACCACAATTCGCAAAAACATTCCGGTAACCATTCCTGTTGTGGGGGATTGCAAAATCAGCCTGCAGCATCTGAACCGGTTGATCGATCAGGTTGATCTGGGGGATCTGACGGTGAAACGAAAAAAATGGCTTGATCGAATCGATGAATGGAAAAGCACCAACTCTCTGGCCTACCAGCAAACAGATACGATCAAGCCGCAGTTTGTGGTCGAAAAACTCTGCGAACTGACAAAGGGCGAAGCCATCATCACCACCGAGGTCGGCCAGAACCAGATGTGGGCCGCCCAGTATTATCAATTCGACCGACCCAATCATTTTATAACCTCAGGGGGCCTGGGTGCCATGGGGTTCGGACTGCCTGCCGCCATCGGTGCCCAGGTTGCCTGCCCGGATAAAATAGTCGTGGATATCGCCGGTGACTCCAGCATCCAGATGAATATCCAGGAAATGGCCACCGCCGTGCAGAACTGTCTGCCGGTGAAAATTGTCATCTTAAACAACGGGTACATGGGCATGGTCAGGCAATGGCAGGAATTATTTTACGATAAGCGCTATATCTGCACTGGTATGGATGGCGCACCTGATTTTGTAAAACTTGCCGAAGCCTACGGGGCCGTGGGCTTGAGGGCCACAAAACCCGAAGAGGTCGTACCTGTGTTGGCGGAAGGACTTGCTGTCGCCGGACCGGTGATCATGGAGTTTATCGTTGAAAAAGAAGAAGGGGTTTACCCTATGGTTCCCGCCGGAGCCGCTATCACCGAAATGTTGCTGGTGTAGAAAGGATATTTCCATGAAAGAACAAAAACACATTATGACCATGCTGGTCGACAACCAACCGGGCGTACTTTCCAGGGTCGTCGGACTGTTCAGCGGTAAAGGTTTCAATATTGAAAGCCTCTGCGTTGCTCCAACTATGGATCCTCAAGTGTCGAGAATTACCATCGTCACTATGGCCAATCCACCGGTGATTGAACAGATCGAAAAACAGTTAAGAAAACTGATCAACATCATTAAGCTGCGCGACATGACAGGTCCCAAAGCCGTTAAACGGGAAATGGCCCTGATTTGTGTCAGAGCCAAACCGGAACATCGCGCCGAAATATTGCGCATCGTTGATATCTTCCGGTGCAAGGTAATTGATGCCGGTCTTGAGCATTACATCATCGAGGTCACGGGAGATGCAGAAAAATTAAGAGCCCTGATAAATCTTCTCAGTCCCATGGGTATCGAAAAAATAGCCAGGAGCGGCGCACTGGCGTTGTACCGAGAACCGAAATAGATGTCAGGGAACTCAGGTGGAGAGCAATAAAATGACAAATGACGAATGAAGAATGACGAATGATGGAATCACTTCGCTCTCTCATTTTTTTGATCTTTTTTTAAATTGATCCGCCGGCTTCCGGCTCGCAGAGCCCAGAGCCTGCAGCTCGGAGAGAGGCGAACCTCAAATATTCAATATTCAATCGAAAATATTCAATTATTATAACCCCTAAATAAAGCAGAGGTAAACATGACACAATTTAATTTCGGTGGCGTGGTTGAAGACGTGATTACATCCGAAGAATTTTCGTTGCAGAAAGCCAGAGATGTCCTTCAAAATGAAACGGTAGCCGTTTTAGGCTACGGTGTCCAGGGGCCGGGACAAGCCCTCAATCTGCGGGACAACGGTATTCGCGTGATCGTGGGACAGCGCGAGGGCGGACAAACCTGGCAGCGTGCCGTGTCGGATGGTTTTGTCCCCGGAGAAACCCTATTTCCTCTGGAAGAAGCGGCAACCAAGGCAACCATCATTCAGTATCTGCTTTCCGATGCCGGACAGGTGGCAACCTGGCCAAGCATAAAAGCATGCCTGGATGAAGGCAATGCACTTTATTTTTCCCACGGCTTCGGCATTGTTTTCAAAGATCAAACCAAGATCATTCCCCCGCAAAACGTGGATGTCATTTTGGTTGCGCCCAAAGGCTCCGGCCGCAACGTAAGGTTAAACTTTTTGGACGGCAGCGGTATCAATTCCAGTTATGCCGTGTTCCAGGATTTCACGGGAAATGCCAAAGAAAGAACCCTGGCCCTGGGTATTGCCGTCGGATCCGGCTATTTGTTCCCCACCACCTTCAAAAATGAAGTTCACAGTGACCTCACGGGAGAACGCGGCGTCTTGATGGGATGCCTGGCCGGGGTGATGGAGGCGCAGTACAATCTTTTGCGAAAACACGGACACAGCCCGAGTGAAGCCTTCAACGAAACCGTCGAAGAATTGACCCAGAGCCTTATCAGGCTTGTCGCCGAAAATGGCATGGACTGGATGTTCGGCAATTGTTCGACAACGGCCCAGCGCGGTGCCTTGGACTGGGCCCCGAAATTCAGGGATGCAGTCGCCCCTGTGTTTGATACCCTCTATGAAAAAGTCGTTTCCGGCGAAGAAACCCGGCGCGTGCTGGAGGCCAACAGCGCACCGGACTACCGCGAAAAACTGGATAAAGAATTGAACGAACTTAAAAATTCAGAAATGTGGCGAACCGGAGCCACCGTCCGCTCTTTGCGGCCGGAAAACAGGAAGAAATTATAACATGGAACCAGTTCTACTATACGATACCACTTTGAGAGATGGAACCCAGGGCGAAAACATCACCTTTTCGGCCGATGAAAAAATCAAGATTGCACTACGGCTGGATGATTTCGGGATAGATTACATCGAGGGCGGGTGGCCCGGTTCGAACCCCAAAGACATGCAGTTTTTCGACCTAGCCAAACGGGTGAAATTTCGTCGGGCCCGTCTGGTCGCTTTCGGTTCCACTCGCAAACCCGGAATCCAACCGCAGGAAGATGACAACCTGAAAGCGCTTATCGCCAGCAAAACACCGGCAGTCGCGATTTTCGGCAAATCCTGGGATTTGCATGTACGAAAGGTCATGAATAACAGTTTGAAAGAAAACCTTGCCATGATTCATGACACCGTCACTTTTTTAAAAAACAACGACCTTGAAGTTATCTATGATGCCGAACATTTTTTCGACGGCTATAAAAGCGACGCCGACTATGCTCTGAAAACCCTGCATGCCGCCGTAGAGGGCGGGGCGGATTTTGTGGTTCTGTGCGATACCAATGGGGGCACCCTGCCCTTTGAGATCGAATCCATCATCGAGGATGTCCAAAAATCCATCAATGAAAAAGGACTGGCCCCATCCGACCAGGCGCCGTGTCGACTGGGAATCCATGCGCACAATGACTGCGGCCTGGCGGTGGCCAACTCGATTACCGCTGTGCGCACAGGCGCTGTCATGGTTCACGGTACCATTAACGGTTACGGGGAAAGATGCGGCAATGCCGACTTGACTTCTGTTATTCCTATTATCGGCTTGAAAATGAACATTCCGTGCGGACCTGAACAAAATCTTGAAAAACTCAAAGCGCTTTCCCGCTATGTCAGTGAAACAGCAAATCTGGTTCCTTTAAACTCCCGACCGTTTGTCGGCAAGAGCGCCTTTGCCCACAAGGGCGGTATCCATGTGAGTGCCATCATGAAAGTTCCCAGGGCTTATGAACATATGGAGCCGGCATTGGTCGGAAATAAAAGACGGGTGCTGGTTTCCGATTTAGCCGGCAAAAGCAATGTCGAATTCAAAGCAAGGGAACTCGGCGTCGAGTTGGGCGGCAACGGATATGACAGTAAAAAAATTGTATCGGAAATAAAACAACTGGAACAGCAGGGGTATCAGTTCGATGTGGCGGAAGGATCGTTCAAGATCCTGATGCAGAAATTCACCGATCAGTTTGAACCTTTATTTCGCCTGGAATCGTTTCGCGTAACCATCGAAAAGGACAAAGATGGACCCTGCAGTTCCCAGGCCACCGTGAAAATATCTGTGGGCGAAAAACAGGAAATCACCGCCGCTGAGGGCTATGGCCCGGTCAGTGCCCTGGACAACGCCCTGAGAAAAGCCCTGGACAAATTTTATCCGGATCTTGACACCATGAGACTGGTTGATTTTAAAGTGCGGGTCATTGATGGCGGTCGGGGCACGGCCGCCAAGGTTCGGGTTTTTATCGAGTCACGCGATCAGGATGAAATCTGGAGCACCATTGGGGTTTCAGAAGATATCATCGAAGCAAGCTGGCATGCTCTGGCCGACAGCTTCCAATTTAAACTGGCCAACGAGAAACTAATTCGCAGCAGAAAATATCCCGCACAGGAAGAGCTGCCGCTCTTTAATGAATGATAATTCAAGAAGGAGTAAACCATTGATTAAACAGGAAGGCACAAATGCCGCGGGAACAGCACCGGATTGTTTCCCGCGGCCGATGCTCCCGCATAGATTATTGAATATTTTCGATTGCAGATTGAATATTTAAGGTATGCTTTCGATTTTAAAGAAGACTGAGCGAAGCCTCCGGCTCGTAGGGGTTGTAGCGCCTACGCCTCGGAGAGCGACATCCACAAATATTCAATTTGCAATTTTCAATTCCGGCTTGTCCGGATTAGGTTTTCCAAGAAAACGTGCAGGAATAGCATGATTTGAGGATAATGCAGCAATATAGCCTTAAACAACAAACTCTGAACCCGGAAGCGCCTGCAAGAGAAGGGCAACCCTGAACGGTGAACCCTGAACCTGGGAACCCTTATTAACCATTCAACTAAATCTTGGGGAGTAGAAAAATGAGTGACCGTGTAATTATATTTGATACGACGTTAAGAGACGGTGAGCAATCACCCGGCGCCAGCATGAATGCCGCTGAAAAAATGCGGCTGGCCACCCAGTTGGAAAAACTGGGCGTAGATGTTCTGGAAGCCGGTTTTCCGGCCTCCTCCGAAGGGGACTTAAATGCGGTTGCCGGGATTGCCGGCAAACTCGAAAAAACCGAAGTTGCCGCACTGGCGCGTACCTCCAAAAATGATATCGACCGTGCCTGGCAGGCCATCAGCCATGCCGCCAAACCAAGGATTCACACCTTCATTGCCACATCCGACCTTCACCTGGAATACAAGTTGAAAATGACCAGGGAGCAGGTGGTGGAAGCTGCTGTCGACGCCGTGAAATATGCCAGTTCTTTTACAGACAACGTTGAATTTTCTGCCGAAGACGGATCGCGTAGTGACCGGGACTATCTTTGTCGGGTTTTCGAGGCTGCTATTGCTGCCGGCGCTACCACGGTCAATCTTCCGGATACCGTGGGCTATGCCGTGCCCGAAGAGTTTGCAGACCTGGTTCGATATGTTATCGATCACACGCCCAACATTCAAAAAGCGGTATTCAGCGTGCACTGTCACAATGATCTGGGACTGGCAACGGCTAACACCATCGCGGCCATCAAGGCCGGCGCCCGTCAGGCGGAGGTGACCATCAACGGCATCGGGGAGAGAGCCGGCAATACATCGCTGGAGGAAGTTGTCATGGCCTTGAGAACCCGGGCGAATTTTCTTTCCGCCGGCACCGGGATTCAAACCGAGTATATCCATCCGACCAGCCGCCTGGTCAGTATGATTACCGGTATCATGGTGCAGCCGAACAAGGCCATCGTGGGTGCCAATGCATTTGCCCATGAAGCCGGAATACACCAGGACGGTGTTTTGAAAAATCCCATGACCTATGAGATTATGAAACCGGAAACCATCGGTCTGAGCGCCAGCAAACTCGTCCTCGGCAAGCATTCCGGCCGGCACGCCCTGCGCTCGCATTTGAAAGACATCGGATACGATCTATCGAACGAAGAGCTTGATCTTGTTTTTAAAAAATTTAAGGAACTGGCAGACAAAAAGAAGCAAATCGTGGATGAAGACCTGGAAGTGATTGTCACCGAAGGAATTCTGCGCACCACCGATGTTTTCAAACTCGAATATCTGCATGTCACCGCCGGAACCACCGTCCTTCCCATGGCCAGTGTCAAGCTTCAAATAAACGGACGCTCCGTACAAAGTGCCGACTACGGCAACGGCCCCATTGACGCTGTTTATAACACCATCGCGAAACTCACCGGGACCGACTCGGAGCTGCTGCGCTTTTCGATCAGCGCACTTACCGGCGGCACGGATGCCCAGGGTGAGGTTACCGTGCGTCTGAGGGAAAACGGTCTTGTCTCGCTGGGCAAAGGTGCCGACCCGGATATCATTACGGCCGGTGCCTTGGCTTACATCAACGGATTAAACAGACTGGAATATTTAAAAGCCAATCCCATCAAAGAGACGGCAGAGCTATAAAATGGAAGTTCAGCCGGTTTAGGTTTAAGGTGGGAGGTTTAAGAAAAACCGATGGAAGACCGCTTCGCTAGGGTGAGGGACGACTGAAATCAGAGATCTGATGCCTAAGGTCAGGTCGGTTTTGGATCGCTGATCTCTGTCCTCCGATTTCCGATCTCTTTCGTCCATCGTCCGTCTTCCTTCGCTCGCCCGCTTTCATCTTCGAGCCGTGAGCTTTTCTATCTACCAAATGCCTAACTTTTCGAGCTCGGATTCCTTACCCGGTTTCCAGCGTTCCAATGATATCCGATATGCTGGCGATATTTCTAGCGGCCAAAAATGTTTCAATTCCTTCAAGGACATCCGTGGTGACCTGGGGATTGATAAAATTGGCGGTCCCAATCTGAACGGCCGACGCCCCTGCGATGAAAAATTCCAGGGCATCTTCCGCTTTCATGATCCCGCCGATGCCGATGACGGGGATTTTGGCAACCCGGGCGACCTGCCAGACCATTCTAACTGCCACGGGTTTTATGGCCGGTCCGGACAATCCCCCGGTAATATTGGCGAGCCGCGGACGGCGAGTTTCAATATCCACCACCATTGCCGTGATGGTGTTGATCAAGGAAAGACAATCTGCGCCGGCCTCCTGGGCCGCCAAAGCAATTTCAGTGATGTCGGTGACATTGGGCGACAGCTTTACAATCAGAGGCTTGGTGGTTTGATCCCGGACCCCCCGGACAACGCGGAAAGCAGCCTTCGGATCGACGCCGAATACCATGCCGCCGGCTTTTACATTGGGGCAGGAGATATTTACCTCGATAGCGGCGATGGCCTCAACCGCATCGATACGGGCGGCCAGCTGCATATACTCTTCTTCCAGCTTGCCGTAAATATTGGCAACAACCGGTGGTGTCAGACGCTCCAGGAAAGGAAGTTTCTCCGCGATGAAGGCCTCGATCCCGACATTTTCAAGTCCGATGGCATTCAACATGCCGCAAGGGGTCTCAACGATGCGCGGCGGTGGGTTGCCTTTGGTCGGCTTTAAGGACAATCCTTTCACGATAATCCCACCGAGACGATTTAAATCCACAAGATGATCGAATTCCCGGGCATAGCCAAACGTGCCGGAGGCCGTCATCACCGGATTTTTTAGCTGAAGTCCACCGATGTTCACGGCTAAATCTGGTTTTTTCGACATTCTATAATTTTACCTGTATTTTTTTAAAATCATGGAGCATTGTCTCGTCTGAAATTCATTGCCAAAACAGAATCATTAGAGGTATGTATAACTAGGTTGAGCGGTTCGGTTTAGGTATAGGGCATAAATGCAAAGATAGCAAGGCGTTGTTTTCGAGGTCGGTTTCGATGGTTGGGATCGTTTAGATCGTTTTTGATGGTTGTGATGGTGCAGAAAACAACTCAAGGTTTTAGGTGTCGGTGTTCGGCCCGCCCTGGCCTCCGGCTCGTAGCCTACGCCTCGGAGAGTGCGATATGACGGATTCTTACTGTTCACTGCAAGAGATCCCATAATGTCTTATCTTTCAGATTCATCCAACGTTAGGTCTGGGCCAGGGGTTTCAGCAATTAATAATTTGGAATTTATTTGGCCCAATCTTAAGATCAGGTGATGCTTGTAATTTGTTATTTCCGATTTGTCCGGGTTAAAATAGTGAAGGCAGTGCGGTAACTTTGATATGCATCTTACTTCGAAACAAAGCAAGACAAATAAGCGAGTTGCCCTACTCTCAACCCCCTGGCCGCTTTACAACCGTCCTTCCATTCAACTGGGCACCCTCAAGGCATATTTGCGGTCCATTTATCCGGATATGCAGGTCGAAACCCACCATGTCTATTTAAAACTGGCGCAGTCCCTTGGCTACCGCCGGTATCATGAGATTTCTAAACGCACCTGGTTGGCGGAAACCGTCTATGCCGCCCTGCTGTACCCGGAGCGGCTTGAGCAAATTAAAAAATTGTTTATTCGGGAATCCGATCGCAAGTCGGTTTTAAGTACTGCCGGGCTCGACAGTATAGCTGCCAAGGTTAAGAAGATCTCGGATGGTTTTGTCAACAGCCGCAACTGGGATGATTATTTGCTGGCCGGCTTTTCGGTGTCCCTTTGTCAGTTGACTTCCGCTTTGTATTTTATAAAACGCATCAAAGAAAAGTTTCCAAAACTCATCATTGTCATCGGCGGGTCGACTTTTTCCGGATCGACGGCAGAGGGTTTCTTTAAACTGTTTTCCGGAGTTAATGCTGTGATCAATGGTGAGGGAGAACTGCCTTTCAGTCAACTAATTGCCGGTCTGATAAAATTTCCAAGACTTTCCGACGTGCCCACCATTACAGGCCTGAGCATGCCGCAGACTGCCACAGATCATGAGGCACCCGTCGGCTTCCAACAGATAACATCGCTGAAAAGACTTCCCCCGCCGGATTTTGATGATTATTTCAACCTGCTCAGATCCTTGGATTCACAAAATGCGTTCTTCCCGGTTTTGCCGATTGAAACCTCCCGCGGCTGCTGGTGGCGGCAGTCAAGTGTGTCCGGTAAGGCCACCCCGAAAATGCCGGGACGTGCCGCAGGCTGCGCCTTTTGCAACCTTAACCTCCAGTGGGAAGGCTATCGCACCAAGGCGCCATCCCAGGTGGTCGCTGAAATCAACCACCTGACCGATAAACACCAAACACTTTCGGTGTCTTTGGTGGATAATGTGCTGCCCCGGAGCAATTCGACAGAAGCATTCGCAAAGTTGGGCCGGTTGAAGAAGGATTTGCACCTGTTTTCAGAAATCAGGGCCACCACCTCCTGGGCGGAATTGAAAGTCATGGCTAAGGCCGGGATGCAGGAAGTCCAGATCGGCATTGAAGCGCTTGCCACCCCGTTGTTAAAAAAACTTCATAAAGGTACCCGTGCGATTCAGAATCTGGAAATCATGAAAAACTGTGAAGCCCTGGATATCGACAATATTTCCAACCTCATCCTTTATTTTCCGGGCAGCGATGAACGCGATGTCGCCCTCACCCTTCAAAACATCGAATTTGCCCTGCCCTATCGACCTCTCAAAACCGCCGTCTTCTGGCTCGGGCGGGGGAGTCCCGTTTGGTGCAACCCTAAAGCCTATGGTATCCGGGCGGTTTTTAATCATCCGAACTGGGCGGTTTTATTTCCCCGGAAAATTTTTCAGAATTTTGGATTTATGATCCAGGCCTACCGCGGTGATCTGGGCTATCAGAGAAAAATCTGGCAGCCGGTTAAGAGAAAAGTAGCCAGCTGGCACAACATTTATACCGAACTGCACGCAGGGCCGGGCTGTTCCCCTATTCTATCCCTGCGTGACGGCGGCAAATTTTTAATTGTCCGGCAACGCCGGTTAAACACCGGACCCCTTAACCATCGCCTGACGGGAACTTCCCGGTTAATCTATCTTTTTTGTTGTCACCATCGTTCACTCAAAAATATTCGGGATCGGTTTCCGGCCTTTGCCGAGGATAAAATTATTGCTTTCTTGAGAATGATGGTCGCTAAAAAGCTGATGTTTGAAGAAAACGACCGTTATTTGAGTCTGGCGGTGCCGGTAAATCCTTGGCGTTGACAGATTCGTTTTATTCGGCTGCGGGCTTAACCAATCGGCCGGCTGGTTTAAACGTTGCATTCAAGTCTTCCAGAACAGCTTCATCCCGGCTGTAGACGTCATTTCGGAAATGAAATCTACCGTCAAATTCGGGCAGGGCTGTTAAATAAAAGAGAATCACCGGTACCGGCTTGGTCAGGTTGACTTTTGTTGTTTTTTTGGATTCTATGATTCCATCAATCCGCTTTGCATCCCATTCTTTGCCCAGCAGCAATTGCGCAAATTCAAACGGATCTTCTATGCGAACACAGCCGGAACTGAAGGCGCGGGCTTCGCGATCAAACAGATTTTTGCTGGGGGTGTCGTGCAGGTAAACCAGATGTTTGTTGGGGAACATAAATTTCACCAGCCCGAGCGCATTGCTCGGTCCGGGATCTTGTCGCAGCTGATAGGGAAAATTTTTACCTGTGTATTTTGACCAGTTGATGGATTTTGAATTAACGACTTTGCCTTTGCCGTCAATGACACGGATATTGCGTTTCTTGAGGTAGCCCGGGTCTTTTCTCACGGCAGGCAGGATGTCCTTTGCTAAAATTGTGGGCGGAACCGTCCAGGTGGGATTAAACTCCAGATAGGTCATATCGGCCTTGAAGACCGGTGTTTGACGATAGAGTTTGCCTACCTGGGCCCGACTGGTCCACTCCAGCTTTTCGTTTCGAACATAATACACTTTAAAGCCCGGAATGTTTACGAAAACAAAGGTATCGAGATCTTCGTGCAGCACCCATCTGATGCGTTCGAGATTGACACGGATCTGGTCAATACGCATCTCTACGGGGACATTCATCGCCTCCAACGTGTTTTTGCCGGCAACGCCGTCCGGCTCGAGTCCATACCTCTGCTGGAAATGCCGAACCGCCTGTTCAAGTTCATCGTCGAAGATCGCAGATTCTATTGAAGCCGTGCCGGCAAGATCGCCGGTCGTAAGCAAACGCTTGCGCACCAGTTTAACGCGATCGTTCTCCATGCCTTTTTTCAGGGTCGGTCCGTCCGGGATCGACTGCCACCCGCCTTCAGTTTTTATGCGTTGGTATTGTGCCAGAATCGCTTTCAATTGATTATACAATTCGTCGCGCGGTTTGAGATCGGAGATGAATTCATAGAAAGATCCGGAATCAATCGCCTCTTGAATCAGGGTTGCGGGATCTCTACGATTCATCCGGGCCGACATATTCCAATTTGGATCCAGTCTTATCGGATCCACCTTACCGTAATTCAGGTGATATCCAAGCTGGACAAGGGCATCCGTCAGAAGTAAGTCTCTAGAGGCCAGAAGCTGAGGCTCGGGTGGAGATTGGGCCTCGATTTCTTCGGATAAGTGTCGAAGTTGCCTGCGATGGTAGTCATCCGGAATGAGTCCGTCCAATTCAATTTCGTCAATGGCACGCATTAAATCATTGATTTTATCAGTGGTGGTCCAGGCCGGTTTGAAATGCCGCCGCTCATAAAACTCCGGCAGAATCGCAGTCGCTGCAATCCAAGCATCGCCGATTTTCAGTTTCTTCGACTGGGTCATTTGCTCGATTGCCGCCCTGATGTTTTTTTGAATTTCTTCGGTCTGATCGGGCTTTTCCGGTTCGACCTGAACGGTTGGCTCCGAATCGGATGTTTTCGGCACCACTTCTTCCTGAGCGGGCGTTTCCGGGGGCGGCTCTTCTGTCGAACAGCTCGCAGACAACCATACAAGTGCGCAAAAAATAAGTAACAAGGTAAGAAGGTGTCGAAACTTCTTATGAATGAAGAAATGAGTTGTGGTGTGATTTATCATCTTTTTACTCTCTTATCAGCAAACTATTATTATGGTTCAAAATTCAGGTGGTCAGCTAATGCTCCGATTTTAAGAAAAATACTGCCGAGGCAATAACGCAGTATGACCGTAATTGGGTTTCGCTCAAAGGGCGCATCATACAAGTTAATTGAATTTGAAAGATTGTCAACAAGACAATCTTTCCTTAAAAACGTATCTCCCGCAACAGAAACACAATATCTGTGGATAAATTTTAAGTTTATGATTGAAAACGACCCTGCATTTCAGGTATAGGTATAACAAATAAAAGCTGAAATTTTTCTACAACTGAAAGGAGGCTGTAGTGGCGAATTTTCTATTTGTATTGAGTAAAGATGACAATCAGGCCGCAACCCGATGTTTTCAATTTGCCCAGATTGCCCATTCAAAGAAGCATCAGGTAGATATTTTTTTTATTGAAGATGGTGTTTTCTGGGCGGATTCCACACGGGATTTGACCGAAAAGACAACTACCGGCGATTGCCCCAATGATTTTTTGCCCTATCTGGTCGAAAACGAAGTCCCCATTGGCGTCTGAATTCCCTGCGCCAACGCTCGTCAGGTTGACGAGACAAAATTTTACTCGAACATGACCATGGATACAGGTGGCACGCTTATTGACCTGGCTGCAGAAGCTAAGGTTTTTAACTTTTAAAGGAGATTATTGTCGCCGTTAAATTCCATAGCGTCGGGTCCGGAGAGAATTTCCAGGTCGGGCTTCTGCTGAATCATCGCTGCATAGGCTTCCGACACTTCAGCGCTGTCTAATCGCAGGGTGTTTTTAATGCGCACAATTTTGCTCTTCGCTGCTGGAATCGCGCCAATGCATCCCAGAGCGACTTCTATAGCTCCGCGATCGTTTCCAAAGTGCATGGGTACGGCGGCCTTTTCCAAGCTGATGCCGGTGATACAATTTTTATACGTGGCGGCATAATCTATTTTGTCCACCAGTTTTTGGGTGGTGATATCCGCCAGACCGATGCCAGTGGCATTGCCCTTACTTCTATCCGTTAGGTCTCGCACGAAGAGTCGTTTAACCTCTGCCGGATGGGGGAAAACGCCTAGCAGATCTCGATTTCTTCCGGTGATATTCGGATCTATGCCGACCCCGCTGATGTCTTTTCCCATCTCGTCGATAATTAAAAGATCGATCTCATTGAAAGGCAGTTTAGCCATCATTTTTTTGGACAAGAGTAACAGATCTTTTTCCTTGCTTTCAATCTCAGCTGTTTTTAAAGCTTTAATCTTGGCCGTTTGGCCATATGCATTCTCCAGAATTCCCACGGCGCAGATAACCGGCGCTTCTGTCAATACCAGGCGAGCGGCATCGGCAATAATTTTGAAAAATGTATGCTGAACAGCGGCTTTATGGTAAAGCTCCGCACCTTTTAATTTTCCCATACCGATGGCCATCATCTTCATCAGGCCGCTTTCGATGGGCGCCTTAAATTTTGTATGGGATTTGATGCGATTGACCACCACGATATGATCTGCGGCCAGAGCGTTTTTATCCATAAAGACCGGGACTCTGTCTTCAGTGAGTCCGATCTCTGCCGTTTCCATGGATGATACAATCGGCGCTTTAACGGATGCTTCGGTTACGCCCAACTGCTCCAGCATGGCAACCTGCCCCGCGGCCGTTGCCCCACCATGGCTGCCCATGGCTGGAAATAGAAACGGATCGGCATCGAGTGATTTTAAAAATTCTACGATGGCCGCCAAGACTTCAGCGATATCGGCAATCCCGCGACTGCCGGCCGTGATCGCCACCCGCTGCCCGGGCTGAATTGCAGACCAGGCCAATCGGCCCAATTCAGCCCTGACCGTTGCGCGGATATCTTTGACTCTGGTGTCATCAAATCTTTGACAAATGCGATACATTTTCGGTAGATTCATAGGATCCTCATATTATATGGATTAAACTGTTTACATAACCGACAAGGTCCGTTATTACAATTAAAATTGACGGGATTCGGCATCTTTCATTAAAGCCCAAATGGGGGTTACACTTTTTGTAGTTGTATAGGGAGTAGATCATGCTGGAACAATTTCGTTTGGACAACAAAATTTCACTGGTCACCGGTGGGAGTAAAGGCATTGGATTGGGGATTGCCAAAGCGCTGGCCGAAGCCGGATCGGACATCGTTTTGGTGGCCCGGGACAAAACAAACCTGGAAAAAGCCCGGGAGGAGCTTGCCCGGACCGGTCGCAACATCCGGACCCGGTCCTTTGACATGAGCAATGTTAAAGGAATTGATGAAATGTTTGCCGGCGTCATCAAAGACACCGGCGGCGTTGACATTCTGGTCAATAATGCCGGCGCCACCCGTCGCGGACCCGCCGAATCAATAACTACTGAGGACTGGAATTTTGTCCTCAATTTAAACGTGAATGCTGCCTATACACTCTGCCGCGCGTTTGCCCGGCAACGTATTAAGAACGACAAGAAGGGCAAAATCATCAACCTGGCTTCAGTGATGAGTGAAACCGTTCGAGAGGACAATGCCCCATATGCAGCGTCAAAAGGCGCTATCCGACAACTGACCAAGGCGTTGGCCGTGGATTGGGCAAGGTATAAAATCAATGTCAATGCCATCGGCCCGGGATTTATCCAGACCGACTTAACCCGACCGCTGTGGGAAGATGAATCATTCGACCAATGGTTGAAGTGGAAAACCCCCCAGGCAAGGTGGGGCACACCGGAGGATTTAGGCAATGCTGCGGTCTATCTGGCATCAGCGGCTTCTGATTTTGTCACCGGCCACATCCTTTACGTGGACGGCGGCCTTCTCAGCACCTTCGGCCCCAGTTCATGGTAAGAATATGGGCTAAGGCACAGACACCCCTTCCCACCGGATGTGTTTCCTACCGGAAGGTAAAATGCAGCCGGCTGATGTCACTGCGGTGATATCCATAATAATATTCAAAGGCGCGGCCGTCTGCAAGATAGGCGCAGGACTCGATACCCAACATTGGGGTATCCGGAGAAATGTTCAGCAGGGCAGCCTGGTTTTCGGTCGGGAGGATGGCTTCAATCCAGCGTTCGGAGGACGAGGGGACCAGTCCGTAGCGCCTTTTCAGAACATCATAAATGGATTTATTGCCAAGGCTGACATTTTCGAAACCGCTGACGAGAGCAGCCGGAAATGACATATCGACCAGCAGCCGCACCTGATCGTCAATATACATCAGTCTTCGGATCTGGACGACCCGTTGAGGACTGGTGAGGCGAAGCATCCGGTGTTCCCGTTTACTGGGGTCAGCCAGAGTCTGCTTGAGGATTTTAGTCCTAACCTTGCGACCTTTGCCGATCATTTCGCCGGAAAAACCGATATTGGAGCCGGGATACTCCTGCTCTTCCTTGCGACCGGATATATACGTGCCCTTGCCCTGGATGCGATAAATCAACCGATTGTGCACCAGTTCGCTCAGGGCTTCTCGCACAACGGTTCGCGAAACCCCGTAAATCCTGCATAATTCATGTTCCGAAAAAAGTTGCGAATCCGGCGGAAGTTCTCCTCTTTGAATTTGGCCCTGGAGAATTGATTTCAGTTGCATCCAAAGCGGGGTATCCGTGTCCCGGTCGATCGCGGGTGCCGGTCTTGGATTCTGCATTTTGACTTGTTGCAATGCCTCGCCTTTTCAACTTTTTTAAAGGTTCTATTAACTGTAGACATTTTTTAAGGAATGGATTCGTTTATATTTTTTAGCTCTCAGACAGGATCAACAGGATTTATTGAGATTTTTTATAGCTTTAAAAATTACAACCGAACCCATTCGCTCAGCCTGGCCGATTCGTGAACGCGTTCAATGACATGCTAAACAGAAAGTCCTTGATCAATTCCGGCCCGCCCGGTTTAGGACATCCCGGACAGTACAAGCTTGCCGATCATACTGCCGGATTCAATTTTCCCATGTGCTCGGCGCAGATTTTCCGCGGTCAAGGACCCATAGTCTTCGGTCATCGTGGTCGTCAGGATACCCTCGTCAATTAGTCGGCCGGCTTCGTTAAGCAGGTTGTGCTGAGCCTGCATATCCGGGGTTTTAAACATCGATCTGGTAAACATCAATTCCCACATAAAGCCCACGCTTTTGCCCTGGAATACATTGATGTTTACCGGCTGGCTGTCTTTGGTTTCCACGATCGTGCAGATTTTCCCCTGGGGTTTGATGACATCGGCCATGTTTTGGATATGCATTTCGGTGCTGTTGAAGCACAGAATGTAATCCACCTCATCGGCTCCGATCCGTTTGAACTCTTCCGCAAAGGGCTTATGGTGATTGATGATCTCGTCTGCACCGTTGGCCCGACACCACTGCGCGGATTCATCTCTGGAAGCCGTGGCGATGACCTTGCAACCGGCCACCTTTTTTGCCAGCTGGATGGCAATCGAACCGACCCCTCCCGCGCCCCCTATAATGAGGACCGATTGTTGACCCTGCTTTGCGGGAACGCTCTTTTCAACGCCCAACCTGTCAAAGAGTGCTTCCCAGGCGGTGATGGTTGTCAAGGGCATTGCAGCCGCCTGTTCAAATGAGAGTGACGATGGTTTGCGTCCGGCGATGCGTTCGTCCACCAGGTGGTATTGACTGTTGCAACCCGGCCGGGTAATGTCACCGGCGTAATAAACTTCATCGCCTGCCTTAAACAGTGAAACGTCACTGCCAATAGACTCGACCACCCCGGCAACATCCCAGCCAATTATACGCGGCTCCGTCTCCACCGTTTTCAGTCGCGAACGAACTTTAACGTCAACCGGGTTGACGGAAACCGCTTTGACCCGTACGAGCAGATCTCTGCCACCCGGTTCAGGGGTCGGCACCTCGACCGCCACTAAACTTGACGGATCTTCCACCGGCAAGTACTGATAAAAACCGATTGCTTTCATGGTTACTACTCCTGTTTTAAGGTATTGTATAAGTCGAATGCTTTGTCCGGAGTTTCCATGTCATGCACGACGGCCCGTACCGCTTGAATCATAGCGATTGGATCTCCGGCCTGGAAAATGTTACGACCCATATCAACGCCGCTTGCGCCCTGATCGATGGCTTTATAGGCCATTGTCAACGCATCCAGTTCAGGCAGTTTCTTGCCCCCGGCGAGCACGATCGGCACCGGACAGGTCGCAGCCACCTTCTCAAAATCATCGCAGAAATAGGTTTTAACCACATGGGCACCGTTTTCGGCACACACACGGGAGGCCATGGACAGATAGCGTGCATCGCGCGCCATTTCCTTGCCGACGGCGGTGACACCCAAAGTTGGAATCCCGTAGCGGGATCCAAGATCAACCGTGCGGGTCAGGTTCCGAATCGTAGTGGCTTCATAACGATCGCCAACCGCCACCATGACGGCCAGCAGGGACGCGTTGATGCGGATCGCCTCCTCGATGTCCATGACGCACTCATCATTCAGCTCAGTCAGGACCGTTGTTCCGGCCGAATAGCGCAATGAGACGGGCTTGCCGGCGGTCGGCGGCACAAGGGTGCGCAACGCGCCGCGCGTGCACATGATGCAGTCGGCGTACTCGATCAGGGGCACAATCGTCAGATCCATGCGTTCAAGTCCGGAAGTTGGTCCCATGATGTAACCGTGATCAAAGGCCAGCATCACCGTGTGGCCCGATACGGGGTTGAATATCCGGGCCAGCCTGTCTTTCATACCCCATTCCAGAGAATTGGATCCTTTTAAAAAGAACCCTTCTGCTTTTTGAGGCCTATCCGTTTGGTATTTTTTCCCTTCTTTCAAATCATCAGCATCTGGCATTGTTCTTCCTCCTTTTTTTGTGATTGATATTTAACATCAAAATAATAAGACAAATTCAAATATTTATTTCCTTTTACAGACATCGTTGAATAGTTTACTGGTTGAATGGTTTATTGGGCAAATTATAGTCATAATTTTAGAATGTTAAAATTGGTAAAATCATGAAGTCTCCAATTATTTTGTAAATATGGGATAAACCTATATTTACAACCATTTAACCAATCAACTAATCAAACAATCAACAATATTTGTTTTAGCGAAATTTAATTGTCTTCAGGGCTTCAATAGACCATACATTATTGTGTTTGTGAAACTAGGCACCAACCATAAGTTTCTGCCGGTTTTCATCCCCAAGGCCGATTTCCTCATCTTTCAGACCGATGCTCAATCCAATCAGCTGTGAAATTAGGATGGATGGAAGAATGGGATCATCACGATGCGGGGCCAATTCAGATGATTGTTTTTGTTCGAATTGCATCTGGCAGTAAGTACAGGCCGTGCATATGAAATCAGCCCCGGCCTGTTTGGCATTCAACAATTTTCTTTGCATCTGCTTCAGGGCAAGCTTCTGATTTTTGTCCCATTGCGGATTCCCGCAACATTCCGTGCTCATGGACCAGAAAACACTCTCGGCGCCCGTCACGTCCACCAGGTCGTTAAAAATACCGGAGACAAACGGGTTGTCGAACCGGGTCACATTGCCGGGTCGCAAGGCATGGCAGCCGGTATGGATAGCCACTTTTAATCCTTCAAGCGGATTGACGACCGCGGCGCCCAGGGCGTCGACACCGACATCCTGGAGCAAAACCGTCAACAGGTGCCTGACCTCTATACGGCCCTCCCACTGTAGTCCTTCCGGTTGCAGCATGGCATTAATTTGATCTTTAACTTCCGGGCGTTGCTTTAAATAGTGTTCAACAAATTTCAGGCTCCCGAAACAGCACTTGCAGGGCGTTACAATATCGGTGTTTTTCTGCTCGGCAAGGGCCAGGTTCCGGGCACCCGCCAGCAGAAACGACTTAAAATCGATATCACGCACCGGGTAGCCGCAGCAGTTAAATTCCAAACCCAACAGCTCGATGCCGAATCTGTTCAATAGTGCCAGGGTCGAGTTACCATATTCCGGCAGATAATAGGGAATCTTACAACCCGCAAAATAACTATATGCCATAGTAAAATTTTCCTTTGAAAATTGGTTGACTGGGTTAAAAGTTGATTAAGTTTATTCGTTGATTGAGCTTATAAGTTAAGATGGATTGAATCCTTTTTACTTATTCAACCAATCAACCTGTCAACCAATCATCTGATTAACTGCCCTCTGGATACCGATTCTCCTGGCTTGCTTAAGGCTATCCGAATAATCCGGAAAAATTATACGGGTTAAGCCTGTCTCATTTCTTTGTACCCTTTGTTTCTGAGCTCATACATCATTTCAGCCACCGGAATCTCTTTGGGACAATGCTCCTGGCATTTAAAGCACATAAAGCAGTCCCAGGCCATCTTCGAGTTCAACGCCCTA
>CAVXXE010000127.1:0-19405 GCA_963765595.1 uncultured delta proteobacterium
ATAATAAGATAAGGACACTCAAGATCACCAGCATTGTTTTTTGAAATAGTCCAGTTTTCCAGGAAGGGGCAAGTACTACAAGGCATACGATAACGTTCAACATCGCGAGCCCTGAGGCTGCCTGAAATGTATGAAGATAGGGAATGAAAAGATAGGTGCAGACAATTCCGCCGATAATTGTACCCACTGTTTCATATACATACACCCTGCCGGCAGATGATGAATCCTGGCCGGAAAACATGGAATACATCCGGCAACTGAAAGGAAATAATGCACCGTGAAGTATGCTAACCGGGAAAAGGATAAGAAAAGAGGAATACAACATTGGTACAAATCCGATACTTTCACCAATAGAAATGCCGATGACTATTTTCAGGATGCGTGTCAGAAAAATGGCGATGAGTAAAGAGAAAGAAAAAAGAATCGTAATCACTGTAAATGTTTCAAACGTATGTTTGGATTTTTCAGCGTTCCTAGCAAGAAAGAAACATCCAAACGCCTCAAGAATCAGCCAGTTGGCGAGAATAATGCCGATGCAAAGTTCGTTGCCTGAAAAAACAATCAGAAGTTCCCTTAAAAGCAGGATCTCAGCAACCAGTCCGCTGAATCCCATAGCCAAGATAGCTAAACAAATGCGTTTTTTCATGAAACTGAACCTTTTCTAACGCGACAGGCCGCTCAATCGCGACGATCTGCGGATTCTTCCGGCTTCCACCGCAGACCGTGAGCGTCAGCCGCCGCCCGCTCATACCGAAGTATGCCGGATTGCTCAGAACGCTCGACAGCAGCTTTCCCCCTTGGCTAACGCGCCGGTCATGCCGCTCGCTTCGTCAGATGCGGGGAACATGGCCATTTCGTTCCCGTATACGTCGACGCGCTCAAGTTGGTGGCCGAAAACAGGGGTATAGAACGCAATGGCGCGTTCAAGATCAATGACAGGGATAGGGAGAACTGTTTTACAACCAGGAACGCCTTTTCAAAAAATATTAAGGTTTTTCTTTCTTGCCGATTCCTGAACTCTCTGGTTCTTCACACAGTCAAGCATACCTTGCATTATGGTTAAATCCTGCCAGATTTAACAATGCATAATGTATTCTAAAAAAAAATTGAAACAATTAGGAGCAGTGTTACAATGACTCGATAAGTACTTAGATTTATAAAATAAATCAACGAAAAACGCAATACATTGCTTTATCCAAAAATATTTACCGTCGACATCAATATGTTGTGGTTTGAGCTCTGGATAAGAAAATGTCAGATAGATTGAGAGAAGTCCAAATATCAATTTTCAGGAAATCATTTCAGATAGAATCTGGATACATGAATCACACCAGAGATTCAATCGATATTTCAAATTTCAGTCGATTCAAGCCTCAACTGTGCAGTCTTGTTTCGCCGAGGAGCTTGGCTGCGTAATACATCAACTAATCCACAAAAACGATAGGATCAAAATTTTGAGATTTGCTTTACAATCCTACCATTCCCGAAAATTGCAGTTTTCACCTGGCCAATCCACATAAAGGGCAAAATTTACATAACGTGCCTACATCAAACATCTGGAATATTTGTAGATTAGTTGATCACATACAAAAATAAGCTATGCCGCCAAAGTTGAGCTTTCAGGATGAAACATAAAACGGCTTCATGGGAATTATCTGTAAACATTAACCCCACCGCCCTAATTGTCAAGCACATCAAATAATGAGAAAGGCATAGGGGTCAAGTCTTCATTCTTGACACATATTGCCCGATAAGCTATAAGGATCCTACCCATTTTCAGTAGGTGAGAAAGCAAGACTTTAATAAAGGATCTAATATGGCGCGCCCATTGAGAATAACATACCCCGGTGCCTTTTATCATGTAACTTCACGTGGAAATGAGCGAAAAGCTGTCTTCAAAAGCAACCGGGACCGGGACAAATTCCTTGAATATCTTGAGTCCGCAACGCAGCGATATGATGCTCGCATTCACACATACTGTATGATGGATACCCATTATCACCTGCTGCTTGAGACGCCTTCGGCAAACCTGTCTCAAATTATGCGGCATATCAACGGAGCGTATACGACCTATTTTAATGTTAAACGAGATAGATCAGGACATTTGTTTCAAGGACGTTATAAGGCAATTCTGGTTGACATTGATGAATATGCGAAAGAGCTTTCACGTTACATACATCTTAACCCGGTCAGAGCGAAAATGGTTGAAACACCGGAGGAATATGACTGGTCAAGCTATAAATTTTATATCGGCAAGCAAAGATCAGCCAAATGGCTATACCGAGATTTTATCCTTGGTTATTTTGGCAAAAAAGTATCGAGCGCCCAAAAAAGGTACCAAAACTTTGTAAACGCTCTTGCTGACCAGGAGTATGACAGCCCACTGGACGAAGTGGTAAGCTCGACCTTGCTGGGTAGTGCCGATTTCATCGCACATATTAAAGATAATTTTTTATCTGCAAAAAAGCCGGACAAGGAACTGCCAGCTCTAAAAGAATTAGTTAAAAAAATATCCATGCAAGACATATTTAAAGAAGTGGAATTGGTTTTCACCAATGATAAGGTTTTATCAAGAAATGTAAAAATGTATCTTTGTCAGAGATACACCGGCAAAAAATTAAAGGAAATCGGTTTGCATTTCGGTATAGGGGCATCCGGGGTTTCACAAGCCTGCAGGCGTGTAGCCCATAAGATTGAAAAAGACAAGAAGCTGCAAAAAAAGATTGAGAGGTTGGAAAAGCAAATAAATCTGTCAAGAATGAAGACTTGACCCCTATGGCTTTTCTTGATTGCAGAGGTGATTTTGCGTGAATTTAATGTCACATACAACCCCCGATATTTATGTTCTTTGCTCAAAAAAATTGGCCTGTCCTATCAAAAAGCGGCTTTTGTATCCGATCATTTAGACGAAGAAAAAAGAAAATACTGGGTTGAAGTTACCTGGCCCGCGATTTTAAAGCAGGCACAAGAAAAAAATGCTGTCATTCTTTTTGGTGATGAAGTTTCTTTTGCCCAATGGGGCTCGCTTTCAAGAACATGGGCCCCGAAAGGCAAACAACCTAAAATCAAGACTACCGGTGAGATGGTTCAAAATAAATGATGGAAAAATAGAATAAACTGTGCAAGTTATGTGAGGTTATGGAATGGAGTCCCCTCACATAGCCTGCAAGAGCGATGAAGGGACTCCTGCCCAAAGAACAAGTCAGAAAGGGCAGGAGCTATGCTATCAGAACTTCTTGAAAAAGTCAGTCTTTTTCGTATTCTTCACCGTATTGACACAGATCTTTGCAAACAACACCGCCAAAAGGGTTGTCGATATTGCGGCGGCCCACTGCACCAATCCAACTACGAACGTAAACCACGAGGTGGTCCTAAAACCATCCCTGATGAGTACCTGATACGGCAGAGTCTATGCTGTGGGCGGCCGGACTGCCGACGCAGGACATTACCTGCCTCATGTCTTTTCATGGGCCGCAGGGTCTATTGGGGATGCGTAGTGCTGGTGGTCATCACCCTTAGACAAAACAGGCCTGATGCCGCAAGTGCCCGCAAGATCAAAGAGCGGTTTGGAATTTCCCGCAAGACTCTTAAACGCTGGATTGCGTATTTTCGAGATGAGTTTCCAGTCAGTATTCAGTGGCAAGGGCTTCGTGGCAGACTGGTGTCAAGCGTGAGCAACAACGAGTTGCCTGCTGGATTAATCAATTACTTTCTTAAAAATTTCCAATCCCCGCAGCAAGCCCTCATTGGATGCCTGATGTTTTTAGCCTCAGAACCAATTTGTCGTCAGGCAACCTGAGGGGCGATGCCAGTCACGCAAAAGATGGGCGTGGATTTTTATGGTTCTGAACTGATATTGAGCGGTTCCAGACTTCAGTGAGTTGGTTTTGAGGTAACAATCACAAATCAGAAGAAGGGAGCCGCAAACATGGGTAAAAAATCCAACACTCCGACAATTACCTGGGCACAGCTGCGCTTTTCGATCATTGGTGGACTTCTGGCAAGACCACCCTGCAAAGGTCAGCTGGGCAAAGAACTGCAAATTCTTGCCGGCCGCCATTATCGTCATCCGAGCCAAGACAAGTGGATCACCTTTGGTGCTTCAACATTGGAGCGCTGGTACTACAAGGCCTTGAATGCCGCAGACCCCATCGCGGCGTTGGATCGAAAGCAACGCTCGGATGCGGGTAAAACCAAAGCAATGAGTCCGCAGTTGTTGGCGGCTTTACAACGCCAATATCAGCGTTACCCTGACTGGAGCTACCAACTTCATTGTGATAATCTGGCGGCCCTGGTTGAGCAACAGCCCCAACTGGCACAGGCGCCCTCATATTCCACTGTCATCAGACGCATGCAACAGCGCGGCTGGTACAAAAAGAAATCAAGCCGACGCAAACAGAGCCCCGGGCAAAAAATGGCCGCTGAGCGCCTTGAACAGCGCGAAGTACGAAGCTTTGAGTCACGAATATGTCAACGCCCTGTGGCATCTTGATTTTCATCAAGGCCGACGCATCGTCGATGTCAACGGCCAATGGCATACGCCGGTGGCATTGTGTGTGCTCGATGACCGCTCCCGGCTGTGCTGTCATATTCAGTGGTACCTGAATGAAACCGCAGAGGCACTGTATCACGGTTTGATGCAGGCATTTTGCAAACGTGGGCTTCCGCGCAGTCTGATGACCGACAATGGGGCGGCCATGATCGCTCATGAGACCCAAAACGGCCTGATGCGTCTGGCCATTACCCATGATACAACCCTGCCTTACAGCCCCTATCAGAACGGCAAACAAGAGGTCTTCTGGGCTCAGCTGGAAGGCCGCTTGATCAAGATGCTTTCCAGGGTGCAACCGTTGACACTGGAATTTTTGAATCAGGCATCGCAGGCGTGGATCGAAATGGAGTATAACCGTTGCCGCCATGAAGAAATAAATCAAGCGCCAATTGAGCGCTTTGTCAAGGGGGCGAATGTATCTCGCCCATCGCCGGACGCTGAGATGATACAGCTGGCCTTTACAGTTGAGCAGCAGCGAAGCCAGCGGCAAAGCGACGGAACCATCCGCCTTGACAATATTCGTTTTGAAATTCCCTCTCGTTTTCGTCATCTGCGCAAACTGCATGTGCACTATCGCAGCTGGGACCTTTCGATGGCCTATCTGGTTGATCCACGCAGTAAAAAGCCTCTGGCCCGAATTTATCCCCAGGATAAACTCAAAAACGCACAGGGATACCGGCGCACATTGCAAGCGGTAGCTGAACACACGCATGCTGACGTCCAAGACGATTCAGATCCGATCCCGCCACTGCTGCGTAAACTGCTCGCCGATTATGCTGCCACCGGCTTGCCGCCGGCATATATCCCGAAGGAGGAAAGTATTTTGTTAACCACCAAGGCACCAAAGGAGGATAAGGATGAACAATAAACAGCTGCTGGCACTGTTTGGGCTCAAGTATAATCCATTTTTGCCCGATATCCCGCCCGATGCTCTGTGGTCGCCACCGGGAATCGATATGTTCTGTTTTCGTCTTGAACAGCTGGTCACCGATGGCGGTTTTGCATTGATTTACGGCGAACCGGGGCTTGGAAAATCAAAGGTTTTGCAACTGCTTGACAAGCGGCTCAATCGTCGCGACGATGTGGTGGTGGGCGTGATGGAACGTCCTCAGAGCAGTCTCAATGATTTTTATCGTGAAATGGGATCTTTGTTCGGCGTCAACCTGTCTCCGGCCAACCGCTATGGGGGATTTAAGGCGCTCAGAGAGCGCTGGCAACATCACATTAAAAGCACGCTTTTTAGACCACTTCTGCTCATTGACGAAGCCCAGGAGATGAATCCGGGCTCTATGAACGAACTGCGGTTGTTAGCCAGTGCACACTTTGATTCAAAGTGCCTGCTGACAACCGTCATGTGCGGTGACAGCAGACTGCCCGAACGCTTTCGTTCAACCGCCTTGGTCTCTCTGGGAAGTCGAATGCGCTTTCGCATGATGTTGCAGCCTTACAGCCCCCGTGAGCTGCTCGCATATCTTGAACACGCCTTACAGCAGGCGGCAGCGCCGCATCTGATGACTTCCGGCCTCAAACAAACGCTTGTCGAACATGCCGCCGGCAATATCCGCGTGTTAAATAATATGGCTGCGGAACTGCTGGCCGCTGCAGCACAAAAAGAGCTGGCCCAGATGGACGAAAAACTCTTCCTGCAAGTCTTCTCACATCAGGCCGCCATTGGCAATCGTCGTAAACAGAAAAATAGCGCATTAAAAGGAGAATCAAATGAATAAAAAAAAGGAGGTCACTACCGCTTTTAAAATGTGGGAACATATGGCTGAACTTCAATCAATCCTGTGGGATCTGTATTATGATGATTTTTTGGATTTGATCATTGAACAGGATAATGCAAATACCTCAAAAAACGATACACCGGATGAAAAATATCCTTTCTAATTTTTAAAAGTTGGAGCTGATAACTAAAACCAGCTCCAACACTATCACCAAAAACTATATTTCCCTAAGGCCCTTTCTTATACCATCATATTGCTTGAAAACCTATCCATCAATTATCGAGATTCGTCTCACAATTTTTGGACCAGGGGTCATAAAGTAAAAAAGGATGGTTGCTCCGCAACCGTCAATTTTATTTTTTCTTTTCTCCTACCTTGAACCTGATGGGTGCCTGGTAGCAGATCAATTAAGGATCCGCACCTAAAACTTTTGAAATCACGGACGCAGGCAAAGAAAAGGGGCTGATCCCGTTTCTGGATGATGTCCCTGCAAAAAAAATGTAATTTTTTGCGATGGTGGAGTGTTTTTTCTTGACAGGGGCCTTTTAATGAGTGCCAATATCTTAAATTTAACTTAATCTCTGATTTCATAAGGATATCTTAAACACAAAACCCCAAATCTATACAAGAAATGGGGCTTTATAATTCAACCATGGCAATCTCCACAGGGTTTACCGTTGGCTTAAATGTGAACAATTCATTTTCAGTACCAGACTTGATATTTAAATGTCAAATAATTTTAGAAGTCTGAGAAGCCGAAATTTGAACGATCTCGAATAAGGTAAGGGTACTTGTATCAGCATAACTCTAAACGTCTGCGTATTATTTCAATAGAGCGGGAAATTAGTAAAATTCGGGCTGGTGGTTGGAAATAGGGTTGGAAATCTAAAAGTGAGATATCAAAAATGGGTTAACATGTAATGCTAACCCATTGAAATAACTTGGTACGCCCGGCTGGGATCGAACCAGCGGCTTTCAGCTCCGGAGGCTGACGCTCTATCCACTGAGCTACGGGCGCGAATAAAAACTGAGGCCAGCGTTCAGAAAACAGAACAGATGCTTTTTTTCCTTATGCTGACGACCCATTCAAAATGCTTTGCTTTATCTTTGCGGATGTTCGTATCTTGCAGATCCCGAATCCTGCTCGGAAAACTTAATCCAGAAGTCTTGCCAAGTCAAGCTGAAAAAGGCCTTAACTCCGGTTACATCTTCATTGCTTTATTCATTTTCAAGGTGATTATATTTGCCTAAGCGCAATCGTTGCCGCCAAGCCGTTCACTTTTTCGAGACGACGCTCTGAGAAAGTGGCCCCTGAAGGGCAGCGAGCACGCCGATAATTTATATAGGTTTCAGGTGTCAGGTTTCAGTATCTAACATCTCCTTTCCCTGACACCCGACACCTGAAACCTAGCGTTCCTGACAACATGTTGTCAGATAAAAGCCGATAAGGGCCTAAGCCAAAGAGGTTTTCAAATAATCCTACCCATTGGATTGACGGCATCCGCCGATCAGGCCTTTTTCGAAAGCTTCTTTTGCTTCACCAACCACATATAAGGAACCGGCAATGCAGATTGCCCCATGGCGAGGGGTTGTTTCTACTGCATTTTTTATTGCCTGTCCAACATCCGGGATGATGATGGCCTCCGGGATTTGACTTTTGGCCACTTCGTAAAGCTTTCCGGGTTCGAGGGCGCGATCGGTTTTGGCTCGGGTTAAAATTACCCGGGTTACCGGTGTCAGAAGACTTTTTAACATCTCTTTATAGGGTTTGTCGTCCAATATGCCGATGACCAGGGTGATCGCCTTGCCGGCGAAATTGGTTGCCAGAAATTTGGCTAAATTACGGGCCGCCGCCAGGTTGTGGGCACCGTCCAAAATAATGAGAGGATTATTGGAGACTATCTCTAGACGCCCGGGCCAATGGTTTTTAGTCAGACCTTCCTGGATATTATTCAGTGTAATGGCGGTATTATTTTTGCCGATTAGTTCGCAGGCAGCCAATACCAGGGCCGCATTGTCCACCTGATAGCTGCCCGGTAATGCGGTCTTCAGATTATGCCAGACATTTCCAATGCCGTAATAGGAAAAAGCTTGTCCTTGATTACGCCGGACTTTGAAATCGGTGCCCAGTCGAAACAGTGGTGCTTTTTTTTGTGCGGCCATCCTTTCTATCTCGACCAAAGCTTTTTTTTGTCGAATGCCGGTGACCAGGGGTGTGCGTTTTTTGATGATTCCCGCTTTCTCTGCGGCAATTTGGGCCAAAGTGTTGCCCAGATACTCTCGATGCTCAAGGGATATGTTGGTAATGATGGACAGTGCCGGGTTAATGATGTTGGTCGCATCGAGGCGACCGCCCATTCCGGTTTCGATGACCGCCCAATCCACCTTTTGGGCGGCAAATTCAAAGAAGGCCATTGCGGTGGTAAATTCAAAAAAAGTCGGCTCGCGCTTGCCGGAATGGGCATTTTTAACGGCACTGTAGGATGCGACCACCTTCTCGTTTGTGATCGGCCGGTTGTTTACCTGAATTCTTTCGTTGAAACGGACAAGATGTGGTGACGTATAAAGCCCCGTTTTATATCCGCTCTGATGCAGAATTGAGGCCAGTGAAGAGGCCACCGATCCTTTCCCATTGGTTCCGGCCACATGGATGCAGGCGAAATTATCCTGGGGATCACCCAGGCCGGCCAGAATTTTTTTAATCGTGGACAGACCCAGCTTGATGCCGAATCTTCGAAAACCATACATGGTTTTCAAACAGTTTTCATAGGATTTTTTAGATACCATGACGGGCATTAAAAAAACCCGGTGAACGTAAAAATTTTACCGGGTTTTTCCTTTAATAAAAATTTAAACTTTATCTTCGGTGCCTGGCTTTGGCCGCTGCTATCCTTTCTCTTCTCAAAGCTTCGCGCTGTTTGCGACGGCGAAATTCACTCGGTTTTTCATAGCTCTTTTTTAATTTAAGCCGCTTAAAAAGGCCGTCGTTTTGAATCTTTTTTTTCAAAATGCGCATTGCTTTTTCAATGTCATTGTCAATGACCCTGACTTCAATATCCTTCAAATACCTCGCCCCCTTCTTGCCATCAGTAAATATTGCAGTGCCTAGTATTTCTGATGGTTATTAGATGATTTCCCAAAGTTCAACTATTACCGAATAATGTAAGGATTAGCAAGAAAAAATTTCATGTAACAAGGATATTTTTTAACCCTTATGTCGACCTAAAATCTATCCCAGCATTGGGGCAATCGTTTTAGCGGGGAATATCCGGATATTCCTGGGTTTTCGCGCCTTGCGAGACGGCCGCTTCAACGCCAAAAATTGCTAACTTATTTTTCGCGAACCCTAAGCGCGATTGCCCGACTGCTTTAATAATTCCCTTGACACCCATCCGGCATTCAGCCATACTCTTCCGTCAAAAAATTATCGAAACGAACAGGATTTGGAAAAGTATCGAAACGGCCTTAACTTCTCCCGCCGCGGCGGGATCAAGATTCCAAGAGGCCACAATTTATTTTCAAATAACGGAAAGGAGATTTAGATATGCGTTTGATCTTATTGGGCGGACCCGGAGCGGGGAAGGGAACCCAGGCTAATTTCATCAAAGATAAATATCAGATTCCACAGATTTCCACGGGTGACATGCTCAGGGCGGCAATTAAGGACGGAACCGAACTGGGTAAAAAAGCCAAGGGATACATGGATTCGGGAGGTTTGGTGCCCGATGAAGTAATCATCGGACTCGTCAAAGAACGTATTATAAAAGCGGATTGTCAAAAAGGGTTCCTATTCGATGGTTTTCCCCGCACCATTCCCCAGGCCGATGCCATGAAGGATGCCGGAGTTTCACTCGATGCAGTGGTCGACATCAATGTGCCGGATACAGAAATTATTAAACGCATGAGTGGACGACGTGTTCACCTTGCCAGCGGCCGAACCTACCACATCATATTTAATCCTCCAAAAGAGGAGGGCAAAGATGATGTTACCGGCGAAGCGCTTATTCAGCGGGATGACGACCAGGAAGATACGGTTCGCAATCGGCTCGATGTCTATCATTCCCAAACCGAACCTCTGATTGATTACTATAAAAACTGGAAAAGTTCCGGTGAATCGGCTGCACCGATATATATCCGGATTGAAGGTGTCGGTAAGGTCGAAGAAATCCGCGATCAGGTTTATTCAGCGCTGGACCGACTTGGTGGTTAATTTTTTCGTGCGGCGAACCCGGGTTCATTCAAATTCAGTCATTTTAGCATAGGGGCAACCTTAAAAAATTCCGACTGCTTAAAGGCCGGGATCTTTTTCCTTTAGTGATGTCCGATGTTGCCGGTTTATCAGCCCTTCGACCAGTTTAAGGGCTTGCTGGCGTGTCAGCACCTCTCTGGTCAGATGCTCTGCTTCTATCCGCTTGAGGATACGCTTAAATTCCGCAGAGGGTTTCAAGCCGAATTCATTGATTAAATCGTTGCCGGTTAAAGGCGGCGGCAAGGATGCGCGGGGCTGTAAAACTGAATAATAGTTCTGGATGAGCGCCCGGATAAAGTCGGTAAATTCTTTAAGCTCGGGATCCTGTGAATCCCTTTCGCCCATAAATTGCGCCAGGGCATGCAGCAAAACATCGGGGGTAAGGTCTCGGCATTTCATAAAAAAGCGGGCAAACGCTTCTTGGAACGGAATTTTTTTTTGCTGAGTCCGGAATAAAGCAAAAGGCTGCAAATGATTTGCGATAATCAATCCAATGACGTCCGTCTGCCGTCTGGAAAATCTCAGACGCTGACAGATTTTTTGGACCATGGCAGCACTTTTCAAGGCATGACTGGAAAAATTTTTGATTTCCTCTGCGGTAAGTGTTTGCGTTGCGGGTAGAGCGATTTCGTGAAATAAAATTGCCAATTTTAAGAGCGTCGCCCGGGCGGCATCAATATCCTGAAAAATGCGACCCCCCGACACTTTTTTAAGCTGATCCCCGGCATCCAATAATTTTTCGAGGCCATGATAGGAATCAATGGTCTGCTCGAAAAGGTTTTGGGGATCTGCGCCGGGGAGCCGGTAATTTTTTAATGCCAGAAGTTCCGGAAATAAATTGAACAGCAGGCCGCTTTTAGCCATGGCGGCCAAACAAACATGGGACCCGGCGCATTGAAGAATTTTAAAAAACTCTTCTCTGACTCTTTCCCCGGCCGATCTACTGATAAGATGGGCATCCCGCGCCAGAATCCCATGCGTTTCCGTATCAATGGAAAAATCAAAAGCGGCCGCCAGGCGGTAGGCCCGAATAAGTCGCACCGGATCTTTGCGGAAGACATCCACAGAAACCATGCGAATCTTTTTTGATGCCAGATCCTGCCGCCCACCCAGTCGATCGATCAAGCTTCCACAAGATACCGCCACAGCCATCGCATTGATGGTGAAGTCCCGCTGGAGAAGATCTTCTTCGATGGTTGTTCCGTTGAGCGGCATGATGTCGAATATGAGATCTTTTGCGATGACCCGTCGCATGGTCTGACCATGTTTGCCGAGTTCAACAAACCGGCCGGATGTTTTGGATGCCAAACGTTTGGCAAAGGACGCCGGATCGCCTTGAACGACCACGTCGTAATCGAAGGGTGTTCGATCGCACATAAGATCGCGGATCGAACCACCGACGATATAGACACCCTTTGTCTGCGGGAAAATATTTGAATCAAAAGGAATCATTGTCATCTATAGAAATTTATATAAAATGCTGTAATCATGGCTGAGCAGTTCCCGGTTCAGCGTTCAAGGGTTCAAAGGTTTCAACTGATGGATACTGCTCCCAATATTAATTAAAAATCAGGAATACCCGTCATAACCCAATAAGTGGAACATATTTATGCCCAGATGAAGACACAATCCCTATGATAAGGGCTGTCTGGGTTTTTTCAGCCCGGAACGGTGAACCCCTGGCCCAGACCTGGATCAGATGTGAATGCCTTTATTCCAACAGTCACAACCTTTAATGTCACCCAAGCGTATTCAAAGCAGTCGCGCTCTCCGAGGCGTAGGCTACGAGCCGGAGGCCAGGGCAGGCCTGAACCGCTTAACCTAGGTTAATATATCTCATGAATTATGATATTTTTCAAATCGGTGCTACAATGTCCCAATATTCTCGCTGAAGGGTGTTTGCAAGGCTCGCTCATTAAGTCGCCGTCTCTTGGGAGCCTACCCGGAAAATTTTTTGGGTTGAGACTCAAAAAACCCGTGAAAGCGCTTGACAGGCAGCAAATTATGTAATATTAATAACATATATACGAACTAAGGTTTGTGGAACCCGCCAGAAAAAGAGGATACCTTATTTTCTTCTAAAATATTTCACTGTATACTCAAATTCCTCCATAACAACCGGCATGGATCCAATCAGTTTATCACCGTTTAATTGAACATTACACAGATACGTTTGTAACGCCTATTCTGTTTTGCCGGTCTTGATAAAGTTTAATACATCAAAAATAGAAAACAAATATAAGGCTGGGCAGGTTGCAGCTGCAAAATTAGCATAAATACAGCTGCTTTAATTTATTTGCTTTATGGGTATGGATTCCATGAAAGCGTTTTTTTAAAAAAATCAATGGGTAATCGAATTAGGTAGTATCGATGAAAAAAATTAAAGGGAATAATTTAATGAACATTGCTGAACTTAAAGAAAAAAAAATCAGCGAACTCACCCAGATGGCCAAGCAAATGAAAGTTGAGGGAGCGGCCGGGATGCGTAAACAGGAACTGATGTTTGCATTACTTCAGTCCCAGATCGAAAAAAATGGCCTTATTTTCGGTGAAGGTACTTTGGAGATATTGCCTGACGGTTTCGGCTTCTTACGATCGCCGGATTCCAATTACTTGCCGGGTCCGGATGACATTTATGTATCCCCGTCCCAAATACGCCGCTTTAATCTAAGAACCGGAGACACCGTTTCAGGACAGATTCGGCAGCCGAAGGAGTCGGAAAGATATTTCGCACTATTAAAGGTTGAAGCCGTCAACTACGAGGACCCCGAAGTGGCCCGGGACAAGATTCTTTTTGATAATCTGACCCCGCTATATCCTGAACGCAAGATCTCGCTCGAAGTCGACAAAGATAATTTTTCCACCCGCATCATGGATTTGATGATACCCATCGGATTTGGCCAGAGAGGGCTGATTGTATCCCCGCCGAGATCCGGCAAAACCATGTTGCTGCAGGCGATTGCCAATTCAATCATTGCCAGTCACAAGGATGTTGTGCCATTTGTTCTGTTGATCGACGAGCGACCCGAAGAGGTGACCGATATGCAGCGAACGGTGAAAGCGGAGGTGATCAGCTCCACTTTCGATGAACCGTCCGAAAGGCACGTTCAGGTCGCCGAGATGGTTATTGAGAAAGCCAAACGGCTGGTGGAGCATAAAAAGGATGTTGTTATCCTGTTGGACAGTATTACCCGTTTGGCCAGGGCCTACAACTCGGTCGTTCCTCCCAGTGGTAAAATCCTTTCCGGAGGTGTGGATTCCAATGCGTTGCAGCGCCCGAAGCGGTTTTTCGGAGCGGCCCGAAATATCGAAGAAGGCGGCAGTCTGACGATTATGGCCACAGCTTTGGTTGATACCGGCAGTCGAATGGATGAGGTCATCTTCGAGGAATTTAAAGGAACCGGGAATGCCGAGATTCAATTGGATCGCAAACTGGCCGACAAGCGCGTGTTTCCGTCTTTTGACATCAAACGCTCCGGTACCCGAAAAGAAGAACTGCTTTTGGATGCAGAGCAATTGAACCGGGTCTGGATTTTACGCAAGCTGTTGACGACTTTAAATACAGTGGACAGCATGGAATTTTTACTTGAAAAAATGAGTGGGACCAAAGATAATAAAGCATTTTTAAATTCAATGAACGCCTAGTCCGAATAAACCGGAAATAGCAAATTACAAGCACTGCCTGATTTTAAAATTGGGCCAAACAAATTTCAAATTGCTATATCCGAATTGCAAACAAGAATAGAAGATTTTTGTAAATATGATAATTGACATATTTTCTTTTTCGCTATATATGGATCACGATTCTATTTTTCAATCATAGGGGTAAATTCGGAAGCCTCTAAGGATTGCTTTTTTTATCCGCCCCAGCAGGGCAGATATTTCGATACTTTTAATTTTAGGGGGTTGAAAATACTATGAAAAACGGCATTCATCCTGACTACACTGATACCGGCATACGGTGTGCGTGTGGCAACGAGATCGAGGTCGGTTCGACCAAGTCCAATATCCGCGTTGAAATATGCTCCAAATGCCATCCTTTTTTTACCGGCAAACAGAAACTGATTGACACAGCGGGTCGTATTGAACGGTTTCGGAAAAAATATGAAAAATTCCAAAACCAAGCGAAACCCACTTAGATTTATCCCGCCTGTCACCTCGCTTTGCTGAGAAAAAATCCGGCTTGCCAGCTGCATCAGATAATTGCAAAAAAGTGTCATAAAGGCATTGTTTTGATGATGACCGGACAAATCGGCCGGATTCCTCTCCCGCAATAGACAATCAGAATCGTCCAAAATATGCGTTTAAGCGCCGGTAACCCAGGGGGCTCGGCCATCGGGTTGCGGTGTAAATCCACAAGTGGATACCAGAACCAATGTTTGACAAATTAATAGGGGTTGAAGAGCGCTTCATTGAGGTCGAGAAGCAATTGAGCGATCCGAAAATTGTGAATGATCGCAACGCTTACCAGACCTATGTGCGCGAGCATGCCGAATTAAGCAAGGTCGTAACGGTCTACCGTCAATACAAACAGATGCTGCATGATCTCGATGATAGCCAGGATCTGTTAAAGGACGCTGATCCCGATATAAAAGACCTGGCACGGGATGAGATTGCGGCGCTGAACCGGGAAAAAGAAGATCTTGAAGCCGAACTAAAAAAGCTTTTGCTGCCCAAAGATCCCAATGACGAAAAAAACGTCATCGTCGAGATTCGGGCCGGTACCGGCGGGGAAGAGGCTGCATTGTTTGCCGGCGATCTTTACCGGATGTACAGCCGCTATGCTGAAAGCCGCAGCTGGAAAATAGATGTCATAACCCACCATTCCACCGGTGTCGGCGGTCTGAAAGAAGTCATTGCCATGATTCAGGGCAAGGGGGCTTACAGTTTATTTAAGTATGAAAGCGGCACCCATCGGGTGCAGCGGGTGCCCACCACGGAAACCCAGGGACGTATCCATACCTCAGCGGTGACAGTGGCCGTATTGCCCGAGGCGGATGAGGTCGATGTTGCAATTGATTCATCCGAACTCAAAATCGATGTTTACCGATCCACAGGCCCGGGGGGGCAAAGCGTGAATACCACCGATTCGGCCGTACGCATTACCCATTTACCCTCCGGTCTGGTGGTTACCTGCCAGGACGAGAAATCGCAACTTAAAAACAAATTAAAGGCCATGAAGGTTCTGCGGGCGAGATTGCTGGATCAAATGATCATGGACCAGAACGAAAAGCGATCAGAAGAGCGCAAGAGCCAGGTGGGTACGGGGGATAGAAGCGGCAGAATCAGAACTTACAATTTTCCCCAGGGGAGGGTGACCGACCATCGGATCGGACTTACGCTTTATAAGCTGGAATATATTCTGCAAGGTAATATTGACGAACTCGTTGACAACCTGGCAACTTATTATCAGACCCAGGCCTTACAGAATGTGGATCAGGTATAAGCATCCAGTTGACAGCCTTAGGCCCCTATGCCTTTTTTTCTAATAAATTGATAGATTACATCATCAGCGTGCATGCTTCCCTTCAGGAGCCACTTATCACGAGCGTAGTCTCGGAAAAAGCTTAGCTTCTTACATGCCGATTGTTTGACTAAATTAATTCTACTTTGTCATATTCTTAAAGCAAAATTCGATCTGAGTCCATGCCAGAAAAAAAAACACCGTTGCCGCCAAGCCTCAATGGACCATTATCAAGCTTATCCGCTGGGCAACGTCATATTTAAAGGATCATGATATTGACAGTCCCCGGGCAACCGGCGAAATACTGCTTGCCCATACGTTGAAGGTCAAACGGATTGATCTGTATTTAAATTACGACCAACCGCTGGTTGCTGAAGAACTGAACACATTTAAAATGTTGATTAAGCGCAGAATCAGGCGTGAACCGGTTGCCTATATCCTTGGATCTAAAGAGTTCTGGTCCATGGATTTTGAGATCACTCAAGATGTCTTGATACCGAGACCGGAAACCGAATGTCTGGTGGAAGTAGCCCTGAATTTTTTATCAAAGATACCGTCTTCACAGTCACAGTGCATTCTTGACCTTGGGACCGGATCGGGGGCCATTGTACTTGCGCTGGTTTCGCAGCAGCCCCGGCATGCATATTTTGCATCAGATTATTCTAAGAAGGCAGCAGAATTAGCAAGCAGAAATGCCGCACGACACGATTTCTCTGGGCGAGTCCATTTTTTTGTCGGTGACTGGTTCACACCCTTAAATCAGAAAAAATCCGGGTTTGATATGATTGTGTCAAATCCGCCTTACATTCCCAGCCAGGCAATTGGCAAACTGCAGCCGGAAATAAACCAATTTGAACCATTTGCAGCTCTCGATGGCGATAATGACGGCCTATCCTGTTTTAGAAAAATTATCGGCAGCGCTCACCATTACCTGAAGCCGCATGGCATGCTTTTGCTGGAAATTGGCCATGAACAGAAAGATGATGTCCACAGAATTGTATCCGACTGCGATTTTTATGATGATTTCAACCATAGCAGGGACTACAGTGGCTGCGAGCGTGTTGTCTGGATGCGAAAAAGAGGTTGAAACGAGTTGCGGGTTACGGGCAAAAGGGGCATAAAGCAAAGGGCATAGCGCATAGAGTAGGACATCGCTCAAAGGAAGGTGCAGGAGGATCAAAAGGGTTGCGGTAATGAACTATCCATGCAATCTGATTTCCGGCATCTGTAACCTGTTATCTGACCGCTGTTTTCTGTCCTCTGATAAAATTTGCGGGTTACGGGTTTCGGTTATGGGTTATTTGGTACTTGATATTAAACTGAAGAAAAGTGTTGCGGCCAATAATTTTATTTGCTATAAAAAAAGATTTTTATAACACCCACGCTATCGGACTCGTTTCCCGGTGCTTTCACTGAAAGTCGGAGACTGGAATGATGATGGCGGTGGAATAACCAATGAGAAAAGGAGAAAACTATGGCTTATGTAACCATGAAAGAACTGCTGGAAGCTGGCGTTCATTTCGGCCACCAGACGAAACGCTGGAATCCGAAAATGAAGCCCTATATTTTTGGCGCCAGAAACGGAATCTATATTATCGACCTGCAACGAACCGTGCGGATGTTCAAAACAGCCTATGATTTTGTCGTAAACACAGTGGCCGAAGGCAAATCGCTGCTTTTTGTCGGCACCAAAAAGCAGGCGCGCGATTCCATCTATGAGGAAGCCAACCGCTGCGAGATGTTTTATGTCCACAACCGATGGCTTGGCGGTATGATGACCAATTTTCAAACGATCCGGCAGAGTATCGATCGCCTCAATTATCTCAACAATATCCAAAATGATGGATCCATCGAGCTTTTTCCTAAAAAAGAACGACTCAAACTTGGCAAAGCGCGAGTTAAACTCGATAGCAACCTCGGCGGAATTCGCACCATGAACGGACTGCCTGGAGCGATGTTCGTGGTCGATCCCAAAAATGAAGCCATCGCCGTCCGCGAGGGTCGGCGACTTAACATACCCATCATTGCCATTGTGGATACCAATTGCGACCCGGATGATATTGATTATATTATACCCGGCAATGATGATGCCATCAGGGCCATCCGGTTGCTTACTTCAAAAATGGCGGATGCCTGCATCGATGGACAGCAACGCTTTGCCGAGAGACAACAGGCTGAAGCCGATAAGGAAATTGAAGAGGAACCCGAAGTGACAACCATCAGTGCCGAATTAAAACCGGGTGAACGTAAAATCATTTCAGACGGCAGCGCCGGTCCGGTTGTAGAAATAATTAAACGCTCGGGGACCGCAACCACCGAGGAAATTGATGCCCCGGAAGCGGCCGCAGAACTGCAGAGTAGCGAATCAGAAGAAAAAAGCGAAGCTGAAACGACAGGAGAACAACATGACAACAATTAGTGCGACCATGGTGAAACAACTGCGGGAAAAAACCGGCGCCGGCATGATGGATTGTAAACAGGCGCTGGTGGAGTGCGGCGCAGATATTGATAAAGCAGTTGATTTTCTTAGAAAAAAAGGATTGGCGACCGCGCGCAAACGAGCCGGCCGGGCGATGTCGGAAGGTACCATCCAATCCTATATCCACATGGGAGGCAAACTGGGTGTGCTGGTAGAAGTTAATTGTGAAACTGATTTTGTCGCTAAAAACGAAGATTTTATTAATTTCGCCAAAAACATCGCCATGCACATCGCCGCCACCAACCCTTTGAGCATCCAGGCCGAAGATGTTCCGGAAGAAATTGTCAGCCGGGAAAAAGAAATTTATAAAAGCCAGGCCCTTGAAACGGGAAAACCTGAAAACGTGATCGCTAAAATAGTTGATGGCAAATTGAAAAAATTCTTCACAGAAAATTGCCTGATTAAGCAGGCCTATGTGCGTGATCCGGATATGACCGTAGAAGATCTGTTGAATGAGTTGATCGCTAAAATTGGAGAAAACATTACCATCAGACGGTTTGTGCGTTTTCAGATCGGCGAGCAGTAAAATGAGGTTTAAGTTTCTTTCCCCTCCCTTCTGCTATTTCTTCCCCTAGCTGGAAAATCCCCGTTATAAGCGAGTTGCCGTAAAATTAAGCGGCGAAGCCCTGATGGGCGAACAGAGTTTCGGCATCAGTCCCGACATGATTAAATTCGTGGCCGGAGAAATCCGTTCCGTTGTCGAATTGGGTGTTCAAATCGGGATCATTGTGGGGGGGGGCAATATATTTCGTGGCATTGCGGCAAGTTCATATGGGATGGATCGAACTTCGGCCGACCACATGGGGATGCTGGCGACGGTCATTAACAGCCTGGCCCTGCAGGATGCCTTGGAAAAGCAGGGTGTGGAAACCCGGGTACAGACAGCGATTTCCATGCATGAAGTTGCAGAGCCTTAGCAATACGATGCTTAAGT
>CAVXXE010000128.1:0-15217 GCA_963765595.1 uncultured delta proteobacterium
AAGCAAAAGGAAAATTCTGCATTGCTTTTGGGGAAATCAAACATTATCAGGGCTAAAATACCCCCAGGATCCACAAATCGGACCGAAAGTCCCCCAAAGAAAGCCCAACTGGCGAAAAATCAGATTAAATCGACTGTACCTCCAGGCAATGTAAAAGAAATGCCTGCTAAAGCACATTCTATAACGCCAAAGGTGACTGTCGATCAGCAAAATTCAATACCGACTTCTACCATCCGCAGCCCCCAGCCGGGGACGACCGTATCGCTTAAAAAACAACCGCAAAAGAGGCCCACATCAAAGGATACGGCGGCTTCCAAAAAATCAGTCGCGGCGAAAAGCGTTCCATCAGGCAAACCTGCAACCAAAGCTAAAAAACCGGCTAAGACCAGGACCTATGACCGAATCGACGACTCCAAACTAAAACTTCAGGCCCTGGCATGGTTCGATGATGCCTCCAAACGTATGGCGGTGATCAATAGCCATATCGTTCGCGAAGGAGGATCCGTGGAGGGTTATCAGGTGACCCAAATTCGTCGACAGGATGTGGTTGTCAACGACGGCAAAAAATCGTGGAGTCTGGAATTCGGACTGAAGCACTAACCAAGGAGAGCATTCCATGAAAATGCATCTGATCGAGATTGATGAAAAAATCTGGTCCCATCTGCAGCAAAATGCCGAACCGTTTGTTGACACACCCAATTCGGTACTTAACAGGTTCCTTTTTGGTGAGGAAGAAAAAAAAGAGGAAGAAGCAACCTCCTTTTCAATACCGACCGTCAACTTTCAGGGTTTGCCAAAATCACTGGCGCAGATTCTTGAAGTCGTTTACGAGATAGAGGTCAACGGATACAACCGCACCCAGGCCACCAATCGTGTGGCAAAAAAACAAGGTACAGTTCCTCAAACCATCACCAGCAAATATTGCCGGCAGCTGGGTAAAAAGGCTCACGAAATCGATGAATTAATGGCAGAACCCGGGTATACAGGCTTTAAAGATCTTCTGACAGATAAATATTCCGCCCACAGGGAGATCATCGACATGTACTTTGACAGCATGATGTCGGATGCTGATGACGCAAACTTTCTTACGCTTGAGAAGTCTGATACTTAGGCCCCTAACGGGTTTTTCTGACAACATGTTGTCAGAAAAGGAAGGTTTCAGCAAATCACAAATACCATTGATTGAATATTCAATCTGCAATCTTCAATTTTCAATTCCGGCTTGCCCGGATTAGTTCGCCCTGCGCTCCTTTTTATACAGGGGTGAAATTTCGCGCAAGGTGGTGACGACATTTTTTAACGATGTTAAAAATGCGGTTATATCCTCATCGGTATTGTCCACGCCGAAAGAAACCACCAAAGTTCCCTGAGCATCGGCATGACTTAGCCCCAATGACAGTAACACGTGGGATGCTCTCAGCGAACCGGTGGCACAGGCTGATCGGGTTGATGCCGAGATACCGTCATCATCCAGCATTAACACCACACTTTCACCTTCAATATACTTGATGGAAACCGACACCAGGTTCGGCAGGCTGTACCGGTCATGGGTGTTAATAATGTACTCATCGATATAATCGGGTAACTCTTCGATAAATTTTTCTTTTAGCCTTTTAACATGGGCGAAATTCGAATCCATATCCCGTCGAGCAATCTCAGCAGCTTTGCCCGTGCCGATGATGCCGATCAAATTCTCAGCGCCCGCCCGTTTATTGTTTTCCTGAACACCGCCGTCCAGTAGCGGAAAAATGCGGGTTCCGCGACGGATATACAAACCGCCGACACCGGTGGGCCCATAAAACGTATTGGCGGCGAAACTGAGCAGATCGATGCCGATTTTTTGGACATCAAAGGGCACTACGCCAACCGAATCAACGGCGTCCGTGTGAAAAATCACTTTTCGATCCCGGCAAATCCGGGCAATTTCCTCAACCGGTTGTAGGGTCCCGGTTTCGTTATTGCTGTGCATGATCGAGACCAGAATGGTTTCATCGGTGATGGCATCCATAATGTCTTGGGGATTCACCCGACCGCTATCGTCCACCGACAGGGACGTCATGTTGAAACCCGCGGTTTTTAGCCGCCTCAAACTGCGGATGACCGCATTATGCTCAATGTTGGAGGTAATAATGTGTTTACCTTTTTGGGCGTTGGCCAGTGCCACACCTTTAATGGCATGATTTATTGATTCGGTGCCTCCGGATGTAAACACAATTTCCTTTGGCATTGCGGCATTGATCAGTTTCGCCACTGATTCACGCGCCTGTTCCAGGGCTTCTGCAGCTTGTTCCCCGGCTCGATGCTGACTGGAAGGATTATGGTAATCTTTATTGATCGCCTCGATCATCGCTTTTTTAACTTCGGGCAAAAGCGGATTAGCTGAAATATGATCGAAATTAATGGATTTCATGGTTATCACCTGGTGTAATTTTAGATTTTAGATATTGGATCGCGGATTTGTCGTATCGCTTTGCTCTATCATTTTTTTTTAAATTGATCCGCCGGAGGCGAACCTTAAATCCAAATTCTAAAATCCAAAATCCGAAATCTAAGAGAAATAAAAGTGAGATCACCTTTTAACAGTAACATTGCGAAAGAAAGCATGATGTTCGCCATCAAAGCCTGCAACTCTAATGTTCTTCTTCAAGACTGGACTGGCATGCATCACAGAAGGTGGCTTCCATGTCCAGCTCAATATCACAGTAAGGACAGTAACATTTATCCCCATGAGTATGTTCATGCTCATCCTTGCGTTTGGGTTCTGCCCGGGTTACACCGGCCTTTCTGTCCTCATAATCCTTGATGGCCAGCTGCAGAGCATCCGCCCCTAAATTAGAGCAGTGAAGCTTGTTTTTCGGCAGACCTTCCAGTGCTGCAGCCACATCTTTATTCGTAATGGTTTTGGCATCTTCGATGGTCTTTCCCATGGCTATTTCCGTCAGCATACTTGATACGGCAATGGCAGATCCGCACCCAAAAGTCTGAAACTTGATGTCTTCGATGTGGTCGTCGAGTATTTTCAAGTAAATCGTCATCATGTCGCCACACAGGGGATTTCCGACCTCTCCAACACCGTTGGCATCCTCGATCACGCCGACATTCCTCGGCTTTCGGAAATGATCCATAACCGTTTTGTTGTACATGTAGCCCCCTTTCTCCTATGAATATATCAAATTATTTACGGATATCAGTACTCGAACGTGAAAAGCCTAGTAAGATACAGCAAATCCAACAATGGGTCAATACCTTTGACCTCTGATTTCATGGCCAGATGCATGGATGGAGCAATAGAGGATGGCAACCGTGCACAACAGGGTGTCGCCCGGAATTCCGAAAAAAATCTACGAGTTTTTTTTACGCCCCTGTGTGCCGTATAGCAAGCAGACATTACTTGGGCTGGTGAAAATCATGCTTTCTATCGCATTGTTACTTTTTTAAGGTGATCCCGCTTTTGTTCCTTAAAAATCTCCTTATAAGGTGGTTTAACGGAATAAAAATGGGATAAAAATTAAGAACCATACTATGGGCGGTTTTCATCTCCCTAGGCCTAATCTACCGCTTGACACTATTTAACTTTTTGTAATACTTAACAATTAAATTTCGACCTGACCAACCGATCGCCCTTGATTGTTTTTAGAATCTTCTTTTGGGGAATCAGCGACCACCAGCAGAGCTGGGGGTATGGGGATGGCCCCTGGAAGGGGCCGGGGCCACCTCTGCTGGTGGTCGCTGATTTTTAAAAAGAATTTTTCATAGGTAATTCTTTTATCCAACTACCGCTATATCTCGATTATTTTCGTGACATTTTTTGATCTCTGTTTTATCGGATTTGTCGGTTTTGATGACCACTTGACCGATTCATCAAGTATATTGTTTGCTTCAGCCGGATTTGGTGGTGGGTGTTCTGCCAACGTATACCAACAAATTGCAGAAAATAAGCAAAAATTCTTTTTTATCTCAATTCATAAGCTGCCGGCGCCGATCAAATTTACACCCATGAAGCATGCTTTCGCGGTATTGGTAGAACCTTTTAAATTCTTACCGACATAGCCGGTGGCTTATGAATTGAGTTAACTAAAAAAATGAACATCGAACATCGAGCATCGAACGTCCAACATCGAATAATGAATTCTGTCAATTTAAAGAAACTTAACGGCATGAATTTTCAATTTTCTGACAGGATACAGGATGGACAGGATATAGTCATACTAAACCAAAAAAATCCTGATAATCTTGTAGATCCTGTCTAAATAAATGTTTCATATGAGTTTAACGAGATCTGGAAGTAAATTACAGATAGAAAAGCCATCATGAGCAAACCCAAGAAAATTTTCAACCTGCTGATCAAAAGTCTGCTGATTTTTGGTGCCCTCCTCGTCATCTTGATAATAATCGCGCCGCAACTGATCCATTTGGAGATGGTGAGGGAAAGAATCGAGAATACCGTATCCAAGGAGATCGGCGGTGAGATAAAATATCGACGTCTGGACCTGTCTTACCTTCCACGGCCCCATGTCGTCGTCCATAAAGTCGAAATATTGATTCCCGATAGTTTCACGATTAAAATGCACCGGATGAAGGTTTATCCAAAACTTCTGCCTCTTTTCTTAGGCAGTCTGGAGGTCGGCGTTGTCGCCCTTGAATATGCGGATTACTTTATGAAATTGCCCCAAATCAGTCGTGAGGTACCACAGTCTGAGCAACTTGCATCGTTTGACGATATTATAGAAGCAATATCCAAAGCCATTCGGGGTCTCCCGGAGTTTAAATTGCCGGAGCTGAAGCTGAGGGTTGAATACGGTAAAATAAACCTTGTAGATCCTTTTGGACGCAAATTTAAGCTCAGTGAAGTACAGGCCGCTTATCAACGCCAGCCGGACAAGCTCGACTTTTCCATCAGGTGTAAATCTAATCTCTGGGATCAAATCGATGTCAACGGGTTCTTGAATCCATTGGATTTTAAAGGCCAGGGGCACATTCGGCTCTCCCGGTTCCGTCCTCAAGCTTTAATGGCTTATCTTTTACATGATTCCGCACTGCAGGTGACGGACGTCAAAGCCAATTTAACCATCGATGTTGAATTGGACGGCACCGGAAATATGGAGGCTGTTGTCGACGGGGCCGTTCCTCTTCTTGCGATGAGTCGAGGTGAAGAACAGTTGCTAATTAAAGGCGGTCGTATCCGTGGCACGGTTCAGGTCGGCGGCAAGACGGTCGGAATCTCCCTGACTGAGATGGAATTGGATTACCCCAGGCTGGAAGCCAGCGGGATGTTTTCCTATGACGAGAACCTGCATGATATTCAGCTGGCCATAAACGGTTCCCGCATAGATGCGGCTTCGGTAAGGCAGGTGGCACTTGGACTGTTGGGTGAATCTGAAATAATTCAGAATATTTTTAAAATTATCAGGGGAGGTTTTGTCCCTTGGATGACTGTTCGCATTCGGGGCCGAAAAATTGCTGAACTGGGCATGCTGGATAACATTGTCATCAAAGGGCGGATGACACAGGGCAAAATCTTCATCCCCGGGGCTGAACTGAATCTGGATGATGTGATCGGGGATGCGCATATTTCCGAGGGAATTTTGCATGGCGAGAACCTTGAGGCCCAGATGGGAAACTCCACCGGCCGGGACGGTAAAATGACACTGGGTCTCAACAAAGATCTGGCACCCTTTCAACTTAAAATAGGTGTCAAGGCCGACTTGTCCCAATTGCCGCCGGTTTTAGGCCGCGTTGTTCGAAATAAGGATTTTTTAAAAGAGCTTGCCCTCATTAAGGATGTCAAGGGCACTGCGACGGGGATGTTGACACTGGGAGATGATCTGGCAAGCCTGAATGCAAAAGTGGAGGCTTCGAATATCCATTTAACCGCCCGTTACAAGCGCATCCCATATGCGGTTGAAATTGATGGGGGGCACTTTAATTATGGCGGCACCCGCCTTACATTCGATAATTTTAATGCGAACATCGGCAAATCATCGTTTATACATCCTTCCATCGCTGTCGACTGGACCGGGACTCCCGGTCTTATCGTTAATTCTCAATCGGCAAAATTCAACCTGGAGGAGCTCTATACCTGGCTGCTTTCTTTTGATGCGTTCAAAAAAAATTTGAATAATATTAGCAAATTGAAAGGTGAGGTCGCAGTTGATAATTTGGAAATAAAAGGCCCGTTCTTCAGCCCCCGGGACTGGCGTTTTCAAACTCACGGTGCTGTGAACAAACTTATCGTAACCTCAAAAAAGCTACCCAAATCCTTGCGGATAGGTCGGGGGCGCTTCACATGGCAGGGGACTAAAATCACCTTCTATGATGTGGATGCCGCCATGGGAAAATCATCCATCCGGAGGGTTGCCGGTCACGTAAACTGGGCGAAGACAGCGGTGTTCTCAGCCCGATCGGGCCGGGTATTTTTCTACCTTGAAGATGTAAACCCGTTAATCTTTTCATACAAAAACATTCCGACAGCCCTCGAGCGGTTTAAACCCATTAGCGGTTCACTGTCTTTTGAACGCATGGCAGTCAGCGGCCCCGTATCGGGACCATCGTTTGAGCGAGTGTCATTTTCCGCCGACATCGAGAAGCTCATGCTTCACTCCAAACGCTTACCGGGCCCTTTGCGCGTTGACGCAGGTAAACTCTCATGGCGTAAGAACCGGTTCGCTTTAAAAGAGATCGATGCATCATTGGGAAGCTCCACGATTTCTCAACTTTCTGCGGGCTTTAATTTAGGAAAATCGCCCACTTTTGATGTTAATTCCCAATCCGTGGAGCTCGTTACAGATGAGGTCTATCCCTGGTTGTTGTCCTTTAAAAATATTGGACCTTTTTTGAAGGATTTTTCAGTCACCAAAGGCATGGTTTATCTGCCGGGTCTGAACCTTAACGGCCCCTTGCATCTTCCGGCCCAGTGGCGTTATGCTTTGACATGCAGCATGAAAAACCTTGTTCTCACTTCGGATGCCTTTGGAGATCCGGTAACGGTCAACAACGGATCATTTGACCTGACCGGTGAAGCCGCGCCGGAAGCTGCCCGCAACAGGGTCCGGATAAATGCAACGGATTTAACCTGGGGGGAAAACCATCTGACACTGATTGGTGGAATGATTTTATCAGAAAATGAGACCTTGCTGGATCTGGCCCTCACAGCTGACACCATTGACTGGAATCAGGTTAATAACCTGGTCGACTATGTAAAAAAAAAGAGTAAAGTTTCGGACAGCCGTCTCAGTAAAAGGGATTTGCTGGGGATCCTTAAAGTTGAGACGGATAACTTCAATTATGAAACCTATTCCGTGAACCCCCTGAAAGCAGATCTCTCATTTAAACCGGACAAGCTGGTTATTTCAGTCAATGAAGCGGTTGTGTGCAGCATATCCTTTCGAGGTCAGCTGAAGGTTAATAAGCAGACACTGGAGATATTTCTGGTTCCCACCGCCGTGAATCAAATGCTGGCCCCTGCCGTTTCCTGCATCACCGGTCAAGAGCATTTGGCAATGGGTACTTTCAATCTAAATGGTCAACTCCTGTCAAAGAGCAAACCGGATGAATTCTTGCGGTCCCTCACGGGAGAGGTGGCATTCTCCGCCGAGAAAGGTCGAATTTATCGGTTTGGTGTCCTGGCTAAGATTCTTTCGATTTTAAATGTTACCGAAATTTACCGTGGAGAAATCCCGGACCTGATCGGTGAGGGTTTTGCTTACCACGGCATGACGGTCAGCGCGGACATTGAAGGCGGCAAGATCATCATGCGAGAATGCTCCATAGATGGCGTATCAATGGGAATTGCCTGTGAGGGCAACATCGATTTTTCCGAAAAAAAGATGGATCTAATTATTCTGGTGGCGCCTTTTAAAACTGTGGATCGCATTGTGAAATTTCTTCCTTTGATAAGGCATATTTTAGGCGGCAAGCTGATCTCAATTCCCTTTAGAGCCAAAGGGGATTTAGCTGACCCCGACGTGATACCACTTCATCCCACAGCCGTTGGATCCGAAGTGCTGGGTATTCTGGAACGAACGTTAAAACTTCCGATTACCATCATGCAGCCCGTATTTTCTTCTGGAAAAAACAATAAAAACGATCAAAAAACAGACTAGAATCCGGAACCATCCGGTCCTCCTTGACTTTTCCCTATTTATACTCATATTTTATGAGCTTAGCCACTAAGACGCGAAGGCACAAGAAAAGGCAAATAACCGAATCTGTAAAGGAGGTCCATCATGGCATATACATGTAAAAATTGTGGTGCGGTAGCAAATGAGCCGGGCCATTTATGCAATCCCTGCGGCGACGCAAAAAAATGCAGCTTCTGCGGTACCCCGGATGTTGACACCGCTCACATGTGTAAAGATAAACTGGCGTCGATGAAATTTGTTTGTGACGGTTGTGGCCGTGTGGCCATGGAAGACGCCCATCTGTGCAAACCCTCACCCATAGGTTGACAACTACCAATCAGATACTATAAACAGCGGCAATCACCTGCCGCTGTTTTTTTTTAGAGGCTGACAAACAAAAAAATGCTTGCAAGCTGAATCATTAGATTGGTAAGAAAGGTTGGATATGGAGTCTATCCAGCATATTGGGCACAGGTTCTTATTTACCGTCAGCGATCTTAACCAATTATGATCTTGAAAAAAGTGGTCTGGACACGACCGATGAATGGATTGTTCAGCGCACCGGGGTCAGCGAAAGAAGAATTGCCGAGGCCGGCGAGACGGCCTCCGATCTGGGTTACCAGGCATCGTTGAAAGCCCTTGAGATGGCCGGTATGGCCGCTGAAGAGATGGATCTGATCATCGTGGCCACGATCACACCGGACACCTGCTGTCCTTCGGCTGCCAACTGGTTGCAGGCCAAGCTGGATGCTCCCCGGGCGGTGACATTCGACGTGACCGCAGCCTGTTCCGGATTTATCTTCGGTTTAAATGTCGCCGAACAATATTTAAAGAATAAAACGTATAAAAATGTTTTAGTGGTGGCCTCTGAAATCATGTCCCGCACCCTCAACTGGCAGGATCGTGCCACCTGCATTCTGTGGGGAGATGGCGCCGGTGCTGCTGTACTCACATTGGGCGGCAACTCCCATGAAATCTTGTCCACCCATATACACACCGACGGCGCCAACGGCCAGGATTTGCTATTGCCGGGGGGCGGTTCAAAGACCACGCCCATTAGCCATGAAAGCGTGAACAAGGGATTGCATTACCTGAACATGATTGAAGCCAACCTGAGTTTCCGGGTGGCCGTCAGACGCTTTATCGAATCCATCAAGGAACCGGTCGAATACAATCATGTGAAGCTGGAGGACGTCAACTGGATCATACCCCACCAGGCCAATGTTCGCATGTTTCAGAACATCGCAAAGTCTTTAAAAATTCCGTTTGAGAGATTTTATTTGACCCTGCAAAAATACGGCAATATCTCTTCGGCATCCTGTGCCATCTCCCTGGATGAGGCGGTACGCGACGGCAGCATTCAACCCGGTCATCTGGTCTGTCTGCCGGTTTTCGGGGGCGGTTTGACCTGGGGCAGTGCACTGATAAGGTGGTAGCGGTTTAGGTTTAACCTGGGTTGGTGAAAAGTTACTCTCAATTAGACCCATATGCACTTAAATTTTGATCTCCTTTTTGTTCCGACTTGCAAAAGGTGTCAGGTGTCAGCGCCGCCGCTGGCCTAAAAAACAGCCAGTTTGATCTAAAAAGAAACTTTAAAAAAAGCGAATATCGAATGTTGAATATCGAATGTTGAAGGACTGTATTCTATCTATTTTTATAAAAAGATGGAGCGTAGCGATTCCACACTTCGAAATTCGATATTCGTTATTCTGCGGTTCGCTATTCGGCCTCCTGAAGTTTCATACAAGCACCGAAGCTGATCTGACGCCATATACCTTAAAGCTTTTTCACCAGCCGATTTATCAGCTCCGTAACTTCCTTTATTTTTAAGCCATAACCGGCTGTCAGCAGAATGACCAGAAACAGCGCCCCGGTTAAAAGGCTTACCATCAGGCTTCCATGAAATGTGGTGGAATCGATCCAGAAAAACGCCGCGGATTTAAACCACGCCAGAAAAATACCCAACACAACGGCAAAACCCATTATCTTGAGATAAAAGGCATATACACGCCGACTTTCCGTGTTATTGCTCCGTTTATTCCAAAGGGCATATAAAACCGTCACTTGAAAGATGCCGGACAACGAAACCGCCAGGGCCACTCCCCGGACACCCAGTAAATTCATACCCAAAAGGTACAAAGGGATACTGAGTATCACGACTATGGTTCCGTAGAATGCGGGGAAAAGCGTGTCTTGGGAGGCAAAATATCCTCGGACGACAATGGTATAGGCCGCAAAGGCAAACGCCCCGACCAGCAAATACATCAACACCTCTGCTGTTAAAGCGGTAGCGGCGGCATCGAATTTTCCCCGCTGAAAAATTATCCGGACCACCTCCAAACGCAGCACCATGAGCAGCACCGAAAATGGAATGACCAAAGCAATAAAGCGCAATGTATGGTTCAACAACCGGTTCATATCATTTATTCTATTTTCAGCCACCAGTCGTGCCAGAAACGGAAAGGAGGCCGTACCCACTGCCTGACCAAACAACCCCACCAGAATGAGCATGATCCGCAAGCCGAAATTTAGAACAGCGATGCTACCCTGCGGTAAATAAGAACCAAACAACCTGAAAAAAAATTCGGTGGAAAATGTCATGGTCATCCCCACCATCAAGGGAAGGGTCAGGAATACGTATTTCCTCAAATCCGGATGCCCCAGGTCAAAAATGAAGAAATATTTAGGCCCTGTTTTCCTGACACCGAAAAATTGGACGAACAGATTCCCGATCAATGCGCCGATCAACACCCCCCAGGCAAACCCCTCCATTCCGATCCAGGGGCCCAATATGATTCCACCTGAGATAATCCCCAGATTGTAGAGCAACGGTGCCAGCGCAGGGATGAAAAACCTCTCCTTGCTGAACTGAACGGCCATCAAAAGCCCTCCAACGAAAAAAAATAACTGCGCGGGCAATATAATGCGGGTCATTCTGACGGCACTTGCAATGGTATCGGGATTCTTTAACCCCGGTGCGATCAGGGCAATCAATTGAGGGGTAAGAGCAGCGGCAACTATAATTAAAACAACCAGAAAACACCCAAAGCAGTTCAATATGATGGAAAAGACTTTCCATCCATCACTTTCCCGGTTAGCGGCCAAATAACGGGAAAAGATGGGGATGAATGTCACCGACATGAATCCGCTGGCAACGATATGATTTAAAATGTCAGGAATCACAAACGCCACTTGATAAGCGTCCACCGGGGCCCCGGCACCGCCGATGTGGGCGATGACCATTTCTCTGAAAAGACCGATCACACGGCTTAAAAAAACCGATGCCATCATGATCAGTGAGGCGATGCCGACTTTCTTAGATAAAGATCCGGTCATAAGAGTATGGATGGGTTGTAATTTACGATTTTTAGTTTGGTTTTCCGGTTAAGGATATAATTTTGAACTGTTGCCAGCAGTATCAAAAAGTGGCCAAGAAGGCAAAGGGTTATGAATTCGAAGAACGACTACAATTGTGCAGGGCCACATCATATAAAAAGATAACTAAATGGATTTACTAAAATTATTTTCAACCTTGACGTTTCCCTGGAATTGCATGTCTCTGCCTTGACACGAGTGCGGAATTTAATTATGATTGGACAACCTAAAATCGAGCTCTCCGATAAACCATGCCCGGAAATCACTACATCCCACAGAAATTAACGACCTTGCTGGTATACGGTCGACCGCCCCTCGTGTTTGGCGGGATGCTGTGTGCTATTGCCGTTATGTGGACCCGCAGCCCGGTTTTATACATCCTGGGGGTGGTCTTCCTGTTTGTTTCAATGACCTTCGATCTCGTGGACGGCTGGTTTGCCGCGCGCTTTCATCCCCATCCCGTCATGGCCAATCTCGCTGACCGCATTATGGACAAGGTGGTTTATTCGATTATTTTCCCCCTGGTTGCGGTCGGCACCATGTGGCGCATCCATATGATTACACCGGATATCAACAGGGCGGAGCTGTTACACGCGATTCTGGTGATGATATTAACGGTGACCGTGCTGGTCCGCGACAACTTTGCAAACTTTATGCGCGGATTTGCTATCCGCTGCGATCAAGATCCCGAATACAGCGAATTTACCCGCTTGAGAACCATCGTCTCCGCCCCTGTGGGGGCGCTTCTTTATGCCTATGCGTTTTATGTTCCTGAAGGGCCGCAAACCCGTATTTACTCATCGATTTCCTGGTTTGGAAATCTGCCGCTGCGGGGCCTGTTTTTCATTGAAATTATTTTTCTGATCATCAATCTGGGCTCCATTGCCCTCTATTGCCGAAAATACGGCAGCCTGTGTTTGGACGAGCTCTGCCTGGGCAACGAACGCCTGCGACGCCGCATTTTGGCTTTTTTCCCCAATGCACTGACCGTCATGAATGCCATGATGGGTTTGTTGGCAGTATTTTTTGCATACCAGGGACGGATACGGGAGGCTTATCTGTTTTTAATCGGCGCCGCCATGTTCGACAAGCTCGATGGGGCCCTTGCTCGCAAACTGGGCCTGACCGAACCGCTGCTTGCGGAAAATGAGCAGGCGCACACTATCAGTCTGGGAGGGATTTTAGATGACATTGCCGATCTGGTCAGTTTCTGCATTGCACCTGCCTGGATTTTTTATATCGTCCTTTCGGCATTTTCAGACCCGCTTGTCCAGAAAATACCCATTGCTCTGATCGCCTGGGGATTTGCCGCCCTCGGACTCGTTCGGCTCATTTATTTTACCTTGGATAAAACGCCAATCCCGGGATTTTTCAAAGGCATGCCGACGCCCGCCGCTGCCATGCTGTCAGTGGCACCTCTGATCATTTTTGCACAGGCCGTCAACGAGAGCTCCCCATGGATTCAGTTCTGGGGGATTTTCTGCTGCGGAGCAATGATATTTACGGCGATCCTAATGAATCTTTATCCCATTCGCTATCTGCACCTCGGACGATTCATGAGCCGACATCCCTGGTTTGCCCGCCTGACGTTATTGTTGTTCGTCTCCGTGTTCACGCCTTATTTCGGCCACGTTGCAGTTCTTTATATGTTGCTGTACACGCTCTCGCCCTTTATTACCTGGCGCATCGATCCACAGGTAGCCGCCAGGGAAAACCGCACCAATACGGCCGAAGTGCACTAACAAGGAACTAAGCTTTTTCCGAGACGACGCTCGGAAAAAGTGGCCTTTGCGGGGCAGCAATGGCGCATTTTTAAGGTGTCAGGTTTCGGGTGTCAGGGAGTTGAGGTGCTAAATCCTGAAACCTGAACACTGACACCTGACACCTGACACCTTCAGTTTCTTACAACATGTTGTCAGATAAAGGTAAGGGCTTAGAAGCGAAAGAAAATACCATCATCCTTCACACCCACGGGTTCCGGCTCCGCCCAACCGCCCCCCAGTGCCCGGTGGAGTGCAACCCGGTTTCTCATAATGGCCAAATCAACAAGGGCCAGACTGTCTTCCGCCTGAAAGCGTGTAATTTGTGCATTGAGCACATCCAGGTAAATGACGAGGCCACGGATATAGCGATCCTCGGCCACCCGCTGGGTCGCCCGGGCCTCCTCGAGAAATTTCAGCTCCCGCTGCCGGCGCTCAAGTTGCTGTTTACGGATCAGCAGTGCCCTTTCAACTTCGCCGAAGGCATCCAGCACAGTTTGCACATATTCGGCAACCCCTTGCTGATATCTGGCCTCCGCCGTCCGCTGTCCGGCTTTGAGTCTGCCGGCATCAAAAATAGGTTGGACAAGGCCTGCCGTCAGGTTCCAGACGGCATTTTCTGAACGCACGAAATTATTTAAGTCATCGCTGGTCCAACCATACCCGCCGGTCAACGTAATGCTGGGAAGGCGAGCGGCTTTGGCCACACCAACACGTTCGTTTAAGGCTTTTAACTGTTTCTCGGCAGATCTGATATCAGGCCGGCGCATCAGCAAATCGGAGGGCAGCCCCGGCGGCACCGGCGCCAGACGTTTATAATAATCTTCCGGCTGGCGACGCGCCGGCCGGGTGTGTGGATAGCGCCCTCTCAACACGGACAATTGCTGCTGAGTGATGCCCAGTTCCTGCTTAAGCTGCGGAACCAGGGTTTCCGCCTGGGCTAAAACGCGTCTGGCCTGCCGGACATCCAGGACAGACGTCAAACCGCGCTCGTAGCGCGTTTCAACAAATTGCAAACTGAGACGAAACGCGTCAATACTCTGAGCTGCAATCTGCAGCCGCCTTTCCAGTGCCTCCATTTCCAGATACAGGGAAATCGCTTCGGCGACAACGGTCTGGGCCAGGGTTCGACGGTTTTCTTCCTCTATCAGAAGATCCTCCCAGGCAGCTCTGGAAGCTTTGGCCAGGCGACTCCAGAGGTCGACTTCAAAAGCGGCGGCTCCGGCTAGTTGATAGGTGTTCACGATGGTGCTCGAACCCAGGCTACCGCCGCCAATCTGCCGGCGTGCAAGGTTGCCGTCAAAATCTGCGCTGGGAAACCGTCCTGCCCTTACTTGGACATATTGATAGCGCGTTTCCAGAATCCGCGCGGCTGCCTGCTTGATGTCCCAGTTGTTTTTAAGGACCTCGTCAACTAGCTGGTTGATCTCCGAATCTCCAAAAACCTCCCACCAGCGATCCCCGGCCACCAGCAACTCGGTTTCAGTGGGCGCATACTCATATGATGTCGGCGTCTGAACTCCCAGGTCCGGTTGTGCATAATCGGGACCCAGATTGATGCACCCATATAGAAAAAAGGAAATAATCAGTGCCGAAACGCCATAACAAATCCGATACCTCACTCGCTGCCTCCTCTCTGCCGGCACCGATGCCGTTATGGGATAATTCAACAATGTGGTCAATTCATTTTTGTGATTTTTGCTTTTTTCTATCTTTGCCATACGGGGTTACCTCATGATGATTCAAACGTTCGTATTAATCGACCGTTTAGATGTCAAGCTAAATTTTTCATGGACAAATAAAACAATCGGAATTAATTTAGATGGTAATATCCCATAAGATGCATCATTATTGCCCTTGCAAGTTCGTGAATTTTGAATTAATAGGAATGATTACTAACTAAACAATTTTTAAATACGATCCTGTTGCCGCCGGGAAACCCATAGTCGATTTATTGAACCG
>CAVXXE010000129.1:0-12882 GCA_963765595.1 uncultured delta proteobacterium
GGTTTAATATAGCATGTTTTTTCTATCTTTCAAAATAACGGCGGATCCGGTGGCCAAGGTCTAAAGCAAATGCAGAGCGTGCCCGAAAAATTTCAAGTGCGACGAGTTTGAGGGTGGTGTTGGTTAAATGACCTATAAAATTGATAAGATCGTAACAAGTCATTTTAAAGACTGGATACCCGCCTCCGCGGGCATGACGCCTGTGGTATCTATCTGAATTTAATTTCTTTATTGTCATTCCCGCGCAGGCGGGAATTCAGAAAATGGGGAATTCCGACTTTTTACGAAAGCATCAAAATTGATTATTGAATATGTTATGACGTTCTCAGCGATCCTTCGTTTTTCTTATTCAATGCAATCAACGATAAAAATTCGTATATGACATTGGCGGCCAAAAGCGCGGTAATTTCAGCCACATCATAGTCGGGCAAAACTTCAACCACATCAAACCCCACAAAATTCAGCCCCTTTAATCCCCGTATCAACTCGATGGCCTCTGAACTGGTTAAGCCGCCCACCTCGGGCGTTCCGGTGCCGGGTGCAAAGGCGGGATCGACGACATCGATATCGAAGGTAACAAATACCTTGTTTGGCCCGACCCGGCCTTTGATGATTTCAATCAACCGCTGCAGGCCGATTTGGCGCACAGCCGACATGGTAACAACCTTGAATCCCAAAGATGTCGACTCATCGTAGGCATTTTTTGAATACACCGATCCCCGCATACCGACCTGAATCGAGTTTGCCGGCAGCAGTATATTTTCTTCCACCGCCCGGCGGAACATGGAACCGTGATAATAGGGCCGACCGAAATATTGATCATTGGTATCGGTATGCGAGTCCAAGTGAATCAGGGCCACCGGCCCATGGGTTTTGGCAATCGCTCGCAGTTCCGGTAAGGTAATCGAATGGTCGCCTCCCATTGCGACGGGGATTACACCGGCTTCAACCAGGGGGCACAGCTCAGCTTCAATTTTGTCGTAGGTGTCCTCGATGTAACCGGGAACCACCGATAGATCCCCGTAATCCACTCCGCAGCAATGTTCGAATATCCCGACATCCAGGGCCAGATTGTAAGGTCTCAAGGTCACTGAAACCTTGCGGATGGCATCGGATCCCAGTCGCTGCCCGGTCCGGTACGAAGTCGCGCCGTCCCAGGGGACGCCCACAACGGCAAAGTCAATCCCCTGCGTGGCTTGCAAATGGGGCAGACGCAGATAGGTTTTAATCCCGGCAAACTTGGGCTGTTGCTGGGGTGTTATCGGTTTGTAATCGGTCAATTCCGGTATCCTTTTAAAAAGATGGATTGATGCGCAGGATTAACTGACAAAGCTGAGAGGTTTTATCTTTGTCAATTCCCGATTTAATCCGCTAATTCTCAATTTTTAAAGCGTTGTTATACATACCATATCTCACCTTAACGGTTTTGGGAAAATGACCTTGTTGACTGAGTTGAATTAACAGACAATTATTTGCTAAGACAGCATTTTTTATATTTTTTACCGGAACCGCATGGGCAGGGATCATTGCGACCCAGTTTTGAGCCTGATTTGCGGCCTTGTGATCTGTTTTTAATGCTTAATTTTGCGATTTCTTTGCCGATGACTTTCATCTCTTTTTGGCGCGTTTTTAAGGTTTTTTTCACTCCTGCTCTTTTTTGAAATTTGCTGAAAATTTGGGTCAATTCCTTCTCCGGTGCCTCGATAGCTTGTATCTCATCAACACGAAATTGTTTGAGGTTAATACCTACCGCACCTAATTCTTTGGGTTTATCCTCATCATCAAATTCAGCAAATGAAAGCGTAATGTCTTTACAGGGGCAGCCGGGATTTATACAGTACAAATCCCTTGCCCAATACCTCATTCCCGATATTTCAAAAACGAAATCCGGGTCATCGGGGAATACCTCATCCCATCCAACAACCAGGCCAGGTTCCCACCAGCTCCAATCCTCATTCCGCCAGCGGTCACGATCCACCTTCTTAGCCACCCGCCAACGTCTTTTCATCAATTCGAAATAATCGCCTTTTACATCTCTTTTTAGCCAGCTTAAAAAATCTTGATCCTGTTTTTCTAAAGGGGTGTCGGTAGGCACGGACACCTTGGCAGAATCAACATGAATCGATGCCGTCAAGTTCTGATTTGGGAGCGGCTCTGTTTTTTGATTTATATCCGACTCAACCGTATAAACCAATTTCCTCCCTTTAAATTTCATATTCTTAAACCGTTCATCAATAGCAACGGCACGTAAATGAAGATACCGGCATTCAGGATTGTCACAGACCCAGGTATCCAGAATCATTCCCCGCTTGAATGTCGCCTTTTTTTCTTTATCCCAGATGACAAATGGACCGCCATCATCCAATATTTTGGTTATTGATCTTTCATCGCTATTCATATCTATCTCCTGCGCCCCACCGTATATGCCTTGCCCAGGAAGTCGCCTAAAGCATAATAATTCTGACCGGCAGAATTGTAGATAAACGGCTGTACCTTGGTGATATCGGGCAGACCGTCTTCTGCCAGGATGCTATCATCGGCTTTGATGTCTTTGATTTCGCCGATGAACTGGGTATGCAGGCCGATTTCCACGACCTTCAGCACCTCACATTCCAATACAACCGGGAATTCTTTAACATAGGGCGCATTGACGACATCGCTTTTTACGGGCGTCAGACCCAGGGATTCAAATTTATTTTCCTGTTTCCCGGAATAAATTCCGGCATAGTCGGCTTCTTTGACAAACGCAGTGGAAGGTATATTGATTGTAAAGGCCTTTTGGTGCTGGATATTCCCGTAAGTGTAGGTTGCCTGTCTGAGCGATATGGCCGCACAGGGCGGTTTGCTGCAACAGATTCCGCCCCAGGCCACGGCCATCATATTGGCCTGGCCGTTTTGATCGTAACTGCCGATGATCAGGACCGGGTTCGGTTGGATAATTGCTCGGGGTCCAATTGATTTTTTCATAATCAGTCTCCTTTGATAAGTATGTGAGAAAATCAGCGGCGAACTCTTTTCACCCATCATAAAAAACGGCCCTGATGGGAGAGCCGTCCGAGTCCTTTAACTTAAGCGGCAAAAACGAATAGAACCCGTTGCGCTGTTTAATTTTATCCAGGTTACAAAGATTCTCCACGATAAGAATATCATTACCCAGCAGGATATCGTGGACCGGATAACCATAATCCGCGAGCGCCTGGCTGTCTCCTTTGAAGGATTCAGGATCCATCACCGTCTGGTGCGACGAGTCAATATTCAAGGCATCAATACCGACAAGGGCAACACCCAACTCTACCAACAGCCCGGCTGCATCGACGCTCAAAAAGGGGTGCTGTGGATATCGTGACGTCCCGAAGTATCGATCCCAGCCCGTTCTGAGAAGTACAAAATCCCCTTTTTTGATTTCGGTTGTAAAAGATTTAAGATCGGCGCTGTCAATCAGATCTCTTTCCGATTTATCCGAAACATCGACCAGGATCCCGTTGCCGATGAATCGTTGAACCGGTATCTCATCAATTCTTTGACCGCCTTTCAGGAAGTGGTAAGGTGCATCGATGTGGGTCCCCGTGTGAGAGCCCAATTTCAAAAGATCGACGTGGCAGTCGTCCTTCTCATGGGTCAACCCCGGGCTGATCGAAGGTTTCGGATCTCCCGGATAAGTCTGAATATCGTCATGGATGGTATGGGTTAGATCGATGATTTCCATTTTTTGTCTTTCCCACTTTTTTTAGGTATCCAACTGCCTGATCTGCCTGACCAGTGATGGTAGTCCTTTGATAAATCCGAATTCCAAATTCCCCATTCCGAATTCCTTAGATCCCCATCGCCTTTTCTTCTTCAGCAATACATCGCTCCAGGACCTCTAAAGCCTCATCGATGTCTTCTCTGGTAATGATCAACGGCGGCGCAAATTCAAGTGCAAACCCCATGGTTTTAAATAGAACACCGAGTTGCTTAGCGCGGGTTATAATATTGTTCATCCGCTGCAATGGGAATGGTGCGCGAAGCTTCTTGTCGGATGTGAAATCTAGACCCAGCCAGAGCCCGGTCCCCCGGACTTCTCCCACAATCGGATGTCGTTCCAGGGCTTTCAGGCCCTCGAGAAAATATTTCCCCATTTCCCGGGAATTCCGGACCAGATTCTCTTTCTGTAATATCTCGATGTTTTTCAGTCCGGCGGCGCAGGCCACCGGATGATTTCCATAGGTATGCAAATGCAAAAAATTTTCAATGGGCTTCATCACCTCGTCGGTACAGCCGACTGCCGAAAGGGGAACATATCCGCTGGTAAGCCCCTTCGCCATCGTCATCAGGTCCGGTTGAATCTCAAAATGCTCGATACCGAACATCTTCCCGGTGCGGCCAAAGCCGCAAATAACTTCGTCTATAATGAGCAGGATACCATATTTGCTGCAAATCTCCCGCACAATGGGCCAATATTCCCGAGGAGGTGCGTAGGCCCCAAACCCCTGCATGATCGGTTCGCCGATAAAGGCGGAAATCAACTCAGGATTTTCAAACTCTATCGTACGTTCGATGTCCCTGGCACACCTTAAATCACAATCCGGGTAAGCCAGGCCGTAGGCGCAGCGATAACAATACGGGGATTCCACAAATACGGCGCCGGGCGCAACGGGTTCCATAATCTGCCGCATGGGCATTACGGTGCCGAGGGCCCTGACACCGTAACCGCTGACACCATGATAGGCACCTTTTCTGGAAATAACTTTAAAACAGCCCTTGTTCCCGTTGAAGTAATGGTAATGTTTTGCCAGTTTCATGGCGGATTCAACCGCCTCCGAGCCCGAACATTCAAAAGTAAACCGATTGATTGCTTCCGGCGTGATCTCGGCCAGCATATCCGCCAGGTTCATGGCAGGTTCATTGGCAAATCCGCAAGGCGTTACATAGTGAAGCGTGCACATTTGATCATACGCCGCCTGGGCAATCTCCTGACGGCCATAGCCGACATGTACGGGCCGCGTTATTCCCGCTTCCATGTCAAGGTAGTGCCTCCCCTCTTTGTCAACCAGACGAGCCCCCTCCCCTTTAACCATGATGGTAATACCATTTTTAATATCTTCACGCGGGGTTCGGTGTAAAATAAGTCGAGATCTGTCATCCAGGATATTGATGTTTCCAATCATATTTGCCTCATGTTTTGCTGATTTGGAGTTAAGACACCCCTGCGGGCGGGAATGACTTTGGCCGTGGAGGCGGCATAACCATTCCGATGATTTTTACTTTTGATCGCCTAAACGATGCAATATTTTACAATAGGCCCTTTGGCCGAGTTCAAAACTTTTAAGACGGAAAAATTCGTCGGGTGCATGAAACTTTTCATCATTCATACCAAAACCGAAACAGGTGGCATAGGTACCCAGATGTTCCAGTAAAAGAGATAGAATCGGCACACTGCCGCCCTCTCGAACAAGTATCGGCTTTTTACCGTATAGCTCACTGAGAACCTCGATGGCGGCAAGACTGCCAGGAAGATCAGCCGGCATTAAATATGGATTCGCATTGCTTTCAACCGGGGTGATATCGACCGTTACTCCCGCAGGGATGTTTTTCCTGATATGGGCTTCAATCAGGCCGTAGATGCGTTCCGGATCCTGATCGGCGACCAGTCTGCAGGTAATCTTGGCATGGGCCTTGTTCGGCAGGACTGTTTTGAGACCTTCCCCCTGAAAGCCTCCCCAGATACCGTTCAATTCGAGCGTCGGTCTGGTCCAAATACGTTCCAGATCTGAAAAGCCGGCTTCCCCAAACAGCTCAGTCACCCCGATCCCATTCATGAACTCGGACTTATTAAAAGGAATGCTGTTGATCTGGGCCTTTTCCGCATCAGAAAGCATCCGCACCTTATCGTAAAATCCCTCGATCAAAATTCGACCATCCGAACCGCGCATGGAGTTTAAAACCTGTATCAAGGCGTGAATCGGATTTTGAACAGCCCCGCCATACATGCCGGAGTGCAAATCGGAATCAGCCCCCGTCACGTCCACCTGAAGACCGCACAAACCGCGAAGCGAGGTTAGAAGACTGGGTTGATCTTCACTCCATTGCCCGCTGTCGGCGTTTAAGATTAAATCACAGGCAAACAATTCACGATTATTTTTTAGAAATTCAGCAAGCTGAGGGCTGCCGATTTCTTCCTGTCCTTCGAATAAAAATTTAATATTAACAGGTAGCGTGCCATCGGTCTGGAGCAATGCTTCGGCGGCAATAATCGGAATGAGCATATTGCCTTTGTTGTCGGAGGCTCCCCGGGCATAGATCCGCTCATCCCGAACATTGGGTTCAAAAGGCGGTGTTGTCCAAAGCGCCGGCGGATCTGCCGGCTGAACATCGAAGTGACCGTAAATCAGGACCGTCGGCTTATCGGCTGCATTCAGCCACTGGCCGTAGACCACCGGATGCCCACCGGTGGGCATGACCTCAACGGCATCCATACCGGCTTTTTGCAGCCGCTGCGCCACCCATTCGGCCGCCCGCTTGACATCGTCCGCATGTTCGGACAAACTCGATATGCTCGCAATGCGTAAAAAGTCGCACAACTCATTGACATATTGTTCACTGCGTTCTTCCATAAAATTCTGCCAACTGGTCATGTTCGCTCCTTTTCTTGCGGGAAAGTACCCGTACTCGAATTCGGGTTTTAAGTACTATCAATCACTTCAGCGTTATGGCAGTATTCACGCCCCCTGCACTTTTATCTTCCTGGGGCCAACGAGCGGTTACTGTTTTAGTCTGGGTGTAGAACTCAACCACCTGGCTGCCATAAGGACCCAGGTCTCCCAGTTTCGACCCTCGCGATCCGGTGAAACTGAAAAAGGGCAGCGGCACAGGGATCGGCAGGTTAATGCCGACCTGACCGACATCGATTTCGTTTTGAAATTTTCGGGCGGCAGCGCCGCTTGAAGTAAAGACCGCGGTGCCGTTACCAAATGGATTTTGGTTGGTAAAGGCGATGGCATCATCCAGCGTATCCACGCTGACGACACTCAAAACCGGACCGAATATTTCTTCCCGGTAAATGGCCATCTGCGGTGATACATTTGAAAAAATGGTAGGACCGAGAAAATTACCCTTGCTATACCCCGGTACAGCAACAGTCCGGCCATCCAGCTCGAGTTTGGCACCCTCGGCCATACCTTTTTCGATATAGCCCACAACCCGTTCCTTGGCGGCCGGACGGATAAGGGGTCCCATATCCGTGTCTTCTCTCCAGCCGGGGCCAATTTTCAGGGCCTTCGCTTTTTCAACGAAATCCGGCAGCCAGTCATTTGCCTGACCGACCAGCACCATAGTGTGAATGGCCATGCAGCGTTGGGCGGATGCGCCGAAACAGGCTCCAATCATGGCATTTAGTGCAAATTCTTTGTCGGCGTCCGGCAGCACGATCCCATGATTGTTGGCGGCCATCATGCACTGGGCCCTTTTGCCGGTGCTCGAAGCCCGGTTGTACACCAAGGTACCCACCGGCGCCGAGCCCACAAAAGAGATGGCTTTAATATCCCGGTGATCACACAAGGCGTTAACGGTGTCTTTGCCGCCATGGACAATATTTAACACACCGTCCGGCATACCGGCCTCCTGGGCCAGCTCGGCAATCATCAGCGGTGTGATCGGATCGAGCTCGGATGGTTTGAGGACAAAGGTGTTGCCGCAGGCAATCGCCATGGGGTACATCCACAGCGGAATCATACCCGGAAAATTAAACGGCGTGATGCCGGCACAGACACCCAGAGGCTGCAATATAGTGTAGGTATCCACACCGCTGGCGACATTCTCCACGTAACCGCCCATCTGCAGCGATGCAATGCCGCAGGCATGCTCCACCACTTCAAGGCCGCGAAACACATCGCCCTGGGCATCCGCTCGGGTTTTACCGAGTTCCGCTGTGACGGATGCTGCAAGTCGATCCATGTCTCGGCGAATCAGCTCCTGGAACCGAAAAAACAGACGGGCCCGGGTCGATATGGCCGTGTGTTTCCAGGTTTTAAAGGCTTCCTTGGCTGCCGCCACGGCGGTTTCAATCTCATCAGATGTTGAAAACGGTACCTTTGCCAGCACTTTCTGAGTCGCCGGGTTGGGTATCTCAGCCCAGGAGGAAGTCCGCGAATCTAGAAATTGACCATTAATTAGCATTTTCACTTTAGGGGGATTTATTGACAGGTCTGCCGTAACCTGAGTTGCATTCGAATCTGGTCCCATAAAAATTTTCCTCTCTGCAAAATTTGAATCGTGTTGAAGTCGTTGGCTGTGCTTTCTAAACCCTCAAATCATTGAAGGGCTGGGGTGTGGCACCCGGTCATCGCCAAAGGGATAATAAAGCAACGCTGTGTTAGAAAAATTGCAGTGAAAAATCAGCCGAGCATCACCCCATTTGGTGTGGATAACGGACTCTAGATATTCTGTCAAACGAATAATGCGTTTACCCCAACGTTCCAAACCAAATTGGAGAGCTTATAATTTTTACCATGTTGTTTATGCAACTAAGGGGTTTACCTGCAACGGCGAGCGAACAGGCCGCTGGTCAAAAAGATTGACATGGCCGTTAGCCGCGGCCCAGCCAACATTTAATACCTCTTGGGGTTTTGGCGCTACCGCGGTCTGGATTTTAGCCGACCGGCAATCAGAACCGCTAACTTACAGTGAAATTGGCCCAATCCGGCTTGTACCCGTTCTAGTTTAGTGATAAAAGGTCAGAATTTCAAACACCTGTTCAACGTGACCAACGTTGCCGGAGGTTGATCCAATGCAAACGGAATTCAAAGCAATCTTATTTGATATCGACGGCGTACTGGAATTTCAGGGCCGGGCTTACCCGGGGGCCCCTGAATTACTGGATTTTTTGCGGTCTAAAGGAATCTTGATTAGGATACTGACCAACAGTACCTTAAAAAGCAGAAAGTACTGCACCGCTAAACTGACTCAGCAAGGATTTCACATTCTTGAGGAGGAAGTGATCACAGCTTCCTATGCCACGGCCAAATATCTGAAAACCCTGAACCCCAAATCATGCTGGGTAATGCTCAATGGGAAGGGGATTGAAGAGTTTGAAGGCTTGCAAATCGACCCTGACAGCCCGGAATACGTTGTGGTGGGAGATTACCGCGCAGGATTTAATTTCGAAAATATGAACAAGGCCCTCAAACTACTGCTGGCGGGTTCCAAACTGATTGTCATGATACCGGAAAAGGTCGATCATAGCCTGGGAAATGTTGAGCTTACCGTCGGAGCCTATGGCAAAATGCTGGAAGACGCTGCCGGAATCGAGGCTACCTGGATTGGAAAGCCCAATAAATACATATTTGAAGTGACGTTGGACACCTTGGCAGTTGACCGCAAAAACGTGTTAATGGTCGGCGACCGGGTGGCAACGGATATTATCGGCGCCAGGTCGGCCGGAATCAAATCGGTTCTGGTCAAAACCGGTGAATTTAAGGAACGCGATTTGGACGGGGATGTCCAGCCGGACTATATCCTTGATTCTGTAGGAAAGATCAAAAGATTGTTTTAACGTGTTGCAGACTGCAACGTCCGTCAGGGACAGATCTGACGGCACCTTGAGGGCAAACGAATTATTTTAACCCTTGACATAAAGTTCGGTGCGAATCATATTCTTCGATGAAAGAGGCAACCGCCGGATACTGATCAAGAAATAATGAATTCAGATATCGTTGACCAGTAAACTATTCAACTATGTCTACAATTAGGCCAATCACCTTAATTTTTAATTGAAACCTCGAATCCAGTTCAGGTAGGACATGATGGATTTTGTTGAACCGCCCCCCGCTCCCAAGCGGGGTGGCAAGAAACCTAAAGATAAATTACGGAAAGTCCTCATAAAAAAGACGGACAAACGCCAGATTGATATTTGTAAAGCTCAGATTCGTGATGTGGAAGAAATTCTTGAATTGGTGAACGTCTTCGCCAATTCGAATTTAATGCTGCCCAGGGGCCCCCAGTATCTGTACGAAAATATCAGGGATTTTGTTATCGCCAGTGACCGTAACGTTCCGGTCTACAGCCTGACAGAGACCAGAGAAGTCCTGCACCTAATTGTGGCCTGTGGCAGCCTGCATGTCCTCTGGGAAGATATTGCCGAGGTCAGGGCGCTGGCGATTCATCCGGATTATCAGCATCTGGGCCTGGGGAGCAAACTGGTTCAATTCATGAAGCAGGAGGCCCGCCAGCTGGGTATCAAGCGTCTGTTTACCTTTACCTTAACTGAAGATTTTTTCAAAACCTTGGGGTTCAAAAAAATAGAAAGAAATAGTCTTCCACCAAAGGTGTGGGGCGAATGCAGTCGCTGTCCGAAATATTTCCAGTGCGATGAAATCGGAATGGTGCTGGATCTTTAATCTTCCAGGGTATGGCTAATCTTCTTTAGTAATGCTTTTCAGATCTGATTGCGGTGCGGATCCCTTCAAAGTTTACAATTATGGTAATCTATGGTTCGACCCCTCGGATAGGAATCGGATTCTGTCGCAAATTCAGAAATATGCCTCCCGAAGACTGCAATAAGACCAGTTGCCACATAATTTACAATAATATCGACCAACCATGCTCGGTTCATTCGCAGTGGAGTCAGTAAATTTCGGCGGTGGACCACAAGGGCTGGAAAGCCTTCTGATGCATGAACCCTGACGGCTGAAAGGATGAGGAATTGGTGGCTGAAAATTCCTCAGAAATTACAACGCTTATCGAAAGGAGTTAGGCAAATGGCAAGCTACATTCTCTCAGATCCCAACTTTAGTGACGGCACCCACCCAGAGGTTATAGAGGCGATCATGGACCCGTTGAGGGGACGTGACGGCGTGAAGCTCATCGGGTACGAACCCGATTCTGACTTCGACCGCCTGCCGGCCGAGGTGATAGGTCGCCCCGAGGCGATGAAAGAGGCATTGCTCGATGCGGCCGGCAAGGCTTACGAGCTCATCGACATGGAAAGACAGCACGGTCGCCACCCGCGTATCGGGGCCGTAGACACCATCGAGATCTACCCGGCCAGGGACATTACCATTGCGGAATGCAAGCAATTCGCCGAAGATCTTGGACAAGAGCTGCATAAGCGCTACGACGTGCCCATCTACTTCACCGGCAAGAACGCACGGCGCCCGGAAAACGAGGGCTTGACCTTCATTCGCAAGGGCAACTACGAGGGGCTCAAAGAGGCCGTCCTGGTGGATCCGGAGCGGGCTCCCGACATCGGGCCGGCGAAGTTGCATCCCACGGCGGGAGCCACAATCGTCGGCGCCTTGGAGGATCACGACGCGTATTTTAACGTGGTGCTGGACACGACCGATTTATCGATCGCGAAAAAGCTGGCCAGTTATGTGCGTGGCAAGCATGGAGGCTTTACCAACATCCAGGGCGTGATCGGTCTACCTCAGACCCATCGTCGGACGGGCAAGGCTTGCGTGGAGGTATCCTGCGAAATAACCAACCCTCTGAAAACGCCGCTTCACCGCGTCTACAATCTGCTCAAGGCTGAGGCCGCCCGGTATGGAGTGAATGTCATCGCAGGGCAGATCTGCGGCACCATCGAGGCGGAGGTGCTCGTCCAGACCGCCGAGTGGTACCTGCAACTCGAGGGGATTAACGGACCTTGGGATTACAAGAACCAGATCCTCGAGAATCATCTCCTTGAACTCGAGTCTTAGCCCGTGACTGCGGCACGGTGACGCTGAGATGGTGGTTGTCGCTGGAAATTGACAGGGGTAGTGTTACCGCTGCGCCCTGTAGCCGACAAATCGTCAGAAAATGGACCAAAAAGGCTGTATCCCTTTGATAGGAGTTGTTTGGGAGTTTTTAAATCCTGAACTTTGAACCCTGAACCGTTTACCAACCTGATACCTACCCATGCAAACAGATGAAAAACTGAAAAAGCGCATTGCATACGAAAAAATGCTTGCCGGTATTTCAGAGCAGGCCGTATCCGTTTACAATCTGGATGATTTTTTAAGCGCATCACTCCAGAGCATGGGCGGCATTCTGGACGTGAGCCGTATCTTCATTTTTACCTACCAACCGGTGTCTGAAACTTTTGCGTGCATTTGCGAATGGGTGGCCAGGGGCATCGCCTCCCTTGCCGTACTGGATGAAATGAAGATAACCATCCCCTGGGGAACCAAGCATCTCAAAGACGGTAAGATCATTAACTATCAGGACACCCGGGATATACCCGGTGACCAGTATCGCGCGCGGCTCTTGGCGGCCAAAGTCAAGTCTACCTTAAACGTGCCGCTGTTCATTAAGGGCGACCTGTATGGGTTTATGGGATTTGATGAATGTCGCCACCACCGCAAATGGATAGACGAAGACGTTTATATCCTGACGACTGCCGCTCAGATTATTACCCGGGCGATTGAAAACAAGCAGTTTGAAGAAGAGCTGGAGCGGCACCGCAGCCGTCTGGAATCTATCTTCAGCAGTGTCCAGGATGCCATCATTACGGTGGACACCAACATGAACGTGATCGAGGCCAACAAAGCGGCCGAGAAAATATGTGGGTTCAATATAGATACCGGTCGGCCCTTTAGCGACTGCACGACCGAGTGTGATCGGTCCTGTCTAGAGGTATTGCAGGAAACGTTGAGAAGCCGGACGACGATCCAGGACTACCAGATTGAATGCGGACAGCGCGATCGGAGTAAGCTGATCGCCATGGTCAACAGCTCCCCGCTGCTGGACAGCGCAGAAAATTTTATGGGGGCGGTGCTGGTTATCCGGGACATCACCCGCTTGACCCATCTTGAAGAAGAGCTAAAAGAACGGCATCATTATCAAAATATTATCGGTAAAAGTGAGAAAATGCAAAAGGTCTACAACCTTTTGAAAACCCTCGCCAATCAGACGACGACCGTCTTG
>CAVXXE010000130.1:0-91715 GCA_963765595.1 uncultured delta proteobacterium
CCCGTCTTCCGGGTTATGATCTTTGACTGCATCGCCATTCAGCATTTTGGCCGTCATGGAAATGATTTCGCTTTCCATTTTAAACATACTCGGACACAAATCAAATTGAATGGTATTTTCATGGGAAAACAGGGTAAATATCTTGTTCAGATATGCTCGGTGCTCTTCCCCGGCATGATAAAAGGTACCCGATACCTGGCCGGTTTTCCACTTTTCATTTTCCTCATCAGCCATAACCGACAGCTCCTTGAAAATATCGTCTTTGTCGCGTCCCTGACGTGGGATCGAAGGATAGGTCTTAAAACGACCTTTGTAGGGTTTGAAAGGATCTGTGGTTTCTTTTTCAGTTGTTTGTTCCGACATGGGGTTCTCCTTTTAGCTGAAAATGGTAATTTCTACTCGGTCTCATTATCAGAGTAAAATATTAGTTATCCCGCATTATAACCGTTCTCGGGTTCAGGGTTCAACGTTCAAGGTTAAGGACAAAAAAAAGCATTAAAGATCCGAAGTCCTCGTTAAAAAAGCTTTTGTTCCCAAATAATTGCTGATTTGGTTAAAAATTTTGGATTAAACCTGAAGAGAAGCTGACGTTTTTTCTCATAAATACACATCCCAAAATGCAGTCCGGAGACGAGACTCAAACCTTGAACCCCTAAACATTTGAACCCGTGAACGCCTACCCCGCATTTAATGCCGCAAAAACCTTCTTATTTCTTTTATACAACTCGCGATACTGAAGATACATCTTATCATAATAATCCATGGGCTCGAAAAACTTATAGGTCTTGGCATAAATTTCCGGCCGCTCGTTTTTAATGAACAAGAACGTGCCCAATGAATGCGCCTCCGATCTGGGCCGGCACCAGTCCGGTCAATCTCGGCCATTCCAACAGTCTGACCAAGCCATAACCTTGAATTTTCGGAAACCCGCCGGTGATCATACGGTTATATGGCCCGCCCCTCTGATCGACGCCAGTATATGGCGGGAGGAAGGAGATTTTTTTTCAGTTTTCTGCCTCGGCTGTGGTGGCATGATATTTTCCTTATGTGTACTTCCGGCTGTTATGACACGAAAAACATAACATCGAAGGACTCTTTTTCACAATATAGTCTTGTAAAGCCTCAAAAACTTCAACCCTGGTTGCAGTCAGAGAGAGTAAAATAGGCTGCAAATTTGATCAAGGATTAATTTGCAGGAATATTTCATCGGAGCGGATACAAGATGAGCAGAAAAGAAATGCGTCGCGCTGTACATCTATAAAATCATAAAAGACATTTGCATTCTGAACGGACACACGGTATTTTTCCCGCTAAACCAAGGGTTACAGCCACCGTAGCTTTGCGTTAGAACAATCGGTATATATTTCTCAACGTACCGCCAACATTATCTCCAGCAATACTGCTTGAAACTGCGGGCTTAAATCAGATCAAATTAAGAAAAGGATAAAATTTCAAACCGCGGATCCAAGAAAATCCAATCTGCCCCTTATGCATCTGGTTCATCAGAATTTCGCGGTCCCCCCACCAGTGGATATAACGCCGGAGATCGCAAAGGAATGGATTAGAATCAGAAAGCGGGTCCATACTCCTCAAGGAGCCCGCGTGGCTGTGGGCTTGGGAGCCGAGGCATCACCAACCTGGTTGAAGCGGTGCGGGCGGTGGTTGCTTGCCTGAAAAAGTCAGGCGCAGAGCCATTCATTATTCGGGCCATGGGCTCCGCACGGCGGTGCCTCAGCCGAAGGGCAAAATCCGGGTATTGTCCCATCTTGGGGTCACCAAGGAAAGTGTCGGTTAACCGCCGCGGGCAAAGATGGATGTACGTTCGATGGGCGAGACAATATGGATCCCCTTTCCCTGGATCGCTGGCCTTTGAGGCTGATGCTATCGTCCTCATCAATCGGCTGAAACCCCATACCGATTTTACCGGCCCCACCGAAAGCGGAATCATCAAGATGATGGCCATCGGATTAAAAACACGTTGGATCTTGATAAAATGATGGTCTTCCTGGGTTGTCTTGCGAGTCTGGGAAACCAAACACATGTTGTCATCGATCGCGAAAGTACTCGATTTGAGTTTGATTCCTCCGGCAACCTTATATCAGGAGTTTAAAATTAATTTCTTTTTTTAACAGGATTTACAGGATTAAAAGGATTTTTTCGCCTCCGGCGAGATGCCTTTGGGCGAAGGGCCTTCTCTTCCGGTTAATCCTGAAATCCTGTCTATATAATTTCCCCTGAACTCTAGCCCCGGATCAGCACTTTAAGATACAGGTCTTCGCGCGCTCCCCGTCTCAACCTGTTTTCCGAGACCCTTGAGCCGAAGTTTGTGACCTTCTTGCATTCCTGCCGGCACCACCACCTTATAGAGTCGTTTATGAAACCCCCAGGGAATGTTCACCAGTTTTTGAATTTGGTTCGGGGGCGATATAATTGCCCGGATCATCTCATAGCTGAATTAAACGGCGTAATTGCCATCCGCCAAGGAAGTCTCGATGAGCTGGTGCGGCCGTTAGATGATCCCGATTGCCCTCAGGATAAGCGAGCAGCCATAGAAAAAACAATCAAAAATGAGCTGATTGATCTCAGCCTGCTGGCTCACTGTGACGCTCTACCTGCCGGCCATCCCCTGAAAACCGCCGCTCTCGCGACTGCAAAAGCGTTTGCAAGGGTGACATCCGGTTTTGTCAGGGATGAGGAAGTCGCCTTGCCGGCTGTCTCGCGCCGGAGCCCGCTGGCACCGTGGAAAATACTGATCAGGGCGCTGGCCTCTTTTTATCGCCATGACGATGAGATCTGCGAGAAGTATCTGAATGCGGTTGACCCCGAATCAGCGCCGGGACGTCTTGTGCCTTTAATCCGTGAACTGATTGCAGGCCAATCGAAGGTCGGCCTCGATAAAAGCTCGACCTTTTTGGCTGAAAAAGTCGTTGGAAACAATAAAACGACCCGGGATGCATTGGAAAGGCTTGACGCTGTGATGGCCGCGAACAAGCCGCGTAAACTCTTTAAGGCAGTTCGCAAGGCTGTCGATGCCTGTGAGCAGTCCTGCCCCGAACTTCTTGTTAGACTCAAGCAGCATGTTTCCATACGATCCTGGATGTTCGACGTCGATGCCGAGGATGTAAGCCGGGCCATGGGAGGACCTTCGCTGAAAAACGCCTATTTCTGGCTGTTGCATGCTCGGGCGGCGGACATAATGGGGAAATATCTATGGGCATGTGCGCTGTTGGAAGAATTTCGCAAGCACGCCCTTTACGAGGGATGGTTCTCCGAAAAAAGCAGAGAGGTTTCGGTGATCTATCTTTACATGGTGGATTTGTTGGGGAGGCTGCCGGCAGAGGACTTTGAATGGCTGCAGTCAGGATTTAAAAGAGAATTCACAGGATTCGAATCTTATTATCACGGACAGCAGGGGTCTGTCCTAGAAGCCCTTCGCGAAGATAACCCAAGTGCCGTGGACATGTATTTTCTTTATCCCGCACGTCTGTACCGGCTGGCCAGCGAGATCGACCCCGCTGCTGATACATTCCGGCAATGGCTGGAGTGGGCCGAAAATTACACTTCGCATTGGAAACATTCCGATGCGGTGGCCACCGCCTGGCATGCAGCGATCCCGGATGATTCACGCCCGCTGCTATATTTAACGACATCGGCCGAGAATAGAAACGCTTTTAAAAAGGCTCTGGGCTATTTAGAGAAGGCCGAACGTATTGACGGATTGAATCCGGATGTGAAAAAAGCAAGACTGCGTTTACTGGCGGCAACTGCCATCCGTCACCTGAAACAAAAAAAGACCCATTTGGCCCAAAAAGATTTAGCTGAAATAGAGGCTATGCCTCAGTTTGATGAGGGGGATCGTCCTGCTTTCCTGGTGGCATTGAAATCCGTATGTGCGGCACTTGACGGTCAGAAATCCCAATTAAACCGTTTGAACGATGCGCTGATTAACCTGCTTGAATCTCCAGTGACCGCCAAGGTGGTTATGCAAGGAGTACTGCGGGCATGCGGCCTCTCCGATCGGCAAATTAATTTGCCTGCACATACCAAAGCTCCAATGACAAGTGATGATCTATCGATCGCATTGGCGAGAGGCTGTCAACTTGGCGATGACATGGGTATTCCAATTACGATTCCGTTGGCGTATGAAAAAAAATTAAGGAATTTTTTTACCACTGAAGACAGCTTGCATGATACTGCCACCATCAGGATTATTGCCGAAACTGCCTTACGAAATAAACATTTTGAATTGGCGTATGCGGCGGCGGGTGTTGGTTTGGTGAAACAAGGAGCTTCAACCGCAAGGTTTTTGCTTTTACGTGCTCGATCTTTACCGACATGGGAGATAGAGCGCCAGGACGATTGCCTGACGGCGGCCATCGAGCTTGCCCGACGCGAACGAGATTTGGATCTTATTGATGAGGCCATCGAATTGCGCCGGAACGGCAATAGAATGCCGTTCGGGTTTTCATTATTCAACGGCATGATCGGTGAAGACAAGCCATCCATGGATGCAGAAGAACTGAATGATGTCTTGGAGTTTGAAAAGAAGGCGCGCGAATACCCATCTCATTATATGTCGGATAATTTTTTTGGTGATTATGACGATGACGATGATGACGATGAGCAAAGCGATTGCCGCTACTGCGATGCCAAAAATTGTCGGGACCGGAAAGCCCCGTATCGGCCGGACGACCTATATGCTGAAGAATTCGATAGATGATATTGATGACTTCCCGGATTTTAATACCCTGCTGGATGATTTTTTACCTGATTTGCCGCCGGAATTGATGTCACTTATCATGAAAGTGTTCAAAAAGCATGGCAGAAATGGGTCTTTTCCCGACCCGGATGAACTAGCGCGCAAAGACCCCTGGCTGGCGGATCAATTACAGCGAGAAATGCAAAAAGCCGAGACTGACGGCGCCCTGCCGGATTTGGGCCAGAATTTGTTTCCGGGTCGGCGATCAAGAAAAACGAAGCGCAAACAGCGCTAAAACGAGGGCCAATCGATGCCGAAAAATGATGATTTTCCCATTTTGGACGAAAAACCGCAAAAAATACTGGGTGTGCCGGATGATGCCGGTACAGCAGAAATTCGCACGGCCTACCTGAACAAAATCAAGGAATATCCGCCCGAAAAGAGTCCCACGGAATTTGAGCGTGTGCGGGATGCCTATAAGATTCTGAGCGTTCCGCGCTACCGCACGCGGTTGATGCTCCAGTCGGCAGACCCTGAGGCGCCAATGGTGACATTGCTCGACAATCAAAAACAAAATAGACAATTTGTCGGGCCCGAAGCATGGCTTGCCGCCATGCTGGCGAGGTGTAATGAGAAAATGAGCTAAAATTGAAAATGAACTAAAATGATCTAAAATTGTGGTATTCTGTCAATTTAAAAAACAGATAGAGCGTAGCGTTTCCTTAACCCTGGCCCAGACCGATCACCCGAATGAATTACTCATAAATTAGGTTTGCAATGACACATAGGCAATATTAATATGCATAAACGTGTCGCGACAGGGCGGGCTTTAGGCATTTTAGTCAATTTAGATCATTTTAGGCATTTGTTTATTCCGCTTTATCAGTCTGTTTTAACAAGGCTCTGTAGCAAAGATAATTATGACAAAGTAGAATTAATTACTTCATGAGGATACGCCATTGGAACTGGAAGGTCAAAGTCCGCAGCTCGAGCCGTTGGCTTTAAGTGAACATTTTACGGAAGCTAAAACCAAAGAAGCGCTCAGGATGCTTATTTTACAGCGCTTCGCGAGGTGGCTCGACGAGGTCCTGGCTGAAGAAAAACCCTTGGAGGGTGTTGCCGAGGAGTTGTTGGCTGAACTTTACGATGACCAGGATCCAGCTGCCGCCGGCCCGCGCGACATGGCTTATGATCGGCATTCAACCTGGTCTGCGATGACGGCGCTGACCCAAGAGATTAAATTGCAGGGTCGGACATTTAAACAGCTAAGTGAGAAGATGGCGCCGTTTGCGGGATTGGAAGCGTCAATTGGCAAACTTCTTGCGACCCACCGCGAAGCCCTCGCTGATGCCAGGCGCATCGCAGAAGAAGGCCGGTCGGATCGCGACCAGCGCGACTCCCAATTGAAGCTCGAGGCCCATGACCGCGCCCGCCGTGAACTTATCGGGGTTATCATCGAAATCCGCGACAGCTTAATCATCGGCCTGCGATCGGCCGCTGAGAGTCAGCGAAAGCTGCAAGCGGACCGCCCTACAAGCCGCCTGAAAAAAATTTTCTTAGATAGTTCGGCCGCTGAAACCCACAAGCTTGAAATCGTCAATTCATTAAAAAAAGGCTATCGCATGGGACTTGATCGAATCGACGAGGCCCTGCAGCAACTCGGTGTAAATGAAATTGTGTGTGAAGGCAAACCGTTTGATCCCCGGATAATGAATGCCGTGGATATCGAGGAAACCGGGGATGTGCCTGACGGGAACGTCCTTGAAGTCTATCGAACCGGCTATATGATAGACACGGAGGTTTTTCAGTCGGCCCAGGTAAAAGTGGCCCGAGCTCCCATGCAAAACACCTAGTCCAGATCCGCCTTAGGTGAAGAATTGATTATTGAATCTTAGTGGATTCGCCACCAGACATAAAACCCCAAAATAGATTTCAGCAAACAGTTTTGCTCAGTGTCTTTGTGGCCATTATCCGGGATAGACCCTTAAGGGTTATTTTCTGAAAACATGTTGTAACTATCGGAGGAATATATGAGTACAGGTGAATGTGTGGTCGGTATTGATCTTGGAACCACCAATTCCGAGATTGCCACGTTTATTGAGGACAATGTGCAAATCATCGGAAGCGGACCTACCAAAATGCTGCCGTCTTGCGTCGGGCTTTCCCAGGCGGGCGAGTTGCTTATCGGTGCACCTGCCAGAAACCAGCAATTGCTCTATCCGGACCGGACCGTACGCAGCATCAAACGTAAAATGGGAAGTGATGAAACCGTGACCCTGGGTGACCGAACTTTTACACCTCCGGAAATATCTGCCCTGCTGCTGCGGGAACTGGCACAATGGGCCGAAAAAAAATTGGGTTTTAGGGTCGAAAAAGCAGTCGTCTCGGTTCCGGCTTATTTTTCGGATGCCCAGCGCAACGCCACGCGTGAAGCCGGCAAACTCGCGGGACTGGAGGTCGTAAGGATCCTCAATGAGCCGACGGCTGCCAGCCTCGCTTACGGCTATGGTTCGGATGAAAATCGGACGATAATGATTTACGACCTTGGCGGTGGAACCTTCGATGTTTCGATTGTCACCATCGAAAAAAATGTTACCGAGGTGCTGGCAAGCCACGGCAATAATCGTCTGGGAGGAGACGATTTCGATCAGCTCCTGGTAGATCGTCTGGTGAATGAATTTCGTGATCAGCATGGCGTCGATCTCAACGACGGCCATCGGGTGGCCTTATCCCGTCTTTGGTGGGCGGCCGAAGAAACGAAGAAGAAACTCAGTTTCGAGCCGTATGTAAAGATACGGGAAGAGGCACTGAGTTGACCTTGACGGCAAACCACTGCATCTAGAGACCGAAATACCACGTGAGGAATACGAGCAAATGATCGGCCCGCTGGTCGAGTCCACCTTAGACAGCGTGTCCAAGGCCATGGACATTGCCGGCCGAAAGCCGGGAGATCTCGACGCTATCTTACTGGTGGGCGGATCGACCCGCATCCCTTATGTGTCCCGCGTACTGGAAGAACGTGCGGGTATCACTCCCCGTCATGATGTTCACCCGGACCTGTGCGTGGCCCTGGGTGCCGGTGTGCTGGCCTCGCGGCTTGCCGGACATGAAGTCGATCGCGTGCTGGTGGACGTTTCGCCCTATTCATTTGGTCCTTCCTATCTGGGGCAACGCAATGGTATCGAGTACCCTTATTGTTACCATCCGATTATTAGAGCCAATACGGCTTTGCCGGTGACGCGCACGGACAGATACTATACTTCGATGGCCTATCAAAAAGAGGTTGAAATAGATATCTATCAGGGGGACGATCCGGATGCATTAAAAAATATCCCGATCGGACACTTTCGGGTCGAAGGACTAAAGCCGACCGAGACGCCCAACGCAGTTCTTTGCCGGATGAGCCTGGATATCGACGGCATTTTGAAAGTAACCGCCATCGAAAAGGAGACCGGAAAATCAAAGCAAATTACGATCGATAATGCGCTTCAACCAAAAAGTGATGCGGAAATAGCTGAAGCCAGCAAGCAACTGGAGGCGCTTTATGATGCTCGCACCACCGAGTTTGACAGCCTGCTCGATGATCTTGAATTTGCAGACCTGGAAAACGGGGGGGATGGGAACAACCATATAATTGAGATTCCCATCAATACAAATCATGAACCCACGGGTGAGAAGGCAACTAAAGCATCGGGCAACAAGATCCTGGAGTTTGACTCCCCGTGGGGTCGGGCTCATCGGGATGCGAAAACCCTTCTGGAACGCTCGCGCCGGCTCCTGGATAGTATCCATCCTGAAGACCAGGAAGATGCGATTGATCTTCACGAAAGGATTGAATCCGCAATCGCCTCGCGGGATACTGCCGAACTTAATGAAGCCTGTGAAGAGCTTAACGAGCTTCTCTTTTTTGTCGAGGACCAATAGTGGATATAAATGGATCATTGCGCTGCCCGGTGTGCCGGGCCAAATTTAGAGGTGCCCGGGAATGCTCGCGTTGTGGGGCGGATCTTACCGGTATTATGATTTTATCGGCCCGGGCTCAACGTGCCCGTGCCAATGCAAGAGAATCCCTTTATGCCTTGAATTTCGAAAAAGCCCGGGAATTTGCCGCAGCGGCGCAGAAAGAGCATGCAACCGAGACGGGCAGACGGCTTTTGCTGTTGACATCATGGCTCAATGCGGAGCTGTAATCTGAGAAATGTATCTATTAGAACTTTACTATGCCAACGCCCGCCTCAATCAAACCGGTAAATTTATTTTTACCTGTCGCAAAGGAACCATTCCGAAATGGACGATCTTATCCTCTCATCCAAGGGAAAGGGAAAAACTGCAACTGATGGCGCTGTCGATGGCCGGTACACGCTATTTACCGCATATTCCTTATCCGCAAAATCGTCTGCTCAACGTCCCGAAACAGCCATTACAGCTGGAATTTTATCTGGCCCAACATCCTGAAGCTGAAGGTCCGAATGTCAAATATGATTTAATCGGTCACGGGTTGCAGCTCTATGCCGATGGCCGCATTAAAAAGATCGCCAAACAAAAATGCCGTTATCTTTCTCCCATTGTGGAAATACAGAAAATTCGGGATCACAGCAACTTTGCAAAACATTTTATGTTGGCTTACGGCCCTGATCTCAGGGCCCACAGGGACAGCGACGATTTTGAATTCAACAATCCTTACCTGCGGATCACCCGGTTTTATTCCTTATTCGATGGGAACGCACTTCTGACGGATCCGGTTGTCTTCCTGGAACGTCTGCATAAAAAAGCCTTTCGATACGGACGAATTCTCCCGCGAAACCTATTGGCAATCCTACAGCGTCTGTTGCCTGAATATCTTCACGTCGAGACTGCCGGCTGGAACCAAAAGACGTGTGATATGCGATCAGAATGGATGGGTTTATCTCAATGGCAAAGGCGAATGATGATACCGATCCTGGATGCATGCCGCCACCTCCTGGATGCCTTTCCTAAAAGCTTCGATCCCCTGAAATCACCGGGTTTAATCCTGCTGGATCGTCCCAGCCGTTTTTGCACCGCCAAACGCTTCCCGGATTGGATTAAATTAATGGATGAGTTGCTGCCACGGATGCAATTCGTAGCAACCTTAACCGACCAGGCTGCATCCCAATTCCCCCCCAAATTACGTGAGAAGCGCCTTGAAATCCATAAAAACGAGATGCCCGAGCCACCCCAGCGTAAATCTGTTCGCATCCGACCTGGAACGATTCTCCTCATTGATGTTGATGGCCGCCTACCGAATTTTGCATTGATGAAACTTAGCCGTTATTATAAGGAGCAGGGACGTAAGGTGATTCTTGGATATAAGGATTGCTGCTTAAAAGGTCCCGAAGCTGTATACGCTAGCGCCGTTTTTCATAACCATACTACGGATCAGCGCATCTCAAAGCTAGGTCGATACTATGGTGCATCCCTCATGCTGGGCGGTTCAGGTGTCGATATCCACAGGCGCCTACCGGATAATATTGAAAATATTTCTCCGGATTACGATCTCTATCCGGAACTCGGCGACCGGGCGATCGGTTTTTTGACGCGGGGCTGCCCTTTTCGATGCGCATTTTGTATTGTGCCGGTCAAGGAAGGCCCACCTCGTCAGGTAAGTGATTTGGATACCTTGCTCGCAGGCAGACGTAAACTGATTCTTTTGGATGATAATATTCTATCACATCCTAACGCAGTTGATTTATTAACGGAAATGGCATCCCGCGATATCCAGGTCAATTTCACGCAAACACTTGATTTTCGAATGTTGGACAGGCGCAAAGCAGCCCTTTTGCGTCAGATCAAATGTTCGAACCTCCGATTTACACGCAGCGTCTATCATTTCAGCCTAAACAACACTAGGCGGATGAAACAACTCGCCCGTAAATACAAAATGTTCGGGTTTACCCCGCAAGACAACGTGGAATTCATTTGCATGTATGGGTTCAATACGACCCTGGCTGAAGATGTGGCGCGCTTCCGCTTTTTGCGTTCCTTGCCGGGTGCCTATGTTTTCGTCCAGCAATATCAACCCATTCCAGGGGGACCGCCAATGGCCTCGATACCCTATTTCGATGAAAATGCAGATGACTTACTTGATGAGCTTATTGGTATCATGTTTCCGCAAAACATGAAAAGCATGGAAAAATATTACCGCTGGGTCAGTAAACGCTATGTCGAAACCTTTGGACGGTTGCATAAAAATCTCGTTGATACGATTTTCAGGTATAACAGGCGGGGATTGAAAGGAGAGTACATTGCAACCTTGGCGGGTACCCGAAAATGGTCCACTGGCTGAAAAGAGGCTGCCGGAAATTACCAGGGCCTTGCAGAATATGAATAAATTATTTGCAATAATTATGATCCTTCGTTAGTAATTTTCAATTCAGGTGCAGTTTAATGTCCGAATTGTAAAGGGGAACAATCCGTAAGTTTTTGTTATATTTTATAAAATTTAGCACAAACAATAGACATATGATTTTCAGAAGAAAGAAATCTAAAAGGAAAAAAATATCCGAAATGGTGCTGAATTTCGCGGGTGACTATATTGCATTAGGCGATGATATCGAAGAGAAGCAGCAATATCTCAATAGCGCAGTAAGCGCATGGAACATTGCGTGCTTGGATGAAAAGGCCAGGAAGCGCTCGATCAAGAAGTACATGGCCCAATATCGAAAGCTAAATCCAACCCAAAGCAGACGCGATTTTCGTGATGTCGAAGAAGACCTTAGATTACTTATCACACAGAAGGAGAAGCTCTATCCCGAAGTTCGGATTCAAATTGTAGACGCTCACATTAAAGAGATTAATGGAAAAAATCATTTAACCGTCGCGACATTGAATATAAAGTGAAGTATGAAATGGCAACAAAATCCATTCCGAAAGATGTTAAGGCAAAAGTGGCTGATATCATAGATAAATTCAATCGTGATGTGCTTGCTGACGATTACCGAACATACATAGCGCGATTCAAAGGGAATTACCTTTTTTTATACAGAGATGATGGCGGCTATAAACCTGGTCCCATCTGCCGCCTTAGATATACCGGTGATATGACCAAGTGGGTGTTTGCAATTTATCGATATAGTACAGGCCGGTATCATCCTGACGAGTGCTTTTTTCCTGGAGAAGAATGGGTAGACGGCACCATAGAAGGGGCCATGAAGGCTGGATTAGAAGCATACCAGTAATTTCAGACTATGGCAGAACAATGATCGGAAGGTATCTCCATTGAACGATGACGCTCCACACGCTGGAGATATTGGATATTATGAGATTCCAGCTATTTCATTAACTAACGAATGTGAGGATTACCTGCCCTGAATTCCTTTTATTATGGTTACCAAACGAAAAATTATATGGTGTATGGGATTCTGATGATTGGTATTTATATGTTTTTTTTAGGAAAAACTTGGACAGACATTGTTAATGATCCACCCACATATATAAACGCAATGTGGTTTGATTTTGACCGGGAAGTTAGAATTTTTTTTGGGGAAGAATAAATGGATGAAAATGATAAAAATAATGTAATAAAACAGTTTGGTAACTTGCCGCCAAAGTATAATTTTTCGCTAAATCCATATCCTGAACTGCGATTTTCCAGATGTCCAGATTGCCAGAATAAGACAGGTCAACGCAAACTGCCTTTACTTATCCACGTCGCCCCCCTGAATCTTATAGCACTGAATTATACAAACCGGTACTGCAAGCACTGTGACATGCTCATTGGTCACAAACATGAAATTGAACATCACTTAACCGAAACGTTTATGGAGATCAATGCTGAGGTTATAGGCAATGATTACCTCATAATTGGTACAGTTGAAAAACAAGCTTGGCACGAGAATATCAATCAGCCAAAACCATTTAACGAAATGCTAAATCATACCCATGATTTTAAAAGTTATCAAAATCTCCACATGACAATGGCTGGTTGGTTTCGAGATGGTCAGGACCCGCCGGTAATGGAACCACCACCATCAAAGGAGTGGTTGAAAGCCAAAACTTAGGTTGAGAATAAGGGGTCGAACTTAGTTCGCTTCGCTCACAATTGGAATAATGGAACAATGGAATGATGGCCTCCGGCTCGTAGAGTGCCTCGTAGAGCCTACGCCTCGGAGAGAATATTGGGACCATTGGTGTTCCATCTGGTTGAAAAATAATACGGTTCATGGGATAAACAAACCATGGATCGAAAAAACATCAACAGAGGATTTAGAAAACTCCGAGTCTGGCCTCCGGCCCGTAGGGTAGCGCCTACGCCCCGGAGGGCAAGATGCTGTTTCCCTCTATGTCTTAACCTGTAAAATATTTGCCAACTTTCCATTCGAACTAAAGAAAGTGGCCGGCAATAGTATTGACGCTGCACACAGCATCTCGCGAAACATTTCAGAAGGTTATTGTCGTCGCAGTTTGAAAGAATACCTGAATTATCTAAATATTGCGCTTGGTTCCTGCGGCGAATTTCATTCTTGCTATACCAGTTGCAAGCAAGCCGAGCAAATAACAGCCGATGACTACGAGCGCTTGGACCAGCTGCATTATAAGGTTGAAAATGCGTTACTTAAACTGATTGAATCTCTTCAAAAAAAGCAAACCGATAAAAAGTGGGAAGATAACTTTCATTCTAAGTAAAGATTATGCTGCGCCCCGCAACTCATATCCGTTATCATATTACGGCCATACTTGCTGTGCATTGGCTCCAATTCGTAGCTCAATACAAACGGTGGATCAGACCGGTTGTTTTTGAAAATGTCCGCAAGGTCTTGGCTTGCCGTACACCCGTTTTGGGTTGCCATATCTATCAGTGTAAAGGTTGCGGGCATGTCGAACTGATTGCTCATTCCTGCAAGAGTCGTTTCTGTCCCACTTGTGGCAAACACGCCACCGATGTTTGGGCCAATCAAGTGCTCAATGCACTTTTAGATGTGCCTTATCACCATTTGATTATGGCGATTCCATGGCAACTGCGTATTGTCATCATAATGAATCGCAGAGCAGGTCTGAATCTTTTAGTTCACGCCGCCACTGAGTCGATACAACAATGGGCGCGCGACATCAAGGGCATGCGCATGGGCATCCTCATTGTCCTTCATACCTTTGGCGCCGACATGAAATGGCATCCTCATATTCATCTGATTGTCACAGCTGGCGGCCTGAGTCTTGACGGCAAACGCTGGATTGAAACTGACCCCAAATTTCTCATGTACCACGGGGGGCTAAAAAAGCGATGGAAGTATCAGGTTACCACCCGCATGAAAAGAGCCCATCGTGAGGGCCAATGGCGTTTTCTCTCCGAGCCGTAGGCTCTACGAGCCGGAGGCCACGACGTCGTATCTTGCGCTTTGAAAAGTTTTTCGACATCAAAAAGGGACAACCATTTGTCTGGGAATGCCATGATTGCCACGAAGGGGTGGTCATCCCGGGTACTTATATGAGCATTCATGGAGAAACAGTGAAAATTGATCCCAATGCGCCGGAGGCGCACAAGAAACCTTGATCCAAACACTGAAGTTATGCGTTTTTGACCATTATTCCATGATTCCAACATTCCATCATTCCATGTAGGCGGCACAAAACCAGTGTCGTTAAAAGCTGCATGATTTCAATATATTATAGAAATTCCGAGACGTTTTTTTAATCTGAGCTGCGGCATGAAAATACATCAGAAAATACATCAAGATTTACAAACAGCACTGGCGGCAGTAGCCATTCTCTGGCTGGTGTATTTCATCAATTTTTTTCTGCCAATGGATTTGCGGCTTTACGGGTTGCGGCCGCGACAACTCGACAGTCTGGCAGGCATCGTCTTTACCCCGTTTTTGCATGTCGATCTGCGCCATCTCATCGCCAACTCCGGCATACTTTTCGTTCTGTTGACCGTATCGCTGTCATTTAGCCGCAAACTGACTTTCCGGGCGCTGTGGATCATTATTCCGATCGGCGGCGGGTTGGTCTGGCTTTCGGGCCAAGGGGGCACCATTCATATCGGTGCCAGCGGGGTTATTTTCGGCCTGATCGGATTTTTAATGTGTTTGGGTTTATTTCGCCGGGATTGGAAGGCGTTGATCATCTCACTGGCGGTATTGTTACTATATGGCGGTGCGCTGCAATCTCTGTTCATATATGTGCCGGGCATAAGCTGGACAGGCCATTTGTTTGGTTTCATATCCGGGGTGTTGGCGGCATGGTGGACAAGGGCCGCAAGGAGAAGATAAAGCCATTCAGGTATAACAAGCGGGGAATGAAAAGAGACTATATTGCAACGTTGGCTGATACCCGAAAGTTTGTTTTGCCCCTTTCGAATCGTGATGGTATCTCAGAACCTGGCGGACCTGATCCATGAGCCGTAATTTCGGATTTGGTTTGAATCTGGGCTTATTTTACCTAATATTATTTCTCTATATGTCTTTCTCGGTTGGTCAGAGAAGGATCGAGACGAATAGTGGGTCTATATGAGAAAGATCATAAAGGAGTATCGGTGAAGGCGCAGAACAAATCGCATAAATTGGATGCGGGGGGACCTTGCCACTTTTATGAACTGTCAATGCTAAAATCGAATCGACATGCAGGTCAATCCGCCGTCCATTTTACGCACTTCACTGGTTTCAAGCTCAATTATTCTAAAACCAAGGACCTCAAGTTTCTGGCGGGTGGCGGGAAATCCAGCGGGGGTCAGAAGGTGTTCGTTAACCAGCAACGTATTGGCGGCATAAGCTTCGGCGTTTTCCAAAACAATTTTATCATATCCACGGAGTTTTGCATGTTCGGCAAAATCAGGCGTAACGAGCAACGTGTTTTGGCCGACATAATTGACGCTGGATTTAAAATGCAGTCCGGCGCCCACCTCAACCGTGGCCCAGGTGTTGCCGAAGCTTTCCAGGATACGGCCTAGTTGTACGGCACCCTCTTGGTTGGTTCTTTCCGACAGCCCGATGAAGAAATGGCTGCCCACCTGGAGAACATCTCCGCCGTCAACAGTGCCGGGAGCCAGAATGCGTTTAATTTTGCGAAACCCGGCCAGAACCGGGACCATGGATTCTTCTTCGCCTTTGCGGCTCGCAGCCCCCGGATTGGTGATGACGGCGACATCGGGGGTGACTACGGCCGTGTCTTCAACAAAATAAGCATCCGGGTAATCCGGCAGTGGATCGAGAATGGTAACCTCGAGTCCGCAGGATTTCAGGGTTTCAAGGTAGGTCTCATGCTGTTGGAGGAGCAACTCATATCGGGGAGGTGTGACGCTGACGGTGGTCGTGAGGCCCCGGGCAAAATTTTTTCCGGGCTTTCTGGCAATGGCCTGGGTGAACATAGGTTCTTATCCTTAGCACTGTCCCACGGCTATTTTATCCGGAAAGCAAACCTCTTTGGGCCAATCACGCACAATTTGCATAATCTTTCTGACGTAGGCACCTTCACATTTAGCCTGGCAGGCATGAAGGCTGTCCTTATGAAGGCAATGGCCGGGGCATTGCTCGGATCCTGTCTGACGTTCAGAAAACACCGGACCATCATAAAGATCTTTGAAAAGGCCGGCTGACACGGCAAAGGTCGATTGACAGGTCAAATGGTTGAAGAGGAAGAATCCCAACACAAAGTCACCGAAATTAACCTGATATCCCACAAGATCGATGTTGCTGTCTTCCAGAAATTCATCCCGGGAAAACCAGGGGGTTTTACAGCAGGAACACGTTTTAAATATTTTCATGGGGTTACCAATTGAGTTTATAATTATACTGATGTTAAATGTATTGTCCAAAAATGCAATAATTATTCCAAAACCTATTTTTATTATGCATGAATATGGCAATTCCTTGGATAGTCAACAGAATAGGAGGCTGAAGCGAAATCGTCGTTAAGTAATTTACCGTTCTGTGGAATCAGGGGGAGGGGAAGGAATTCGTCGCAATCGGTGGACTGTCAAAAAAATGGCAGAATTATTCAGCAGGATAGATCAGCAAGCGGGTGTTGAAAAAAAACGGCGTTCGATCATCCGCTTCCAAATTATCCGAATGCCCGCCGAACACTTATTTATTAATTTTTCCGAACTCAAGAAGATATGAACGGTCTTTATTCCTCAATACGAGTTTCGCCTCTTTCAGATACATGCGTGACGTTTTTATCAAAGCACCCATGTAGGCTGCCTCTTGCTGCATTAACTCGGGCGGACCCGCCATTCGGGTCATCCCAAAGGCTTTATTCCAGACAATTTCGCCATCTTCGGTGAGTTTAAGATTTCCGAAATAGCGATTTATGGTGGCCACACCGGTCACCTGTCCTTCGCCACTGCATGAAAAGGTCATTTTTGAATTTTCGACCAAGGCGACTGGATCGTTGTCGCGCGTCATCTCGATCAGATGCCATTCTTGACCAACGATATTTTTAAGCTGTTGGGGTGTAATCAGCATACCATCCGGCTCTCTGCCGGCTTTTTGCGGGTGTATCGCGGAACAGGCAATAAGCAAACCGCAAATCACAATTGTTATACCTGAATTAATTCTTGTCATCGGGATTTTACCTTTTTTTATGAGGATAGTGGCTTTACACCTTGCCCTTTAAATAGCGCTGTCTTTTTTGTTCCGGAAACTTTTCGATGGCATATCGCAGCATGGTGCGCGGCATTTTTTTATAGTGCACTTTCAAGAAACTTTCTTCGGTCTGCAAATGGCGTTTGCCGATTTCGCGCAGCATCCAGCCAGTGGCTTTATGAATCAGGTCCTGCCGGTCAAAAAGCAGCATTTTGGAAATCTTCAGTGTTTCAGAGAACTCATGGCGTTTGACAAAGTGAAACGTCGACATGATCGCAATTCGTCGTTCCCACAGATTTTCGGAGTCAGCCAGGCGATACAGCACTGCCTTGCTTCTGTCCATCAGGTAGGCCCCGATAATGTGCTCTGCCGATGAATCCACAAGATCCCAATTGTTAACAAATCCGGTGTTTTTCAGATACACTTCATAAATGGACTTTTTGGCGGCCTCATCGCCTTTGGAGAATGAATCAACCAGCAGCAGCAGCGCCAACAGCCGTTCTTCATGGATGTGGGAGCGGAGCAGGATTAGAATTTGCTCGACTGATAAATCGGCGTACTCTTTGACCAGGGTTCTCAGTACCGGTACCCGGATACCGATGAATACATCGCCCTCACCATATTCCCCAGGCCCGGTTTTAAAAAATCTCTGACTGCTGGCGGCCCGTTCCTTGTTGCCAAGTTTTTTCAGCCGTTTTTGAATAGTCTGTGCGGTCATTTTCTCATTCTTTGGCCATGGCACCGATAAATGCATCGGCCTCCTTAATGGAGGCTTCCATGTCCCTGATCAGTGCATTTACCTCGGCCTCTACGGAAACCAGTTCGGTCTGCAGCGATGCGATTGCTCTGGCATTGAGATTATGCTTCAGAAACAATACTTGATCATGGAACGCCAATAGCACGGGTTCCATTTTCTTTTCTGCTCGTTTCATGGCGCTGATTAGCTGTGCGTACTGCCGTCTCGTCTGTTTCAACTTGCGGGCGCTGCTGCGTCGCAGGCTATCGCTGGTGTACTGATCCAGTTCGCTTTGCCATTCCTCAAATAAGGCTTCGGATACATCTTCAACCGCTTCAATGCGATCCCGCACGCTTTCGGCTCTGGCACTGCTTTTATCGTATGCTGTTTTCAATTGGTCATATTTGTCTTCTAATGCGCCGCCATCCACCTGCAAAACACTGCTGAACTTTTCCAGGGCCGATTTAAACTCTTCTTTGGCTTCCTGCTGGGCATCTCTGGCCGATTCCACCCGACTGACCATTAAGTCTCTTTTGGGGTAGCCCAGCTTTTCCATCGTACCATAATAGGCGGATGAACATCCCGTCAGAAGAAGGGATAGGGCGACGATCGACATCAGGTTCGACTGATTGTCTTGTGCGTAGCGGCGGAGTCTGTCATATACCTGGATTTCAGCCATTTGATACCTTTTATTCCTATTCCTGAGATTTTTATGAAATTTTACGATCTTTTACGATACTATTTTCCCGGAACCGCCACTGCCACCGTCTTCCCGCCATAGCCGTGCACCAGGTCATGGGCGCGAACGGTTACCTTGTCGATATTATCGGGAATTTTCACCCCAACAAGGCTGCGGGTGAAAGGCTGCTCATCGACATGGGGGTGGGCGAGGATTCGGGTGCCCAGAACCGTTCCGTCATGAGCCGTCACATCCCATTTGTCCGCATAGTGCTTCCAGCCTTCATCTGTGTGGCGCACCGTCACGTCAAATTTATAGGTGTCATCATCGGTGCGCGTTACCTTGGCCGCAACGACATCTGCTTGCCCGGCAAAGACTGCCGTCTCCATGAGGAGCAGGCAGGCAAAAAAGATGTAAATCAATTTCATGGGCCTGCCCGTGATGTCAAATGGCCGGACATGGGGCAGCTTGAGTGCATCCTCTGCTGTATCTGCACCGAGTCGGAGAATCAGAAACTCTTTATGCACCCCGCAGAACATGTTGCCGTTTAATAAGTGGCAGACACCGCCGAACATCTTCTTGTCGCCCGTGTTTTTCCAGCCGGACACAATTTTTTTATGCGGGTTTCGATTTTTTCATTATAGGCCATATCCCCTCGCTGAAATCGTTCTCTTTGCTAAAAGAAAATATCAATTACACGACCGTCGGTGACCTGACATAGGCCAAAACCACCGCTGGAGAGCCCAATGATGGAATCTGTCAGATTAAAGCGGCACTTCATGACGTTGCCTTTGTTTCCGGAGAGTGTGGCTTCTGCATTGCCTTCAAACATTTGGACGTCTTCAAAATCGGTCGACTCATCACCGGAGACGGCTGAATCGGATTGGGCACCCGCCCATCCGGTCCTGACTATTTTGCCTTCAAAGCGCTCCCCGCCCGGCAGCACTGTTTGCAGGCGGCCTTGCCCGAGTCTGGAGTCCGTGTAAGTGACCTCTATTCTTTTCGCATCCCGCCTGACGACACCCTTCATGCTGCCGGCACACCCCAACTGGACAGTTAAAAGGATGGCAACCAAAATAAACATCCACCACTTGGTCATTTTCTAATCCTTTCTTAAAGATATCCCCACCACATTCGGAATCGGTCGGGAAAAAGAGCATTCATATTTTCCTCAATTTCTATTTTATAGCTGCCGACAAACTCATACTCATGGGTGCCGATGTTGATATATAATTGTGCCTGGGGTCCACCTTCAACATACATTGTTCTGCCGATGTTGAGAGGAAGTTTTTGGAGGATATTGATCAAATCATGGGTGCTGTAGAGGGAGCCGACATGGATAAACAACACGCGTCCGAGATGATCGACGGCGATTGCCGCCGTGCTCCACTTTTGGGTCTGCGGGGCCCACACGTTTTTTCCTTGGCAGGAAATCATGCGAATGCTCTGGATCAGTGTTTTGTACTTTTTTTTCCAGGTCTCGAGATCCTCGCACTGGCGGTCGATGATTTTTACCAGCGGTACCTCGGGACTTTGCCTGTCAAAGGCCAGAATCGCCATATCTTTTGACAGCCTTGGATTGTTGATGTGGTTTTTGGTGCGCATCAATGAAACGCTGGCCTTTAAATCAGCTTGATACATGGATGCGTTAATGGCGGCCACCAACCCGTTTTGGCGACACCATTCTTTTGCGGACAGCGGCCGTCCCTTCTCAGAAGCCGAGGCGTTGAGCAATTTCAGTGTGTAGCGGGCCGGTTCAAATCTCAGGACCCGAATCATCGAATCGCCTGTTTCAGAGGGACGCGGTGAGTGAAAAAAACCCAGCTCCAATCCATCAGCAAGTTTTTGCCAGACGGTATCGGGCTTGGAACCGGTATCCCGGGTCTGCTGATCCGCTCCGGCTGAGATTACAGCCATAAGGATACAAAAAAGGACTGTTAGTATAATGCGCTTCATTTTGGTTGTAATCAAATTTTTTCCGGTAATTTTGCCAGATCGGCAAGCACTTTCGATTCGATCTCAAAAAAGTTTCCAAGACTCTCGATTTGACCGGGTGTGGGTATTCGAACACCCCATTCCAGTTCATTCAATCTGGACTGCGGGATATGGACCTGCCCGCAGACTTCTTTGGCCGTTAAACCGCGCGCCGTCCTCAAACTGATTAATTTGTCTCCGAATTCATTCATTCTTGAATCTCCTTCCAGGTCCGCGGATACGTTTTTACTAGGCTGGTGGAAATTACCCGTAAGATACAATAAAATCACAATAGCCAAAAGACAAATAACAAACAAATCACAATGACTAATCCGCGGCGGCGGACCAAACAATTGGCTTTTGATCTTATTTGAGGTTTGGATGTTGTAATTTGGAATTTTTTTGGCCCAATTTTAATATCAGGTGGTGATTGTAATTTGTTATTTCCGGTTTATCAGGGATAGGTTTTTGAGCTTTCAATTACCTATATTTATAGAACAATTGGTTAATGGTTGTAAAGTGCCAAAAAATAAAATAAGTTCGAAGCCAGCAGATTGAATGATGGATGTCGATGTCCGCTACCTGCGGAAAAATTTTAGATATTGCAATCCGGGTTCTCCGCCTGGTGAGTTTACGAAAGTCAGTGCTGAGTCAAGGCAGAAGTTAACTGTCTCATATCTATGGAGTTTGCTTATTTCATTAAGCAAGTAACTTTCACAAATTCATACAATTAGTTGCTTTAATGACATGGTCCTGATGCGGCCGTGATCGCCCTTGCATTCGATTATGGGGTGTTATAAAGTCCTAGTTTGGTGATGCTCAAATTTAGAAAGGGGATATTTAATGACCGGTGAGAACGATTTTAAATATCAGGAATCGGCTGAAAAACCAATGCCCACTGACGATCTGAATGCGAAAATCGGCGTGCTGACCCGGCGAGATGTCGAAGCCCGCATTCTATCACCTGTAATCGAAGCCTTGGGCGAGTCGTTCGGGCGTGATCAGGTGCTGTCGGTGGTGCGAAGCACCATTGTCAAAATTGCCCGGGAGCAGGGCGCAGATCTCAGCAATTTAATGGGGAACAACTCCCTGCAGCATTTTTCCGAGACGCTGCAATACTGGACCCGGGACGATGCGCTGGAAATCGAGGTGGTGGAAGAATCCGAAGATGTGTTGTCTTTCAATGTGACCCGCTGCCGCTATGCCGAGCTCTATGACAGCCTGGGAATCCGCAATATCGGGACGATATTTTCCTGCGCACGTGATTTTGCCCTGGTCGAAGGATTCAATCCGGATGTTACGCTCACACGAACTCAGACCATCATGGAGGGAGCACCATTTTGCGACTTTCGCTATCGCCTGAACAAATAGTTAACGTGTTATATTTTATGTAGAATACAGATATCGCTGATTGGTTGATTAGTTGATTGGTTAAATGGATGTAAATATGGATTTATCCCATATTTGCAAAATAATTGGACAATTCATGTTTCAACAATCATAACATTATGAAATTATAATCATAATTTACCTAATCAACCATTCAACCAGTAAACTATTCAACAAGGTCTGGAATAGATCTTTTTCCGCTTTTTATACTCAGTATTGCAACATTCCACTATTCCATCATTCCATGCGGCATACCAAGAAAATGGCCGTAGAAACACCGTGAATCAAATTAATTGTAGAAACCCCGATACATCTAATTATTGGCCCAGTAGGATATCGCGGGTCAGCTCCATCTGGCCATGGTGCTGCGCTAATTCCGTGTAACAATGCAGCAGAACGTCGCCCTGGGTGTGATATTGCGTATGACCATGCAGGTCCAGGGAATGGCCAAGAGGCTGGTCACCCTGCACGTGGGAAATGTCTTCCCGAATCTGCGTTTGCAGTGTCCTGACAGCCTGGCGAATCTCGGCCACCGTGCCCCGGGCACGAAATTCGCTGTCACGATCCCGCGTGCTGGGACGTCCGCACAGAACGCTGCCAAGCCAATATTCCGTCATGCCGACACAGTGGGTCAGAATGGCAAAAGGCGAATTGGTGCCGGGCAAATCAGGGCGCAGGTTGACCCGTTCATCACCCAAGACCTCGGTGATACCGACCATGCCATCCAGAGCTTCATCGATGAAGGGCAGAAATGCCTCAGGTGCTATTGTCATATGACTCCTCCTTTTCAACTGCGGTACAGGCTTCTTTAAAACGCGAGCGTCGAACATCGAATAATGATGTCGCTGCGCTATGCAATTTAAGCTTATTTGTTTTTAAAAAAAACCGAGATCAAACCTCAGTCGTTCGACATTGGCGGAAGGTATCTAGCGCGATTCTGTGTATTCCGTTTTAAGACAGACGAAAATCCTTTTCTTTACTAGAATTCATTCCACCAGTTTCACGTTACTGTACTTATGAGTCTATTTACCAAAGTACAGTTTTAGGATGTGATAAAATCAGGTGACAACGAACTCCACGGTCTTGCCGTCCTTTAGATTGACCAGCCCTTCTTCACAGATTCTCAGGTAGGGAATCGCTGCGCCGGTCAGGGTGATCAGCGTCAACAGGGGATCGGGGAAGGGTACGCCCAAGTTCGACACGGCGCGCTTAATTTCCTGCAATCGCCGGGCAATGGTTTCAATCGGCAAATCCGACATGATGCCGAATATCGGCAGCGGCAGCTCAGCCAGGATTTTGCCGTTTACACAAACCACGGCGCCGCCCTGAAGCGTGCGGATGCGGTTGACTGCCCCGGCGATGTCCGTGTCGTTGGTGCCGGCAACTATGATATCCGATGAGTCCCAGGCCGCGCTGCAGGCCATGGCGCCCGATTTCAAACCAAATCCCTTGATCAAACCGACATACATTTTACCGGGGTTGTGAGCCCGGTCGATGGCGGCTACCTTGATGACATCCTGATCGACATCCGGATGAATCTGTCCATCGGTCACAGGCCACTGCATTGCCAACTCTGCGGTGACCAGGTCGGTTACCATATTGATGATTCTGACATTGACATGGGAGGCATTAGTGTCGGCGTTGATAATAAAATCCGCCGCTGTCATATCCCGCGGCAATTTTACACTGTTTATGCTCTGTTTTGAAAAGGTGTGGGGTCGGGGGGCAGTCAGAAGTGCGCCTTTTTCGGCGACGATCTTGCCGCTGCTGATAACCATTTGTGCATCGATGGTTTGAACATCCGGTATTATCACCAGGTCGGCATAGCGGCCGGGGGCGATGCCGCCGATCAGGCCATCCAGCGAAAAGTGCTCGGCGACATTCAACGTGGCCATTTGAATGGCCGCAACGGGATCAAATCCGTATTCAATGGCCTTGCGGAGCACGAACTCCATATAACCTTTTTCGATCAGATCCCGGGGTTCCACACCATCGGTCGACAGGATCAGGCGCCGCAAATCGATGCCGGTGTCTTTGATTTTGGCAATTTCTGCCAAATCCCGTCGAATACTGCCCTCGCGGACCATAATATGAAGCCCCAGCCTCAATCGTTCCAGCACCTGCGCGGCATTGATCGGCTCGTGACAGGAAGAAATCCCGCCGGCAACATAGGCGGCAAGTTTTTTGTCGCCGGCGCCGGCCGAATGTCCTTCCAGGGTTTTGCCGGCAGCGAGCGCCTGTTCAAATCGTGGCAATAATTGCACGGGTTCCTGCAGCACCGCCTGCCAGTAACTCTCGCCCAGACCGAGGATATCATCCCGGGCCAGGAGTTTTGCCAAGGTATCCGGCGGCATATCGCGGGCTGTTGCGCTGATGGACACCATGGCAGGGGCCGTTGCCAGGATTTTAATCGGCTGGTCCTTCAGAGACTCAAGAAAGTCGATGACGCCTTCGTATCCGCTAACAGGGAAAGGTTCTAGGGTTTCGGTGACGACGGTGGTCGTGCCTCCGGAGATGGCGTATTTTAAAAATTCGGCCGGCGTGAACAGCCAGGCGATATGGGTATGCCCGTCGATCAAACCCGGGATAACGGTTTGGCCCTCGGCATCGATGACTTTTGTCTGGGGACCGATGGTGTCCCCGGCGTTTTGGCCCACGTAGGCAATCCATTTACCTTTAATGCCGATGCCGAGGTTCGGCAGGATTTCAGCGGTATAAACATTGACCACATTCGCGTTCACAATGGTTAGGTCCGCTTTTTCCGTACCTAAAGCCACGTTCATCAACTGATTTGTCTCGGCCACAGATTTGGGTTTTAGAATGCCGGTAGATGTCATTTCGTTTTTTCCTCCTTAAAAAAAATGGCTAAATTGCCATAAATTAAAAGCGAACCGCAGAATATCGAATACTGAATATCGAATGTCGAAAGATGGAATCGATTCGCTCAAGCTTTTTATAAAACAGATAGAATACATTCCCTCGGCATTCGACATTCAGTATTCATTATTCGATATTCGCTTTATTTTAGGGCTAAGATCCTCATCAACAAACAAACACCTCCACCGGAACCTTGCTGATGAGACGGGTACCGGTTTCTGTGACCAGAAAAACACTTTCAATACCGGCGCAAAACTCGTTTTCATACACAAACTTGGGTTCCAGGGCAAAAACCATCCCGGGTTCCAGGCGATCTTTTCTGTTCCTGGCGATGATATGGGGTTCCACTATTTCCAGCCCGATGCCATGACCGATAAAGGAGACTTTGTGCCCCGGTATTCCCAGATAAGATTCTGCAAAACCAAGTTTTGCGGCCAGCCGCACCGAGTGGTCGAAAAGTTGCCCGAGGGTTATGCCCGGTTTGGCTTTTTCAATTATGGCATTGTGAATTTCCATGGCGGTCCGGCAGGTTCGCATGGCCTTGGCGGGCATGGAACCGATGGCAAACATGCGCGTCTCATCCATGTGGTATCCGTTTAATACGGATCCTAAATCCACCATAATCGGTTCATCGACGCACAGCTTTTTGTGTCCGGCACCCACCGGAAATGCGGCTGATGTGCCTTCGCCGCTGGCCGGGGAATCCAGCAACCCGGTCAGGCCGCCGCTTTTGCCGCTGAGTACGTGCCAGGGATAGCCTTCGGTCTGGTAATGTCTCACCCGGATGCCGGCGCCATGACCCAGTCGTCGGGCATAGGTTTCGAACATGCCGGCAAATTCCATTTCGCTGAGTCCGGGGCGAATCGCGGTGCGCATATATTCAAAGGTCTTGGCGGTCATTGCAGCCGTGTTTTCCAATTGTGAAATTTCCCAGTCGGATTTTATCCTTCTGACTTTTAAAATATGAGGCGATCCGTCCACACATTTTTTTACTTTAAAAAGGCTTTGATAGAAGTTGAAATCATTGACCGGCAAAACATCCAGCTCGAATCCCAGCACTTGAGGCAGGCGGCCATATCGGTCGGCAATCAACTCCGGGATTGCTTTAATCGATCCTATTTTGACGATATCGGCGACGGCAGACTCTTTTGCGGCTCTGGGAAAATACTGTTTGATAAATAAAACCGGTTGGCCTTGGGCCGGGATATACATATAGCCGTTTTGGGCGGTTCCTGAAAAATAAAACAAATCCACCCGCTGCACGATGAAAAGCCCATCGATGTTATTTTGCCGAAGTGCGCACTGGACGTTCAATCTGCGCGATTCAATTTCGGATGCCGGTACTTTGTAAGGATTCGCGAGTTCCATCTTTATCTAATGATAGGATTTAAGGTTTTCTAATGGGACACGGATAATTCGGAATTCGGAATTCGGAATTCGGAATGTGGAATGCGGAATTTGTCCTGACGGATGAAATTCGATTTTTCAATTTCTAAATCCCTGAAACTATCTTGCTTGCCTTTAATCGTATTTACCTTCCAGTAATGTTGCTCGGGATATGCCAATTCTTACATTTTAGTTGAGCGATTTTTGCGAATCCTTAATGCGCAGGAGATCGGCGCGGATCGAGCTGTAATTTGGACAATTCATGTTTAACATTATCGGACAGAATTTGAAAACCAAAAAAATTGCCGGAATTTTAGCCATTGACATGATAGTTGGTAAAGCTATATAAATATAGATATAAAAATCTATACATCCGATTAAACATAAAAAGGACTCTTTATGAAAAATGTACAGATCAGTTTTGATGAAAATTTGCTGAAGACCCTAGACCGTATTGCAGCATCCTACCAGCTCTCCCGTTCTGCCATGGTGAGGGAAGCTCTTGAGAACTGGATACGAAAACGGGAAATACAGGAGTTTGAAAAAGCATGGATTCGCAAACTCAAAGGGAACCCCGATGATATCACAGATTCGGAAACATGGCTGCAAGCCGAACATTGGGGGGATCAATGAATCGCGGTGATATATGGATGATTAATCTCGGTGGCAAGGCCGGCACCAGACCAGTTGTTGTTTTAACAAGGCAAAATGTATTGGAATACCTGAATAAAGTCATTGTTGCTGAAATATCCACCAGGGGTAAAGGGTATCCCACCGAAGTGTTCATTGATCAAAAAGCCAATTTGCCCAAGCCATCTTTTGTCCAGGCGGATAACATCCATACCGTCCCCAAAAAGAGGCTCGAAAAATTTATCGGGAGTTTGGATTCCGACACGATGCTTAAAATTTCAAGAAGGGTGGTTTTGGCCCTTGAACTGGAAAACTGTAAGGTTGAGATTTGATCATAACCAGTGGTAAAAATGTCTATCCACCAAAAAGCAGTGGCGCCAGCCGGCCGGTTTGACTTCTGATTTGTCTGGCAGTAAAACGCTCGAACAAAAATATCCGGTCTTTTACAAGGCCGCACTATGCTGTTACTTTTTTGTCGGTTGCTTGTATACTTGTAACTGAAATCAAAAGCCCACAAACTAGCCGTTTTATACGGTTCAACCAAATTGTGGATTGCGCATATAATAAAATTGCCAATAACAATTTGGCTGATGGATTTTATACTAGATCTCGAGCTAACAAATCCGGAAAGAAATTGGATTGAATAGTATAACGCTTGTCCAATAATTGGTGCCCTTTTTCTCCCCAGATTTCAACTCAGCGATCCAATGATCACAAGCTGTAGACTCGAGTTGCAGTACCGCTGAACATCATATCTTTTTCATCCTCCGAGAATTCAGCCACGATTTTCTTAAATCCATTCCAGAGCACGTGATAGGAGATTGAGAGCCTGTCCACCGGGTAGTTGCTCTCGAACATGCAACGATTGGTACCAAAGCAATCTATGGTGTGAAGATAATATTCTTTCTGGGCGTTAACGAACTCGTCTGAGGTCGGCGGCACCGATCGCAGATGCCAGCCAAAACCATTATCCGGCATGGCCATACCACCTAATTTGGCGTACACATTATCGCATTTGGCTAGCTCAGCAATATCCTTTTTCCATTCCTGAAAGATCTCGTCCCGCTTCCCCTCGTAAGGCCCGACACCTAAGGGCGTTCCAAGATGGTCCAGGATTATTACGGTATCGGGCGCTGCCTTGACCAGATCGGTAAAAGATTTGATTTGATGATGATAGTGCCATGACTCATAGGTAAGGCCCCGGCGCCCCAGCATTCTGACACCCTGTTTAAAGTCTACCCGAGCGAAGAGATCTTTTTCTCCCAACCCCGGAATCATCAGTGCGTCCCGGTTTTCCTCCCGCGCCCCGGCGTGGCGGATCCCCCTGAACAGACCACGTCCGGCTTCTTCGTGGGCGTCGAGGATTTCCTCAACCAGATCTCCCAGCGTGAGATTGGCGTAAGAGACAATACCGGCGATTCTGGACTGGCTTTCTGGGCCTTTTTGACTTTCCTCTGCGATTTCAGCTACAAATTCGGTTTCACCAACGGGTTTCAGGTGTTCGGGCCCTTCAGTCCGGTAACCTGAGCGGCACTGGACAAAGACCGTTTTTCTGACATTGTGTCCGGAACCGGTGTCGGTCCACAGGTCTTCCAGCATGTATTTGAACCATCTGATTCTTCGCCACAGGTGATGATGGGGATCGACGATTTCGCGCACAGGATCGATGATTTCTTCCTTCACCTGATCGAGCCATTCTCTGCCGCCGGCTTCATGATCTGTCATACACTCCTCCTTTTTCTTGCATCTCATCGGCGCCAAGCTAAAAAAATCTGCAAGCGGCCCCTTCATTTTTGAAAAGGCAGAGCCATATCTGACTCTGCCTCCTTTCTTTCCATTTATTATTGGAGATGGATTAATGTTTATCTGGTTGAAAAAATGAGGATTAATGAATTTACTTTTTAATCGGTACTACAGTCATATTTTTTTTCAAAAGCACATTTTTCGTGGTTGAAATTCCCAATTTGACCATTGAACCGATTAAACATTATTCCTTTTTCTCAAAGGCAATCATTTTGAACTCACCATGGCGATTATAGATTGGATAACCAGCTTCACCCCATGCTTTGAAAGCCCCTTTCAAATTCTTTACATTCGTATATTCCATGTCCGCTAAGGTTTTGGCACAAAGAGCTGCCCGGGCATCAGTGCGGCAATATAGAACGATCTCCACATCTTTCTGGGGGTAGTGCTTACCGATCATAAACTCCAATGTGCCACGTGGAATGTTGACGGCCTTAGGAAGATGCCCTGCTTTGAATTCCTCTGAGGTCCGGACATCTAACAGTACAAAATTCTTACCCGCATCCATATCCTTTTTGACCCTTTCGACGGTGACTTCAGTCGTCTGGGATTTGGCTTCTCCAATAATCTGCGGAATAGTCTTGCCGCCGGCAAAAACCGTGATATTTATTGGCATTAAAATTACGACCAATGCCCCGATCAAAGCTATGCGATAGATTGTTTTCATCATTTTTTCCTCGCGTTTTCTTAGTTAGGGAAACCAGGATCTATTTCAGAACAATAAGAAAATTAAAAATTGAAGAGCTACCAGCTATATGAATTTCGGATCAAGATAAGACTCAGCTCAGAATGGGGTCTGAATGAGGCCAGCAGTTAGAAAGAGATGGGATTCAACGTTCCGCTTCCAGGCAGCACGAGACGTTTGGTCAAGAATTTTTCTATGTATTTACTTGAAGTTGGTATCATTGTCAAGAATTTACTAAAAAGCACTAGATTGTAATAGTAAAAATGGCGGGTGCATGGGGATACCGGGGTGGCGTTATCTTGATCATTACCGTAATTTACTGAAAATGTTATATATCAAATGGATATCTCAAGGAAATTTGTAAAATGATCTGTTATGGTCCGCTATGGGTGTTCTGGCCGAAAAAGCCATCCTTCAATTAGAGTGCCGGTGGGCTCAGATAATTTTCCAGAAATTGAATTTAGGATTTTCTTGACTTGGCAGCCGGTTTTGGTGATCTGTAATTGTGCCACGGTGGTGATACTATCTACGTATCTGAAACTCAGTGAACTTTTTATTCTTGACAACCCGTCAGGGGAAAGGTAGGCTTTTTGTTAGATTTTCAAGAGACTGACGGGGGCTAAATGTTGTTGATCGCTAACGGGGAGGCAATAAGCGGATCGGGAAGTTGATTCTCTCTCCCAAAAGCGTGTTCTTATCAGTTTCAGTTGACGGTGCACGTTTTTCGATTGATGTGTTAAATCCGGTACTGCTACACAATACATTATTAGTTTGCATAGGAGGAGAGGGATTTTGAAAAAGGCGCATGTTCTACTGGTGGATGACGAAAAAGAGTTTGTTGATGTAATGAAAGATCGTTTGGAATTAGCCGGCTACACTGTGACCGCCTGCTATGATGTAGAGCAAGCACTGAAAGAGGTCCAAGATGAAGAGTATGATGTTGCGATTTTAGACCTTATTATGCCGGATACAGACGGTATTACAGCTATGCACAGGATAAAGATAATCAGGCCACTTATGGAATGCATTGTTCTGTCGGGCCAGGGCACACTGCGGATGGCTGTTGAATCAATGAAACTGGGTGCATTTGATTTTTTAGAAAAACCCTGTGAACATAAGGTTGTCACACAGATAATTGATGAGGCTTGTGCAAGAAAGCACGAGCAAGATAATCGTATACGTAGGGCAGCAAGCAAGGTATATTCAAGGCTTGAACAGGCAATGGTAGGAGCCACATTTGCCGAGGCCGGTCAATTCGACACTGCAAAGGAGATTCTGCGGAAAAAAGAGAAAGATTAGATGGTCGTGATAAACTGAGCCACAACGGTCATACACAAAAGCTTGCGCAAGCTTTTTTTACCTCAAAAGCTGTGATCTGTTCGACAAATGTATCTTTTAGTATTTCTACGAGTTTCCGGATATAAAAAACCGGAGCGAAGCCAAATTGCATTACCCCGGTTTTTATCATTTCCCCAGAGAGGGATTCGTTACTATTTATTCTTCCAGTTGGCTGATAAATTGATCCACCGATAAAGTCTGCCCCAACAGCGGGAATATTTTCTGTTCGGAATGATTTTGCTCTTCCTCTGAATTGGCAGCGGTAGCATCTTTTATTACCGTAACCCCATAGCCCCTGTCATAAGCTGTACGGGAAGTGCTTTCAACACAGAAATTGGTCAAAAACCCACCAATAACTACGTTCTTAATATTGCCTTCCTTCAACAGTTCGTCCAGATTGGTATTATTAAAGCCGCATAAGGTGCATTTACCGCCGACAACCTTATCCCCTTCCTGCGGTTTTAATTCGTCGATGATTTCTGCTCCCCAAGTTCCCTCGCGAAAGGCATCAGTGTCTGCCACGGCTTTGACAATGCCCTGCATTTGATGATCTTCAAAATATTTCTCATCAAATACAAAAGGGGAGTGGATAATCTGCGCACCTTTTGTACGAGCCGCCTCGGCCAATTTCATAGCGTTGGGGATTGTATTCTGTCGGGAGATTTCCGCCTGCACACCGCTATGCAATTTGCCACCTTCTTTGCAAAAATCGTTTTGAAATTCTATTAGAACCACTGCTGTTTCTTTTGCCTTCATTATGTTGCCTCCTTATCAATTCTTGTTTTTCGAATAAAATTCCACGACCTCCCTCATAAGACGAGGAGTGTAGTCAAATCCCGTTCTGTCAGGCGCTGGGAAATATTTGAAATTGTACGCGACGATATCTGGATTAGATTCCCTGGTTTCAGTTATAAATTGTTGGGCATCCAAATCATTAAATTTGCCAGTAAGTTTTGCCTTGACCTCAAAGAACCGAATCCCGTGTCGTTCGGTCCATCCTCTAATGTCATTTCCTTTAGAATTTTTTAAGATCGGTTTTAGAATATGAATTACTGATCGACAAATTTTTAGAACGGACAGAGTCAGATTTGAGATTCAGAATCATATATCGAGTTTCAATTCAGAATGGAAATGGTCGCAAAGAATAGTATTGGAATTATTCAACTATGTCAATATTGAAATTCATGCTTCAATTTTAGCTATTAATATTGCAGATTACACAATGACAAATACATTCTTTTTTTAGTCTTTAAATTTGATAGGTTTCGTGCCTTTCAGGCTTCCTTAAATCGGACCGCTTACCTGCCAAAATTAGGTATCGCAACACCAATTGATCTACCACGGATGCTGTTGTAAAAGGACGGAGTTTAATCGAAAGATCATTTTCCGCATAGTATTGCTCCCCCGGGGTGCGTTTACCAAGAAACAGTCGGGATAGAATCGCGACACGCGCAGCGTTAGAGCCATCTATCTCGCGGAATGTTTTAACCCAAAGGGGTAAAATTCCTTGACATATTAAACATATTGTTATAACGATAATACAAATTTAAATTTCAGGAGGTCTTCCAAATGAGTAAATATGATCTTGTTATCAAGGGTGGTCAGGTCGTCATCCCGTACGTCGGTGTCCAAAAAGTCGATATCGGCGTTCGGGCCGAAAAAATAGCAGCGATTGCAAGCAATATCAGCACGGATGGCGCTATAAGAGTCATCGACGCGTCAAATCGCTATGTCTTCCCGGGTGCCATCGATTCTCATTTTCACATCGGCATCTACCGGCCTCTGGCGGAAGATGCCGCCAGTGAATCCACTTCGGCCGCTTCCGGTGGTGTGACCACCATTCTGAGCTATTTCCGGACAGGACAGGATTACCTGAACAAGGTCGGGCCCTACAGGGAGATACTGCCGCAACTGCTTGAACTTTCTGATAAATCGTTTTTGGTGGATTACGGCTATCATCTGGCCTGTATGACTGAAGAACATATCAATGAAATTGAATGGCTGGTAACCGAAGGTGGTGTATCCACGTTAAAATACTATATGTTTTACAAATTACTGACACTCGCCGGGGCTACGCCGGAGGCCAATAATTACCTGATGATCGACAATCCGGTGGACTTCGGTTACCTTTACCGCTTCATGAAAGAGGTTGGGCGGGTCAACGAACGCTACAAAGACAACGGCACCATCAGCTTGAGTGTTCACTGCGAAAACCCCGAAATTATCCGCGCGACCCAGGCGGAGGTAAAGGCGAATCCAAGCGGCAACCTTATGAAAGACTACAGCAACGCCCGGCCGCCCTGGCAGGAAGAACTCGCGATTAACGAAGTGGCCATTATGGCCAGATATACGAACTGCCCGGTCAATCTCCTGCATTTGAGCAGCCGCAAGGCGGTGGAAGCCGGAATCGACGTCTCGCAACGATATCCGGAGATCGACTTTTTACTGGAAGGCACGCTACATCACCTGGGGCTCTCCAACGATATGGAACTCGAGCAGAAAGCCAAAGTGAATCCGCCGATTCGAAGCAGCGCGGACGTGGACTTCCTCTGGGATTCAGTGCTGAAAGGCACTATCAAAACCGTGGTCAGCGATCACGCCTGTGCCACCCTTGAAAAAAAGAAGGGCGATTTGTGGACATCTCTTCCCGGATTCGGCGGAACCTCTCTGATGTTTCCGGTCCTCGTCACGGATGGCCATCATAAACGCGGGTTGCCGCTGCACCGCATCGCTGAACTCAGCTCGGCCAATCCGGCCCGCTATCACAACCTCTATCCCAAGAAAGGCGCTGTGATGGTGGGCAGTGATGCGGATTTTGCCATCGTCGATATCGATACGGAAAAAGAAATAACCCTCGAAAACCTCTACACGGCCCAGGAATTCAGTCCGGAACTGGGTATGAAATTTAAAGGCTGGACAGACTGCACCATTGTGCGGGGAGCAGTCGTTTTTGAAAAGGGTGAAGTCATCGGAAAACCCGGCAACGGGCAGTTCATAAAACGACCGGTTAAACTTCATTACTAGACAGTTTTTTGAAAAGTGAGGTGAATATCGATGCTCAGAGATAAGGCCATCCCTTTGTACTACCAGCTTGAGACCATTCTGAGAAAAAAAATCACATCCGGTGATTATTCACCCGATACCCCGTTGCCCAGTGAGGACGCCCTGGCAGTAGCGTACAAGGTCAGCCGGATTACCGTGCGCCAGGCGCTCTCATCTCTGGAGCAGGATGGCCTTGTCATTCGCCAGAGAGGTAAGGGAACGTTTGTCTCTGATCAAGCAGATCCATTGGAACTTCCCCGCTTTACCGGTTCGATCGAAGACCTGATTTTAATGGGCAAACGCACCAAGACCAAAGTTATTGAAAGCTCATGGACCGATCCGCCGGACATCATTCGGGAGCGACTGAAAGTCAAAGACAGCAAGGTTCTGCGGATTGAAAAGGTCCGGCACATTGAAGGCGATCCCTTTTCGCATGTGTTTAACTACCTGCCGCCGGAGCTCGGCAAAAAATTACCGATGGGTCTCGTCAAGTCCAAACCCATGTTGATGATACTGGAGGACGAATTAGGTGTTAGAGCCAACGAGGCCGAGCAGTCTGTTGAAGCCACCATTGCCGATGCTACCGATGCATCCCTGCTGGACATCCGGGTGGGTGATCCATTGCTGAAGGCCGAGCGAACGGTTTATGATGTCAAGGGTAATCCGGTGGAGTACGTTTCGGTGGTTTACAGGGCCGATAAATATGCCTTCACCATGAAACTGAAGCGCAAGCGGACCGATAAATCCGTCGGCTGGGGGGCCGTCTGATTGCAATTTCAGCATGACTATTTCAGAATCTTTTGGGTTGTCTTGGTTGGCGAAAAATAGACCCGTCTTACTGCACTGATATTTACGTCCATGCTCCGTTGGAATCATCAGCAGGGTTAAGTCATTTAAGCATCTACTTGAGTGAATTTAATAATCGTGGAAAAATGTCTGTTTCAACCGGTTTGGGTTTTACTTTGACGTTACCCTGGAATCATCAGGTTATGGCCTGCTTCTTCAGCAGCTGTCGGCAGTAGATACTCATCTTTCCGTCTTCTGCCACATTAAAACATCCGCCGCAGCTTATACAATCGGCCGGCCGGGCATCTCCTTGCTGCCAGCGGTTGATCAAATCAGGCTCACGGATAAGCGGCCGACAGATGGATATACAATCTGCCACACCCGAATTGATAACGTTCTCCATGACCGGCAAACTGCGCATTCCACCAACGATGCTCAATGGACCGGAGGTCTTTTCTCGGACAAGCCGGGCATCATTCAGATAATAGGCTTCTTTCTGCGGTGAAGTGATCCCCAGTCTTTTCTTCCGGTACGAGTCGTCCTGGGAGCCGTTGCTGATTTCAATAAGGCTCACGCCTTCTTTTTCCAGGGTCTGGGCGACTTGCGCACCTTCTTCGATGGTCAGGCCGACGCCTTCATCCAGATAATCCCGACAACCCAGTTTGATCATGACCGGAAAATCCGAGCTGACTGTTTGTTTGATGGAACGTACCACCTCGACCACAAATCTCATCCGATTCTCCAGATTCCCGCCCCACTTATCCTGCCGCAGGTTGCTTCTTGGCGTGAGGAATTGAGAAACCAGATAGCCATGAGCTCCGTGGATCTGGACACCGTCAAATCCGGCCGCTTCAACTCGCCGGGCAGCCTGGCCAAAAGCGTCGATGATGCCCTGGATATCTTCCTCGGTCATCTCTCTGGCCGGGTTTCCGTAATTCGGCATTTTATCAGTGATTGAAACGGCCATATAATCCCCGCCGGTGCGCGCCGTGGTTTCCGAACCTGTCCCGCAATGGGCGATCTGCATGACGATCCTTCCCCCCGCGTCATGGACGGCCTGGGTCATCTTTGTATAGCCGGCGATATGTTCATCGGTGTGGATGCCGTTCATATCCACGAAACTCTGGCCGCTCTTGGAAATGTAAGCATAGCCGGTTATGATCAGGCCGACGCCTCCTTCAGCCAGTTTTTTTATTAGTGCCACGCTCGGTTCACCAATAAAGCCTTCATCATCAGCCAAAGCAAAGTAGGTGGCTGATCGGACGAAACGGTTCCTTGTTTCAAAGTTGCCAATTTTTAGCGGCTCGAAAAGTACAGACATGGTGATCTCCTATTTATTTAAACTACTAATTGGTTGTTCCAATGGCAACGATCTTTTTTTGCGCCAGTTCGTTGATTTTATTCTCGTCATATCCGAGCGATTCAAGTACCGTCCTGGTGTCGGCACCGATAGTTGCCGGCGGGTCATTTCGTTTTTTTAAGTCGTAAGATCCGAACTGGAGCGGAATTCGCGGCACTTTGGTTTTTTGGCCGTCCGGGAATACGGTTTCCAGCAGCCCATAGTCTCCCTGGTTTAACTGGGGATCATCAAAGAGGTCTTCCGGGCGCGCAATGGGTGCGAAACAGATACCGGCGGTATCACAAATTTTGATAACTTCTTCCTTGGTGAATTCTTTGATGAGATTTTCCACCTCGGGCAGAAACCAATCCCTTTCCCGGATGCGTTTATTATTGGTTTGCAATCTTTCATCTTCGAGCCATTTCCTGCGATTAAAGGCTTCGCAAAATTTCTGCCAGTGTTTTTCGCTGATGATGCCGATAAAAACCTGCTTCCCATCTTTGGTATCGAAAAGTTTATAAACCGACCATGCACTGACTCTGGCCGGCATGGGTGGGACTGGCTCATCCGTCAAAGCGGCATAGGCCATGTGCTGCCCCATGATAAACGCGGTGGTTTCAAACAGGGCACCTTTAATGTAAGTTCCTTTTCCGGTGCGCTCACGGTCGTACAGGGCGGTAATGGCTCCCATGGCACCAAACATACCACCGGTTATATCGATGATCGAAGTGCCGGCTCGCAGCGGCTGCCCCGGAGGCCCTGTCATATAGGCCAGGCCTCCCATCATCTGAACGACCTCATCCATGGCGACACGGTGTTCATAGGGACCGGGCAGAAATCCTTTCAGGGACACATAGATGAGACGCGGATTGATTTTTGATAAGGCCTCATATCCGTACCCCAACCGTTCGATGGTTCCCGGTCCGAAGTTTTCCAGCACGATGTCGGCTGTTGCGACCAACTTGAATATGATTTCCTTACCTTCGGGTGCTTTGAGATCAATGGCGAGGCTCTTCTTGTTGCGGTTAAAGAAGGGGAAATATCCGACGCCGAATCCTTTTAAACGTCGCGTTGTATCACCGGTCGGGGGTTCGGTATGAATCACATCTGCGCCGAGGTCTGCTAAGATCAGTCCTGCCGCCGGGCCCATGACGGCATGGGTAAAAGCCAACACCTTGATGCCCTCCAGCGGTAAGTTCTTTTCTGCATGACTCATAATTTTAATCTCCTCTCGCAAGCTGTTTTACCCCAATCGAGGGATAATGAATTAGGTCGTACTGGGTTATTGGGTATTTGGTATTGGGTATTAGGTACTAGGTATTTGGTACTGGGTATTGGGTATCAGGTCACCTATGATTCCAGTTGGTAATCGCCATATTTTCTAAGGTAATTGGCCAATCCGCCTTCTTTGAGAATATCGATCATGGTCTGGGGCATTTTAGCGGCTCGATACTGCCTGTTTTTTGTCAGATTTTTCAGGGTGCCGGATTCCAGGTCGATTTCCAGCTCGTCGCCCGGCGTTATATCAAAGTCTTTTATTTCCAATACCGGCAAACCGATATTAACGGCGTTGCGGAAAAATATGCGAGCAAAATATTTGGCCACCACTGCTGACACGCCCGCAATCTTCAGCGCCAAAGGGGCCTGCTCGCGCGATGACCCACAGCCGAAGTTGTTTCCGGCAACCAGGATATCTCCTTTTTGTACTTTGGTTTTAAACCCGGGGTCGAGATCTTCAAGCACATGGTCGGCAAATGTCTGCAGCTCGAGGGTTTTTGTATATTTCCCTGGAATGATGGCGTCCGTATCAATATTATTTCCGTAGACGTGGGCTTTTCCCTTTAGGATGGTCGCATTCATGGTTGCCTTGGTATTACTAGCCCGGACAAACGGGAATTGAAGATTGAAGATCGAATATTGAATATTTGAGGATGTCGCTTCGCTCCGTCATTGTTATGTTAGGTTTTGGTAATATCGAAAGAATTCCTTAAATATTCAATCATTGGTCAGTTATAAAAAAGCCCGTAAAAGTTTCATCTCAAAATTCACTTGGCTTAAACCTTAAAAATATCCTAATGGATTGGCAATTTTGCCTTCCCTGGCAGAGGCTGCCACGGTCGCCGGTGACGCAAGATATATGTTTGCATTGGGATTACCCATGCGGCCCTTGAAATTGCGGTTGGCGGCTGAGATCACCACCTCGTTGTCGCCGGGCACTCCGCTGTGGGTACCGACACACGGGCCGCATCCCGGGGGGATAAAGGTGGCGCCGGCTGCGGTAAGAATTTCAGCCGTTCCGTCTCTGACGGCATCCAGGAATACCTGTCTCGAGGCCGGACCGATGGTCAATCTCGTACTCGGATGAATCCTGGCATCTTTTAAAATTCGGGCAGCCACCTGAAGGTCCTCCAGCCGGCCGTTAACACAGGTGCCGATAAAGGCGTAATGAATCGGTATGCCTTCCACCTCACCGACCGGAACCACCTTGTCAGGTGAATGGGGCCGGCTGACCATCGGCTGTATGGCGGCGGCATCGATATTGATTGTCCGCTGGTAGACGGCATCCGGGTCCGGCAAAACTTGCGTAAATTCGTAAGGGAGTGCAAGCCCGGCGGGATGCACGAACCCTGTTTTCGCACCGGCTTCAATCATCATATTGGCCATGGTGATCCGGCCGGCAAGCGACAGTCGTGAGATCGCTTCGCCGCTGAACTCCATGGACTGATAGTTGGCTCCGGCGATGCCCGTTTCCCCCAGAACGGTCAGGATCAGATCTTTGCTCTGAAGCCCTTCGGGCATGTGCCCTTTTATCTCGATTTTGATAGTCTCGGGAACTTTTAACCAGATCTTGCCGGTCAGCAGCACCGCCGCCAGGTCGGTGGAGCCGACACCCGTGCCCAGGGCTCCAATCGCACCGTAGCTCGTGGAATGCGAATCCGCTCCGGCTATGATCTGGCCGGGCCGGGCAATGTTTTTTTCAATCATTAACTGATGGCAAATGCCCGCACCGGCTTCAAACAATACGCAATTCTGTTCACGGGCAAATTCTCGCATCATGAGGTGCAGATTGGCGATGCGTTCGTTGGGAGCCGGGGCGGCATGGTCGATTACCAATATGCACCGTTTCGGATCCCAGACTGTCTTGCCGCCCATGGATCTGAAGGCCTTGATGGTCAGCGGGGCGGTCGTGTCGGATGCCATGGCTGCGTCCACGCCGGCCACCACGAGTTCGTCCGCGTGGACGGCTTTGCCCGCATGGTTTGAAATTATTTTTTCGACGATGGTCTGGCCCATGATTATTTCACCGCCTAACCCGGATCCGCTTTGTATGAAACTTCAGGTGGTTGAAGGGATGTGGAATGGATTCGATTTTTATTTTTTTTAGACAGGATTGACGGGATTTTGTTCGCCTGCGGCGAGATGCTTTCGGCCGAAGGCAGCACTATTCTAGTGATCCTGCCCAATGGTTTTTTCAAAGCAAAGAATCCATTCCTTTTTCAAAACTCGAAACGCTTAGTCCGGATTTTAACTCAACGAACAACCTGAATGTCTTCGCGGTCTATCACCCGATGCATTTTACCTGAAAATTGTTTATTGAAATAGGCCTCCAGCGACCGGCTTATTGCTGCAATTTTATCGACGTCGACGCCGGTTTCGATCCCCATTTGTTCCGACATAAATGCCAAGTCTTCCGTTGAAATATTGCCGCTGGCCCCTTTTATAAAAGGGCAGCCCCCCGTTCCGCCAAAAGCAGTGTCAAAATGGGCAACACCCACCTGCATGGCAGCCAGGGCATTGGCCAGACCCTTGCCTTCCGTGTCGTGCAGATGCAGAAACACGGGTTTGTCTTCTGAAAGCTCAATGACTTTCCCTGAGATCTCCTGAATTGAAATGGGGTTTGCCATCCCGGTGGAGTCTGCCAGGGCAAGCTCGTCAATGCCGTGATCAAGCTGTTCCTTGATCATGTCGAATACAACATTCGGGTCAATGGGCCCCTCAAACCGGCAGCCAAATACACATTGCAGCCCCCCCCGAATCATAAGCCCGTGTTTTTTGCCGGTTTTTATCATTTCCCCTATTCGTTGTCTGGCTTCCGGCAGCGATGCATTGGCATTTTTACGACTGTGGGTATCGCTGGCGGAGATAGAGGCGGCCACATGCTTAAGGCCGGCTCCGGCTGCACGTTCAAGGCCTTTGGTATTCAATACAAGACCGCTGTAAAGACAATTCCTACTATGGTCCAGTCCCTTGCAGATGTCTTCGGCATCAGCCATCTGAGGAACCAGTTTGGGATGCACGAACGACGTTACCTGGATGCGTTTTATGCCGGCATCCGCAACCAATCCGATTATTTCAAGCTTTTTGCCTGTCGGCATAAACGGTTTTTCACTCTGCAGGCCGTCACGCAGACCCTGCTCCTCGATCACAATTTTTGGGGGATAAGAACGCATGGTTATTGCCCCTGTTTGCTTACCCGATAACTAGGGTGGTGAAAAGTTGCCCTCAAATAGACTCGTATGAAACATTCATTTAGACAGGATTTACGGGATTAACAGGATTTTTTTTTTGCTCAGTATGGCTATATCCTGTCCATCCAGCTGATCCCGTCAGAAAAATAAAATTGTATTTGATTAAGTCTTAAACGGTGCAATCGCAAACTGATAGTGCAACAAAATGATTGTCTTAATTGTATTGTTGTTATAACTTTTAGACTGATTTGTGTCAACTGATTTTTTCCTAATATAAAATTATGCACGTATGGCTACTTTTATTAAACACCGCCTAGCAGAAACAGTGAACAGATTGAACGTCGAACATCGAACATTGAACGTCGAATATTGATGACGCTGCGCCTTATCGATTTTAAAACAAATAAGCTGAAGAACACTGAACCGCAACTTGCGGCGAGCTCTTCGGCCGTGAGCCCTTCAGTCGTGAGCTCAGGGTTGTAAACTCAGGGTCGAACGACTCCCTTCGGCAAGCTCAGGGCTTGAGCCTGTCGAAAGCAGCCGAATTGAATTTCGAAGAGTTGCTTTGCTCAGTCTTTTTTTAAATGATAGAATTTATTATTCGATGTTGGACGTTCAATGTTCGGCGTTCATCAGTTTCTTTCTCGATTTGACTGGCCGCTTTTCAGGCCAGCGGCGCCGCTTGTTAGCAAGACTCTTTTGTTCTGGTTTTCCTTGCAGAATTATGGTAGTCAAAAATTAACCATTTGAAAATAATATAAAAATCCAATTCTACTTAAATACTCGGTTTCGCAAACTTGATAGCCATTTGCATCTAAGGAGCAAACATCAAATGCCAGAAGTTAAAACGATTGTGCGGGCCGGCCGGGTGGTCTCTGCTCACGATAAAGCAGCCATACCTGACGGTGCCGTCGCCGTAGCGGGTGAAAAGATCGCAGCCGTTGGCAGTTTTGAAGCGCTGTCGGCCAAATACCCGAATGCCGACGTTATCGGCGGAGACGGTTATCTGCTCATACCGGGCCTGATTAACGGCCACGGTCATGGGCGGGGCCTGACAGATTTTCAACGGGGCGCCCTGGACAACACCCTGGAATCCTGGCTTTTCGATACCCGCAAATATGTGCCCGTGTCAACCTACGATGACTTGGCGCTTTCCGCCGTACGACTTTTGAAAAGCGGCGTAACGACCACCATGCACAATCATTTGCTGAAAAATCCGGCTGAATTTGAGCAGGAATTTGATGAAGGATTGCAGGCCTATCGGGACAGCGGTATCCGGGTGCAGTTCAATCCCGGCGTTCGTAACGATAACCCGTTTATCTACGGAGACAATACGGCCTTTTTAAATGATCTGCCCGAAGAACTCCGCCAGGTGCTGACCACACCGCCGCCGGCAGGGGCTTTGGCTGCAGATAATTTTGTCGATGCGGTCAACGACCTGCATGTGCAGCACAACACGGATATGACCCGCATCGGGTTCGGACCCCTGGCTCCTCAATGGTGCACGGATGACCTTTTGAAGGAAATACGCAAGGCTGCGGGAAAATTGAACGCGCCGGTTCACGTTCATGCCGTCCAGTCGATATTTCAGAAAGTTTACGGCCTTGAATTTCTCGGTAAAACGCTGGTGCGGCACATGCACGATATCGGATTTCTCGGCAAAGGCGTTGTCATCGGACATTGTGTCTGGCCGACGGAAGAGGATATCGAACTGCTTGCCGGGACCGGCACGGCGGTCACCCATCATCCCTCGTGTAATCTTCGCGTTAGAAACGGCATCTCCCCTGTATTTCACATGCTGCAGGCGGGTGTGCTGGTCGGATTGGGCCTGGACGGCAAATCCATCAACGACGATGATGATATGATTCAGGAAATGAAGATCTGCTACCTCCTACACCGGCTGCCGTCTCTGGAACTGGATTCTCCTCACATGAAAGCGCGCCAGGTTTTCCGGATGACAACTGAAAACAATGCGATCCTGCTCGGGTTTGAAAATCAGCTGGGCAGGCTTGAACCCGGTCGCCTGGCCGACATGGCCCTGATCGATTACAGCGCTATGACCCATCCGTACGTGGATCCCGCCCACGATCCGATTGACACGCTGCTTTACCGCGGCGCGGGCAGATTTGTCCACACGGTGCTGGTCAACGGCCGTATTGTCGTGAAAGCGGGCAGGGTATTAACCATTGATGAAGAAGCCGTCGGCAGGCGTCTGGCTGAAGCCGCGTCACGCCCGAGGACGGACAAGGACAATGCCCTTGTCGCTGCCATGGACACCGTCAAGGCGCGGGTCATTGAATACTACCGGAACTGGACACGCAAGGTCGAAACAGAACCCTTTTCCCTGACTAATTCAAAAGTTGACGGGCTCCGATAGGCGGCCTGACCGAAGCATGCCAGGGGGAGGGCGGATCCGGCCTCCGTTTTCAAAAGACACGGTTTTTCTCATCCCCGGCATAAAAACGAATACATCAGCGAAATGGCATGCCTGCCATGACTGACATTTCTAAGACTGAAATCCGGTGTTGCTCCGGTCGGTCCGATGGTGAAAGCGGGCCTCAGGGTGGGCCTCGGGCTGGACGGTATATCGATCAACGATGATGACGACATGATCCAGGAGATGAGAGTGTGTTTTTTGCTGCATCGGCTCAACGCTCTCGATGTTGCCGCTCCCTGCCTGACGGCGCGTGAGATATTCAAAATGGCTACGGATACCAATGCGCATCTGATCGGCTACGGTCAGGACCTGGGACGTCTGGAGCCCGGGCGCAAAGCCGATATGGTGCTGCTGGATTATGACGGATGCGCTGAAGAAACACCTGATGCATTACTACCGGGGCTGGACGGAAAGAATCGCGCTAAGACCCTTCTATATCGACAATTCACGGACAGATAATTAAATGCAAGAGCATCTTTGGATGCATTGGGGACCAAAAACACTGCGGCATAATCGACACGATGGGGTGGCCAGGCAGGCCTCTAAGAGACAATCGGATGCTTATCGAAAAAACGAATGATCTCCTGGGCCACGATCGCCGGGTGGGTGACGACACAATAGGTGCCTTCCGCGTCGGGGATGACCGCCAATTCGACATCTTGACACACATCTTGGACGCTTTTCCACCCCGAGCCGTAATCTGAATCCTTGCCGATAATACCACTGTCGCCGACCACCAGCAGTTGCGGCACATCGATGTCGCCAAGATCTGCGGAAAGATCGACTTCCAGAGCCTCATGCATGGCTTTCCAGGCTTCGGGGTGCAAATTTTCTTCGAAACGATTTGTCTCCCAGCGCTCGAATTCCGGCGGGATTCCATAGAGCCGCACCAGAAAATAGGCGCCCATACTACCATTTCCCACGCCGAATTCGTCACAGATGGCGGCGCCGATATGAGACATTTTACGCGACTGGTCGGTCAGCTTGTGCATTCCGTAGTGGGCGATCGCCGCTGTTTTCTCCGGGTATTTGGCAGCAAAACGGATCACGATAAAAGATCCGTTTGAAGTTCCAAAAATATGCGTTCGTTCAATCCCGATAGTTTCCAGAATGAGGTTTAAATCATCCGCCCACTGATCCACCGTAATACCGGATCCGGGCCGGTCGGAGCGACCCGCTCCTCTCTGGTCGTATAGAATGACTTTGAAATGATCTTTCAGTATCGGCAGCATAAATTCCCACTGATTACTGACCAGGCTGCTGCCGCCGATCAAAACCAGCGGGTCCCCGCTACCGACGACCTCGTACCAGATTTTTTTCCCATCCTTGCTTGTCACATTAGGCATGTTTTCAGCCTCCCAATAGAAGATTGAGGGTTATAGTTAGAGGGATGAAAATTAGACCTAACGTAGCTCTTAACTTTCATCCCATTTTTGTTCCGTTAAATCAGTTTTTTGGGGCAATTTTAGATTTTTGATTTTGGAATGCGGATTTGTTGTATCGCTTTGCTCTATCAGTTTTTATTAAATTGACCCGCCGAAGGCGGACCTTAAATCCAAATTCTAAAATCTAAAATCCAAAATTTATGAGGAGTAAAAGTGGGGTCATTTTATTTTTCAAATCAAGGATCGTCAAATCCAGCCCGGGGTCGTTCTGTGACTTCTTGCATCTATTGGACGTCGCTAGTCAGTCCACAATCCACCGTTAATATCTATTACTTCTCCAATGATGTAATCGGCATCGTGGGAGGCCAGGAAGACAATTGTTTTTGCCACTTCATCAACGCTGCCCATTCGCTTCAACGGAATGTGCTCCAGCATGGCGCGTACTTTATCCTTGGGAAACGCCCCAATCATGTCGGTATCGATGGGTCCGGGGGCAACAGCATTCACACAAATGCCATAAGGTGCTAATTCTTTTGCCAGTGCGAACGTAAACGAGTGAATGGCTCCTTTTGAACTCGCATAAGCGCCGCCGGTAATGGTGCCGCCATTTTTGGCGTTTAGGGACCCCATGTTGATAATCTTGCCATGCTTTTGCTTTTTTAGGAAAGGGATAACAGCCTGGGAACAAAGAAAATGCCCTTTGAGGTTGACTTGAATGACATGATCCCATTCCGCTTCACTCATATGCTCGATTCTTGACACCGTGGCGATGCCTGCGTTGTTAACCAAAATATCAATTTTACCCCAGCGAGCGTTGACCTCTGATACCATGGCATTAACTTCGCCGGCATTGGAAACATCCGCTTTAATTGCGAGCGCAGCGTGTCCGTAAGTTTTTTCAATACTGGCGGCCAAAGCGCGGCCTTTTTCCTCATTTTGGTTGACACCGATAGCCACGATTGCACCTTCTTCAGCAAAGGCACGACAAATACCCTCCCCGATACCACCGGCTCCTCCGGTAACAATAGCGACCCGATCTCTAAGACGCATGGCACCAATCTCCCTGGTTAATTTTATTATAATTAAAGCAAGGCGGCGTGTTTGGAAAAGAAACCCATCACCGCCGCGGCACATTCAAATGGCCGTGTGAACACATGGAATGTTCCGTTTGTCTCGGGAATTGTGACAATTTCAATGCCGGGGCATACCTTTTGTAGAAAATGGGTTCCCGATGCATAGTCCGTACTTTTGCCTAACGGCCCTGTTTCGCCCAGCATGATTAATTGCGGTGCGCTGATCTTGTCGAGCTCCTCGGTATAATCCACGTCAAGCGCCGTGTGCATCGCCTTCCACGCATCTGGCGAGAGATTTTCTTCAAAGCGGTTTGCGACCCAGTCCTCGAGCAAGGCGGGGGTTCCAAACATTCGGGTTAAAAAATAGGCCCCCAGGCTGCCATTGCCGACACCGAATTCATCGACAATTGCAGCGCCCACATTGGACATTTTGCGGTATTGCTGCGTAAGCTTGTAAATGCCGTAGTGGACGACAGCCCCTGTTCGTTCCGGATACTTGGCAGCGAAACGTATCGCTACGAGTGATCCGTTCGAGGTGCTCAAGATGTGGCATTTTTCGATCCCTAGGCCGTCTAACATCACTCTCACGTCTTCGACCCACTGCTCGGCTGATATCCCTGCCGGATCCCTGTCGGATCGCCCCGTTCCCCTTTGATCATAGCGTATCAGGCGGTAGTGATCGCGGAGAATCGGCACCATAAAATCCCACTGTCTATGGGCAATGCTGCTGCCGCCGATGAGCACAACCGGAGGGCCTTTACCAATCGATTCGTACCAGATCTTTTTGCCGTCCTCCATAGGAGCATAAGTCATTTTGGGTTTCCTTCAGGGACAGTTTGCGGGTTTTTGAATGTCCGTAGTGAGATGAATGAATTGGCCGATATCAGGCACGTCCTCAACATGCCCCAAAAGGTCGATCATTTGCTCTACTGTTTGGGGCCTAAACGATTTCAGAGTCAAAGTTCGGAATTTTTCGATCAGGGCGTCATCTGCCAAGGGTTTTGTATCAAACTCGCCTGCGGGCAGGAACACCGTGTTCTTACGGTCCTTACCGCTACGAAGTTTGATGATAATTCGGGCCGGCCATTGCGTCGGTGTCCGTTTGGTGAGTTCCGGATCCTCCCTAAGCAGGATCCGTGCCGCGAGATCCTTCACGCTTTGATCATGAAGGGTTTTTTCGTGGCAGGAAGCCACTCCCGATTCTCTCAAAACCAGATAAGATGCCAGCACATGGGGGATGGATTGCTTTGCCGCCGATGGGTTTTGCGGTGAAGTATCATTGAGCCTGGATGCTTCGCGGAAGGTCTGCACAATTATCCGATCCACATTTTCGACGGGGATGTGTTCCTCCTCCACAAGAGCAATCAGGGCTTCGAGTGCCGTGTGAATCCGGCGGTCGCACGCGAAGGTCGTGTGATAGCCCCGCTCGATTTCCCATCGTGTGCCGATATCCTCGACGGCTTTATCGGCATCATAAAAGACGCCGGCGATGCTTCCGAAAACCGTCCGGATGCCATCTCTTTCGGCTGAAAACCCGCTCTGCTTCAAATCGGCGGCCAGAATTCCCATCGCGGCGCTGAAGCCGGCATAGACGTTTAGGACGGTTGCACCCTCATAGGCAGTTTGACAGGATGTAGCCAGGTTCAAAGATGTCGACAAATTGATGACGTCCATCAACCCGGCCCTGTCGCTACCCATCAAGAGCCCCGCTGTGACCGCCGCACCGACGACCGTCCATGACCCATGGGGGTGCATTCCGGGCCTCAGCGTCGTCGCCAAGCCGACCCTCGCTCCAATTTCATATCCGGCAATGACGGCTTCCAGCATCTTTTTTCCGGAAACTTTTTGCCTTTCGGCCACCGCCAACCCGGCTGCGATAGCATGAATCGCCGGATGACCGCCGGTAAACCTGTTACCGGGATCCAGCAGGTGCCACACACCGGCCGTTGCGTTTACGAGCGCCGCCCATGCAGCATCAGTGCGATATTGAGTGCCTAATATAGCGCTTTCCGGAAGATTTGAATCAGATGCCATCTGCTTTGCAAGAGCGGCCATGGGTTTTTCACCCACGCCGGCCAATATCGCTGAAATGCCATCGATGAGGATACGGCGGCCTGCATGGACAACGGAATTGGGCAAATTTTCTATACAGGCTGATGCGGCCAATTGAGCAAAGGATGTTAGATGCTCTTCTGAAGAGGCCAATGGCTTCGACATGATTGATTTCCTTCTTGAGTCATTTTGAGCCGGCGTTTCATTTTTGGCCCGGCGTCTGCGGCATTAAAATTTCAGTGAGTGTACGGATGTCGGTCAAGTCCTCGAATCGGTCGACCATCTCGATCACCGCGGCCGCTTTTTGAGGGCCGATTAAGGGGTCGGCCAGTGATTTGAATTTAGCTTGGATCGTTGCAACCGACAGCGGCGCGTCGGGTCCGCCCGAGCTGCCCTCGACTTCATTTGCAAAGGTTCGTCCCGACCTTGTGCGAACCGTTATCCGCGCCGGTCTCTTGGCGGGGGTCATCGACGAATAAAGGGGATCTTCCCTTACAGCCACTTTGGCGGCGACGGATCGAACCGTTTCATCGCAAAGTCCCTCGTCCGAGAAATCAAATGCTCCCGCTGATTTTCGAACCAACATGCTGGCAACCGCCCAAGGGATGGAAAACTTGGCGGCCAGGTCTTTCTTTGGAGATCGATCGTTTAAAGTGGCGGCCCAGTCGAAAGTGTCAATGACGACTTCATCAATTTCTTGAATATTACAGTCAAATCGATTCAGCAAACCCTCGGCCGCCTCAATGGCCGGATGACCAAAACGACACATCGGGTAGGCTTTAATGAAGCCCTGGGTAATCTCGTATCGCCGGCCCAAGTCCTCTGTGATCCGGCCGGGATCCAGCCAGGGAGACGCAACCACACCGAAAACGGAGCCCACGGCATCAAACTCCGGGGTGAAACCGCAGGCTGCCAGCTGCGATGCCAAAATTCCCACGGCGGCGCCGACCCCAGCATAGACATTTCGAACCGTTCCACCCTGGTAGGCATTTTCGAAAGAAGGCATCATGCTTAAATGGGCAGCCAGGCCGATGGTTCGTTTCATTCGTTGGGTATCGTAACCTTTGAGTTTCGCGACAGCGACGGCTGCTGAAATATTATGATACGTCCCGTGACAATGAATTGCCGGCCGCAGCCGGCTAGCCAAACCGATCCGGGCCCCCGCATCATATCCCACGACCATTGCCTGCAGCACCTGGCCACCGGATGATCCGAGAGACTCGGCGGCAGCAATAGTAGCTGGAACCAAATGGACGGGCGGGTGCGCCGCCGGCAAAAGCGGCTTCCCAGGCGGAGGTCTGTGGCCCGAGTCAAAGTCCAGCCAAGTTGCTGAGGTCCCATTTACCAACGCTGCGTTGATCGCACTGGACCGCAGGCGGTGACCGATGATCGTGCTTACCCCCTCATCCGGTTTTCCAAGTCGGCGTGCCATTGACGAGGCTTCGGGAGCAGTCGACCCGCCGAGAATAACGCCGATGGTGTCCATCAAAATGCGCTTGGCATGATCGATACCATCTTCGGGAATGTCGGACAAGCTGGTATGTGTGACGAAATCGGCAAGTTGTTCGACCGGATCTTCTTTTATACTGCCTGCATTGGGTCCTCTGTGTAAACCCTGTATAACGGTGTCATAGCCCGGCATGACCTGTACATACCTCCTTTGAATGGTATCAGGGAAACGTCAAAGTCAACGCTAACTGATTCAGATAGAAGCTATTTACCTTCCCTGATACGGCACTAAAATCCCAAATCACAATACTCAAATTACAAACAATATCAAAATTACAAATTCCAATGATCAAAACATTACTATCACTTATCGGATGTCTCACGTTATTTTATCTGTTTTGAATTTTAAATTTCGGTCATTGGTATTTGTTTGAGATTTGTTTTTTGGTGCTTGGAATTTCTTTGATTTTGTTTAATAAAATAGTTTTTGTAACTCCAACCAGTTATCTGTTTATATGACGTGACCCTGTGAATGGTATCTATCGTCTTGACAAATTTAAATCGAATGATTTAATTCGATTTCTTCGGTTTCGCAGACCACGTAAAACTCGAAATCGGTTTTGCCCTCGTAACTTCTTTCTTTTGAAATCGGATTTTCCAGGCGCCATTTTTTAGCCTTCGCAAACGATTCCATGCTGTCATAGTGAAGCTCCGCGATTCTGTAAAAAGTTTTATCTCCGAGGACAGTTCCTTTCACCGTGTTAAACACGATTTTTTTCAGACCGGGAATTTTTCTTAAGTCGGGGACATGAATTTCCCGTAGCCATTTTTCATATTCTGCGATCGACATGCCCGGCATAATATTGTAACCCAGAATCGCTTTGACCATTTGTGTCCTCCATCACCGTTTTGCTATTGGAATTTCAATACCTTTTCTGTGCTTTTACTGCGGAAGCATCCTAAACAACAAATTTTATTCAGATAGGAGGCTTGTGACTGAATTGAAGTCATCGCACTCCTCTAAAACCATCGTTCGGCGGTATAATTTCGTGGCCTTCTCATGGCCGTACACGCCGTCAAGCAATTCAAAATACTTTTCTCGTATTTCTTCGGTGCTGTACGGATCCTCGGCATCTCCTTTGTTGATAAATGCTTCGGCCGAATAGGATTCACCGTTAATCAGCGTTAAGCTGACACGTGAGGGGCGGTAATCGGGCATCATGGCCGTTAAGTTCTGATCTTCTATAACCGTTACTTTCCGGGCCAATGCTTTTATGGCCTCATCATGGACAGCCGCAAGGGTGAAACTCGAAACGCCCGCATGTCCATTAATGATCCTAGTCGCTAGGGCAAAGGGGATCGAGAATTTGGCGGCAAGGGGGTTGCCGGGCTCACGACTGCAGAGTTGGGCTGCCAAAGAATAAGTTGCCACATTAATCTCTCCGATGTCAGCAGGGTTTAAGCGGTCGTTTGGGATTTTTGCCAATATTTCGTTGACGGCATCCAAGGCGGAATGGTTGTATCGGCAGCAGGCATACTGTTTGAAATAATTTCGACCGATTTCATATCGTTGCCCCAGTTTTTCAATCATGGCATGGGTCGAAAAAGTATCGGAAACCACCGAGCCGAAAACGGTTTTCAGCCCGTCGCTTTCTCCAGTAAATCCGGATTGAATCAGGTAGTGGGCCAGAAGGCCGTTATGGGAGCTGAGGCCGGAGTAGACATTGCGGACCGTGCCCCCTTCCAGCATTGTTTTGCGATTGGTGGCGGTGGTCATGGAGGCGGAGACGCTGATGATATCTTGCATGTCGGATTCGGTGTAGCCCAACAACTTTCCGACAGCCACAGCAGCCCCTACGGTCCCCCACGAGCCATGCGGGTGCATGGACATTCTCAATTTACAGGCAATCCCAATTCTGATGGCGATTTCATAGCCGACAACCAGGGCTGTCAGGAGGTCCTTGCCTGAACATTTTTGCTCTTCTGCAACCGCGAAAAGAGCCGGTAAAATCTGAATGGCGGCGTGTCCGCGACCATATTGATTGCCTTCATCCAATTCGAGAAACGTTCCTGCCGTACCGTTTATGATACTGGCTTTCAACGGTTCGGTACGGGTGCCGAGGCCAAACAATGTTGACGCAGCGGATCCGCTGGCGCCGACCAGCTTCGATGTCAACGCCTTAACTTCCTCTTCCTGAGCACCGGCAACCATGACCGCTAGCGTATCGGCCACAACTTCTTTGGCACGCAAAACGATATTTGCGGGAATATTCTCAAACTTGCTTTCACAGATAAAAGAGATGATTTGATTCAGGTAGTTGTCCAATTGATCCTCCTAAAACCGCTTTTTAAAACGAGCCTCCGAACACGGCCGCAATCAGATGCAGGCGCCGGTCAATTAGGGCCTTGATGTGGGCGGCGTTTGCGGTTTTCAGATGACGTTCGAATCCAGTTCTTCCATGCCTAGATACAATTTCTTGATCTGCGGGTCGGTCATAAGGGAGGAAGCGAGCCCTGAAAGCGCCAACCGGCCTTCCTCCATCACGTAGCCTCTATCCGAAATAGCGAGGGCTTGAGATACATTTTGTTCGACGAGTAAGACCGTTACGCCATCACTTCGAATTTGTTCGATAACCTTGAAAATTTCCTCGACAATCAGCGGTGCCAGGCCCAGCGAAGCCTCGTCAAGAATCAACAATTTCGGTATCGACATCAACCCTCTTGCAATCGCCAGCATCTGTTGTTCACCGCCTGACAGTGTGCCTCCAGCCTGATCAACTCGTTCAGCAAGAATGGGAAACAGATCCATAACCATCTGCAGCGATTGGCTGCGGCGCGATTTCGGCTTTTTCAAAAAAGAGCCCATGAGCAAATTTTCTTTGACAGTCAGGGTCGGAAATATCTTTCGACCTTCAGGAATTTGCACGAGACCCATCTCTACCCGTTTGTGAGTGGACATATTTGTTATGTCTTCCTCCATAAAGCTAATCTTGCCACTTCTGACAGGGATAATCCCTGAAATCGCATTCACAGTTGTCGTTTTGCCGGAACCGTTGTTCCCTAAGAGGCAGATGCCCTCTGCGCTTTCGATTTCTACGGAGAGATCCCTGAGAACTTGCACTTCACCATAAAACACATTGACGTTTTCAAGTCTTAACAAAGGCACTGCCTTCTCCCAGATATGAATTGATAACATTTTTATCGGCACAAACTTGACTGGGTGTGCCGACGGCGATGACCCGGCCGTGATGGATGACGCATATCCGGTCACACAAGTCCATGATGACGCGCATAGAATGCTCGATGATAAAAACCGAAATTCCTGAATCTTGAATCTGTCTGACCAGACCGATGATTTTCGTTTGTTCCGTGGGGTTCAAACCGGCCATGACCTCATCCAGTAGAATTAGCTTCGGTTTGCTGGCCAATGCCCTTGCCAGCTCTAAGCGCTTCCTATCCGGAATGGTTGTGGATTTGGCCTCATCGAGGGCTTTTTTTTCTAACCCGACAAATTCAAGGGTTTTCCAGGCTTCTGCTTCTGCTGCTTCAAAGTCGGAAGCCCAGTTAAAACAGCCCACTGCAACATTCTGTAGAATTGTCAGCTGGTTGAAAGGCTTGACGATTTGGAATGTTCTGGTTAAACCCAATTTGCAGATTTTGTGAGGTTTCAGCCCGATAATCGATTGTAACTTAAAGATCACACTGCCGGAATCAGGCATGTGGAAACCCGAAATCACGTTAAAAAGGGTGGTTTTGCCTGCACCATTGGGACCGATCAGTCCGACGATTTCACCGGGGTGCAAGGACAGAGAAACGTCCGAAATTGCTTTTAGACCCCGAAAAGATTTATTGATATTTTTCAATTCTAATATAAAGTCGTCATTCATAGGCTATTGACCTCTGCGATGATATCGGTCATGTAGACTCTTAAAAAGCCCCATCAGACCGTTTGGAAGAAATATAATCACCACTACCAAAATCAAGCCATACCACATTAAATAGACGCCGCTGTAGGATTGGAGTATCAGTCGCGAGTACTCTGCCAGCGGAGTCAAGATCAAAGAGCCCAAGAGCGGACCCAAAACAGTGCCTGCTCCACCGATGATTGGGCGTATCATGATCTCAACCGAGTTCAACAATCCGAAAACTGAGTTCGGGTCAATGTAAAGAAGGTATTGAGCATAAACCGTTCCCGCCATAGCGGTGATTCCGGCGCTCAGCGCCATGGCAATCAATTGGGCCTTGAAGGTGTTTACACCAAGAGCCTCGGCTGCATCGTGGTCTTCGCGGCAGGCCAGAAAATAGAGTCCGGTTTTTGTTCGTTCAAGACGCCACACGAGGTAGACAGACCCAACCACCATCCAGAGCGCTATAAAATAGAATGCTTTTTTCTCTAAAAACTGCATTTTAAGCGGCGCATTGCCGGCCAATGGGATTAAGATACCTTCGGCGCCGCCAATAGCTCCCCACCCCAGAGAAACCATATGAAATATCTCTGCGAATGCTAACATAATCAGGGCGAAAAAAGGGCCTTTGAGACCATAGCGAAAGCTCAAAGCCCCGATAAAAATTCCCAATATAATTCCTCCCAGGGTGGCCGCGAGGATACCAATCCATGGTGAAATGCCGAAACGAATATATAAAACAGTGGAGATGTAGGCGCCGGTCCCAAAAAATATGGTGTGCCCAAATGACGCCTGACCGGCGTAGCCGCCGAGAATGTTCCAACCTTGCCCCATCACCGCGAAAAGAAACATCATAATGGCAAGGTGTATCGTGTTGGGGGCAACCCATGGCCAGAAGTGTAAAATAAAAATAAAAAGGGCGATCATAAGCCACCCTCGCCGGCTCAGGCCTTTTTTCATAAGGCCCTTCGCAGCAGGTGCACTACGCATTTTGTCTCCCAAATAATCCAGTGGGCCTGAATAGCAGAATCATAATGAAAATGACGAAGGATAATACGCTTTTCATGGACCCGGGTAAAATCATGGCACCAATGCTGTCGGCCATTCCAATAATCAATCCGCCGACAAAAGCGCCGAAAACGCTTCCCATTCCTCCGAGAACAACAACAACGTACGCGGTAAGGACGAAAATATCACCGACATAGGGGTAAATAGGAAAAAAAGGTGTGATTGCGGTTCCGGCGACACCTGCACATGCTGAACCGATACCGAAAGTGATCCAATATATACGTTTTATGTTGATGCCCATCAGTTTGGCGCCGACCGGTTCTTCACTCGCAGCACGAATCGCCCTGCCGAGATCTGTTTTATGCAGAATGATGTATAGAAGTCCGGAAAATAAAAGCGCCATTAAAAACGCCAGAACATGAACCAGTGAAATGGAAATATCACCGATGTAATAATTGATGTTGGCGTAGGACGTCTTGAGAACACGAAAATCCGGAGTCCATAAAAAAACCGCCATGTTTTGTAAAAACAACATGACCCCCAGCGTGAGAAACAGCTGGTTGTGTTCCGGTGCATTCATAATCGGCGAAATCAGAAATCTCTGAAAAAGGACACCCACAAGAAAAAGCAGCGGCAAGACAAAAACGATTGCAACGTATACATTTAGCTGCAAAAGAGTTGCAATCCAATACGTGGCGTACATGCCCAGCATCATCAATGCGCCATGAGCGAAATTAATGATTTTCATAACGCCGAATATCACTGTCAGGCCGATGGCAACCAAACTGTAGACACCGCCTATCAGCAGACCGTTCAATAGCGATTGAACAACGAATGTAAAATCCATCCCGGCGAATTCCTCATCTGTCAAAGGTCAGAGAGCAGTGACAAAAAATCGCTGCTCTCTCGAAAAAGACACCTTATTTGTTAAAAGGGAAGACAATATCACCCGTCTTGTATTTTTCAGGCCATACGACCTCTACTTTACCGTTCAGAACCTGCATCAGCAGAGGATTGGCGTTAATGTTCTGCCCCTCATCACTGAATTCAATCGGCCCCTGGGGCAAAATGTGCTCAGTAAAATGTGTCTTGACCAGAGCCGCTCGAATCGCCGCGCGATCCGCTGATCCGGCACGCTCAATTGCGTCTGCAATCACCGGAACCGGCGAATACGCATACACCATCGAAGGGCTCATTTTGCTGCCGTATTTCGCCTCAAAACCCGCCAGTGTTTTTTTGGCTTTGGCGCTGTTGGGATCAAATTGAAAGTTGACATCCATGATGCCTTTGGTGATCTCGTTGTCTAGCTCCTTCACGAATTTGGGATGGCTGAACCCACCTTGGGCGATGCCGACAATCGCTTTGGCCTTGACTCTCATATTGCTCAAGGCGCGGGCCACCCGAACCCCATCGCCGAAGTAGCCGCTGGCAAAAATCAAATCAGCCTTGGCCGCCTTGATTTTGCCAACCTCTGTAGAGACATCCGGCGCTTTGACAGAGTATTCCACGCGCTTTGTGACCTTGAAGCCATATTCCCCGGCAAGCTTTTCAGTGAAATCCGCTAGGGTCTGGCCAAACTGCGTATTCTCGTGAATGTAAGCGATGGTTTCAAGCTTTGTATTGGTTTTTTCTGACAGTTGCTGCATGTAACCCAGCCCACGCCTAACAAAGATGCTCGAGGAGGGTTGAACCCTGAAAGTATATTGAAAACCGCGTTTGGTTATGGCTTCAGCGCTGGCAACACCCACCACAAAGGGAACTTTCAGTTTCTCGGCTATTTGAGTGGCGACGATCGTTACGGCAGATTGATAGCATCCCGTCATTGCCACGACACCCTCTCTTTCAAGACGCTCTACTTCCGAAATAGCCTTTTCGGGTTTTCCTTCACTGTCGGCATCAATCAGTTTTAGCTTGGCACCGCCCAGCGATTTGATTCCGCCCGCATCGTTGACTTCCTGAACACCCCACATAACGGCTTTGCGCATTTCCTGTCCGTCAAAGGCCAGGAAACCGGAAAGCGGATGGATGTGACCGATGGAAATTTCCGACGGCGTGGCAGCGCGCAGCACAGTGGGGAATCCAATGGTTCCTATCGTGGCCACGGTTGCCGTGGCACGAGCTGTGTTCTTGATGAATTCCCTGCGTGTGATTTTCTTTTCTACCAGGTCGTTTTTTTTGAGCTTGCCCATTTTCAAACCTCCTTTCATTTTCTTGATAGAGGAAAACGCTGCTGGATGGTCGCATAGGACAACCATCATTCGTTTTCCGGTTTGGTCGATGCGGCTGCGTGTTCCCCGGCGATTTTGCCGAGGATCAGTGCCGCCATAAGTCCATTGGCAGACAGGTATCCGGAAGGACCTGCCGTTCCGGAGAAGCCGGCAGCCGTTCCGCCTCCGGCGTAAAGGTTGGGAATCAGATGATTTCGGCGGTCAAGCACGCGCGCGCTGGCATCGACTTTTAGTCCGCCCTGGGTGTGAAACAGGGCCCCCGTCACTTTAGCGCCGTAAAACGGCGGTTCGAGAGGAGGTCCGAATTCCTTGCGGCCAATCGGATCAACCAACTCGCCGCGTGCTGCTTTTTGAAATAGGTCATGGTTCTGCTTCAGCACGTTGACCGGCAAATTAAATGCTTCTGCCAGGCCTTCGATGCTGTCAAATTTTTTGACGGCCCCCATTTGGACACACTGTTGAAAATCTTCGTAGGCCAGGACCTTCTGATAGATGCGCTCGTCAAAAATTTCCACTGCCACACCGTCTTTTTGGGCCAGCACGTCCAAGGCGTGCTCGGAGTAGCCGTGAAATTCGTTTACAAAGCGTTCGCCTAGCATATTGACCTGGTAACCACCAAGGCTGATGACGGCCCAAGTCAGCAACGTGCCGTGGGGATGAGCCACGGAACCGTGGGCTTGATAGGCCCCCATGTATTGTAGTTCGGCCCCTAAAGCCTGACCCCAGAGAATGCCCTCACCGGTGTTGCCCTCGTGGCCGAAGTAGTAGGCCGAACTTATTTCGGGGATATATTCCTGCAGCATTTGCCTGTTGGCGCCAAACCCGTTGAGGGCCAAAATGATCTTGTTTGCGCGGGCCAGGTTTATGCCGATGCCCTCGATTTTGATTTCAGCACCCAACGCTGCTGAATCCGATTTGCGGGCAATCAGCCGGGAGGCCGGTGCATTATAGGCAATATCGATATTTTCGAAGCGCGAGACGGCATCCAGCAGTTTGTTGACCAAGTTCCGCCCCTTGCGTGAGCGATTGGCGTGAATTCGAAGCACCGAATGACCCGGATACAAAAAATCCGCCACCAGCTCCAACTCTATGCCCATTTTGTCTTTCAGCCACTCGATCAGAGGGGCTGATTCCGCGGCGAGGTGCAAGGTAAGCTCCCGATCGCTACCGTTGCTGTTTTTTTTCATTATGTCATCCGTCATCGACTGCACGGAATCTTCGATGCCTGCCTTCCGTTGCATAGACGTTCCAGCGGCCGGTATCATGGCCTGGCTCAGGGACGTATTGCCTCCGGCATCTTTTTCCTTTTCGACAATCAAAACCGTGGCGCCGCGCTCGGCAGCCGCCAGGGCTGCCACTAGTCCGCAACCGCCGGCGCCGATGACGAGAATGTCCACCTCGATATCCCAGGTTAGTTCATCCTGATCGTCGATATATAAAATCAAACTGTTATCTGAGCCTGGTTCCCGGGGGGTTGAAGTCATAATATCAAACCGTTTCTGAATTTAGGCCCTTAGCGGGCCTTTCCTGACAACATGTTGTCAGGAAATTGAGGTTTCAGGTGTCAGCCCAGCCGCCGACCAAAAAAAACGGCCGGTCAAATCTTAATAGAAACTTGTTATACGCATATGAGCGATTATAGATTGTGGGAGCGGTTTTCAACCGCGATTTACTCGGGCAGCATATACTTAAAAATGTAGTTTCATATAAGGTATCGGGTGTCAGGGAAAGGAGATGGTAGATACTGAAACCTGACACCTATACTTTGCGTCACCAAATAAACAGCGCTCTTACTGCCCCCGTGGGGACTCTTTTTTCGAGCCTAGTCTCGGAAGAAGCTTAGTACCTATTTATTGATATCACATCATATTTGGACATGGTTGATGGATTGAATCGTTCGGGTGAATGGTAAATTTTTGTTATATTGTTATTATCATAACAGGTTTTATGTCAAGATATATTTTTTGAGTTGATCCTGAATTGGAGCTCGACCGCAATGAGATAAAAAAAATCACCGGAGATGGATCGACGCGTGGAAGAATATCGCCGCTATCATGGGGGCTATGTGATATCCTGGTCCAAATGAATGAGGAAGATAACCGCAATGGCGTTGCGGGGCATGTAAAAAACTGCTGTTGCTGCGGCCAAGGCCGGTAGTGTGGTGGTGTCCGGCTTGGAGACGGCGCATTTCCGACTAATGATTCCAACCCGTGCCGCCGGGCGGTTCAATACGAATTTTTAGTCGACCGCCTTCCTTTATTTCGCCCTCAGCTTTTATGCGTCGCTGTATTCTGCCCGGCATCGAGCCTGCACCAGGTCGGACCCCGCGATGGCTGCTTGTCCCAGGAAAAACAAATCCGTTCAAAGGATATTAACCTTGTCCCGGTTGGAAATTCTGAGGGGGCGCGCATCCCCAAAACACTCCTTTACGCAAGCTCATAAATGATATGTACGGGGAATAACCTTTAAATCCTTTATATCCTGATTCTGTCGCATCGCACAACATGATATTCAGCGGCCGCATTTTTTGTGATTTTCTGAAAGAGCATGTTTATGCATCTTCGGGTGATCCCTTTTCATACTGAGGGGTGGTAAGTGGACGAGCCGGCTATTTTTTCACAAAGCGATACAAAATTAACAAGAGGACGGCACCACCAATAGCAAGTAAGAGGCTCCCTATGTTAAACCCTGTAACTTTACCAAGCCCCAGAAAGGACCCTATAAATCCGCCTACAAAAGAACCTGCTATTCCTATCAAGACGGTAATGATAAATCCTCCAGGGTCTTTGCCCGGTATGATGAATTTTGCAAGCAAACCTACGATTAACCCCATTACGATCCAAGATAAAATTCCCATTTATTACCTCCTTTGTGAAATTTACGTCCAATTTACAGACCGAACGTCGCGGATCAGGCGCGCTGTCAAGCATTACTGCATCCGGCTTGTTAGCTGGACTGCGCTCCTTTCAGCCGGTCAATTGCCTCAAGCTTGTTCTGAAATATCTTCATCTAAGAGAGGCCAATGTATGCTTTAGCCTGAAGGAGAAATTTCAAAATTACTCCTTTCTTCCTGCGAGGCCTTTTCAAGTATAGGCGATCCTTTCTTTAATTGAAATCTTTTCGTTTTCCCATCAATAGTGATAACGAGGAAGCCATCCGCAAATTCAAGTTCGCTGATGTCAAAGGATAGTGGGCATTTTGTCCATCCTGTCTTATCTGGCGCATAACGCTCCGGCCCATGGGTGAGGGCCGCTTTTTGGCCCGAATCCTTGTGCAGCCGGTTGTTGAACGCCGACATCAACACTGCTCTCCTTTTAATGTCAGAACTGAAATGACGCAATCCACTGAAACAAAACAGAGACCTGTGAATGTGTCAAAGCTTACCATCAATCCTTCCCAAATATCCCCTTCGCCAACCAACAGACGCCATTTTGAGAACCGCTTACCAAGTAATTGCGAAAAGGGTGAATCGTGAGATACTTCATGGTAGGAACAGCCTGGTCTAACATCCAAAGGAAAATCAATTCGGCTGTGTCCACAAGCAATACCTATGGCAGAGACATCGAGCATTGTCTCTATCTCAAGGAAATATCCTTCCAAACTGAGGGCATATCCTTCGACAGTCGTGGGAGAAGAATCACTGATCATTTCCCACACTCCAATGAGCTTTCGCCCCAGTAAGTGTTCCTCAATGATGTCGTATTTGTCTGTCATATTCCGTTTCGTCATCTCCGGATGAGCTAACGCCGGCGGGCAGTGGCAACCTGGACACTCAATAACGTCAGCGAAAATATAGGTTGTTGATGATTAAAGATTTTTGATAAACGGCACGATCCCGGCTGTCCAATGCACTGCCATGCTAGCCAAAGTAACTTTAGGCTGCTTTGAGCACGAAATCCACATGTAATACATCAAAAGCAAATTCAATTTGGCCCTTATCGGTTTTCTGCAGTATACCGACATTCAATAGCATTTGGACATCACCATGTACCGCTTTTACGTCACGGCCCAGACGGCGAGATGCTTCTCTAATTGAAATTGCCCCCACACCTGAGTAGACAAAACCATTTGCCTCATTAGCCGCAGGTCCGAAACGGTATATTTCATAACTTCAATTCAAGTTTTTGGGTTGAGGCAGTTAACGGTCGGGGGCAGAAGCACAGGGTCACATCTTAAATGTTAAATGTTGCAATCAAATATTTAAGATTTAAGATGTGACCCTATTCTTTTCCATGGCTTTCTAAAACCTATTAACTTGGATCGGAGCAACAGGCATCAAAATACCGCCGAGTTTTTGCAGTTAGGTTGATTGCTTTGTTAGCTTCCGGTCCTATTCAGGCGCAATTTTGGTCCAGGATTCAATAGGGTGCGCTTTGATTCACGCTCCCGTTTGCGGAGTGCCTCAATGATGCGTTTGAGGTCATTTCCATGTTCTGCGGCATGTTCTTTACGATGACGACGTACCTCGGCAACGATTGGGTCTTCAATCATTCGATGTTCCTCCGAGTTCTTCAGGTGAACAAATTTGTTGACAAACAAGCCCGCAAGACTCCACGACTTTGGTTATTGCTGACTTCATTTCAGCATTGTTTATGTGCTTGAAGTTCCAAGTAAGAAGAAAGTCAGCACCTTGAGCAGCAGCTATGCCGATATGAAGTGCATCTTCTTCACTGCCCTCTGAAACAGCGCCTTGTGTCAAAAGTAACTCCGCTAATTCAGTTGCTTCATCTGAGATGGACAGACTTGGAATGTCTTCAATCAACGCTAAGCGACGCTGGGCAGCCAAAGAATCCCCCCGGCTAATCTCTTCTTCGACCAATGCCGAAACCCGAAGCGCAAATCGTTGCCGGTGATTTTCCCACCAATCGTGAGAAATCGCTTGCCGACCAGCAATCACCACATCTCGGCTTGGTCGAGATACCAAATAGCTTATAACCGACGATTCGATGTAAACTATGGGATTCATAGTGTTAGATTGCATAATGTCTATCCTCTGAAAGCTAACCAGCGTGAGCAGCGGCCTATATGAGTACCAATCTTGCAAGGCTTTCACGTAAAACCGCTATCTTCACGCCGTCTGCTCAACACTTTTGTTATACAGGCTAAGATTATTTTGTTTTTTTCTGTTTGACACCTTCTCATCCCTATAATGACCCAACCACTCATCCTCATATTCGATATAACTAACTCGAAAAAACGCGTGATATCGTCAAATGACATCGCGCCCGACATTCGCACTATTTAATTAAATTTTAATTTGTTAACTATCGCTAAAACCAAATATTGAAATCGTAAAATGTGGAAATTTTTCTTCATTTCGCCGATATATCCGATATGCAAGAAAAAAGTCTTCATATCCCTGATATTAAGGCTGTTTGTAGAAAAATAGGCTCAACCCCGAAATTAAATGAGTGCAAAAAAGTGTTGCATTCAATTATATCTTTAAGGAAATCTTTCTATATTGAAAAGACCGGTACTCATCCTGCTGCAATGTAGCACTGAGCACTTAGGACCTTATACGATTCGGAGTTCAGTTTGAGGTTGGTTTATAAGTTGCTTTATTGACTACTAATACAACAATCATCATCTAAAATCAAGGATTAATTATATAAAATCCGATGCCGTTTTAAGAAGTATTTCACCGCAAAGATCGCTGAGTACGCAGAGATTATTTATAATTTTTTTTCTCGGCGCTTTCTGCGATCTCCGCGGTGAACTCTTATGATTCTCTGTCGATTAGACCGCCAGTTTTAATTGGCCGGCGGACTGGCTGAACCCTGAACCTCCGAACAGCTGAACCTTAGCGAACTAATCTTCGATGGCCTGGCAGATAAGAGATTTTTAATGGGTCTATAAAAGCTGATTCGGCAGCCAGACCGCAATTTGAGGAAAAATCATGACCAGTACCAAGCCCAGCGACTCAACCAGGGTATACGGGATGACCGAACGATAGATGTCTCCCATAGTGATACCGGGCGGCACAATTCCTTTGAGGTAGAAAAGGTTAAAACCGAATGGCGGCGTCATATAACCGATTTCCATGTTGATGACAAACAGGATGCCGAACCACAGAGGGTCAAAACCCAGGGCTTTGATAATCGGCAAAAATACCGGCACTGTAATCATCATAATGCCGGCCGGGTCCAGTACCATGGCCAGCACAAAAATAATAAGCTGGATGAAGATAATCGTACCCCAGGGACCGCCGGGGATATGCTGCATCATATTCTCGATCAGCTCGTGCGCCCCCATCCCGTGATAGGCGGCGCTAAAACAATATGCGCCGAAAAGAATCCACATGATCATGCCGGTCAGCCTCAAGGTCCGCATAGCGGCTTCTTTCATCATGGCCCAGTTGAATTGTCGATAAAGCAGAGCCGAGATGATGGCGCCCAAAACGCCCATGGCGGCTGCCTCGGTGGGCGTCGTAACGCCGCCGATGATCGATCCCAGCACCATAAATACAATAACAATCGGCAAAATGACCGCTTTGAGTGCGGTAATCTTCCGCTTCCAGTTCCCGCGCTCTTGGCGGGGCAGGGCCGGGCCGAGGTGCGGCTGAAAATAACACCGTATGGCGATGTAGCTGGAAACAAGAACCAGCAGAAGCAGGCCGGGAAAAACACCCCCCGCGAACAGCCTGCCCACCGACTCTCCTGAAATCAAGGCATAAAGGATCATTATGACGCTGGGCGGAATGAGAATACCCCAGCCGCCGCCGGAGTTAATGCAACCCAGGGCCAGCTCTTTGTCATAGTTGCGCTGCAGCATCGAAGGCAGGGCGATGGATCCCATACTGACCACCGCCGCCCCGCTGATTCCGCACATGGCCGAAAAAATGGCACAGATCACCACGGTGCCGATAGCCAAGCCCCCGGCGACCGGTCCGAACCACAAGTACATCATCTCATAGAGGCCTTTGGCCACGCCGGAACGTTCCAGAATCATGGCCATAAAAATAAACAGAGGTACCGCCACCAGAGTGAATTTATTCATGGCTCCCCAGGTTTGGGCGGCCACCATATAGAAAGCCTCCGGACCCCAGGTGAAATAAATAAAAATCATGGACACGCCGCCCAGCACAAAAGTCAGCGGCAGACCCAGGACCAGAAATACAAGCAGGGCCCCGAAAAAGAGGAGGCTCAGCAGTTCAATACTCATAAAGTCTCTCCTTTCTGAGTCTCCTGGGGAAGATCAGTATCCATGTTAGATAAAATGAGAATATCCCGGATGAGTTTGGCGAGCCCCTGCAGCATGAGCAGCAGAGCGGCTAAGGGAATCATTAGTTTGGCGGGGTACAGGGGAGGATTCCAGGCCGACTGGGAGTGTTCGAATCGTGATAGGGAGTCCCAGGCCAGCGAGCCGCCATAAATCAGAAGCATCCCGCAGAATAGGAAAAAAAGCAATGAGGTGCCGATGTCCAGGGCGGCCCTGGATTTTTTGGAAAGGTGGGAATAGAGGATATCTACGTTGACATGCCCGCCGGTGCGCAGGATATAGCCGCCGGCCAGAATTGCATAGGCTCCGAAAAGCATCTGGGCCAGTTCGTTGGCCCATACGGTGGGAGAGTTGAAAAAATATCTTAGTACAACTTCCATTAAAAGAAGCAGAAAGAAAAAAAATAAGAAATAAGAAAGAAAGTTTCCCACCTTGTCATTGACGGTATCGATGAGTTTAAGGAAAGCCTTGAGAATGGACATTATTCACCTTTCATTGGAACTGGGTATTGGGTATTTGTTATTCGTTACTGGATATTCGTAACGCGCAACTCGTAACCTGATATCAGAGGTCAGACACAGAAGTCAGATGACAGATAACAGAAATCAAAAGTCAGATGTCAGGTTTTATTTTTACCCAATCAACTTATTCAACCCTGTCGACTAATAAACCCTATATACCTGCAATTCGAAGTCTTTTTTTCCGTATTCCCTCCGGGCCGGAGGCCGACTTCCGAACTCTTCTACTTGCGCTGCGCCTCTCGCTCTATGCCCCTTTTGCCCGCAACCTTGAACCCAGAACCCCAAAACCTATCCAATTACAGATGTCCCAAAGACTTCAAAAAATCTTTCAGGATTTTTAATGCGTTGGCTGCATCGGGACCCTTTTCACCTTCTTTGTCCCACATTTGCATGGCGATTTCGGTGATCTTTTTTTGATCGGCCGGCGATAACGTAACGACCTCGACCTCTTTTTCGTCAACCGCCTTGGCGAGGGTGATGGCTTCCAAATAAATATATTGATTGGTTCGCTTCCAGAATTGTTCTTCCAGGGCATTGTAAAATATCGCCTGAATATCCGGCGGCAGTTTGTCGATGGCCTTCTGGTTGACCACCCAGGCATCGGTGCCCGCAATATTTAGACCCGGCAGCAAATGATATTTGCAAACATCATATAATTTCATGCTGTAGGCACCCTGGGCTGCGCCCCAGTGCGCGCCGTCGATCACCCCTGAGGCCAGGGACGGATACACCTCCGGTCCGGGAAGATAGGAGGCCGCAGCGCCAATCGAGGTTAAAAAAATCTGGAGGACACCCGAAGAACGAAGCTTTAAACCTTTAAAATCTTCAAAGCTCTTAACGGGTTTATTTAAAACGAGTTCGGTGGGATAGACTTTATCGGTGGAATAGAAAACACCGTGCTTGGCGGCTTCGGCCCGGATAATTTTTTCAAAGCCCAACCATTTGTGATAATAGGCACACTCCCAGACATTTTTGAAGGCATACGGAAGACCGGCCGCAATGCCCGCCACTTCGATCTGATCGCGCACATATGCCGGCGAAATGGTCCCCATCTGAATCATTCCCCGTTTGACGGCATTGAATATCTCTTTGGCCGGGACCAGTGATCCGGCTGCAAAAGGCTCAAGAATCAACCGGCCATTGGTGCGTTCTTTTATCGTGTCGGCAAGCACCATCAGACTGGCTTTGTAGGAGCTGCTGGCCGCAGGCCAATGGGATTGAACTTTCCATTTGATAACCTTGTCGGCTGCATATACGTTGTCCGTCGAAATCAAACCAAAGCCCACCCAAAAAGCGAGTAAGGCCACCAGAATCAGGGTAAACATACCTTTTTGTCTCATCGTAAATCCTCCTTTTTTAAATGATAGCGTTTTATTAATGAACCGCCCGTGCTTGCATCCCGCTCCGCGGGGCTCACTTGGCTCACTCGACAGACGCGGACAGACGCAGAATTTTCAGCCGGGCAAAATGCTTTTTTTTGTCTTCGAATTGTCTGCGGGTGTCTGCGGTTAAAATACTTTTTGCTATGCCGGGCCTAATTTTTTTCCGTTCGCATCATATCGATACCAGCCGATACCGGTTTTACGGCCCAATTGTCCAAGTTTCACCTTTCTCTGAAGAAGCATAGGGGGATGAAATTTTTCATCCCGGGTTTCATTATAAACCGCCGTCATGGCACTAAACCCGATATCCAGCCCCGCCATATCCGCGGTTTCAAAGGGTCCCATCGGTCTGCCGAAACCCAGCCGCATGCCTCTGTCAATGTCTTCCACCGTCGTCACCCCCGACTCCACCAGTTTGATGGCTTCAATCGTACTGGGAAAATTGAGGCGATTGAGGACAATTCCGGCCACATCGATATTTACCCGGATTGTTTCTTTGCCGATTGACGTGCACAGCTTGTCGGCAATTTCAACCGTTTCAGCGGAAGTGCCCAAACCTTTCACGATTTCGACTGCTCGCATCATGGGGACGGGACTGAAAAAATGGGTCCCGGCCACTTGCGGCACCCTTTGGGTCGCCACTGCAATTTCGGTTACCGGGATCGCCGAGGTGTTGGTCGCCAATATGGTGTGGGCGGGACATAACTTGTCAAGTTCGGCAAACAATTTTCTCTTGGCGTCAAGATTTTCGATAATTGCTTCGAATACAAAATCCGCTTCTGCAGCAGCTGTAAGATCAGTGGTGACGCTTAACCGTCCCATAATTTCAGCCACCGTACCGGCCACTTTGCCTTTCTCCACGAATTTGCCTACCGACCAGTTAATTGCCTTTAAGCTTTTTTGGAGTATTTCATCGGTAACATCCCGCATGGTGACCTGGTAACCGGCCTGGGCACAAACTTGAGCGATACCGCCGCCCATCAATCCCGCACCTGCCACGAATATTTTTTTAATTTCCATCGATTGGAACCTCCTGTAGTCCTTTAGATGGTAATTTAAGCTCAAGGCTGAAAGCTCGAAGTAAACGGCTTCTCTCACAAAAAGAAATCGAACGAATGTCTTAATCAACAGATCGCGGCTGGAAGCCGCTCCCACCTTCTGACCTTCCCAACCTCCCGTTTTCTGCGTATACTCGATCTTTAACTCTATATGCGCGATGCCTCATACCCTTTGGGTTTACTTCCGCATTCCGACTTCCGCATTCCGGTCTCCCTATCATCTATCCTCTGACTTATGCTCTAAGTCCTGGAGTCCGCTTAGCCAATAATATAGTAGTTGTCCCAGTTTGCACAACTTCATTTTTCTGGTTTATGACTTCTTTTTCGAATGTCAAAATTCCTCGATTTCCGGTGGAACTTTCGCGCAGATCCCCGACATTCTGTTCGACGTGAATCGTATCACCGATGCAAATGGGGAGGTGAAATTTCCAGTTCAGTTCAAGCAATGCCAGAATGCTGTCTTCGGTCAGTTGATACGACAGGCCGGCATGGGCAACCACACCCAGAAGACCGTGAGCAATTCGTTTGCCGTAAGTTGTCCCGGCCGCATATTCAGCATCGGTATGCAATTGATTATGGTCCCAGGAAACGCCGGCGAAGTTGATTATATCGGTTTCCGTGATCGTGCGCGACTTGGAAACAAATTTTTGTCCCACATGAAAATCTTCAAAATATAGTGATCGAGCTATCTCATCCATTAAGCTAATCCGGCATTTTTGTATGACTTTAGGAGAATAAATATATTGCACTATATACTCTCCTGAAAAACAGCAAATTTTTTCCTGATATCTTTTTTTAAAATCTTACCCGTACCGCTTTTAGGAAGCGAATCTTGCACGATTTGAATGATCCGGGGGTATTTGTATGGGGCCACCCGTTCTTTCACATAATCGCGAATAACGTCCGGGTCGAGTTCGGCCCCTTCTTTCAAGACCACCACTGCGGCCAACTCTTCGCCGAGATCGGCATGGGGCACGCCGATAACGGCAACTTCCAGGACCTGCGGAACCTGGTAAATTACTTCTTCAATTTCCCGTGGATAGACGTTGTATCCGCCCCGAATGACAAGATCTTTTTTGCGATCAACAATGTAGATGTAACCGTCCTCGTCTTTACGGGCGATATCACCGGTGTAAAGCCAGCCCTCCCTGATGGTCTCGCCGGTGTCCTCCGGCAGGTTGAGATAGCCCTTCATCACGCCGGGGCCTTTTATGAGCAATTCACCGCTTTCGCCCGGGGCAACCTCATTGCCGTCGATATCTACGATTTTAGCGCTGAATTCAGTTATTGGGAGACCAATGGAGCCGGGTTTGGTCAGACCTTTATATGGATTTTCGACGCAAACCGGCGCCTCGGTCAGTCCATAGCCTTCATAGATTTTGGTGTTTAAAAGGCTTTCAAACCGATTTAAAAACTCCACCGGCAGGGACGACCCGCCGGATATGCAAAATTTTAAAGAACAGCGTCCAGGAGGGTTTTTGGACGCGACCTGAATGAGGCGATTGTACATGGTGGGCACGGCAAATAAGATGGTCTCACTTTCTGCCTGTGCGACTTTAATGACTTTTTCGGGATCAAACATTGAAAACAGCTCTATCGTCAGGCCAAGATAGATGGAGACATTGATGACACTGGTTATGCCGTATATGTGATACAACGGCAAAACTCCGATCACCACAACCGCCGGATCAAGCTTACCGCGCATTTCGGCCAGTATTCTGGCTTCACTGGCATGATTGTTATGGCTCAGCATGACACCTTTGGGCACCCCGGTGGTTCCGGATGTATAAAGGATTGTCAGTGTATCTTCTTCCTGGGCCGGATACGGTTCGAAATTATCATTGTTGCTGGATACGCTGTTCAGTTCCAGAAAATTACGGTTACCCTCAACTCCGATGGCTAGTCTTTATCGTCGGTTCAAACCCACTTTGCATTGCCGATTGGATCTGGGCCAGATATGGTTCGGCACCTATGAAAGCTTTCGGTTTCGCATCCGACAGGATGTGTTCCAACTCGTGTTTTTTGAATAAAAAATTAACCGGTACAATGACGGCTCCCATCCTGGCCAGGGCATAATAAATTGTAATAACCTGTATGCTGTTTGGCAGCATCACCATACAGTGGTCCCCGGCAGCCAAACCTAAATCTCTCAACCCGTTGGCCAGTTGATTGCAGCCGGTGTTCAATTCATGAAAGGTAATTGATTTGCCTTCATAGCGGACGGCCTGTTTGTCGGGATGGTTGCGGGCCGTATCTTCCAAATATCGAGCCAGATTCATGGTTGGGATCCTTAATCCATCTTTACATTGACGTGTAGCGTTGGTTCTTTTTGAGGCTCCTGTATTCCTTTAAAAATGGTGTTAACGATATCATCGGCAAGGCCCAACAGATCCTGGGGTTTGCCCAATAAACTCTTGCGCGTAACCAGATGTTCAATGGTCCCCCATATCATGCCGCGCACCAGGTAAGGTTTGATATGCGGTCTGAATTCACCGTTTTGAATGCCTTCTGCCAACACCTGAGTGGTATTTCTGGCAGACATCTGGACAATCTTATAGGCCTCGGTTTTTAAAAAATTGCGATTCCCCTTGAGAATGAGCATGACGATATTGGCATAATCCGGATTGGAAGCATAAAGTTTTAAGTGGCGGTAAATTAAAAACCTTAACTTATTGGCCGCGCCCTGGATATATTCCAGGATTTCAAGGTTTTTTTCCTGGTATTGCTGAATAGTTTCGGCAGGAATGGAAAAGAGCAGTTCCTCCTTAGAAGAGAAATAATCATAGATGGTCGCTTCGGATACTTCGGCTTTTTTTGCTATATCGGATATGGTTGCCTCATGAAATCCCTTCCGGGCAAAGATATTCTGCGCGGCTTGCAAGATGGCCGCTCCTTTGGCCGGATTTTTTTGTGCTTTGCTGCCTTTTAAAGAGTTGTTCGTTTTGGAAGGCATGCGGTTGGGTTCCTAATTCTACTTCGTCACATTACCCAAACAATGTATTAGATGATAACCTGGAATATAAGAGTGACAATTTACTTTTTTTTATATATTGATATTTAAACATCGATGTCAAGCTGTTTTTTTATATGGTTTTATTAAAATACTAGTCATTATTTTACTGTGATTTTAAATTCTCAAAAAATAATATTGACAGTCTTTATCAACTTCAGTAATTTCCAATTTTACGTATAAACTGCGAAACCGTGTAAATAGAGGAGGTCAGATGAAGCTAACAAAGAAAATCGCAGTTATCACCGGAGCCGGCAGAGGAATCGGGGAAAGTATCGCCCACGCCTTTGCCGACGAGGGCGCCGATCTGATCCTGACGGCGCGCACCCGGCAGCAGTTGGACCGCGTCGCCGATGATATAAAGGCCAAAAATCGAAACGCAGCCGCGATAACCTGTGATGTATCATCGCCAATCGAAGTTGAGAAATTGGCGGCGAGTGTAAAGGAAAAATTTAGCCGGGTTGACATTCTCGTAAATAATGCCGGAATCTCCAGGCGGTCCAAACTGTTGGATTACGATGATGATATTTGGCTTAAAGTAATTCGAGTCAACCTTTTCGGGGTTTATCTTTGTTCCAAGGCATTTCTGCCGATCATGCAGCAAGCCGGTCAAGGCCGCATTATTAATATGGCCTCGACGGCAGGCAAATCGCCCGTGCCTTTTAATACCGCATACAGCGCCGCCAAGCACGGCGTATTGGGCTTTACGAAATCACTCGCCAGCGAGGTGGCAATTTCAGGGTTTCCCGGAATTACGGTCAATGCAGTCTGTCCTTTTTTTGTGGATACCGATATGTTCAGGGGTCCCCGGGGGTACCTTGCCCAGATGTCAAAAATGGCGGGTCTTTCTGAAAAAGAAGTGCAGGATAAAGTCGTCGGTCGCAGTTTGCAGCAACGTGTTTTGGAACCCGCTGAAGTCGCGGCCATGACGCTTTATCTGGCATCTGACGATGCCCGTGGTATTACCGGTCAGGCCTTTAATATCTGCGGTGGGCGAGTTTTTCACTGATGATGCGATCCTTTGTTTCTCAGAGACCTGATCCGGACAAACCGGACCAAATTGCCACAAAGGCACCAAGACACAAAGCAAAGCCTTTGGTAAAAATTCATCTTTGTGTCTTAGTGTCTTGGTGGCGAAAATGTTTTGCGTCATATGCAAAGGATTCATGCCTAAGACACTAGTTGATTAAGATATTAAAGAATGAACGTAGGATACCTTTTAAGCAACTCGGCCCATAAATATCCTGAAAGATTGGCCGTCATTTCGGATGAGGGCAGATGGACCTATCAGGCCTTCAATAAAAGAACAAACCGGTTGGCCGGGGCTATGTTGAATGCCGGTTTAAAGAAAGGAGATCGCATAGCGATCCTTCTTCACAACAGCAGTTACTTCGTGGAAGCATATTTTGCCGCCGTTAAAATCGGTCTTGTGGTTACGCCTGTCAATTTCCGATTCACGAGCCGCGAGATCGATTACATTCTCAATGATGCTCAGCCGCTTCTGCTCATCTATGGACCCGAATTTGAGAACACGCTGCAGTCCGTTCGTGATCGGCTTGTCTCAGTTCGTAATTTTGTTTCACCCCAAAACAGCGTGACCGCCCTGGCGATGGATTATGAAAATTTTCTAGCCGGAGGCCGGTCAAACATCGCCAGCGCGGCATCCCAGGTCAGTGAAAACGATCCCTGCCAGCTGATGTACACTTCCGGTACAACCGGCAAGCCCAAAGGCGCAACGCTCACTCATCGTAATGTTCTTTGGAATCTTTTTAATACCATCTGGGCCAGAGAGGACAAGGTGGGCGAACGAGCCATTATTGTCGGGCCACTTTATCACACCGCTGCATTGAACAACCACCTCACCATCCAAATCGCCCTGGGCGGAACCAGTATTGTCATACGCAAATTCGAGCCGGAATCTCTGCTCAAAACAATTGAAAGAGAAAAAGCAACGATTGTATCCGGCGCTCCGGCACTTTATAATATGCTCCTGCAACACCCCAGGGCCCATATGTATGATACCCGTTCCATCACCAAATGCACATCGGGTTCAGACAAATTGCCGATGGAGATTAAAAAAAAGCTTTTGAAGTTCTTTCCCAACATCAAGGGCGTTTACGATGTTTACGGATTAACCGAAGCTTCTCCGGGTATCACGATTCTAAATGCGGCGGATTCGTTGCGCAAAGATGGATCGGTTGGAAAAATTCTACCGTTTCTGGATGTCCGCATCGTTGACGAGGATAATAACAGCTTGCCGCCGGGTGAGGTGGGAGAATTGATTTGCCGGGGGCCAAATGTCATGCAGGGCTATCACCGCAATCTGCGGGCAACCACGGAATCCCTAAAAAAAGGTTGGCTTTACACTGGAGATCTGGCAAGAATGGACGACGAGGGGTTTGTATATATTGTCGATCGAAAAAAAGAAATGATCGTCAGCGGCGGAGAGAACATTTATCCGCGAGAGATTGAAGAGGTCCTCATCAGGCATCCGGCGGTGGCGGATGTGGCCGTTATCGGTATTCCCCATCCAACCTGGGGTGAGACGGTCAAGGCCGTCGTTGCTCTCAGAGAAGGGTACAGCATCGATGAACAGGAAGTGATCGATTTTTGTAAGAAAAATCTTGCCAGCTATAAAAAACCCACTACCGTGGCATTTGTCCCGGCAATTCCCAGAAATCCATCCGGCAAGGCGTTGAAAAGGCTTTTAAGGGAAGATGGTCAAAATGAACCAATCAAAAGAGAGGATAGGGCAAAAAATTTTTAATTTAGTGCTCCCATTCACCATTTTGGTTGTCTATCAAAACTATTTTCGTTAGGGCTTCAATATGTTATCGTATTTGCGAAATTATGTACGTTGCGGGACAACCAATTAACCTGAGACTAAGGAGGGAAAAATGAGAAAAACACACACAACACTTGCAATTGTCTCACTGCTGGTAATCGGGTTGGTGATGGCCGGTAGCTTCAATCAGGCTGAGGGTGCCGACAAGCGCCTCTTGTCCATAGCGACTGCCAGTACCGGGGGGAGCTGGTATCCGGCGGGGGGCGCCATCTCAAGTATCGTCAACAAATATATACCGAATACGGAAGCATCTGCGCATCCATCGGCTGCCAGCCGGGAGAGCATCAGGCTGTTGGGTGAAAAGAAAACGGATCTGGCCATGGTCATGCCGGATGTGGCCTACTATGCCCGGACTGCAACCGACATTTACCAGGGGAAACCCGCCGCTAAAATCAGCGGGCTGTTTTCGTTCTGGGGCATCGACCTGCTCATCATTGCGCGGGCTGATACGGACATTAACAGTGTTAAAGATCTCAAGGGGCACAAGGTCGGCTTTGGACCTCCGGGCAGCGGGAGCGCCAACATGTCTCAAAAAATCCTGGCGGAATACGGGTTGACCTATAAAGACCTGAAACCGCAGTTCATTTCCGCCACCGAGCAATCCCAGGCCCTAAAGGACAAAACCCTCGATGCCGCCATGTATACGATCGGGACCCCCGCTGCGACCTTTGTCGATCTGTGCACCTTGAACAAAATGCGTATCATCCCCATTGAAAAAGACATGATGGCGAAAATTCTAAAGAGCCACCCTTACTATGCCCCATCCGTTATCCCAGCCGGTGCTTATCCCCAAATCGATACCGATTCGCCTGCTTTGAAATGGCTGGGATTGGTGGTTACCTATGAAGATCTTGACGCGGATCTTGCCTACAATATCGTCAAGGCAGTTGCCAAGGATCATTTGGACGAATTTAAGCAAGCCCACGCCAACGCCAGAAAATTGACCACTGCTGGAATGGCAAGCGGCATGTCCATACCCTGGCATCCCGGAGCGGCCAAATTCTGGAAGGAAGTCGGCCTTTTGGAATAGCGACCCAATTGGGCTACTGAAACGAAAATTATTGTTTAGACGTCGCATAAAAAAAGGATTAACCGCTCGCTTCGCTAAAGACGCAGAGTACGCAAAGCGAAATGCAACAGCCCTTCGGGAATAGCTGGTAGTGTTAAATATTTAGGAAAAATATTGTCCGGCAATTTCAATTCAACCCGTTAAGGTAGATTACAGTTTTATGATTGCCGTCCTTCCTATCCGCCAGTGTTTTTGAGGATCAAGGGTAATCATAATAGTACCACTCTCTGCGTCCTTTGCGTCTCGGCCTGCCCAATGAAATCTCTGTTGCACTTATTTCATCGGGCGGTGAAAAATAAGGCGCTAATTCGTGTTCAAAAGACCGATCGGCATGAGGGTATTTGTGCTTGCGGGGGTGGGTATCCTCTTTTTGGGGACCATTGCCTTTTTGCAATTTTCCCCTTTTTATATTCTGAGCATCGTAGATATCAGCAACGGAAAAACCGTATTGGAAAGACCCACCAAACCCGGTGATAACCTCTGGATTGCATTTATCAATTCAGTCGAAAACCTCCCGGTCGCCGATCACTTCATCATCGATGAAAACTATAAATTTATGTTCACCGAAACCATCTTCCAGGCCCCGTATGCCGGATATGATCGTGCAGAAAAAGCCGAGTTGATTGCTCCCGGAACCACGAAAATTTCCGGTTATGACCGCCGGATGGAGGTCTACACTTTCTATGCCGGTGATATATCCAGACACATGCTCTTGCTGAACGGGCACTGGCTGCCGCTGTATGAAGTGGCCCGGGGAGGTGACCTCATCCGGGTGACCGTGAAGAAAAGCTCGAAACTGGCCTTTCTATCGCAAAGGATGTTCTTCCATGAGTGATAAAAAAGCTTCAGGAGAAAAAAAAGCTGCGCTGCTGATCTCGATCACCGCTGTGGCAATGGCCCTATTTCATCTCTATACAGCAGGATTCGGCAGATTTCCAGCCTTACAGCAAAGATCCATCCATCTGGCATTTGCCCTGATACTGACCTTTTGCCTGTATCCGGTCAAAAAAAAAGGAAGCTCAGGGATAGGGCCTTTCACCATTAATTTTTTATCGTCCATCGGGGCGCTTGTCAGTTGCGGAAACATTGCCTTCATTGTCTATTACGTCCTATACGAACGTGCCGGGGCCGCCACCCAGGTAGACATCGTGCTGGGTACCCTCTTGATCATCCTGGTCATCGACATGACGAGAAGGATCATGGGGTGGGCTCTGCCCATTATCACGATAATATTCATTGCATACGGTTTTATGGGATCTTACATCGATATCCCTTATCTCTCCCATTCCGGCATGGACTTGTCCCGTTTCATTGCATACACATATTTAAGCACAGAAGGACTTTTTACTATCCCCCTGGGCGTGTCGGCGACATTTATCGCCGTTTTTGTTATTTTTGCTGCCTTTCTGGTGAACTCCGGGGTGGGAGATTTTTTTATGGAGGCATCCACGGCCATTGCGGGGGACAGAACCGGCGGGGCCGCCAAAATCGCGGTGATTTCCAGCGCCGCCATGGGATCCGTTTCGGGCAGTTCCGTCGGTAATGTGGTGACCACCGGTTCGGTCACCATTCCTCTGATGAAAAAAATGGGTTTTCCGCCCTTATTAGCCGCCGGTATTGAAGCCACGGCTTCCACCGGCGGTCAGATAATGCCACCCCTGATGGGTGCGACGGCCTTCATCATCGCCAGTGTGGTTGGAAAACCGTATTTGACCATATGCATCGCCGCCTTTGTTCCCGCCGTGCTTTCGTTTTTATCCGTGTACATTATCGTGCACTTTGAAGCCGAAAGACATGGGATTAAGGGTCTGCCCAAAGAAAGCCTGCCCAGGCTGCTGCCGGTCATTAAGAAAAGGGGCCATTTAACAATACCCATCCTGGTGCTGATCGCGATGCTGCTGATGGGATTTACCGCCATGAAAGCCGGCTTTTATTCCCTCATCTCGGTGATCCTGGTCAGTGCCGTTCAAAAAGATACCCGCATGGGAATTAAAGCAATCTTTTTGGCTCTCGAAAAAGGTGCCAAAGCAGTGCTCCCCATTGCGGCCGCCTGCGCCTGCTCGGGCATTGTGGTCGGAGTGTTGACGTTGACCGGGCTGGGACTGAAAATATCCTACCTGCTGGTTGACCTTGCCCATGGCAGCTTACCGGTTCTGCTGTTGCTGGCCATGGGGGTCTCGATAATTCTTGGGATGGGTATCACGACCACGGCAGCCTATTTGCTGGTGGCCATTGTTGTCGCGCCGGTGCTTGTTCGCATGGGGGTGCCGGAACTAGCCGCTCACATGTTTGTCTTTTACTATGCCGTTATTTCGACCATCACGCCGCCGGTAGCTTTGGCCGCCTACGCCGCTGCCGGCATTGCAGACACCGATCCGCTAAAAACCGCCCTGGTCGGATTTCGCGTGGGGATCGCCAAATTTGTGGTGCCGTTCTATCTGATTTACCGGCCCGACATATTACTGGTTTCGGCCGACCCTTTAAAAGCCGTCTATGCATTGGGCATGTCCCTGCTGGGGATTTGGGCTTTGGCCGCCAGTGCATGCGGATATGCGTTCAGAGAACTCAGGCACTATGAAAGATTGATCCTTTTTGCCGGTATTCCGCTGACGATTCCGCACAATTTTACCTGGAATATCATCGGATCGGGAATTATATTATTGATAACCGGTTACATATGGAAGAGCGCGGACAAGGATAAACGGCAGCAACTCGCCTCTTGATCGTCAGCGTCGCCGCCGGCATGAAAAGCGGCCAGGTTGATCAAAAAAGAAGCATAAGAGTTCACCGCGGAGATCGCAGAGAACGCCGAGAAAAAATTTAAAATAATCTCTGCGTACTCAGCGATCTCTGCGGTGAGATACTTCTTAAAACGGCCGTGGCTGAATTATTAAGTAAATTGGAGAAAAAATGGGACATTTTAAAGTCAATCAGAAAGATATTTTTTTTATTCTAAAAGAGCAGCTCCAATACGGTTCATTAGAAATGCTGGATCGCTACAAGGGACTGAATGAAAAGACCTTCGACATGCTGGTCACCGAGGCCATTAATTTTGCCAGGGGCGTGGTGGACCCTTTGCAGGAAATCGGTGAAAAACACGGTGTTAAATTCGAAGATGGAAAGGTATCCTGTCCGCCGGAATTCCGTGACGCATTTAAACAATACGGTCAGGACGGCTGGATTGCCGCCGCCCGGGATCCGGAATATGGCGGGCAGGGGTTCCCCAATATGATGCGCATTGTGATCAATGACATGATGTATGGTGCCTGTCAGGCATTCAACATGGCGCCGAGCCTTACCCACGGGGCGGCCCATCTGATTGAAACTTTCGGGTCCCGGGAGCTGAAGGAGCGCTTTGTACCCAAAATGTTCGACGGTACCTGGGCCGGCACCATGTGTCTGACGGAACCGGACGCCGGCTCCAACCTGGCAGGTCTTCAAACGACCGCCTATCCCCAGGGTGACCATTATAAAATTAAAGGCACCAAGATATTCATCTCCTGGGGAGACCACGATCTGACGGAGAATATTATTCATCTGGTGATTGCCCGTATTGAAGGTGCGCCGGAAGGCGTCAAAGGAATTTCGCTTTTCGCAGTGCCGAAAATGAGGGTGAATGCGGACGGCTCCATCCAAGGGTCCAATGATGTTCTCTGCGGCGGCGTGGAGGATAAACTCGGATTGCATTCATCGCCTACGAGTGTCCTGAATTTCGGCGGCAACGACGATTGCAGCGGTTACCTGTGCGGCGAGGCCAACAAGGGTCTGGCGCATATGTTTCAGATGATGAACGCCGCCAGGATAAACACGGGGGTCAGTGGCATGACCCTGGCCAGTACGGCCTATCAAAATGCGCTCGAATATGTCAAAGCGCGGGTGCAGGGTCGGGACATCGCCGGACGCAAATCGGGTGATGTGCCGATTATCGATCATCCGGATGTTCGCCGCATGCTGCTATGGATGAAAGCCATGGTGGATGGTATGCGTTCGATGATATACACCGGTGCTTTCTGGCAGGAACACGCCCTGGAACTCCCGCAGGGGGAGCGCAGGCAGCACTTCGCCGATCTGATTGATTTTATGACCCCGATCATCAAAGCCTATTGCTCGGATATGGGTTTCAGAGTGTGTGAAACAGCAATCCAGTGTCTGGGCGGATACGGATATTGTAAAGAATATCCCCTTGAGCAGTACCTGCGGGATGCCAAGATCATGTCCCTGTACGAAGGGACCAACGGAATTCAGTCCATGGATCTGATGGGCCGGAAAATGCGCATCAATGGCGGAGCACCCTTTGCGGCCTATAAAAAAGAAATTGAGAAGTTCTGCCGGGAAAATCGGGAACACCCGCAGCTGGGGGCCCAGGTTACTGCACTGGCCGAAACCTTTGACAGGTTGACAGAGGTTGCGGAGAAAATGAGGGACCAGATGAAATCCGATCCCTTGCAATGGGCATCCAATACATACCCGGCCCTGACGGCTTTTGGCGAAGTCACCATGGTCTGGCGTCTGCTGGATATGGCCATCATTGCGGCCCGTGCGATCGCGAAAGTCAGGAAGAATAATTTTTACCTCGGCAAAATTATGCAGGCGACTTATTTTGCGGATGTGACCCTGCCGCACATCCTGGCTACCATGGATAACGCCCTGCGAGCGGGGCGCGAGGTCATTGAGATGCCGAACGGGGCGTTCTGATGGACAGAAGTCAGAAGACGGATGTCTGAGTACAGATGACAGAGGACAGATAGCTGAGGGCAGAAGACGGATAATAGAGGGCAGAGGGCTTAGGGCAGAGAGCATAGAGCAGAGGGCATAGGGCAAAAGACGGAATTCGAAAGTGGGAATGGGGAAGATTCAATTGTCGAATGCAGATTTTGGATGGCAAGTTAGCACTTGTGGGAGCGGCTTTTAGCCGCGATAAACGACCGCGGAACGGTGCTAAAGCGATATTCTCCCGCTGGCGGGATCTCACCAGGTTAAAACCGTATTCATGTAATCAACTGTCGCTGTAGTACTAGCCCTTTCAATAAACGATTAATTGAGCACTTCTTGCTCGATCAGATAAGGAGTACCAGAACCGGTGGAAAATGAAATGCCTGACGAAGAGCATAACATACGGAATAGAGTAAAACAATTTGTAGCGGAAGAGCTAAATCCTATTTCTCAGCAGGTGGAAACTTCGGGTGAAATCCCCCCAGAGATTGTTGAAAAAATGCGAGTGTTGGGACTTTTCGGCCTGTCTATCCCGCTGAAGTATGGCGGTCTGGGCCTTACAACGCTGGAAGAAATTTTGGTTTACGAAGAGCTGACCAAGACCAACGCCTGCTTTCGCTCACGCATCGGCACCAGCAACAGCATCGGATCCATGGGGATCCTGTTCGACGGGACGGAGGATCAAAAGCAAAAGTATTTGTCCCGGATTGCTTCCGGTGAATGGACAGCCGCCTTCGCCCTGACCGAACCGGATGCCGGCTCCGATGCATCCCATATTAAAGCCAGTGCCGTTCTGGAAGGAGATCATTGGGTCTTAAACGGCACCAAACTCTTTATAACCAATGGGGATTGCGCCAATGTAATTACCACCATTGCGGTGACCGATGAAGATAAACGCGCCAGGGGTGGGTTTACCGCTTTTATTATCGAGGCTGACTTTGCCGGTTTTTCGGTGGGACGACCGGACAAAAAAATGGGCCTGAAGGGCTCGCACACCAATGAACTGGTATTTCGCAATTGTGTGGTTCCGAAAGAAAATGTGATCGGTGGGATGGCCATGGTTGGCCAGGGATTCAAGACTGCCATGAGCGTGCTGGATAAGGGCAGATTGACCATGGGCGCCTGTGCATTGGGGGCCTCGCAAAAATTGCTTGATTTGTCTATTGCGCATGTTCAACACATGATTCAATCCGGTAAATCCAGGAGCGATTTGCAGGCCGCCCAGTTTGTCCTAGCAGACATGGCAACTGAGATTTATGCCGGTCGGCAAATGCTGTATCATGCCGCCCGGCTGAGGGACACCGGCAAAAATGTCACCCATCAAGCTTCCATGGTAAAGCTGTTTTGCACAGAAATGGCCAGCCGAATAGCGGATCGAGCTATGGATATATTCGGGGATGAAGGCTATCTGGCCAAATCGCAAATTGAGATGTTTTTGAGGGATGTCAGGTTATATCGAATATTTGAAGGGACCAGTGAAATTCAACGGATGGTTATATCGCGGAATCTATTACGAGTGTAATGCAATTTGTGTTGGGTATTCGGAGGGCAGGTAAATTCCTTCGGTCTTGCAATTCTGGAGCAGTGGAGTGATGGAGTACTGGAGTATTGTAAAAAGGTATCCTGGTTCCAACCATTACTCCTACACTCCAGTACTCCAACACTCCGAAATAAATTGAGAATGGAAGGCGGCTAATACCTCGGCCTTTTTTTTGGAATAGATACGAAATAAGCATCAGGAGATATAAAATGAAACAACCCGTCATTATCAGCGCCGTTCGCACCCCGGTAGGCAGATACATGGGTGCGCTTAGAGATGTCGAAGCGTATGATCTCGCAAGTTTGGTTCTAAATGCGGCCCTTAAACGCGCAGGTATTCAACCCGGCCGGGTGGATGAGGCCATCATGGGTCAATCCTATCAGAACGGTGAATATGTGAATATCGCCCGGATGGGATTGCTGAAAGCCGGTTGGCCGGAAACCATACCGGGAATTACCATCGATCGGCGTTGCTGTACCGGTCTGGATGTTGTTCGTTACGCGGCTTCTTTAATTCAATCGGATCAAGCAGAGATAATTGTCGCCGGGGGCGTGGAAAGTATGAGCAATGCCGAGTTCTACCTACCTGGCAGCATTAAGTGGGGTGTTGGTGGAAGCAAAGGCATGCCCCGGGGCCATGGAGATATGTCAATTTGGGGACTAAAGTTTTATGATCGCATCCAGCGAGCCCGGGTCATGTCGCAGCCGGAGGACCGCTACGGTGTGCTGCCGGCTATGATGACCTGGGCCGAAACAGCAGCTAAGGAAGAAGAAATAACCCGCGAAGCATGTGACCGGTGGTCATTGGCGAGCCACGAAAAAGCCTGCGCCGCCCAGGCAGAGGGAAAATTTGCCGATGAAATGATTCCGGTGGCGATCCCCCAACGCAAGGGGGACCCGGTCGTTGTCGATTGTGATGAAAACCCGCGATCCGACACTACACTCGAGAGGCTTGGCCGCCTTAAACCCGTGCTTGGCGGAGTTTGCACGGCCGGCAATTCTTCCACGGAAAATGACGGTGCTGCGGCAGTTGTGGTGACGTCGCAACAAAAAGCGGCAGAATTGGGTGTCGACGTTTTGGCGTGTCTGAAGTCCTGTGCCGTGGTCGGGGATGACCCGCGACACACCTACAGAACCGTTCCGGCAGCAGTAAAGAAAGCACTGGATTTGGCGCAATCGACCCTCGACCAAATGGATCTCATCGAAGTTCAGGAAGCTTTTGCAGCCCAAGTCCTGGCCGATTTAAAGCAAATGGGTGTAGGACCGCAGGAGTTTGGCAGGGTCAACGTCAACGGATCCGGTATTTCTCTGGGGCATCCGATTGCCGCCACCGGCACCCGGGTGCTGGTGACCCTGCTGCACGAAATGAAAAGGAGCGGGGCAAAATTCGGGCTGGAGACCATTTGCGGTGGAGGGGGCCTGGGAATCGCGGCTGTTTTCGAGAGAAAATAGCTGGAATGCGGAATTGGTGGGCAGTCAAATTAGCCACGGACACACACAGACGCACACGGACATTTTTTCGTCAAGATCGTTTGGATGGTTGATATGGTTTGGAATGTTAAGAATATCATGTTCGTTTCAAACCTTCTCCCTGAGCTTGGGGCTTTTCTGCCTCAAACCTCCAATCAAAAGCGAAGCGTTCCGACAACGGCCGAAGGTTAGTCGTCTTTAAATTTTAGTGCATTTTTAACTTTTCCGGTTCATCCGGATCAGGTATAAGCATTTAAAGGACGGAGGAGAAATCAACATGTCGAAACAACTCAATGATGTTGTAGTAGTCGATGCCGTGCGGACCGCTTTCGGCAGGGCAGGGGAGAAAGGCATATTCTGGAATACACGGGCGGAAGACCTGTGTGTGCCGTTAATGAAAGCCCTGATTGCGCGTAATCCGGCCGTGAAGCCGGAAATGATCGAAGACAGCATCTGGGGAGTGACGAACCAGGTCAAAGAACAGGGTGGGACCATCGGCCGGATGATTCCGATACTGGCTGAATGGGGTTGGGAAATTCCCGGCTGTTCGATCGATCGCATGTGCGCCAGTGGCCTCACCGCTGTCGGATTCAGTGTCAGCCACATCGCCAGCGGCATGGCCGACTGTCTGATCGCCGGCGGTGTCGAACACATGGGCCATTTACCGATGGGATTTATGCGGGACCCTCACCCCCGGGGCGAAGAACTCCTGGGAGGTCCTTCGGCATTTAATATGGGCATGACAGCCGAAAATATCCACGATCGCTATCCGGAATTCACCAAGGAAATGGCGGATGCTTATGCAAAAGCCTGCCAGGATAAAACCGCACGGGCAGTTTCGGGCGGCAAGATGCAGGATATGATTATTCCCATTGAAGTCACGCTGGCGGACGGTACTAAAATGATGGCCAACAGCGATCAGCAACCAAGGCCGAGTACCTCCTTGGAAGGGTTGGCCTGCCTGAAAACGCCTTTCAGGGAAGAGGGCGGTCGAGTGACCGCCGGAAATGCTTCGGGCTTAAACGATGGAGCTTGTGTCGTGTTGCTGATGAGCCGGTCGAAAGTGGAGGAACTGAATCTGCAGCCGAAAATGCGCTGGGTGGCATCCGCGGTGGCCGGTGTCGACCCGACGGTCATGGGCATCGCCCCGGTTCCGGCAACGGAGAAAGTCCTTAAAAAAGCAGGGCTGACCATGGATGATATCGAGCTCATCGAAATCAATGAGGCTTTCGCCGTCCAGGCATTGTATTTTTTGAACCATTTCGGGTTGAAAGCGGATGATCCCAGGGTCAACAAATGGGGTGGGGCCATCGCATACGGTCATCCCCTGGCGGCCTCGGGCCCCCGTTTGGTGGCTTTTTTATGCGGCTTGTTCCGGGAGAATCCTCAAGCACGCTACGGTTTGGCCACCATGTGTGTCGGTCGCGGGCAAGGGTACTCGGTTATCTGGGAAAATTGTAATTGAATTTCGTTAAGATCGTTTGGATGGTTTGGATGGTTGAGATGGTTTGGAACGTTAAGAACATCATGTTCGTTTCAAACCTTCTCTTTGAGTCTTGAGCTTTTTTGCCTCAAACTTCCAACCTAAAGCGAAGCGCTCTACCAACAGCCAAAAGCCGCTCGCCTTAAGCCTTGACTATTGGAGAATATTTACGGTCATAACAATCATAACCATCTAAACGATCACAACGATCCTAACGAGCCGAACAATCCTAACGAATACAGGTCTGTGTTTGTCTGTGTGGGTCTGTGGCCAAAGGAATTTATAAATGGGTAATGACAACACTTTCACCGATATCCTGACGGAAAGTCGGGAGCATATCCTACGGATTGAAATCAACCGGCCGCAAAAGAAAAACGCACTTTCAATCGCCATGTATGCCGCCATGGCCGATGCCATTATTCAAGCGGATGAGGACAGCGAAATTCGAGTTATTTTTTTGCACGGCACGGCGAATTGTTTTACCGCCGGCAACGACTTGCAGGATTTTGAAGATTACCAGCCGGATGGCGAGGTCAGGCCCGCTAATCCGTTTCTGGTGGCCATCCGCCGCGCTAAAAAACCCATGGTGGCGGCAGTAGGGGGTGTTGCCGTGGGTGTCGGTACGACCATGTTGCTTCATTTCGATCTGGTATATGCGGGCGAAAGTGCGCAATTCAGGTTGCCTTTTGTGAGCCTGGGACTTTGCCCGGAGGCGGCCTCAAGTTTTTTATTGCCCCGACTTATCGGTCATCAGCTTGCCTCCGAGCTGTTGCTGCTGGGCGAGCCTGTTTCTGCGGCAAAAGCCCTTGAAATCGGACTGGTCAACGCTGTCTATCCGGATTCGGACTTCATCGACAAAGCCTATGGCCACGCCCAGAAGCTGGCGCAACAGCCGCCGGCTTCGGTGCGATTGACAAAGGCACTGTTGAAAAGATCCATCTCCGGGGATATCGCGAACACTATGGCAGAAGAGATGAAGTATTTTTCCGAACGGCTCGGTTCGGCCGAATGCGCGGAGGCCCTATCCGCCTTTTTCGAACGCCGCAAACCGGATTTTTCCGGGTTTGATTGAAAGGGAAAAACTGTTCTGAACACATACAAGCGGCGCCGCTGGCCTGAAAAGCGGCCAGTCTAATCGAATAAAAAACTTAACAAATACAATTTTATTTTTCTGACAGGATCAACTGGATGGACAGGATATAATCAGACTGGGAAAAAAAATCCTGTTAATCCTGTAAATCCTGTCTAAATGAATGAAGAGTTTCATACGAGGGGCTGTTTAAATTCATGGATTTTTTTTTCAAACCGCGAGGGATCGCTGTGATCGGTGCTTCGGCCAATCCTACCAAAGGCGGTCACTTCATACTAAACAATGTCATGAAAGGTTTTATCGCTGGGGTCTACCCTGTAAACCCCGGCTATTCGGATATAAATGGAATAAAATGTTACCCATCCGTTCTGCAGGTTCCGGATCCGGTGGATCTGGCAATCATTTTTGTGCCGGCCGCTTTTGTTCCCAAGGTGCTGCGTGAATGCGCCCAACGTGGAATCCGGGGAGCGATGATCGAATCCGGTGGTTTTGCCGAAAGCGGCGAGCAGGGGAAACAGCTTCAGGATAGTATCGTAAAGATACACAGGGAAACCGGGATTCGGATATGGGGACCCAATTGCATGGGGTTGGTGGATGCGGTTCAGGGGCTGGTTTTTTCTTTCGTGTTGCCGGCTATCTGGGAAAAAGGCCTGGATCCCGGAAATGTATCGCTGGTGGTGCAAAGCGGCATGCTGTCCGCCGGATTTCTGATCGACATCATGAGCAATGGCGTCATGGGTATCAGCAAGGTTTGCTCGATCGGAAACAAAGCGGATATAACCGAAGGTGACATATTGGAATATTTAATTGATGATGCCGATACGGGCGTCATCGGTCTTTATCTCGAATCAATACCCAACGGGCGGCGATTTATCGACCTGTGTCGACGCTCTGAAAAGCCCATCGTGGTACTTAGAGGCGGTAAGAGCCGAAAAGGTGCGGAGGCGGCCATGAGCCATACCGCCAGTCTGGCCGGCAACGGGGCGGTGATCAGCGGAGCACTGACCCAGGTTGGAGCGGTGGAGGCCCATGATTTTAAACAAATGATGGACTTGTGCCGCTCCCTGGCGGATTACCCGGATATTGCACCAAAGGACAGCCGTCGGGTCGCCATTTTGACGATGAGCGGTGCCGCCGGAATTGTCTCCTCCGATTTTATTGAAGAACATGGTTTAACGGTGGCTGAACTTTCTGCGGGCACGGTGGAAGCCTTGAAGGAGATCTATCCCGGCTGGATGCCGGTATCCAATCCGGTTGACCTCTGGCCGGCGGTCGAACTCCACGGCCGCAAGAAGGCCTATACCAAAGCCTTTGAGGCCGTCTGTGCCGACCCCGGGGTGGACGCTCTGTTATTTCACGGCTTTGTCGGGGGAGAGGCATTTCGTCCTGATATTTCAAATCTGGCTGAAATGGCCAAGCGAGCCGGTAAACCGATGTTCGGCTGGGTCATGGGAAAACGATCCGAAGCGCATAACTTGCAGTTGCAGGCCAAAAAAGCGGGACTGCCGATTTTTGGGGAGCTTTACCGCTCGGTCGAATGCATGGCGGCCGTCCTTTCCCGGCGCAAATTGCCCGATGATCGTCCAAACCGAATTACTTTGTCGGAAACCTCCGTCGCTGAGAAAAATTTGCACAATCTATTGCTGGATGTAAGCGGCACCCTGGATGAGTACCACTCGAAACAGATTCTGGCCTTATGCAATATTCCCGTTGTCGAGGAAAAAATCGTATCCTCCGCCCACGAAGCCAAAGAGATTGCCGGCGAGTTTGGCTTTCCGGTTGTTCTGAAAGGACTTTTACCCGGGGAAATACACAAAACTGAATTTGGATTGGTACGCACCGGGATCACCTCTGTCGAACACGTCGCGGCCGTCCTGATCGAACTTCAAGAAGCAATGTCCGGTAACGGTACCCTTTTAATTCAGAAACAGATTCAGGGTTATCCCGAGCTTATTGCCGGACTGATTCGAGACCCTCAATTCGGACCCTGTGTCATGTGCGGGTTTGGCGGCATCCTGGCCGAAGTGATGGCAGACACTGTTTTTGCTGCGGCACCGCTCTCGCGCCCGGAAGCCCTTGAACTGATCGGACGCTTGAAGACCCAAAAACTTTTGAATGGGTTTCGGGGTTTCGCGGCTGTCGACCGCGATGCGCTGGCAGACATACTGGTGCGAATCGGCGAACTGGGCCGAACGTATCCGCAGATCAAGGAAATCGACCTGAATCCGTTGATCGTCAGTGAAGGAAAGCCCATTGCGGTGGATGCTACGATAATTATCGATGGGTAGCGTGTTGCGGGTTGCGAGTTGCGGGCAAAAAGGGCAAAGGGCGGAGGGCATATAGAAGAAGTCGGAAGTCGAAATGCGGAATGTGAAAAAAAAGACTTCGAGTTGCGAGAATGTATGGTTGATTAGTTGACAGGGTTGAATAAGTTGATCAAGTAAAAATTGAATCTGATATCTGTCTTCCAATCTTTTAAACCTCCGACCTCTGACCTTTGACTTCTTACTTCTGGCCTCTGTCCTCTGTTATTGAGCTATAGTTCGACGTTAGGGGCTTTGATAAAATAGATTTAAACTTTACTCGATTGGAGAGATCCTGATATGAACGGTGCTGAAATACTGATAAAGACGGCCGCAAAAGCCGGGGTAGAAGTCTGCTTTACCAATCCGGGTACGACGGAAATGCCGCTGGTATGTGGATTTGATTCCATCCCTGGAATAAAACCCTATTTAGGCCTTTTTGAAGGCTGCTGTACCGGAGCCGCTGACGGCTACGGACGGATGACCGACAAGCCGGCCATGACGTTGCTTCATCTGGGCCCCGGGTTGGGCAATGGCATTGCCAACCTGCACAATGCCCGGCGGGGGGGGACACCGGTGTTAAATGTGATTGGCGAACACGCAACTTGGCACTTGCAGGCCAATGCACCGTTGACCATGGATATTGCAACGCTGGCAGATTCGGTTTCCGGATGGCAGCGCACCTGTTCGACACCCGATACGATATCACAGGATACCGCGGATGCCATTGCCACTGCGCTGGAGGGACAGGTGGCTACCTTAATCGTACCCAGTGACATACAATGGACCGAATGCTCGGATACAGAAATTCACCGCCCGAAAATATTGAGTACTACCGTTGATAAAGATTCCATTAACCACGCTGCCGAAGTGCTGCAATCCGATAAAAAAACCGCCCTCATCCTGGGTGGCCGGGCCTTGCGCAAAAGGGGCCTGGCGGCCGCCGGCCGAATTAAAGTCAAAACCGGCTGTGATCTTTTATCGGAACGTGCTCCGGCCCGCATGGAAAGGGGTGCCGGGATTCCGGCGACGGAATTCATACCCTATTTTCCCAGACAGGCATTGGACCTGTTATCAAAATACCAGGCGGTTGTGCTGGCGGGCGCCGACGTACCGGTGACCTTTTTTGGCTGGCAAGGGTATGAAAGCAGACTTCTCAGCGATAATCAGGATATTTGTCAGATAAAGGCGGCTGATAAAGGCCTGCCGCAAGCGCTGGAAAATCTGGCCGATGACGTCAGAGCACCCGGCAGGGTCGATGCTGCCACAGCCGGCTTCTCGCAGGTTAGACGTCCGGAGCTTCCTCAAGGCACATTGACGGCCCCAAATGCCTGCCTCATCCTGGCGGCGCTGCAGCCTGAAAATGCCATCATTGTTAACGAATCCATAACATCCGGGGCTGCTTATTTCCCGCTGGGACCCGGTCTGCCGCCCCATACGCTGCTGATGCTGACCGGGGGGGCTATCGGCTACGGAATGCCCTGCGCGGTCGGCGCGGCCATCGCCTGCCCCCAGCGGGCGGTCATCAATTTTCAGGCCGACGGCAGCGCCATGTATACCATCCAGGCGCTTTGGATGCAGGCCCGGGAATGGCATTAAACATCACCACCCTCATCTGTTCCAACCGCAGCTATAATATTTTGAACATAGAATTTTCCCGCTCCGGAATTACTGCACCCGGTCGGTACGCGCAAACCTTGACGGATCTGAGCAATCCGGCCATCGGCTGGGTGCAGATCAGCAAAGGGATGGGAGTGCCGGCAGTTGCTGTAGACAGTTGTGAAACTCTGGCGAAGGAATTGAGAAAGGCGTTGGATGAACCGGGACCCCATTTGATTGAAATGCGGATTTGAAAATTCCACCAATTAAATCACCAATAATTACAACCTGATATCAACCACAACATTTTCATCAGAAACCAATCTATGTAACTTCTATGTCACTTTTGACAGAACTTTACCATCATCTTCACTTGGGATGAACTTAGCATATCTTGATAAAGTTACATAAAGATTGGCATGACCCATCTGTTTAGAGATGTAATGTGGTCTTTCACCATCTGCCAATAACAAGCTAGCGTAAGTGTGCCGTGTCTGCTCAAATGTCCTGTAAGGGATATCAATCATTTTCATTAAAGGTCTCCACACCTTCTCTCCAAAGTTGTGACTGCATATGGAATTACCTTGTGAATTAAAAAACAGGAATTTTGAACCTCTTTTAATCGACCTTTCCATTTGCCGCTTGACAGCTTCACGAACCATTGGACACATATCAACTTTACGTTTTGATGATTTTGTTTTTGGTGGGCTGATTTTACCCTTTACAATGCTTTGTCTGACCTTGATTTGATTATTTTTTAGATCAATATGTTTGTGAGTCTCAAGGGCATTGATTTCAGAAATCCTTAATCCAGTCCAAATCTTGCCCACAAGATAATCATGTACTGATTCCATATGCTTTTTGAAATATTCTTCCTGCTCTGTAGCTTTATCAAGCAGGATTTCAACTTCAGGTTTGGTAAATGGATCAATTTCAACTTTCTTTGCTTTTGGTTTCTTGATACCTTTTGTAGGATTGAAATCAACGTATCGACCTACAGCATAATTAAAAATATTACCCAAAATGGTAAGATGATATCTGATGGTACTGCTGCAACAGGTCTTTGTAAGGTGTTTTTTCCACCAATCCTCAAATTCAAAACGATTGATCTTGTCAATTGGCTTATTAACAAATGGTGCTTTCAGGAATTGAGCATTAAGCATTCCCTTGTAATTATCTACTGTATCTTCACGAACATCAGGATCAACCTTTTTATCTTCAAACCATTCAACACATAGTTGACCAAAGACAGGTGTAACATGAGCCTGTTCCCTATTTTTATCAATAGCAATGCATTTCCTCTTTAAATCCTTTGAAACCTTCAGTACTGTACCTGCCCCTGCCATAGGGTCTAAAACCAAATCACCGACACTTGAGAACCGTTCTATAAGGTATTCAAAAGGTTCTTCAGATTGCTGCCAATCATGTAAATCCTTTTTTCGACCATCTCCCGAAATATAATCAATAAATGAGTAATGAGCCGATACCAACCAGAATATGCTGCCCGGATTACATGGAGTTTTTAAGGGTGTTCAGATACTCACCATTAAGAAAAGTTAAATCCCGGCTCAACAGAGCTTCCTGTGATGAATTATAGATAGTGGTTCAGACTGAAAAACAGGTTCATAAAAACCATTGTTTACCTTGAAGACCAAAACCAATCCAACTGATTCATTGATCATTTCCGTTCAACCAGTTCAAAATGCCACCAATTTATGATGAAAAGAAACCTCTGGAGTTCCAACTTTATCAATTTCTATAATAGTTCCCATTAGACATGATCCAGACATTGGCAATGAGCTTTTATGTGAAGATACAATCAATGGAACCCCTTTATGATTCCACCAGATACCGTATTTGTGTTCATGACCGAAAAGCAGCAGTTCACAGTTGTCTTTAACGGCATTCATAAGCTTTCTATGACCATCTAAAGCAGTAAAATAATGATCATCAAAAGGATGGTGGTGCAAAAACGCAATTCGGGTTTTGCCTTCATATTTCTTTAATGATTCTTTCAATGCTTTTGCCAATTTTGAGCTTATGTATCCCCTTGCGGTATTTTCTTTGTCTTCAGGATCACCAGAATCTATTCCTAAATAAACACAATCATCATGTTTAAAGACTCCTAACCCTTCTAAGCCCTCAGGTTCATAATCACTTCCCATCCAGTAATATTGATCTGTACCCCATCCAAGAGGGAGAGCTTAGATATTTGATCCAGTTTTCCCATCCACTATAACGAAAGATGATTCCATGCCACGCATAGTCATGATTGCCGGGTGCCGTTAGAATGGGATTTGTTTTTGCAAGTTCTCTTAAAATATCCCGCATTATTTTGAACTGACCTTTCGTTGCCGAATCTGTCAAATCACCAGTTATTATTACAGGGATGCCTTGATATGATTTGCCAATTGATTTGACGATCTGATTGGTGTTTTTGAGTACCTTTTCGGAGCTTCCGATATGCAGGTCACTCAAGAGAATTAAGCTGTAGTTTGCCATCTTAGACCTCCTTTCGTTAATCAGATAAATAAAAAAACCCCATTCATCTTATGATAACAGGGTCATTGAACTTCATCGCATGGCAACCTCTTTGTTTTGGGTTGGCAGATTCATATTATCAAACATCATTTATCAATTTTATATTTTTATGTCAATATTCCTTAACCTTTTTAATAAAAATACAGAAAATGCCAAAAATATAATTATGTGTTAAAATACAAGATGCCATGAATTACCTGATTTTAGAACCAAAAGTCAAAGCCATTGCTCCCAATATTGCCTTAATGAAATGGTGTAGATGGTGTGAACAAAATGGTCACAAATACCAATATGTGAGGGGCAAGGTTGAACCAAAGATAACACCAGATGCTATCCTAATGTCCTGCATCTTTTCATACAATTCAAAGGTGTATGAGAAGACCATTGATTTTTATCTAAAAAAATTCCCTAAAGCAAAGATCACCGTTGGTGGTGCATTTCCATCCTTGAATTCCAAATGGTTTGAAAAATGGAATAGTGCTGTAACGGTTCATAAAGGATTGTGCCATGAAATTGAAAACCTTGCCCCAAAATACGATGTGGACATTCAAAGTGAAGATGATAACCCATATCCAAGAGACAAGATTGTTTTGTATTCTTCAAGGGGATGTTCGAAAAAATGCAGTTTTTGTGCTGTTCCCCGTATTGAAGGGGATATGAAGTCTTTCAAGTCAATTAGAAGTTCTCTTGAATCAGCTAGAATAGAAGTTCCAGAAGCAAAATCTGTGTCCTATATGATAACAATTTCACCGACCATCCTTACTTTGACAATATCATTAATGAGCTAAATGATTTTGGTCTTCCTGTTGATATCCACGGACTGCATGTGGACAGCTTTACACGGCACCATGCTAAAAGGTTTGCCGAATTGAAATGGTGTTCCCAAGGGGAAAATGGTATCACCATACTTGAGATTTTCCTTTGATAAGCTGAAATATGCCGATGGCATCCATAAAGCTTTAAGACATGTGATTGAGGAAGACGTAAAAGCCTAATTTTTTTGCTACATGCTTTATAATTGGATGGATACTCCCGATGATTTTTGGAAAAGGATACAGATTACCCAAGAGATTGTGGATGATATCGGGGAGACCATCTTTTTATTCCCCCAACGGTATGAACCCTTGAATGCCTTGGAAAGAAATCAATATATCGGCAAGCATTGGGATGAAAAATTGGTATAGGGAGTGAGCAGATTATACACCCAATTGCATGGATTTATCCCAATTATAAGAAGCAGAAACATATATGAATGGATTGGACACACTAAAGAAGAATTTTTGGAGAAAGCATATAAAATGGGAACTGATAGTAATCACATACTAAAGAAAAAGCCATATGGGTCAGATCAGATAAGGAAATGGATATCAAGTTTCATCCGATAGCAGGTATTTTCCCCATGATGAATGCTGAAGAATTTGAAGGTCTGAAATCCGATATTGAAAAACATGGACTTATTAGAACCGATATGGACATATGAGGGAAAAATTATTGATGGACGAAACAGGTATCTTGCATGTCAACAGTTGGGGATAAAACCAAAGATAAAAAAATGGAAACCTGTAAATGGAAATGAACTGGTGGATTTTGTTATATCCCTGAATCTCAAAAGAAGGCATTTGAATGCATGCCAAAAAGCTTTGGTAGCAGTAGATGCCTTGCCCTATTATGAGAAAGTTGCAAAGAAACGACAGAAATTAAGCAAGGGTAGAGGGAAAAAAGGTAAGGCAAAAGTGCCTGACCATTTCGGGCAATCTAGGGATATTGCAGCAAAGGTTTTTGGTGTAAGCGGAAGATACGTGGGATATGCCAAACAGATAAATGAGAAAGACCCAAATCTTGCACAAGAAATAAGAGATGGTAAAAAGAGAATTGCAAAAGCTGTAAATCAGATCAACAAGACTGAAAGAATCAGCAAGTTAAAAAAGAATAGGGATAAGTATAGTTCTGACAATGATATTCGAATAGT
>CAVXXE010000131.1:0-28727 GCA_963765595.1 uncultured delta proteobacterium
GTCTTAAGGTCATCACAGATGACATCGCGGAGCCGGAAATCGCCCTGTACGACGGTGTCCGTCTCCTTTATTCCTTAAGGCCTCCCCCGGAACTGATTCCTTACATGAAGAAGTTGGCGCGACGGCTTCCGGCTGATTTGATCGTGAAACCCCTGGCGTCTGAGCATCTGGATAGGCCATTGAGGTGTTACCAGGACACGACTTTCTACTTATGGAAATTCCTATGAGAAAGAGTAAAGCTAAAGGAAAGGGACGTTCCAAGAAAAAGACCATCTACCTCGTTGGCGAACGGACCGGGGAGACGATCAGCAAGATTGCCAGGGCCTCACTGGCCCAGTTCAGCCGCGAGAAGGTTGGCGTCAAATCGTTTTTCCTGGTTAAAGACAAGGACCAGATTTCGAAGATTGCACGACAAGCAGGCAAAGACGGCGCCCTCGTGGCGTTTAGCGTGATCCAGCCTGCGTTGAGGGATTTTCTAATCGAGGAAGCGAACGCCCGGGGGATAAAAGCGATCGATGTGATCGGTGACTTCATTGTTCAGCTGTCCATCTTTCTGGGAGAGAAGCCTGTGGCCATTCCTGGCCGCCAATACATTTTGGATGAAGACTACTACCGCCGGATTGATGCGATCAACTTTTCGGTCAAACATGACGACGGAAAGATGCCTCAGGGACTGCAACACGCCGATTTGATTCTCGTAGGTCTCTCTCGAACCGGCAAGACGCCTCTGTCGACCTATCTGGCCAACCAGGGATGGAAGGTTGCCAACATCCCCCTCCATCCTGACATGAATCCTCCGGAAGAACTGTCCGAGGTCTCTCAGCGAAAAGTCTTCGGCCTCATCATTGGGGTTGAGACCCTGGTGAAACTCAGAGAGGCAAGATTGAAGCAACTGGGCCTTGCGCCGTATGCCAAGTACGCGGACCCGGTGGTGATATCAGACGAAATTGAGTGGTGTAAGGAGGTTTACCGGGCCAATCCCCTGTGGCGGATCATGGATATTTCCAATAAGGCCATCGAGGAGGCTGCTGCGGGTATTCTAAGCGCCTACCGGACTCGAAAAAAAACGACCTGAGTTCCTTCCAGGACTTATACGGCGTAGGACGCAAAGCTCACGGCACAAGGTGTAAGCGGCATCGATGGTGTTTCCCCTGGGCCGTATACCTTATAGCGGTTGTCACAATAATGTTCCGAAATATGGAACTGGCTGTATCCAAAGGGCCACAGTGTCATGCGGCAAGGAGACTCGCTTCACTCCGGCCTCCAATGCCTTTAATAGCGTGGCGGGAAGAGCTGCAGGAAATGGCCGTAGGCCTTCGTTCAGCGAATCCACTTGCCCCCGCGGCTCGTTTCAACCGGAACGTATTTCTGGCAATCACTATAAACCGTGAACCTCTGGATCATTTACGTTCCCATGTCCCAGGAGGCGAGATACTTTTTCTGCTCACGGGTAAGGGTGTCGATAGCGATGCCCATCGAGGCCAGTTTTTCCTTGGAGATTTGCTTGTCGATCTGAGTTGGGACCGGGTAAACATCCACCGGCAGCCTATTTTTCCGCTTAACCATGTATTCGATGGACAAGGCCTGATTGGCAAAGCTCATGTCCATAACGCTGGAAGGATGTCCTTCAGCGGCCGCAAGGTTGATGAGGCGCCCCTCTCCCAAGACATAGATACGTTTACCGTTCTTCAAGACATGTTCCATGGTGAATGCACGAATTTTTCTTTTCTTCTTAGTCATGCCTGCAAGTCCGGCTAAATCAAGCTCTACATTGAAATGGCCCGAATTGCACACAATGGCGCCATCTTTCATGAGCTTGAAATGGGCCTTGCCAATGACGCTTACATCGCCGGTTAGCGGTGCAGAAGATGTCCCCCACTTTGGCCGCCTCCTTGATGGGCATGACGGAAAAACCGTCCATGACGGCCTCAAGGGCCCTTAGCGGGTCCACCTCTGTAATGATGACATTGGCGCCCATCCCCTGGGCACGCATGGCAACGCCACGGCCACACCACCCGTAACCACAGACCACGAATCTGGCGCCTGCAATGAGGCGATTCGTCGATCGGATAATGCCGTCGATAGTGCTCTGGCCCGTGCCATATCGGTTGTCGAAAAGGTGCTTGGTGTTGGCGTCGTTTACGGCAATAATGGGATATTTGAGCACGCCGGCAGCCGCCATGCTTCTCAGCCGGATGATGCCGGTGGTTGTCTCTTCTGTGCCGCCCTCCACGAACTCCAGCAGTGCTTTTCGCTTGGAGTGCAGGATAGAGACCAGGTCCGCCCCATCATCCATGGTGTACGTGGGCTTGAAGTCAAGCACCGCGTTGATATGGTCATAGTAGGTTTTCTTGTTTTCCCCTTTAATGGCAAAGACGGGGACCTTGTCGTGTTTGACCAGCGAAGCGGCCACATCATCCTGTGTGCTGAGAGGATTCGATGCGCAGAGCCTCAACTTGGCACCGCCGGCTTTAAGGGTTTGCATGAGCGCGGCGGTCTCCGTGGTGACGTGAAGACAGGCCCCGAGGCGAATCCCTTTTAGAGGCTTCTCTTTTAAAAATCTCGCTTCGATTCGCTCCAAAACCGGCATGCTCTGCTTGGCCCACTCGATACGAAGTTTTCCTTCGCTGGCAAGTTTAATGTCCTTTATGTGGCTTTCCATTTAGTTTTCCCTTTCTTACTTTTTACAAGAATATGTTGGAATCCCCCACGCGGAAGGGCGGGAAATTTCACTCATTACAACCAAGACGTCCATCTTTGGCTCGCACCTTCCTCTTTTTCGTCTTTTTGATGCCCGCTTTCTTCACGAGCTTGTCAACCATGTTTGTTTTTTCCCACGTGAAGTCAGGATCGTTTCGGCCAAAATGTCCGTAGCAGGCTGTTTTTCTGTAAATGGGCCTGAGAAGATCCAGGTATTCAATGATGGGTGCCGGCCTGAGGTCAAACACGTCGTCAACGATTTCGCAGATTTCTGCCGAGGAATGACCTCGGTCCTAAACGTGTCGATAAGCACCGAAACAGGCTCTGCCACCCCAATGGAGTAAGCCATCTGGACCTCGCATTTTGAAGCAAGTCCCGCCGCCACGATATTCTTCGCCACATGCCTGGCCATGTAAGAGGCGCTTCGGTCGACCTTGGAAGGGTCTTTACCGGAAAAACATCCCCCGCCGTGGCTCCCCTGGCCGCCATAAGTATCCACAATGATTTTCCGGCCGGTGAGGCCCGTATCGCCCATGGGGCCGCCGATCACAAAGCGCCCCGTGGAGTTGATGAGATACTTGGTGTCCCCGTCAATCATCTTCTTGGGTATCGACCTTCTTGATGACTTCTTCCACGATGGCTTCCTTTAGCTCGGCATAAGAGATGTCAGGGCTGTGCTGTGCTGCGATGACGATGGTTTCCACCCGTTTCGGTTTGCCGTCCTCATATTGAATGGTCACCTGGGTCTTCCCGTCCGGGCGCAGAAAATCGAAAGAGCCGTTTTTCCGTACCTCTGCCAGGCGCATGGCTAACTTGTGGGCATAACAAATGGGCATGGGCATCAGTTCCGGGGTTTCGTCGCAAGCATAGCCAAACATGAGGCCCTGGTCACCGGCCCCCTGTTCCTTGAAAAGCCCTTCTCCGTCATTAACACCCTGGGCGATGTCTGCAGACTGTTGATCGATGCTGGTGATCACAGCACATGTCTCCCAGTCAAAGCCCATGGTTGACGAATTATAGCCGATATCTCGGACCGTCTCGCGAATAATTTTCGGCATGTCCACGTAACATGTCCGTCGTGATCTCTCCTGAGATGAAGACAAGGCCCGTCGTGCAAAGGGTCTCACAAGCCACGCGGCCTTTTGGGTCCTGTTCGAGGATGGCATCGAGAATGGAATCGGATATCTGGTCAGCCACCTTGTCCGGGTGTCCTTCTGTCACAGATTCTGAAGTAAACAGATAATCTTTTTTGCTCATAGGTCCTCCTTGATCCTATTGTGTTCATCCACAAGGACGATTGCAGGCTTAAATTCACTCAAATCCTTGTCATCCATCTGTGTGTAGCAAGTAATGATGATGAGGTCACCCCGGGCCCCTTTCCGGGCGGCTGCTCCCTTCAGGACAACGGCCCCTGAGCCGGGAGCCTCTTCTATCGCATAGGTCTCAAATCGTTCTCCGGTGTTGATGTTATATACCTGAACCAATTCATAAGGAAGCATGTTCGCCGCTTTCATCAGTTCGGCATCGACGCCCAAACTCCCTTCATAGTCCAGCAATACGTACCTCGCCTGTTTGCATTACTTGCTTCGACTAAGTTCGTCTTGTTCAAGGCAGCGACATGATTGTTGATTTCTCTAAAAGCGGCCCAATGTCCCCTGCCTATATCAACAGCCCGATTGCCAATACCTACAGCAGTGTTTACATGGCCTTGATGACCTCGGTCGGCAAAAAAATTCAATATCGCTGCGGCGGTTGCTACCGGCCGATAAACATTCTCACCACACCCGGCACGGTGACCCATGCCGCCCATCCGGCAACCCATGGCAATTGCACGAATTTTATCGCCAAACAGATCATCGAGGCTGTCTGGTCTGCTTTGGCCCAAACGGCTCCAAGTGAGGTCCCCGCCGGTTGGGGTTCCATCAATTACTGGGTATTTGCAGGATTGGATCATCGGCGCGGAGAGGGGTATGGAACCCCTGACTTTTTAGGTTGTTCAAGTGGTGCCGGAGCCATTTGGGGAACGGATGGCTGGCCGACGAATGGACCTCAAATTTGCAGTGGGACTCTGTATTACCCCGAGATTGAAGTCGCCGAGAGCATCTATCCCATTATTTGGGAAAAATGGGAATGGGCGACTGACTCCGGAGCGCCCGGTAAATGGCGAGGCGGCTGTGGTGTTGACAACATCTGGGTCGCCGATTGCGATCCACAGCCGATTAATTTGGCTTACGCAGCAGAACCGTTTGACTACGAGGTAGCTCCGGCCATTGCCGGCGGTAAGGTGCCGAAGCCAAACTCTAAAAAGCTTATTTTTGCTGACGGAAAGGAGGAATCACCTGAAGCTGTCAGGCAACAAATGCTCTACCAGCTTCACACCGGAGATAAGTCTATTGACTATGTCATGGGAGGGGCAGGGGTTGGCAATCCTTTTGACCGCGACATTGAAGCAGTGCGAGAAGATGTCAGAGATGAGCTGGTATCCTTTGAGAGTGCCAAAAATGACTATGGTGTGGTGATTGATCCGAAAACCTTCGAGATCGATTATCCAGAAACCCAAAAGCTTCGAGAAAAGATGACGACTTAACAAAAACAATGTAAGGAAAAATTATGGTTATCGGGGACGCGTTACGAAGATGCGCAATAAATTATTCCGGACGGCTTGCGATTCAGGACGAGTACGGCAACCATTACCCCAAAGGATTTAGCTACACTTACGGTGAGCTGTTCGAAACAGTAAACAGGTTGGCAAATGGTTTTATCTCCCTGGGGCTTGGTAAAGGTGACCGGGTGGCGGTGCAAACCGGAACCGGGATGGGCTATGTTCTGTCATTGCTGGCGCTTGCCAAGGCGGGAATCATCATTGCGCCGATCAGCCCGGCATTTATGGAAGAAGAAATTGCCTATCAGATCGAAGACAGCGGTGCGCGAGCATTCGTGCTCGATGCCGATATTTTTACAACAAGAGTTCGAAAGATCAAAGCCAAGTTAAAATCGGTTGATGTGTTTATCAGTATCGGAGGGGACAGGCCTTGTGATTATGACTTGGACGGCCTGATCCGCGATGGCTCCCCTGATGAACCGCCAATCAAAGTGCAGGATGATGACATCGCGACCTTGATTTACACCAGTGGTACGACCGGCAAACCAAAAGGCACGCCTTTGACCCATCGAAACTGGAGCTTTAGTGCCTATATATGGGCGGCCGAGCTGGGTATCCATCCCTATACCCGGTGGCTGCTTTTATTACCGTTGAACACGTCCGGCGGAACCGGATTGACCCTTGTCTCGACGTTCCGAGGAAATTCACTTTTCCTGAGCAACCCGGATCCCCAAAAGGCCTTGAGCATAATCAGCAGGGAAAAAATTACCTTTACCCAGTTCAGCCCCACTCTGCTGGCCAATTTTATCCGACATCCGGATGCCGAAAACTGTAATTTCTCGAGTATCGAGCAGTGGTTTACGTCGGCAGCGCCAATTTCCGAGAATCTGCTGAAAGAAGGCGCAAAATACCTGGGTAAAAAATTTATCCAGCTTTATGGTACCACCGAAACGGCCCTGCTCGGTACGGTCATGCGTCCGGAAGAAGTTTCGCTGGAGGGTCCTTCATCCAAACGCCTGACCTCTATCGGCCGGGCTTGCCTGGGTTATGAAACCAAGGTAATCGACGAGGAGGGCAAACCGGTCGCTGCCGGCGGCATTGGTGAGCTGGCCGTTAGAGGGGGCGGCGTGGCAATGGCGTATTGGAACAGGCCGGGGGCTTCAGATTTTAAAGATGGCTGGTGGCATTCCGGTGATTTGGTAAAGGTGGATGAGGACGGCTTTTATTATGTGGTCGACCGCAAAAAGGATATGATTTTGACCGGCGGCATGAATGTTTCACCGCGAGAGGTTGAAGACATGGTCGCTTCCCACCCGGCGGTAAATCTGGTCAGTGTCATCGGCGTGCCGGATGAAAAGTGGGGCGAAGCCGTCAAGGCAATTATTGTGCTCAAGGAAGGCTTACAGGCAACCGAAGCGGAAATTATCAACCACTGCAAGGAACGGCTGGCCGGTTACAAGCGGCCGAAATCCGTGGATTTTATCAGCATGTCCGAGATGCCTTTAATGGGAGGCGGCTACAAGGTTTTGAAACGGGAGTTGAGAGATCGTTACCGCAGAGAGTACGAGAAGAAAAAAAAAGATAAAATAGATCGCTGGGGAGCAGTTTGATCGTCTATACTCGTTACTTGACAATCCGGAGAAGAAAGGCTATCTTTGGTCAAGATTGACCAACGGAGGTGTTTCAGTCATGCCGGATTATATCTATAATCTTTATGAAGCCAAAACGCACCTGTCGCACCTGATCGATAGGGTAGCAAAAGGCGAAGAGATCCTGATTGCTAAATCTGGTATACCGCTTGCCAAACTCGTTCCGCTGCCAAAGTCGAAAGCCAAACGCAAACCCGGAGGCTGGGAGGGAAAGATTTACATCTCTGATGACTTTGATGCGCCACTCCCGGATAACATTCAATCTGTGTTCGAAGGACGAGTTTATGAGGGTAAATAAACTGCTTCTGGACACACATGTTTTCCTCTGGTGGCGGTCTAACGATCAACTATTGCAGGTAACAGCAAAATCGGCGATTGCCGATGCCGATGTTGTATTTGTGAGTGCTGCGACTGCATGGGAGGCCGGCATCAAAGCATCCTTGGGCAGACTTAACCTTCCTGATACTGTCGAATCAGGGGTTGAAGACAGCGGCTTTGAAAAACTGCAAATTTCCTTTTCCCATGCTGAAGCGGCGGCGGTATTGCCGCCACATCATGGTGATCCATTCGATCGGATGCTCGTCGCACAAGCAGTTTCTGAAGGCCTTACCCTGGTCACCCACGACCGTAAGTTGGAAGCCTACGAGGTACCTATTCTGTGGACTTGATAAGAGGCTTGATATTCCCTGTAAAATCTGCCCGATTCCGGAAGAAGTCGGACATCATTAGACATTTGATAAATCCGGCCTTCGACACCATGTTAATGGGGCCCAACTGATTTCAATTAAAAAGTATCTCTTTTTCTCTTGACATTTCCCTTCACTGGCTTTAAGGTATCTCCTATGGATTACAAACGGGAAAATACTATCGAGAATTCACTGGGTAACTGGTGGTGGCCCAACTCTCATCCGGAGGCGAGCCTGCCAAGATAATATAGACCCGTATAAACGAAAAATCATCAAACCGTGGGCACCTCCGAAAGGTCCCACGGTTTTTTTATTTTAAATTGGCCGGGGGACCAAAAGTCCCGCGGCTTTTTTATTGGAGCGGACCTTGAAAACAAAACCTTCATTTTCAGAATTTAAGCAGATGGCGCAACAGGGGAACCTGATCCCTGTGTATCAGGAATTTTTAGCCGATACGGAGACGCCGGTTTCGGCCTATCTGAAGCTGAGAGACGGTTCTTATTCATACCTGCTTGAGAGTGCCGACGAAGGAAAGCGGTGGGGGCGATACAGTTTTATCGGCTGCAAACCCTACCTGAAGGTCGTTTCACGCGACCGTGAGATCGAGATATGGCAGGAAGACGCCCCGCAGATACGAAAGGAAGCCGGAAATCCTTTGGATATTTTGAGGGAGTTGAGCACAAAATTCAGGCCGGTAACCATTAAAGATCTTCCGCCTTTTCAGGGAGGGCTTGTGGGATATTGTAATTATGATCTGGTAAGAAAGTGGGAGCATCTTCCCGGAATTGCCCCGATGGATCCTGATCTTCCAGAGGCCGTCTTCACCGCTTGCCGTCATTTGATTATCTTCGATCACTTTACCCATATGATAAAGGTGGTTGCTTTTGCCCATCTTGAAAAAGAAAAGGATTTGGAACAGGCATATGGCCAGGCATGCCGGGAGGTAACGGAAACGATCGAGAAACTGCACGGACCCCTTTCTTCTTTATTGAAAGATGATCCTTTGCAGCTTTCCGACCTCAAAGCTAATTTTTCAAGGGGAGACTTTGAGGGCGCCGTACGAGAGGCCAAAGAGCATATCGTCGCAGGTGATGTCATTCAGGTCGTCCTATCCCAGAGATTTTCAGGAGAGATATCCGGCGAAGACTTTTCCCTCTATCGAAACCTGAGAAGCGTTAATCCATCGCCCTATATGTTTTATCTGAATTTCGGCGATGTTAAGCTGATCGGCGCCTCGCCGGAAATTCTGGTGCGACTTACGGATGGGAAGATCGAACTTCGCCCGATTGCCGGTACCAGGCCCAGGGGTGCGACACCCGAGGAGGATAAAGCATTGGAAAAGGATCTTTTGGCTGATCCCAAGGAGCGTGCCGAACATATCATGCTGGTTGACCTGGGAAGAAACGATGTCGGCAAGGTGGCGGCTCCCGGTTCGGTGAAAGTGCCAAGGCTCATGGAAATAGAGCGCTATTCCCACGTGATGCATATTGTATCCAGGGTTGAAGGCTTATTGAAACCGGAAACGGACTGTTTTGGCCTGTTTATGTCGGCCTTTCCGGCCGGTACCGTCAGCGGCGCACCCAAGATCCGCGCGATGGAGATCATCAGCGAGCTGGAATCCTCCCCGCGGGGACCTTACGCCGGTGCGGTAGGTTATTTCGGCTTCAACGGCAACATGGATTTTTGCATCACCATCCGCACGATTACTATCCTGAAAAACCGGCTCTCTATTCAGGTGGGCGCAGGTATTGTTTACGACTCATCTCCTGAAAATGAGTATGAAGAAACATTGAGAAAGGCGGGGGCCATGTTCAAGGCCATCGAAAGGGTGAAAGAAAATGATCCTGTTAATTGATAACTATGATTCCTTTACCTACAATCTGGTTCAAATGCTGGAGCAGATGGATCAGGAGGTAACGGTCTACCGAAACGACCAGATCGATATCCAGGACATTGAAGCCGGCAACCCTTCGGCCCTGATGGTCTCTCCCGGCCCGGGAACACCTGCCGATTCGGGGATTTCAATTGAAGCGATACATCATCTCGGGCCAAAGATTCCGGTTCTGGGTGTATGTCTCGGGCATCAGGCCATTGCAACGGCGTATGGGGCCAAAGTCGTCAGGGCCGATCGAATTATGCACGGCAAGGCCTCCATGGTCTTTCACGATGGCCGTCGTATCTATCAGGATCTGTCCAACCCGTTCGAGGCGGTGCGTTACCATTCACTTATCGTGCAAAAGGATTCACTGCCCGACTGTCTTGAGGTAAGTGCCTGGACGGAAGATGGAGAGATAATGGGCATAAGGCACCGTAAACACCGGGTTGAGGGTGTTCAGTTTCACCCGGAATCTATCTTGACGAATTCAGGAACAAATCTTGTGCATAATTTTTTAGACATGAATTCACCGCCCGCTTCGCTCGAGACGCTGAGGACGCAGAGGTGATTTTTCTATTCACTTTCTGCTGAGAGGCCAGAAAGTGAAAGATAACAGCTCTTAGGATATGAAAAAACATCATACATTTTTTAGTCACACAGAGGGGAATGTCTTCTTTTGAAGCGAATTAAATCAGTCTTCTGTGAACTCTGTGATTTAACTATAATCGACCTAACTTAATAATTGAATTTCTGAATTAAAACAATAAGTTAAAGGAGGATCAAATCATGATTAGGGAATCTATATCCAAAGTCGTCGGGGGAGTGGATCTTACAGAGGCCGAGATGGAAAAGGCCATGGATGAGATTATGACCGGGACAGCCACACCGGCTCAGATCGGGGCCTTCATCACGGCCTTGAGGCTAAAAGGAGAGACCGTGGATGAGATTACAGGTGCTGCCAGAACCATGCGGGCCAGGGCAACCAAAATATGTGTCAATAACCACATGGTCAACCTTGATCGGGATGAGATTAATATAGAGAGTGAGACCATCCTCGATATCGTGGGCACGGGTGGCGACGGCACCCGGACATTCAATGTTTCCACCACCACCGCGTTTGTCGCTGCAGGGGCCGGCATAAAGGTGGCCAAGCATGGCAATCGAGCCGTCTCCAGCCTCTGTGGCAGCGCGGATGTGCTCGAAAACCTGGGGGTAAAGCTGGATCTCACCTCTACCGATGTTGAGACCTGCATCAATGAAATCGGCATCGGATTTCTTTACGCGCCCCTTTTTCACGGGGCCATGAAATACGCGGCCGGACCACGCAGGGAAATTGGTATTCGCAGCATTTTTAATCTTCTGGGACCGGTGACGAACCCGGCAGGTGCCTCCGCTCAGGTTTTGGGCGTCTATGAACAGAGTTTGACAGACAAGATGGCCCTTGTCCTTAAAAGGCTGGGAACCAGAGAAGCATTCGTTGTCTGCGGTGAGGGGACATTCGATGAGATCAGCATTTGCGGTCCGACCAGGGTTTCACATTTGAAGGACGGCGATGTCCGCACATTTCAGATGACACCTGAAGAGTTTGGCTTTAAAAGAGCGGATCCGGCAGAGGTTGCCGGAGGAAACGCAAAAGAAAATGCGGACATCACACGCAACATATTAAACGGTGAGGAAGGCCCGAAGAAAAATATGGTCCTGCTAAATGCGTCGGCTGCCTTTGTCGCCGCCGGGCTGTGTGACGATTTCAAGGCCGGAATCAAAATCGCAAAGGAATCCATAGATTCCGGCAAGGCCCGCGAAAAACTGCATAAACTGGTTGAAATTACCCAACAGTGCAAACCGTTTATTCGAGACGAGCCCATAGGTGCTTAGGCCACTTTTTCTGACAACATGTTGTAAGAAAATGAAGGTTTCAGGTGTCGGGTGTCAGGGATCAGAAATTTTTAGATTTTAGGTCAAAAAATTAACTGCTTATTTCCGGCTCGCCCGGGTCAGGCGTGACATGATGCATCATCTACTAGAACAGATACTGCAAGAGAAGCAAAACGAGGTGGCCAGACTGAAAAAGGCCATGCCGGTTGAAGGGGACAATGATCTGCCCCCGTTGCGTGATTTCAAGGCCGCCATATCCGTACCTGCAAAGATCAACCTGATTGCCGAAATAAAATTCGCCTCGCCTTCAGCCGGCCTCATCCGAGAACAGACCGACCCGGTTGATATCGGCCGGATCTACGAAGAGGCCGGGTCTGCGGCAGTCTCTCTTCTCACCGATAAGCGCTTTTTTCAGGGGGATCTTGCTCAACTGCCGCGCCTCAAAAGAGCGATCTTTCTGCCCATCCTGCGAAAGGATTTTATTATCGATGAGGTTCAGGTTCGCGAGGCTTTTTTTTACGGGGCTGATGCGATCCTGCTGATTGCGCGGATCCTGTCGCATCAGCAATTAAAAGACTTAATCTCCATCTGCCGGGAATTGGGGATGAGCCCTATGACCGAGGTACATGACGAGGCTGACCTCGAAAAGGCCATTGCCGGCGGTGCCGAAATCATTGGCATCAACAATCGCGACCTGGACAGTTTTAAGGTGGATATCGGCACCACCTTTGCGTTGGCTCCGTTGGTGCCGAAAAACCACATTCTCGTCAGTGAAAGCGGCGTCGGGGACGGGAGAGATATCCTGTCTTTAAAGACAACGGGCATTCATGCAGTTCTCGTCGGCTCTGCTCTGATGAAAAATATCGATCCGGCCGGCAAGACCGCCGAAATCGTTAAGGCCGGAGAAATGTAATGAACACTGTAGCGGTAAAGATCTGCGGTATAACAGATCCCAAAGATGCATGGATTGCCGTCGACTGCGGCGCCGGCGCCCTCGGTTTCATCTTTGCTGATAGCCCAAGACAAATCAAACCGCACAAGGCGCGCGATATCATCAATGCCGTTCCACCGTTCGTCAAGACGGTAGGTGTCTTTGTCAATGAAGATCCCACAGTGATAAGAAATGTTAAACATTACTGCGGCCTTGATCTGGTTCAACTCCACGGAGATGAGTCGCCGGACCTCTGCGCTGAACTGATGCCTTACGCGATAAAGGCGTTCAGGATAAAGGATGAATCAAGTCTCCGAAGGGCCCGGCCATACCGCGGCAAGGTCAGGGCCCTGCTCCTGGATACCTATTCGAAAGACAAGGCCGGCGGTACCGGCGAGACCTTTGACTGGCAGCTTGCCATAAAGATTAAAAAACTGGGGGTCCCCATCATCCTCGCCGGTGGGTTGGGACCTTCGAATATCAATGACGCCATCAGCATCGTCCGACCCTATGCGGTGGATGTGAACAGTGGTGTGGAGAAGCACCCCGGCAAAAAAAGTCATACGCTTATAGAAGATCTGATGCAAAAGGTGAAGAGAATTTGATGATGCTTGAATCGTATATTCGAAATAGACTGGAGGAGAAGGATATTCTGTTGATGACCCATATCGTACTGGGCTACCCGTCTTTTGATGATAGCTTGAGGATCATTGAAACCATGGTGGACGCCGGTGTGGATCTGATGGAGTTACAGATCCCTTTTGCCGAGCCAACTGCAGACGGACCGATTATCGTTCGTGCCAATCAGGAGGCCCTCAAAGGCGGAGTGACCGTAGAAGACTGTTTCAAATTTGTCGAAAAGGTTACCCGCACCTTCGACATCCCTTTTCTCATAATGAGCTATTATAACGCCCCTTTCAGATTCGATGTGAAACGGTTTGTCAATGATATGTCGATTTCTGGCCTCCGGGGCGCCATCATACCCGACCTCACTCCGGAAGAGGGTCGGGAATACCTGGCTGCCATGTATGATCGAGACCTCGCCCCCGCACTCATCTTTTGGCCCGCTACATCCCTTGAACGCATGGGATATATCTCCTCCTTTGCAAGGGGTTTTATCTACTGTGTTGCAAGAAAAGGGGTTACCGGCGAAAACACGGACTTTTCGAAAGAATTGGAAGCGTTCCTAACCCGATGCCGGCAGGGTACATCCCTTCCACTCGCTCTTGGCTTCGGCATCAAAGAAAAGGCACACATAGATTTTCTGAAAGGCAAGGCGGATATCGCTGTCATAGGCACCCAAACCATTCGGATAATGGAACAAAAAGGAATTGATTCTGTGGGATACTTCATCCGCAGCTTAGGGCTCGCTCAAAATCAACGATGATTACTTCTAATTACCAGCGAAACAGCAGCGCTCCGGCGGTGAGTCCGGACCCGAAGGCATCCGTCAGAACAGTCTGTCCTTCCCGGATGCGGCCGTCCCGGATCGCTTCATCCAAGGCCGTCGGGATGGTTGCGGCCGAGGTGTTGCCGTAACGATCCAGGTTAATTACCACTTTCTCCATCGGAATACCAATGCGGTTTGCGACCGCCTCTATAATGCGAAGATTGGCCTGATGCGGCACAAACCAGTCAAGTTTGATCGCCGGCATGTGCAATTTTTCCAGCGTGCGCAGCGCACATTCCGTAAGTGTCCGCACCGCCACCTTAAAAAGTTCCCGGCCGCTCATGTGCATCTTGTGCAGGTTCAGTGCATACCGTTCGGGGGTCACCTCCAGGTTGGACCCGCCGGCCGGTATGTAAAGCAGATTGCTCAGGTTTCCGTCGGAAGATAAATAACTGGAAAGAATTCGTTGACTGGATCGGGCGGAGACCTGTTCTACAACCGCCGCACCGGCGCCGTCGCCGAATAAAATACAGATGGTTCGATCCTGCCAGTTGACCAATTGACTTAGCACTTCCCCTCCCACAACCAGCACGGTTTTCGAACGCCCTGAAAGAATAAACTGCTCGGCTGTAACGACCCCGTAGATAAATCCCGAGCAGGCCGCATTGATGTCCATGGCCCATGCCCTGCGGGCCCCGATTTTTTGTTGAAGCCAGCAGGCGGTCGAGGGCATCAGCGTATCCGGCGAGCAGGTTGCATAAATTATCTGATCAATATCTTCCGGTTTTCGCCCGGCCCTTTCCAGGGCTATTGTGGCGGCCCGGGCACCGAGAGAAGAGTTGGTTTCGGCCTCGTTTTGGACATTGGAAATTCTTCTCTCAATGATACCGGTTCTTTCTATAATCCATTGGTTGTTGGTTTCCAGACCGAACCGCGTCAATTCCCGAGCGATATCGTCATTCGTCACCCTTCTTGCGGGAAAAGCCGATCCGGTAGCGGTGATTCGCGCTGCAGATTCCATCAGTTGTTATTCCCCTATTCAGTGCAGTTTTCCAAAGCCGAATTTGGAATTAATACATAAAATAAGAACAATTTCGACAAGAAGCAACAACGGACAACATAAGATATCAAGGGAGGATTAGGGCCAGGCTTTGATCCGTAATTTTATTAATAACGAACCCTTGTTGCAACATTGGGGTTAAATGCCATCAATCAAGATAGTCGTTTCGATTTAAAACCCCGCGGATATCTTTACCCATCAAAAAATTTCTCACATTTTCCAGAGCCATTCGAGTTCCATCCGGTATGGAAAGTGGTACATGATCTGCGACGTGGGGGGATCCGATAATGTTTGGCAGATCAAAAAATGGATAATCTAGGTTAAACGCTTCTGTGCCGGTCGGTTCCGACCACCAGGTGTCGATACCGGCACGAAAATCCGGATTTGACGCCAAATGCGTATAAAGCGCCTCCTGGTTGATGACATCTCCACGGCCCACATTGATCAAGATGGCATCAGGCTTCATCCATGTCAGTTCCTTTTTGCCAAGCAAATTCCGGGTTTCCCGGGTCAGCGGCGGCGTCACCACAACCACGTCGGCAGCCTGTAAAACCTTTTTCATGTCCGTGACATTTCCGATAAAATCGACGGGGGCTTCTGTTTTGCCGCTGCGATTGATGCCGTACACTTGCATGCCCATTGCCCGCATGATCGCTGCGATCTTCCGGCCGTTGCCGCCAAAACCGATAATCCCACAGATACCGTCCCTGAGTTTTCGATTAAAACCGGATCGATCAAATCGACCGTCACAAAGCAATTTGTATTTGGGGAAAAGATTTTTGGCCAGGGCCAGGGTCAGGGCCAGCACATGTTCGGCGATAGGTTCGGCAAAGGCTCCCGCATTACTGGCCAATGTGATGTCTGCAGAAATATGAACAAAAGGGATGTTATCCGCGCCGGCATAGATAAGTTGAACAAAGCGCATATTTTCCAACCGGGGAATTTCGGTGGGATCGATTTCCTTTTGAGAAAAACTCAGGGCAATAACAACTTCAGCCCCATTCAGTAATTCGATGCGCTCATTTCCCGTTTTGCCTGCCAGGCAATGGACATTGGCGATGTCTTCCAGAACTTCCCGGTAGATATCCCGTTCTTCTTCACCGGGTGCGTAAGTTACTAAGATATTTTTTTTCATTAGTCATATCCGACAAAGCTTTTTAACAATATCTATATAAACCCGGGTTCCTTTCACCATGTTTTCTTCCGAAATCCTTTCATCAATGCCGTGAATACGGTTGAGGTCTTCTATACCGATCAACAGCGGCCCCACGCCGTAGCATGGGATGCCTTTGTCCCGGAAGAATCGAGAATCCGAGGCGCCGACTAAAAGTGAAGCCACCACCAGGGCATTTGGAAAGTGTTCAAGATGAACGTCCTTTATAATCGCGAAATCTTCCGTATCCATTGGAGACTCGGTGGCCCTGTGTCTTTGCCCTGACTCGACCTTGATGTTTTCATCTGCCAACAGCTCTTTAATTTCAGCAAGAATTGCGTCCGGATCCGTTCCGGGCAGCAATCGGATATCCAGTTCAGCCTCTGCTCTGCTGGGTATCACATTGATTTTATTCCCGGCATGCATGCGGTTTAAACTGATCGTATTTTTCACCAGGGCCGCCATCTGGGGGAAGTCGATAATCCCGTTTTGGGATAAAACCTCGATGAGTGTCCCCGACTGGCCGTCCTCAATATAGGGCTTTAAAAATTCCCATTCAGTTCCGAGTTGTCTAAAGTATTCGGCGATCAGCGGAGTGATGATAACGGGGTTATCCCTTTCCAGAAGACGGTTTAAACCTCCCACAAGCTTCTCCAGCGCGTTGTCGCCATGGGGCATGCTGCCATGTCCCGGAGGGCCGGTGCAGGTCAGTTTGGCCCGGCACACACCTTTCTCGGCAGTGGAAATCATAAATAGCGGTCGTTCCGGAACCAGGTTATGCACTCCAAACCCACCCTCGTTGATGACAAGATCAGCCTGAAAGTCATCCGGGTATTTGTTTAGCAGATAAGCAACGCCATTTTGACCGCCGGCCTCTTCATCTGCAACAGCCAGGAAGATGATATCGCGACAGGGCGTAAGCTCTTTCCTTTTTACTTCCAGGAAAGCGAGCAGTTCCAGGATGCCCTGCCCTTTCATATCAAGAGCACCACGGCCATAAATAAAACCGTCATTAACCTCCCCGCTAAAGGGATGAACACTCCACTCATCGGCCCTGGCAGGGACGACATCGATGTGATTGAGCAGAATAATGGCTCCCTTCTCACCGGTCCCCGGTATCACGGCCTTTATCGAACCCCTTCCGGCGGAGGCTTCGTAGGTCTTATACACGATGCCCTCTTTCTCGAAAATGCGGGCAAAAAAATCAACCCCCCCCATTTCATTTCCCGGTGGATTTGTGGTGTCAATTTTCAGGTATTGCGACAACAATTCTGCGGCTTCGTGTGCCATGGATGCTCCTTAATTTAATATGAATTAATTACAAAATATCATCGGGAAAAAGCATGTAGCAATAATTGATAAATGCCTAAAATTATTGATTTCTAACCTCGACAATCAGAGTGAATTTCTGAGGTCATTATGCGCTCAACAGATCAGCCTTTACCAAAATCTCTCTGATTTCTGATTTTTCCTTCTCCGAACTGGGCAAAAGCGGCGGGCGCGGGTCTCCGCCGAAATATCCCAGCATATCCATCGCCGCCTTCAGACCGGGGACACCATAGACGGCGGTGACCGCCTGATTTACCGGAATCATTTTTAGCTGCAATTTTTTGGCCGCTTCAAATCTGCCTTCCTGCACAAGCCGGTAAATCTGAACACAAATTTGGGGTACAAGATTTGCAAGTGCCAGCACACCACCGACACAGCCCAGAGTGAGAGCGCCAAACAATGCGCCGGCAGTCCCCACGAGCAAATTAAAATCGGCATCGACGTGATTTGCTATCTCTCCCAGCTGAATCACATTTCCGGTGCTGTCTTTAATGCCGGCAATGTTCGGATGGCGGGATAATTGGGCCACCAGCCCGGCTGTCATGTGGATGTGAGTGAATTTGGGAACATTGTACAATAAAATTGGGATCGGTGAATGATCCGCAACATTGGAGAAATAGGTATGCAGGGCCGCTTCATTCATTCTTCCGCCATAATAGTGAGGGCTTACCACCAAGGCGGCATGGGCACCGATATCAGCGCAATCCCGGGTCAATTCGATGGTTTCTTTAGTGGATTCACATCCGGTGCCGGCAATGACCTGCATGTGGTCCGGCGTCATCTCGACAACCTTTGCAACGAACTTTCTTTTTTCTTGTGCGGACAGGTAAACATACTCCCCGTTTGATCCCATCGCCACAAGCCCTTTAAGTCCGGTTTTACCCCACTTTTCAATGTTGGCTGCCAGTTTATCATAGGCGATATTGCCGTTGACAAAAGGCGTGGGAATGGGCGGAAATATACCGTGTAAATCAATTTTCGACAATTTATGTTTCCTTTTTATAATTTAAAAGTGTGGGAATTTCCATTTTGGGGACACGGATGAACACGGATCACCAGGATATTAAAAGCTACAAAAAACCAAATATCTGTAAAAATCTGTGTCCTAATTTACCTTGATGAAGATCTTGAAATACTCAAAAATGACCATAAAGACAAGATAAAAAAAAGCGGCAATATTGAGACAGGAGATTCAATTTAAACCCATCGATTTGGGTAATATAGCCACTGACTGAGCCAACCCATTCTTTTGTGAAAAGCATTTCACTAAATTGGGTAAAGCATTTCATAATTTATTGAATCAATTCTCAAAATATAAATTTTAAGATACTGTAATCATATAATAAAATTTTAAAAATACGTCCTGGCATTTTTCTTGCTTTATTAAATTCTATCCGAGGGGGAAAATGGTGGTGATGGCGCAATTATTTAGAGCCTCTCGTATGTACGTGCATCTTTTCTGCGGTCTGTGCAATCTTAATTATAGACTTGCGGTACTGGAGAAAATAACGGCATTGGGGGAAGCTTCTAAATTAAAGGCAGACTATTAATTTATTAATAGCTCTGCCTTTTATTTTTTCTCGGAAGCTCTGATTACAGAAGATCTTAGATCTTCAAAAGTCGGAAAATATTTACAATGAGTCGCATCTTTTTTGTATTCTTCCATAACTTTTCAATGGGATTATAATCGGGCGAATAAGATGGAAGTCGGTATACAAAGAGGCTGCCTTCATCTTTGTATTTTTCTTTGCTGGGATTAACAATTTTACCACCATGGTATCTGGCACCATCTTCTATGAGAATGATCGGGCGCTTGTATTGTTTTAGCAAGTGCTTTAAAATTGGCTGTATGACTGCCCGTTGAACCTACCGGCAGTTTCCATAAAATGGAAATCTCCGTCAAAAAATTCAATGGCGCCAAACATCTTTAACCCTTTTCTTATCCCTGTAGTCTTGATTTTGGGTTGTTTGCCTTTAGGGGCCCACGTTCTTGAAAGCGAACCCCATTGGGCGAAAGAAACTTCATCATAAAAAATGAATTGAATTCTTTATTTTAATAACCGGCTTTCTGTGAATCCCAGTCAATGACGCGAATCATCGTCTCTCGATTCAGCCAGAGGGCAGCTAAACGATGCCTTGGTTCCCGTTCTGAATCAATTCAACCATTCTGACCGGCCACCACCTGGGATATGTGACGGACTTCGGTCTTTAAACCATGCCGGCGAATGCCGTAAGATAGCTGAATCATGCAGGCCGGGCAGGAAGTCACCAGGATATCGGCATTCGTTTTTTTGAGATTCTCCATTTTTCGATCGAGCACTTTCTGGGAAAGATCGTAATGGGATAGGGCATAGGATCCGGCGCCGCCACAACACCAATCCGCCTCGGGCATTTCTCTGTATTCAATCCCGGCTATATTTTTAAGAATTTTTCTGGGCTCTTTAGTGAGACCCTGCCCCCGCGAGGCATGGCAGGGGTCATGATAGGTCACTACCACAGGGTTATCAGGAGAAACGGAGACGGGTTCATTGGGTACGATCAGCTCCACCATATCCTTGAAAAGCGATGCAACCCTCTTTGCCTGTTCATGTCGTTTATCATCGGCGAAGATATCCGGATATTTTTTCAAAAACGACGCACAGCTGGAGCAGTCAGTGACAATGGCATCGAATTCACCCGAGGCCAGGATATCCAGGTTCTTTGCGGCCAGTTTTTTGGCGGCATCGATGTCACCATAGGAGTGGGCCGGCAGGCCGCAGCAACAGTTATTCAGCAGGGTAACCGTTTTGCCGATTTTTTTTAGCAGCCCCAGGGTGGCTTCACCGGCTTCCTGTTGAATGACGTCTACACCGCATCCCACAAAATAGCCGATTCGCAGTGACTCTCCACTGCCCTCGTAAACGCCGGGCTTGATTCTATCTCGCAACGGTAAGGGGGGCAGTTTCTCGATGATCTCTTCAGCCCGAGAAAAATCGCGTCCGAAAACCCTCAGCAACCCTATCGCGCGGGCCATACTGGAAATGCCTGTATTTTTCCCCAGCGCGACGGCCCGGGCCGCCAGATGCAGCCGCCGGGGATAGGGCAGTAGATAGTCAAACAACATTTGGTGAACCGGCTTGCGGTCGACCTTTTCAAGGTATTCAGTTCGCGCCTTGTTGACAAGGTCGGCCGTGGGAACGGCCGGAAAGCAGTTGGCGGTGCAGGCACCACAACCCAGACAATCATACAGCGGTTCTTCGAGTTCCTTGTTCCATTCCAGGCGCCCTTCGATAAGCGCGCGTAAAAGAGCCAGACGTCCACGGGCAACACCGGATTCATGCCCCGTAGAGCGGAAAATCGGACAGGCAACCTGGCAAAAACCGCATTTATTGCATTGCGCAATCGCATCGTATTGTTCTGATATATCCATGTATAAAAGCCTCGCTTTACGGTAGGCGGCAGATTCGCTTCATTATAGATTTTAGGAAAATAAGGACCGAATCTTTTTTAGCTGTCATCTTTATGTTTTCCTAGCGCCTACCCATTGCTCGTTGTTATATAATTTTATACTTCTAATTGAGCAAAACGCTCAATCCACTGACGCCTTAATCGAGATCTTTCGCTCGATTAAGGCTATACTTTCCCCGGCAGACACCCGGGTGCAAAAATATTATTGGGATCCAGGGCCGTTTTGATCCGGTGCATAACCTTCCATTCCGGCCGCGGCGTACCGAAGACATCATTTCGTTTCCTGAAATCATCCGGCGCCTTAACCAGCAGTCCATGACCGTCATGGCGATCGATTCTTTCGCATAGGCGCGCCCAGTCATCATCGCTCATATCCTCTAAGCCGGCGAGAAGCCGGCCGCAGCCAATGTCCAGAAAAACCTTCGTCAATGCCGGGCGGTCATCGAGGAGGCCAATGAAACCGGCAACCCGATCCAGGGGGAAATCCGCGCGAAGTATAAAAGGCGCTTGACCGATCTCGCCGAATTCATCTTCGAATTTTCCGGCATGCACCGGATAATCGGTTTTTTCCGGAGAATGAAGCCCGGCCGCTTCCAGCATGGCACCACATTTTTCCATCTGATAGTCCACCGTTTGAGAAAATCCTTCAAAACCGACAACTATTGCCCAGTCATCGGTAGCCTTACCGGCCGCCGGCTGATCGATCGGGCGGCCGGTCACATAGGCCGCGGAAAGTGTAGACTGAACGATGTCAAGTGCGGTTGCTGCGCAGGCCGCCAGCGAACCGACGGCGGTTATGGCGGCACAGCGCTCCGGTATCGTCGAAACCCGCCAGGTGGCTTCCGCGATGAATCCGAGCGTACCGGCCGAACCCGTCAACAGGCGGGTCATGTCGTAGCCGGCCACGTTTTTAACCACCCGGCCGCCGGCGGTTACCAATACGCCGGCGCTGTCTATATATCGCAGGCCCAGCAAAAGATCGCGCGGTGAACCATAGGCCATCCGCTCCGGGCCGCAGGCAGCCAGCGCAACCAAACTGCCGATGGTGGAGCCGGCGCTGAAAAAAGGCGGTCTTACCGGCAGCCACTGATTGTTGACCTTCAAATGCTCCTGAAGTGCTGCCAGGGAAATTCCCGCTCCCACGGTTATGACCTGGTTGGGCGGATCATACTCGATAACATCGGCCATGGACAGGCTGGATAGAGATTGGGTGCCCCTGTTCGGCAGGTTGCCGAACCGGTTGAAAGTCCCGCTGCCGGCCGGCATCACGGCCTGTTTTTGCGATACAGCAGTTTTGATCTTTGCCATGACTTCCGACACGTGCGCTCCGTTACCGGAGGCACCGCGAGCCTGTTGCAGAAGGGTAAGCTCCGGCGATTTTCCATCTTGGCCGGCATCTTTCGGCGGCGGAATCACTTTCCCGGGATTGAGGACATTATCAGGATCAAATGCACGTTTGAGGGCCCGCTGGGCATTAAAATCATCTTCGGAAAAAACCAGGCGCATGGCTTCCTGTTTTTCGAGGCCGATGCCGTGCTCGCCGGATATGGTCCCGCCCAGTTTAACGCAGGCCTCCATGATTTCCCAACCGGCTTTTTCAACCCGGTGCAACTGGTCGGTGTCCCTGGAATCAAACAATAAAAGGGGATGCAGATTCCCGTCACCGGCATGGAAGACGTTGCCGTGTTCACAGTTATAATTTTTTGTTATCTCGGCTACCTTGGCCAGGGCTTCGGGTAGCTTCGTGCGCGGCACCGTCGCATCATTGACCAGATAGTTCGGTGCCAGACGGGCAACCGCGCCGAATGCGCCGCGCCGGCCCTGCCATAGCCGGTTGCGCTCATCGTTGTTTTTGGCTTCCTGAATATCGCGGCAATTTGTTTGCATGCATATTTCCTGGATACGCGTGGCCTGCTCTTTGAGGCCGGCACTCGGTCCTTCCACTTCAATGATAAGAACCGCGGCGGCATCCCGCGGATAGCCGCAAGCATAGCTGTCCTCCACCGCTTTGATGATCATCGCGTCCATCATCTCCAGGGTGGTGGGGAGAATTCCGGCAGAAATGATATCGGACACGGATCGGGCCGCATCGGCAATCGAATCGTAGGTGGCGAGCATGGTGATAATGGATTCGGACAAAGGTAGAATGCGCACGGTGATTTCCGTAACGACACCCAGGGTGCCCTCCCCGCCCACGATCACCCCCCGCAAATCATAGCCCGGTGGATCAAGGGCAGCGCCACCGGTACGAACGACCTCACCGTCCGGCAGTATCATTTCCATTCCGAGGATATGGTTGGTCGTCACTCCGTATTTCAGGCAGCGGGGGCCGCCGGAATTTTCTCCGGCATTCCCGCCGAGGGTGGACACTTTTTGACTGGCCGGATCGGGTGCATAAAAGAATCCTATGGTGGCCAAAGCATCTTGCAGCTCCAAGTTTGTCACCCCCGGCTGAGCCACGGCATAACGGCCCTCGGGATGAATTCCCAGGATGCGGTTGAGACGTGACAAACACACGACCAATCCCTCGACCGTCACAATCGTACCGCCCGAAAGATTCGTCCCAAATCCGCGGGGTACAAAAGGAATGCCGGCGCGGTGAGCGGCACGCACTATCCGTGCGGTCTCCCGGCTGTCTCCAGGAAAAATCACAACCCCGGGTTTGCCCCTGGCCAGAGAGGCATCATAGGAGTATAGTTCGGCATTGGCGCGTGAGATCGATACATGCGCTTTGCCCACGATTTCTTCCAGCTCGCGAATAAATTTATCTGTAATCATTTCTTCCCACCTCAAATATTCAATTTACAATCTTCAATCTTCAATTTTTGTAATGGGTTTTTCCCATCTGGCAGCCAAAAAGGCCCCCGTGTCAAGGTCTCTTCGTTGCGCGTCGCGTTCAATCCCGGGGGCCTTCTCAGGATCATCGTCTTTTTGAAAATGTATGGCTGTCTTCACTAGGCCTTCAACCGGAGCAATGGCGCGCATCTCATCCGGAGTTCTGAATATCATTCGCTCAAAAAGTGAGTGCCCTTTGTGGGCCGCTTTTTTTCGGCGCTCAGCCCAGGGGCTTAAGCTGTTGAGGGTCGTCACGACAATAACCCCGCCTTTTCTGGTCACACGAAATAAATCTGCAACCGCCTCCCTGCCGTCTGCAACAAATTCCAAGGCCGTCATAGAAACGACCTTATCAAAGCATTCATCGGCAAACGGCAGAAATGACATATCGCCGGCAACACCCCGGAAAGGATATCCTTCCGTCTTGTGCCCGGCCCGCTTGAGCATGGGGATGGAAACATCGAGTCCCGTTACGCTGGAACCGGAGGCAAGAATATTCAGAGTGAATACGCCCGTTCCACAACCGACATCCAGAATACTTTCTCCCGGACGGGGCTGCAACAGGTCTAAGAAAAGTTCATTCTCATATTTTTTTACCAAAGCGCCAATGGGAGTTTCAAACCACCGGTCATACTTTTCAGGCCATTCATCAAATAGCCTTGAGGCATACCTTAATCTATTAAGATTAGACATGTCATCCCGCTTAGCGGGGTTTCTGACATCGCGTTGATCGGACATCAAACTTTACCGCCCAGTTTTTTAAGAAACCTCTGCAAATGATTTTTTCTGCTTATCCGGTGATTCCGAGGCCCTTATTTCACGGCGTTGCGTTTGCTTTCGATGGTAGCGTCCTTATCTCTTCTGTCATCAACCTTCAGATCAATGACAATCCGTTGTCCGCCTTCATCGACATGGGCCTGGTGCACTTTTTTTACGAGAAGGAACAAGGCGTCCAGGTCCGGTACCTCAATGGCAGTGGACATCCCGCCGATTTCATAGGTGTAACCGGAATCTTTGATGACCTCAATGCCTCTTTTGACAAACCGGCTTAAACTGGTGCCGTCTCCAATGGGATATACCGATAGTTGTGCAAGTATCAATTTGGCCTCCAAGTGGGCTTACTAATCCCTTTTCGGGTTTTATTTGTAATTTGTTATTTCCGGTTTATGCGGGTCAGGGTCATTCAATAATTATTTGTTTATGTTTGGAAATTCCTATTCAGGAACCAAACTTCATTCCCACCTTCAAACCTATTTCTTTAGCGAACCCATCAGCGTCTAATTTTGCGCCCTTGGCGCCTTTCATCTTCCCAATCTTAAGACTCCCGCCGTTGAGTGCAACAACCACTTCTCCCAAGCCAATGCCGATTACCTGACCGGGTGACGTCTCCGCGGTAGCCTCAATCAACGACGCTTTATAAAACCTGACCTTCTCGCCCTCGAGGGTCGAGTAAGCGCCCGGTTGCGGGTCGCACCCCCGCACCAGATTGTAAACGTCGGATGCGGGTTTGGACCAATCGACAACTGCGACCGTATCGTCACAGGGTGGCTCATAGGTCGCCAGGGTGTCATCCTGATCAATTTTAGGCGCCTTACCGCTTTTAATGAGGTCCAGCGCTTCCACAATGGCCTCGATCCCTAATGGGAAGAGGCTGTTAAAGTACAGGGAGCCGGTGGTATCTTCGGGAGTAATGTCGATCTCCCTCTGTAAAAGGATGGGACCGGCATCAATTCCTTTATCCACCCAGAGGATGGTTAACCCGGTGCGGCGATCCCCCTGGATGACGGCCCAGTTGATGCCGCTGGCACCGCGGTGCCTGGGTAGCAGGGAAGGATGATAGCATATGGTTCCAAGCGGGGGGATATCCAAAAGGGTCTCGGGGATGATATCGGTGACGAATGCAAGGATAACCAGATCGGGACGTAATTCAAGATAGGTCTCTTGGACCGCGGCATCTTTCATTTTGTTGGGGCGGAAAAGAGCCACACCTGCACCCGCGGCTCTCGCCGCCATGGCCTCACCCCTTTGATCCTTCGGACAAAAGACGCCGACAACATCTTCACCCCTCGTGATGAGGGTATCCAGTACCTTTTCCCCAAAAGGACCTTGACCGACTAGTAAAATTCTCATCATAACAACCTAACCCGGCTGAGCCGGAACCATAAGACTCATCACAGAGGCACGGAGGACACGGAGGGATGAATATTTAACCGGGGTCTCCCGAATGGATAAAAAATAAAACAACTCTGTGTTTTCTGTGTCTCCGTGGTGGACTTCAAAAAGCCAAAAGGAGGCATAGCTGATCTCTCTACCTGATGCCTCCTCCTGGAACCCTTATAAAATTATCAGCCAAAACCACGACGGTATTGGAGACCTCTGAAGGGCTGTTAAGCCTTGGCTTCAACGGCACGAATCTCTGCCATGGTCCGTAGAATCTGCATGGCGTTTTCATAAACCGGCGTGTCCACCATCTTGCCTTTGTAAGTAACAGCGGCGGTGCCTTTGGCGATACCTTCTTCCTCAAAGACCTTCTTGACGCCCTCGGCCCACTCGACGTCTTCGGCCGACGGTGTGTAAATCTCGTGGGAAGGCTCGATTTGACTGGGATGAATGAGCATTCTGCCCTCATAGCCCATCTGCCGTCCTTCGCGGGTGCTTTTTCCATAGCCTTCCATGTCCTGAAAAGCGACAAAAGGACAGTCAATCGCCACACAGCCCGCAGCCCTGGCGGCAACAGCGGTATGGAAGCGGGCGTAAAGCTGTTCCTGGCCTTCTGAGGTCAGGGTTACTCGCATATCTTTGGTGTAGTCTACAGCTCCGAAAATAAGCGAATTGACCCGCGGACTGGCGCTGGCGGCCGGGTAGGCGTTCATCACCCCTTTGGCCGTTTCGATCAGCAGTTGAATGGCCACGCTGCCGACTTCCATCCCTCTTCTCTGCTCGAGCTCTTCCAGTTTCCAGTCGAGACGTTTTACATTTTCGGCATCACCGCATTTTGCCAGGCAAACGCCGTTAAGACCCGGATGGACAATGGCCTCCAGGTCATCATTGGTCATCTGGGTTTCCCAGTTGTTGACGCGTACATAAAGGCTGGGGGCGGTTTGCTTTTCCCGGTCGGTTTTCAGATACTGCTGGATCATTTCCCGGCCCTTTGGTTTTTCCGCCGGGGGTACCGAGTCCTCCAGATCCAAGGTCAGAACATCGCAGGCGATGGTTGGCGCCTTGCCGACCATCTTTTCATTATTGCTGGGTACATAAAACACCGATCTCATCATAGGCACGACTGTACACTCCTCTTTTGCTATACACGATAGTTGACCATAGCGATAACATCATGTACCGGGATACGCTCCACCGGCGAGATGTCAAAAAGGAAATCCTTCTGTCTTCTGCTCCGCTCCCATGAGCATGGGGTGGGAAAGTCGAGCGCGAACGCTCAAATGCCTACTAATCCAGATGCTCATAAGCCCGCAACGTTAGAAACTCTTCTAGTTCCTCGTTGGATATGATTTCATCAAAAAGCCGGGCTGCTTTTTCGTAATTACCACTGGCATAACGCTCTTCAGCGACTGTCTCTCTGATCTTTTGCAGTTCTTCCTGCATGACCTCGCGGATCAATTTCAGAGTTACCTTGCGGCCGTCGGATAAGATGCCCCTCGGATGATGGAGCCACTGCCATACCTGGGTCCGGGAGATTTCCGCCGTTGCAGCGTCCTCCATCAAATTGTAAATCGGTACGCAGCCCAGGCCGCTCAGCCAGTTGGCCATGTATTGAATGCCGACGTCGATATTGGTGCGAAGCCCTTCTTCGGTAATCGTGCCCTCGGGAAGTTTGAGAAGATCGGTGGCCGTGACGGCAACATCGTCGCGCAGTTTTTCGACCTGATTTGGGTCGGGCATGACCTTGTCAAATTCCTCTTTGGCAATGCCGACCAGGCCCGGATGAGCCACCCAGGTACCGTCGTGGCCGTCGTTTGCCTCGCGAACTTTATCATCTCGAACCTTCTGCAGAGCTGCTTCATTGGCTTCAGGATCATTGCGGATAGGAATTTGGGCCGCCATCCCGCCGATGGCGTGAGCGCCTCGACGATGACAGGTTTTTATGACCAGCAAAGAATATGAATGCATGCAGTGGCGGGTCATAGTGATCTGGGCGCGGTCCGGGAAAATGTATTCGGGAACATTTTTAAAGCGCTTAATGAAGCTGAAAATATAATCCCAGCGACCGCAATTCAGTCCCGCCATGTGATCTTTTAATTCGTAGAGGATTTCATCGAGCTGGAAAGCGGCCAGGATGGTTTCAATCAAAACCGTGACCTTAATGCTACCTTGGGGGATGCCCAGCACTTCCTGGGCTCGAATAAAGATGTCGTTCCACAGCCGGGCTTCAAGGTAACTTTCCATCTTTGAAAGATAGAAATAAGGCCCGCTCTTTTTGGAAATTAGTTTCCGGGCGTTGTGAAAGAAATAGAGACCAAAATCAAAAATACCGGCAGATATCGGTTCTCCATCGATTTTGACGTGTTTTTCCACCAGATGCCATCCCCGGGGGCGGACGATAAGCGTGGCAGTTTGATCGTGAAGTCCGTATTTTTTCCCCTGATCACTGATAAATGTGATGGTACCGTCGACCGCATCACAAAGATTAATTTGTCCCTGAATATTGCCCTTCCAGGTAGGCGAATGCGAATCTTCAAAGTCAGCCATGAATCCGTTGGCCCCAGAGTTGAGGGCATTGATAATCATTTTTCGATCCACCGGGCCGGTAATTTCCACCCGCCGGTCTTTGAGGTCTTCTGGAGTCGGAGCGATTTTCCACTCCCCTTCCCTTATCCCCCGGGTTTCCGGTAAAAAGTCGGGCAGTTTTCCGTTGTCAATTTCGAGCTGGCGTTTTGTGCGCTCTTCAAGCAATTCCCGGCGGCGAGACTCGAATTCTCTGGCCAGACGGCCTATAAACTGAAGGGCTTCCGCAGTCAGGATTTTGGCAAATTCCTCGGGCACAGATCCAAAGACTTCGATTCCATCCGTTTTTAAAGTTGCATCCATTCCTGTCATCTCCTTTCATAACCTAACGTTGCAACATTTGGTTTAATTGCGGTTTCCCCAGTTCAAGCATTTAATTCTGTCATAGCCGCATGTGTTCCGGCCGCCAAATCGGTCTTATAACCCTGAATAGCCAATGCGCGACTTATCG
>CAVXXE010000132.1:0-52613 GCA_963765595.1 uncultured delta proteobacterium
ATGAAACCACAGCTTCAATTTTTTATCGGTAAAGGCGGTGTCGGAAAATCAACCACATCAGCCATAACCTCAGTTCATCTTTCCCGAAATTTCCATAATATCTTGCTGGTATCCATGGATCCGGCTCATAATCAGAGAGATATTTTTCAGCAGGATTTTGGCGAAAAACCTCAGCGGGTTGCAAATCACCTGGTGGTTAAAGAAGTCGATGTCGACTATTGGATAGAGAAATATCTGAAAGAAACTGAAAAGGCGATTAAACGGACCTATAGCTACGAGAGTGCGTTTAATCTGCAAAATTATTTTAATGTCTTACAGTTTTCCCCCGGCTTGGAAGAATATGCCTTGCTCTTGGCTTTTGAGAATATCATCCACACTTTTGACGATAAGGATATTATTATTTTTGACATGGCGCCCACTGCTCTCACATTAAGGTTCTTTTCATTGCCGTTTATCACCCTGATCTGGTTGGAAGAGCTGTTAAAGCTTAGAGAGAAGATTTACGCCAAAAAAGAAATAATCTCCGAAATTAAGATCGGCCGTAAAACAATCCAGCAAGACAAAATTAAGGCTAAATTAGAGATCTTGATTCAGCAGTATGAACATTTGGGTGACCATTTCAAGTCCGATGCAGCCAAGATTAACCTAGTCATGAATAATGATAAATTATCGTTTTCGGAGGCTTTCCGCATAAAAAAGAAATTAAATGATATCGGAATCCATATTGAATCAGTTCTCGTTAATAAATCAAACTCTAAAGCGGTTCCGGATGAAGTCAGAGATGAATTTAACAATCAAAAAATAGCCCTGTTTCCTTTATCATCAGAAAGTTTATTGGGTTACAAAGCCATAAACGAATACATTGATGAGAATAATGAGACATTATTTTTCTGAATTTTGGGTGATAACCTAATGGCTCGAAAGCTTATTTACAATGAATTAGAGCAAATGGTGAATGAGATAGAGAAGGATCTTCTTGAGTACAAGAGGGCCAATGAGAATGCATTAAAAGCCATAGAAGAATTGGCGCTTATATTCAATGCGGTCCCTGGTCATATAGCAGTAATTGACAGTCAATATAGAATTATGCGGATCAACAAGTCGCTGGCTGACAAGTTGGGATGTCCACAGGAAAGGTTAGTGGGTGAACTTTGCTATAAATATATCTGTAAGGCTGATCGCCCTCCCTCTTCATGTCTGCATGCCAAAATGTTGAATGATGGTAAAGAACACTTAGTGGAAACGTATAATAAAAAGTTCGGGACGAACCTGCTCGTCACGAGCTCTCCTATCTATGATGATGAAGGAAGGCTATTCGGCGGCGTGCAAGCTGCCCGCGATATTACAACACGCAAAGAAACCGAGGAAGCATCACGAGAATCCGAAGCAAAAAGGGAGAAAAAATCCGATTTACTTTGTTAAAGGGGGGCATCATGGACAAACGAATGAATAGATTCAAACTGTGCGATTTACGTTTTTATCCTTATTTAAAAAGGGTGATTGAGCGGTTGCCGAAAGATGTACGGGAGGATGTTTTAAATGATAAGAGTTTTCAGATACTCACCGATGATGATGCCTTGAATGCCTGTGTCCTACGATATCGGTTTAGTGATCCGGTTAAGACCTTGGTGTATTTAAATACCAAGATTCTCAAGGAGCCTGAACATCAGCTCATTCATACCATCGCCTCTGAGATCGCGCACTGTGTTTCAAACAAAAGAAAAACCGGCTTGGGTTCGAAGGACATCGACGATTTGTTATTGCAATGGGGATTCGAAAAAGAAGTTGAAGCTGTCCGGTATGACCATGCGATTTCGGGATCAGAGGGTTACAAGATTGGATACGAGTGGGCCAAAAAGCAGAACTATGACTATTTAATGCAACATTTTGGTCTATATTTTGACCAATGGAATGATGAGGGTATGGGAAGATTATCAAGTAAAGAATTAAAAATGCTCAACCTTAAATTTGAAACTGATTTAATTTCTGAAGATATTGTGCCATTAAAAAATCTGAAGCTTGTTGAATCGGATAATGGTAGAATTTCAGAATTGCTCTCAAACCGGATGGCCATGCTTGCGGGGATTTTGACGGCTGTCAAAGAAGCAATTTAGGGGTATTGGGTACTGGGTATTAGGCGCTTAGCGGCGCCGTTCTGACAACATGTTGGTAGAAAATTGAGGTTTCAGGTGTCGGGTGTCAGGGAAAAAAGATGTTAGATACTCTTATGAACGCCAAAATGGCACAGTTTCTTTTTCGATTTGACTGGCGGCTGGGCTGACACCTGAAACCTATATATATACTCGGCGTGCATAGTACCAATTAATTTAAATCACATTATACCAATCACCGATTATAAAGATAGCAAAAGGAGATTTTGACTTATGATCGCTTTTGGACCGGTACCTTCCAGACGGCTTGGACGCAGTTTGGGCATTAATAATATTCCGCCCAAGGTCTGCACCTATTCCTGCGTTTATTGCCAGGTAGGAAGAACTGACACCATGAAGGTTGAGCGCTGTCCTTTCTATGAACCTGAGGATATTGTTAAGAGTGTCAGAAAACAGGTTGAGAAAGCTATAAAGAAAGGCGAGCCAATTGACTATCTTACTTTTGTCTCGGATGGGGAGCCGACGCTGGATGTTAATCTGGGTTACGAAATAGATCTGCTGAAATCTTTGGGGATTAAGATTGGAATCATTACCAATGCGTCTCTGATTTTTCGTGAAGATGTGAGAGCAGATCTAATGAAAGCCGACTGGGTTTCGCTAAAATTTGATTCTATTTCGAAAACGAGTTGGCGCAAGATCAACAGGCCCCATCGAGAATTGGAGCTGGGATCAATTTTAGGAGGGATGCTGGATTTCTCAGAAATTTTCCGGGGAAAACTTGTAACGGAAACGATGCTGGTTCAAGGAATTAGTATCGACGCTGACATACTCAAAGAGATGGCGGATTTTCTGGTCAGGTTAAATCCGGCGATAGCGTATTTAGCCATACCCACCCGACCGCCGGCGGTAAATTGGGTGCGTCCTCCTGCACCGGACGGTATCAACGTTGCCTTTCAGGTCTTCCGCGAAAAACTCGATCAGGTCGAATATTTAATCGGTTACGAAGGTAACGCCTTTGCTTCTACCGGCAACGTAGAGGAAGACCTGCTCAGCATCACATCGGTTCATCCCATGCGGGAGAGTGCGGTGATCGAACTCCTAAAAAAAGCCGACAAAGAGTGGTCAAAGGTAGACAAATTGATCGTGCAAGGTAAACTCGTCGAAACCGATTACGAGGGACAGAAATATTATATGCGAAAATAAATAGTTATCGGTATCGGGCGTAATTCTTCATCTGACCTGTCCCATTGTACTTTGCCAAGTAGCTTGAGTCCTGTCTTCAGATTCCCTTTCGGTCGTTGTCTCATCTGACTCATCTCCCACAATCTCAGTCTATCGTACGATACATAAAATCTGGTGCTTTAAGCCAAATTCAGAAGCAATCTTGGCCTGCTATGTCAAACCGGAAGCCTCGCCGGTTTGCCGCCGGACCGTTGTTATGCTTCGTTATCCTTTGATATTAGACGATTTGTTCGATTTTAAAAAATCGAAATTTTGCGAAATGAGTTTCGAAAATTTTCTACTTTAGCAGATGTACACATTTTTGGTCACAGATATAATAGCAATAAGGTCCTGAATTATAGTCATATTTACATGTTATATTTTAATGGCACGTTTTATGCTGAGTGATAGAACAAGAGAGATAGGATGCAGCCGAAACTTCAGCATTGTAAAGAAACCATGGATGCTTATACGCACCCAAAAGTCATACTTAACAAAAGGAAGTTCGAGGCGGTACCATTTCGTTACAATTCTTTAAGGAGGCCTAAACATGAAAATCGCTATTTCATCCACAGGACCGGACCCTGACGCTCAGGTTGACTTGCGTTTTGGTCGTTGCCAATATTTTGTTTTAGTTGATGATAAGGCAGAAAATTTTGAATTTCTCGACAATGAGGCCGCAGCATTAAGCGGCGGCGCGGGTCTGCAGGCGGCTCAATCGATTGCAGAGGCCGGCGTTAAGGCGGTAATTACCGGAAATATCGGGCCCAACGCCATCAATGTTCTGAAAGCCGCCGGAATTAAGGCCTATCACTGCGGTCCGGGAACCGTGCGCAAAGTATTACAGAAATATCAAGATGGCAGGCTTCGGGAGACATCCGGCTATAAGGTTGGTGCCCAGTCCGGAGGCGGCGGTGTGGGTGCAGGTCGTGGACTGGGTGGGGGAAGAGGGCGAACATAGTTTTACTTTATGCAACCTGGTGGATTTACCAGGATCCTTGCGGATGGATATCGAGAAGAAAAACATTTTTTTACAAAAACAGGGGGTATTTCATGGAGATTACGGAGAATAACAGAGATATGGCCTCTAATAATAACACTGACAAAGTTCCGCAAGTTCAGGCTCTCCAGGAGTCCATGACATCAATCAAACACAAGTTCCTGGTGATGAGCAGTCAAGGAGGAGTCGGCAAAACCTGCGTTATCGTGAGTTTGGCCTTGTCCCTTGCAAAAAAAAGGATGAAGGTTGGACTGATGGATGCTAATTTTTATGGCCCTGACATTCATACAATGCTGGGTCTCGAACCCGCAGTTGCAAGCAATTCAGATAAACAATTCATACCTTTGCCGTACTCGGATAACTTGAAAGTAGCTTCCATTGATTCCTTGATGCTGGACATAGACGAAACCGGGGTTTGGGGAAAGCCCCTGAAGATAGTCTGACGTCCGACGCTTTATCTCCAGCGTGAATTGGGGCAGCCTGGACTACCTTTTTGTTGATACACCGTCAGCTCCGGGTGAAGGATTGCTCACCGTGATTCGAGCCATTCCCGAGGCTAAAACAATTATTGTAACAGCGCCCAATAAAATAAGCGGGGAGTGCGCCAAAAATATGATCAATTTTTTCAGAAAAGAAAAAATGCCGATCTTTGGCTGGATTGAAAATATGTGCGGGTTTTTATGTCAAAACTGCGGTAAACGTCAGGATCTGTTTAGCACCGGACCCGGCAGCAGAGCCGTCTTTTTATTGGACATCCCTTTTTTGGGACGAATACCCATTGACCCGCATATGGGGGAATGCGCGGATGCCGGGGATCTTTTTCTTGAAAGGCATCCGGAATCGGAAGTCGCGCAAGCCTGCAACCTGATCATTGAAAAAATAAAGGGAGGTTAAAGAAAATGGTAAAAATAGACAGGATTCTTTTCCCGTCTGAATTGAGAGCGTACTCGTTAAAAATTCTGCCATACGTACTATCGATGTCTGAGAAATACAACAGTGCGATTTATTTACTGCACGTGATCGACGATATTTCTAAGTGGGGAGGATTTTATATTCCCCATATTTCCTTGGATTTGTACCAAAAGGAGGCAATGGAAGCCGCTGAAAAGCTCATGGACAAGGTTTGTGATCAACAGATGAAAGGCTGCCCCAATTTTGAACGCAGAATCCTTTCCGGGGATCCAGCGGTTGAAATCCTAAAAACCATCGACTCGGAGGCCATCGACCTGGTGGTTATGGGGACGCATGGTTATAAAGGATTGGAGCACGCCATCTTTGGCAGCGTAGCCCGGAAAGTGGTGAAGAATTCACCCGTTCCCGTATTGACCATTAATCCTTACAAACTCAAATAAAAAGGGAGGTGATATAAATGCCAAGGGGAGATAGAACAGGCCCCCAGGGCCAGGGCCCGAAAACGGGACGAGGCCGGGGAAAATGCAGTTCTAAAGACGGAAGCCCTGCACCACAGGATCAAGACGGTATGGGAACCGGAAGAGGTCAAGGCCGGGGATCAGGCAAAGGCGCCGGCCGGGGTCAGGGCAAAGGCCGAAGTGCTGGACAGGGCCAGGGCAGGCGGTCCTGAAATAAAACAAATATAATAAGAGGAGTTTAAAAATGAAATCTTTGGTTGTGTATTCAAGTCAGACCGGCAATACCCGTAAACTGGCAGAAGCTGTCTTTGAAACGTTGCCCGGCGAAAAGGCATTGTACCCGGTCGATGAGGCGCCTGATCCTTCTGGCTATGGTTTTATCGCTGTCGGCTTTTGGCTTATGGGCGGCAAACCCGATCCGAAATCCAGTGAATATCTTGGCAAGATCAGGGAAAAACCGCTTTTCCTTTTTGCGACCCATGGTGCCGGGGCTGGTTCGGATCATGCCATCCATGGTATGGACGTTGGCAAAATCCCTGGCACCTGAATCTGATATCCGGGGCACCTATAGCTGCCAGGGCGAAGTAAATCCGAAAATTCTTGAAAAAGCGTCGAAAAAACCCGAACCGCCTGTGTGGCTTGCCGATGCCCCGGACGCCGATGGTCATCCCAATGATGCTGATATCGAAGCCATAAAACATCAGCTTGCGGAATTGCTGGCAAGTTAAAATGATTATGAAATTATTTATTTCCCAACTGGTTTATTTAATTAATCGAAAGCCATTCATCGCTATAACACTCTAAGATGATTGCTCGTGGCACCGCAAGAAACAACGATTAAGGACTTTGTATTGAAAATAGCCGTCTCATCTGATAGTCCGAATCTTAATGCCAGAGTAGCACAGCGGTTTGGAATCTCTCCGTACATGATCATCGTCGATCCTGAAACCATGGAAATCGAGGCGATACCCAATCCCGGGGCTGCCGGGAAACAAGCGGCCGGCATGCAGGCCGTGGTGATAGCCATCGGTAAAGAGGTTGACACGGTTTTGACCGGCTACTGCAGCCCGACTGCGGTGAAGTATCTTACAGACAACGGTATTGACATTGTAACCGGAGTCAAAGGAACGGTGGCAGAAGCGGTGGCGCAATACAGGAAACAGGCTCACGCCATCCCCGCTCGAAGTATGGACGAACCTGATTTTGTCGGAGCCGCATTGCTGCATGCACTGAAAAAATCCGGCATGCAGCTAGTAAACCTCCTGCCCATATTTGTCGGTGTGGTCCTGCTCATCGGACTCTTCAATGCGTTCATCTCAAAAGACCTGCTGACATCAATTTTTTCCGGAAACGTCCTGTTGGACACACTCTTGGGAACCGGTCTCGGCAGTATTCTGGCAGGCAATCCCCTTAACTCATATTTCGGTTGGGTCTATGTGCTGCTATTGACTTTTTTTACCATCACAGGCTCAGTGGCGGCCGGGTACCTTGTTGGCATTCTTATCAAGGAGTAAACCCGCCTTGCACAATTTTATAATGACCAGGGTGACATCATCTGATTTTTCGCTTTTCATACTTTCCTTCTTTTTAAATCATTTCCGTTATAGCTCGGCGGGCGGTGCGGTGCGGGCGAATATCTTTGACCACCCGGACTCGAATTGTACGTCGATCATCCTGCAGGAAGAGCGTTTGCCCGCTTTCAAGGAGCATTTCCCAGACTTTGACTAAATGCAGCGGATCGACGAATATCTCAAATCCGAATTCACCGGTGTAGCCGGTGCGGGAAAGTAGGATCGGCGTACCGTCCGTTAATTGAACGGTATCAGGCGACGAAAAGTTTGATTGATAATGTCCTTTAAAGGTGAATTAAGGCAGATCTTGCAAAACATCATCCGGCTTTAACAGAACCTTTTTTATTGTTTTGCCCGACATAGGTCCCTGAAGGTCTATTTTACCGATTGTGACTGGAATCGAAGAGGCCGGCCGATGTAAGGACAGCCAGATGTTCGTTTTTCGCAGAAGCATACCATAGCGGCATGTCATACCCGCCGAAGGGGGCCATGTTGGCGTGATGGGCCGTATGCCAATGATGTAAGATTGTTTTTTTAGAAAAATTTCAACATTGGATTCGAAATTTTTCTATTTTCCAAGGGTTGCGAATTGTATCCATCAAAGCATCGATGGGATAATAAATTGAATTTACGCCACTTCTTTTGATTGTACTCGACTGGCACACAATATGCTTTATTAAATAGCAGAAAATGGATGGCTGCCCATTTTAATAACCAATTCTAATAAAAGGATGTGATTCCAATGCCGGGTTTTGATGGAAGTGGACCCGCCGGCGGTGGACCGATGACCGGCGGAGCTCGCGGGTATTGCAATTTTGGCCCTCCTATGGGCTCGATAGATCAGGGCCAAGGCGTGGTGTCGGCTTTGGTTATGGCAGAGGCAGAGGGGGTATCGGCATATGTTGATGAAAGAAAATACTTTAATAAAATTAAAATCACTATTATTGAATCGCCGCCGGGAAATGTTGGAGCAGGTTGCGCACTTGGAATTTGAGCTTGAAGAATTGGGACAGCATTTTATCGAAAAAATCGATTCGGCTCAAAAAGAAAATCTGGCGCAGCTCATTTATAAACTGGATGAACGTGGTAAAGAAGAGATCGCAGAAATAGAGCTTGCACTCGCTAAAATGAGCTCCAGCCGGTATGGCATATGTGAGCTCTGCGGAAAATCGATTCGGATAAAACGACTGAAGGTTTTGCCGGCAACCCGTCTGTGTCTAAATTGCGCCCAAAAGTATGAGGAAGCTCAAAAGCTGCAGAAACACCCTCGTGACGAGATTATCGATGAAGGGTTGCTCAACGAGTATCGAAACTTGAATGATGAGAACTCGTCAATAAAACGCCTTAAACTACCTGAGGATAACAATTTATTGAATATTGAAGGGAGGTAGCAATGTATCAAACAATACTTGTACCGCTGGACGGATCGAAGCGCGCTGAAGCAATCTTGAGTCATGTTGAAAGCATCGCTAAAAGCAATCATGCCAAAGTATTTTTCCTCAAGGTTGAGGAGGAGCCCATTATGCTGGAACGTGACGAAGTTATTGATATTGCAAAGTATCACGAAGAGTTTGACGAACAAAACGCGCGCTCGCAGGCGTATCTGGATGACCTCAAAGCCAGGTTTCACGAAAAAGATATTCAGGCTGTCACACAATTGGCTTTTGGATCGGTAGTAAAAGCAATATTAAATACGGCTGCAGAAACAGGTACAGACCTTATTGCCATGGCCACTCACGGTTTGAGCGGCCTGGCCCGGGTATCCTATGGGAGCGTGGCGGCAGGGGTGTTGCAAGCGGCCGATATTCCAATTTTGCTGATCAGATCCTGTACCGACCAAAAAGAGGAAACTTGTGGATCTTGATAATTTCCGACAAGGTTTGTATCGGATTGTTTTCATCGCAAGACGCGAAGGACGCAGAGATATTCTTTCTTATTCTTTGTCGTTGATCCTCCAAAAATACAGGCAGACAGGAAGGACGGCAAAGAATAAAAGAGTACTTTTTCTGAAAATAATTAAATCTTTGCGCCTTTGCGGTGAATAAAAGGAGCCTTAACATGCCGAATAAATGGGTATATCTATTTGACGAGGTTGATCAGGCCGAAAAATATGTCGGCGGTGAATGGGAAAAGGTGCGCGGTCTTCTCGGCGGCAAGGGTGCCAATCTGGCCGAAATGACTCGCATTGAGGTACCGGTGCCACCCGGTTTTACGATCACCACCGAAGCGTGTAACGCCTATCTGACGTCCGGGGAAACCTTCCCGGAAGGAATGTGGGAACAGGTTCTACAGGCGGTCGCAGGTTTAGAAAAAGAAAGCGGGAAAAAGTTCGGTGATCGCCAAAATCCATTGCTGGTATCGTGCCGTTCGGGGGCCAAGTTTTCCATGCCCGGGATGATGGATACCATTTTAAACATCGGCCTCAATGATGAAACCGCCAAGGGGCTGGTCGAACTGACCGGTAATGAACGCTTTGTCTATGATTCCTTCCGCCGCCTGATTCAAATGTTCGGCAGTGTCGTGACCGGAATACCCGATGAAGTCTTTGAAGAAAAAATTAATGAATGCCGCTCCAGAGCCGGCGTTAAAACCGATGCCGAATTAGCCGCTGAAGATTTGAAAGCATTAACCCAAGAATTCAAACGAATCTTCAGGCGCCACACCACCACTAATTTCCCCGGCGAGCCGCACAAACAACTTAAAATGGCCATCGATGCTGTTTTTAAAAGTTGGAACGGCAAAAGAGCCGTCGATTACCGTAACGCATCCGCTATTCCCCATGATCTGGGAACAGCCGTCAATATTGTCACCATGGTCTTCGGCAATTCAGGTGACGATTGCGCGACGGGTGTGGCGTTGACACGCAACGGTACCACTGGGGAAAACCGGATAGAAGGGGATTATCTAATAAACGCCCAGGGTGAAGATGTGGTGGCGGGCATTCGTCAGACCAATGACCTGTCACGATTAAAAAGTGAGATGCCGGATATCTATGCCCAATTCGAACAAATTGTTCAACGATTGGAAACGCATTATCGCGAGATGCAGGATGTGGAATTTACGGTTGAAAAGGGAAAGTTGTGGATGCTGCAAACCCGCAGCGGCAAGCGTACCGCCCAGGCGGCGGTCCGCATCGCAGTCGAAATGGCCGAAGAAAAGTTGATTGCCAAACAAGAAGCGGTTCTACGTATCACGCCGGAGCAGGTCGATTTCTTTTTACACCCACAGTTTGAACGTGAAGCCGAATCCGTCGCCAAAGCCAAAGGGGCCCTGCTGGCCACCGGTCTGAATGTATCACCCGGTGCCGCGGTGGGAATCGTTGCCTTCGATGCTGATTTAGCTGAAATGTGGGCCAAAGAAGAGAATAAGGCCGTAATTATGGTGCGTCCCGAAACCAAACCGGATGATGTCCACGGTATGCTGGCAGCCCAGGGAATCCTGACCAGTCGGGGCGGGCGTACCAGTCATGCCGCACTGGTTGCCCGACAGTTCGGCAAACCTGCAGTGGTCGGTGTATCAGAGTTGAAGATCGATATCAACAAACGTCAAATGAGCATCAATGACGACATCATCAAAGAGGGTGATTGGATATCCATAGACGGAACGGCCGGAGAAGTATACCGGGGGAAAATTAAAACAATAGTGCCCGACATTATGGATTCCTGGCTGATTAAACTGCTTTCCTGGGCCGATAAATTTCGCCGCCTCGGTGTCTGGACCAATGCCGACCATCCTGACGATGCACAACGCGCGAGGACTTATGGCGCTGAAGGAATCGGCCTGTGCCGTACCGAACACATGTTTTTTGAAGCCCGACGGCTGCCTTACCTGCACAAAATGATCATGAGCGACCTGCCGATTGAGCGCCGCGAAGCCCTGGATGCCTTGCTGCCTTTTCAAAGAGATGATTTTGTTGGTCTTTTTCGGGTAATGGATGGACTGCCGGTCATCACCCGGCTGATTGATCCCCCGCTGCATGAGTTTTTGCCCAATCACATGGAATTATACCATGATCTCAGCGATCTGAAAATTCGCCTCAAGCATGCCGATACCCTTGAGAAAGTCGATACACTTTTGCAGCAGATCAAAGAAAAAACACAGATTTTAAAGAGAGTTGAAAGTTTACACGAAAGTAATCCGATGCTGGGCCTGCGTGGTGTGCGCCTGGGGATTCAGATTCCGGAACTGACCACCATGCAGGTGCGTGCCATCTTTGAGGCCGCCTGTATGGTTACAAAGGAAGGTGTCGAAGTACACCCGGAAATAATGATTCCGCTGACCAGCCACGTCAATGAATTAAAAGCCCAACGTGAAATTTTGGAGGTTGAGGCCAAAAAAGTGATGCGGGAACAAGGCATTGAAATAGACTACAAGTTCGGTACCATGATTGAGATTCCCCGGGCCGCGCTGACATCCGATCAGCTTGCCGAACATGCAGAATTTTTTTCTTTCGGTACCAATGATTTAACCCAGACAACCTTTGGCATGTCCCGAGATGATGCGGAAGCAGGGTTTTTGATCAGATATTTGCGAACAGGCATTTTACCGGAGAACCCCTTTGCCACCCTTGACCGGGATGGCGTTGGCCGTCTTATGGCACTTTGCGTAAAAAAAGCCCGATCCGTAAATCCTGAATTGGAATGCGGGATCTGTGGTGAGCACGCCGGTGATCCCAAATCAATTTCCCTTTGCCATGAGATCGGGTTGACTTATGTGTCGTGTTCCCCTTATCGGGTACCCGTGGCGCGTCTATCCGCCGCCCATGCAGCCCTGCTTGATAAAACATAGGGTTATGATTTCGAAATTTTGCGAAAAATATTTGAACATTTTCTATTTTAGATAGATAAGAATTATAGCCAAGATTTTGGTTCAAATGATAACTTACTGTTTTAATATAATTTATTAGCGCTTTAAATGTCTGGCACAGTTTGTGCTCTTTAACATAGTGCAATGAAAGGAATACCCGCTCAACTTCAACACCTAAAAATTGAACCAAGTAAAGCCAAACAGGCTTCAAAGGTTATATTTTAAACGGGAAGTTCGAGGCGGTATCTGAATGGCTTCTCGCGTGTGCGTGCATCTTTTTCACCGGATATCTTTCAAGCAGCTATTGCAAAAAAGACTATCCGGGAATAACAACGGCATATCGGGGAGCCATTGAATCTTCGGCAAAAACTGAAACTAATACAAGACAAAACCAGTTGGAACCATTCCAATCAGAAGGAGGTAGGTGATATGTACCACAAAATTTTAGTCCCGCTGGATGGATCAAAAAGAGCAGAAAAGATATTGCCGCATGTGGAAGAGCTGGCCGTGCGGTACAAGGCAAAAGTTATATTTTTACAGATCGTCGAATACAAGACGGTCCCCACCACAGAAGGCGCCTTTATTAATTTAACGGACGAGGAGTTCGATCAAGCTAAAAATCAGGCAGAGACACACCTCGCAGGGATCCAGGGCGAGTTCCGAGAAAAAAACATCGAAAGCCAAATCCAGGTCACCTACGGCCCGGTGGTGGAGGGGATCATAAACATCGCTGCTTTAGAGGGTGTGGACCTGATCGCCCTGGCCAGTCACGGCCGCGGCGGTCTTTCCAGAGTTTTTTACGGCAGTGTTGCCGCCGGACTATTGCATCGGGTGGACCGCCCGCTGTTGATTATCAGGTCCCGGAATTCGGAGTAATGGGAGAATCAATATGCCGCAAAAATTGGAGTTGATTTTGGTGCCGACGGACTTCTCCGGTCTATCCTGCCAAGCCTTTTCGTGGGCCACGCTTTTGGCACAAGAATTTAACGGTTGAGACGCAAACCCTTGTACAAGTCGGACCGGCGGCTGAGAAAATAATCGAGGCCGCCAAAGAAAAAGATGCCGATCTGATCGTCATGGCCACCCACGGACGAACAGGGCTTTCCCATGCCCTGATGGGCAGTGTGGCTGAAAAAGTGGTTCGACAGGCCCCTTGCCCCGTCTTAACGATGAGACCAAAGGGTGAGCCGCTGGTAGAGAATATGTCTTACAAATGAATAAGATATGGCACACCATTTTAAAATTAACCTCCATCGAAGGATTGATAATCTACACAGACCGACTGAAAAGTCTCTTAACTTATGTGTTACTAAATTTTTCCGGAGGTTTATATCATGGAACTCGCTATTCATTTAGCAGATGATCTGAAAACAAAGACTGATGAGAGCAATCTGGGGTTTGGTATTCACTTCACAGATCATATGTTTAACATGGATTTTACGCCTGAGAAGGGCTGGTATAATCCGCGAATAGAGCCCTATGCTTTCATGGAAATGGATCCCGCCTGTATGGTGCTTCATTATGGGCAGGCAGTATTCGAGGGTCTTAAAGCCTATCGAACCGATTCCGGCAACATCCAGCTTTTCAGGCCCAAAGATAATCTGAAACGAATGAACCGTTCTTGTCAAATTGTATGTATCCCGGAATTTGATGAAGAGTTTGCGCTCGAAGCTCTGAAAGAACTAATCAACCTCGAAAAGGACTGGGTGCCTGACACGCCGCAAACGTCACTTTACATCAGACCGACAATAATTGCGACTGACCCATTTTTAGGGCTTCGGGCATCGAATACCTATCGATTCTTTATCATTCTTTCACCGGTTGGTGCCTACTACGCCGAAGGATTTAACCCGGTAAAAATTATGGTCAGCCATGATCATGTGCGTGCAGTGCGGGGAGGTATCGGCGAAGCCAAGACCCCTGGAAACTACGCAGCGAGTCTGCTGGCAGGTCAAAACGCCAAAGAAAATGGTTACAGTCAGGTCTTATGGCTTGACGGTATTGAACGAAAATACATTGAAGAAGTCGGGGCCATGAACATCTTTTTTGTCCTCGATGATGAGTTAGTCACCCCCGAGCTCAGCGGCAGCATTCTTCCGGGTGTCACCCGTGATAGCGTCTTGCAGCTCGCCAAGATGTGGGGGTTAAAGGCCACCGAACGCAAAATTAGTATTGACGAGGTCATGCAAACCGAAAAATCGGGCAAACTTCAGGAAGTCTTTGGCTCCGGCACGGCCGCCGTCATCTCTCCGGTTGGGAAAATCAAGTGGGTAGATAAGGAAATTGCGATTGGTGATGGACAAGTTGGTCCCTTAACGAAACGTCTTTTTAAGAAGATAACCGATATTCAATACGGGCAGGCTGAAGATCCGTGCGGTTGGATTGAGTTTGTTTGATGTAGTTAATCTGAAATCCGAGAAGCCATTCATTGAAACAAAGGAGGTCAAAAAATGAAAAAATTCATGGCCGTTCACAAAGAACCTGAGCTTAGCTGGGAGATTGTGGAGGAAAGCTGGAGGAAATTGGCCAAGGTAGAAACTGCTGAATGGGTCAAAACCTATTATAACCAAAAGGAAGGCGTCCGTTTTTGCGTCTGGCTTGCCCCGGATATGGAAGCGTTGAAGAAGACCTTTTCTGATATGGAGGTATCCTGGGAAACAATGTATGAGGTTGAAGAAACAAAACCGGATCTGTGGGGCGAGAAGAAGTGGAAAGAACACCTTGAAGCAGAAGAAACAGCGGATACATTGGGTGATTAATCACAATCTGGTATGGGAAAACATGCCTTAACATTTTCACAAATCAGGGTGTTCGGTGACCTTCCAAAATGAATCTGCGCAATTACAAAAGAGATGCTCTGTTAATGCCATAACAGACATCCTCCTGGCAGCCGCATGAGCTTCGCTACCTTGTGCGGTTGCCCCAGCCCAGTTGAGGGTGCCTCTGAGACATTCAATGAGTGTGTTCGATAATCGTTTCAATCAAAAATAGCCAAACGACCCGATTATTGAATAGCACTTTAGCAATCTTGGGACATCACCTAATAGAGGCCTCCGGGCCTTTGGCAGCCATCTTTTCAGGTTTTCCAAGCTAGTTATTTTCAAATTTTTACTGCCAATAGTGTTTGATAATTTTTCAGAAAGAAATTTCGCAATTTTTCTAAATATGATTTTATAACAAAAAAGATTTTGAAAAATTATTAGCTTAACTATCTGAAATTATATTAATTGTCTGAAACCAATCGAATTGGCATACATAGTGCTCGATAGAAAAAGTAAGATGAAAAGAGCATTCTTACATAGGGTTCTATTGGCCCTGACGATTGTCACTGCGGTCAACATAATTTATTTTACTCATTCAGGGAGGGCCCAAGGCGGAATAACGATGAAAAAGGCGTTTAAAGGGGTCACCGCGGTAACAGTAAAAAAATTGCGCATCACCGTGGTCCACGACAACAACCCCCACAAAGAGGGATTAACAACTTCATGGGGTTTTGCCTGTATCATTAAGGGAGCGGGGAAAACCATTCTCTTTGACACGGGCGGTGACAGCGCCGCGTTGCTCAAGAACATGAAGCAGTTGGGAATTGATCCTAAAGAAATCGATGTCGTGGTTTTGTCCCATATACATGGCGATCACGTGGGTGGATTGAATGGATTCCTTCAAGCAAATATGAATGTGACGGTCTATTTGCCTGCCACTTTTCCAACGGGATTTAAAGAATCCCTGAAGCGCGCTGGGATTAAATCGATTGAGGTAAACGTTCCTGTCCGGATTTGTAACGGCGTTTATTCAACCGGGGTTCTGGGGAACTGGATCAAAGAGCAGGCCTTGATGATTTCCACCGACAGGGGGTTGATTGTGATCACCGGCTGTGCCCACCCGGGGATTTCCCATATCCTTCAGACCGCCAAAAAAATCATCAAAGACAAAATTCTGTTGGTGATGGGGGGATTTCATCTGGGGGCAATGCACAAGGCCCAATTAGAAGAAATTATTACCAACTTCAGGAATCTAGGCGTTGAACAGGTTGGCCCCTGCCACTGTACCGGTGATTTGGGAAGACGTATGTTTAAAGAGGAATACGGGAAGGATTTTTTGGAGGTAGGAGTCGGCAGGCTGATTGAATTCGAATAAAAAGACAATGCCGGCGCCGGCGGCACGGGTTTACCGGATGATGATGAAAGCGACATGATTTGCGACGGGAAAAACCGAAAAGGCTCGGTATTGGTTGCGGATGGTGACAACCATATCAGAGATAAACTTTTGGCAATAACAGATAAAATGGGATATGATGTTGTTGTTGCAAGCAACGGCGAGGAAGCTTTAGATCTCCTCCTAAAAGGATCATTCGACATCGTCTTCACGGCGTTAAAGATGCCGGGTATTTAATAAAATCCTGCGTCCAATTGAAAACAGGGTTTTGATATATTCCGCAATCTTGGAGAGTCCGCTGAACACGCGGGCGGCATCCAGCAAAACTCCGTACCAGCGCCTGATGTCGTTGGGATCGATGTAATTACATGTTTTAATAAGATCTTCTTCCAGAAAACCAATTTTCTTTAACTCTTCCGTAGCCCGATATCCCAAGTGGCATTAACACTGACTGAGACCTTTCTCCGATAACAGGAATATGAACCTGAAGGCCTCTTTGAAGGGTAAGTTTCTCAAGTTGATCAACCGGTTCGGCGATGGCAAGAAAAATAGGGTCGAGCCCCTCGGCAACCAGTTCATAGCCCGCCGCAATGATATAGTGACTGAATTGATAGCAATTTTCTAACCGATCAACCACTCGATTGTAATATATCTGAGCATTCATAATCCCCCACCTATTTCTTTAATCGAACCAATGCTGAATTTATTTTAAAGTTCGGCCACTAAAACACGAAGACACAAAAAAAAGAAATATGAAGTTTCGAGAATTTTGTGAAATAAGTAAAATCTTGCAATCCAATTTTTTTATGTTCTCGATCATATCCTGGGTCATGGATTCGAGATCATATTCCGATTTCCAGCCCCATTCCTCTCGGGCCGCGCTGTCATCCAGACTGTTGGGCCAGGAGTCGGCAATTGCCTGTCGCAGCGGATCCATTTAAAATCCATTGTGAATTCCGGAATTATTTTTTTAATTTCAGTGGCGATGCTCTCCTGCGCGACGGTCATGGCGCTCACATTAAATGCATTTCTGCTAATTCTGAACCGATTTGACCGGCAGCACCGGTAATCAGAACTTTTTCAAGGTGCCAAATTGTTACCGAAACTTTTTAATTGTTTATGGTTCTGTATTATTATAAAGCATAAAATATGCCAAGAAAAAAAGGAGTAGAAAATGTCAGGCGCAAACGATCCCGGCTTCGGGAAAACGACCGCTGCCAAAATGCTTCGCAAGCGGGCGGAGGCAAAAGTAGCCGCCGGCAATCAAGCCTTTGAAGATATGTCGGCCGCCGAGATGTCGACGCTCATTCATGAGTTGCGTATCCACCAGGTTGAGCTGGAGATGCAAAACGAGGAGCTTCGCAAAAGCCAGGCCGAGACCGAAAGGTCGCGCAAGGCCTACCAGGATCTTTGGGAACTATCGCCGGTCGTGTACCTGATCGTCGATTGTATCGGCCGAGTTACTGCCGTCAATCATGCCGCTCAAAGGCTTTTTGGCAGGCCTGAGAATGCGCTCCTGAAAGAGCGTTTTTCAACGCTTGTGACCCCTGAAAACCAGATTCCCGTTCACCTCATATTTGAAAGGGCGCTGGAGACGGGAATTGTCGAGAAGCAGGAAATCAGGATCTTACAGCCGGACGGCGCCATTCATATCTGCCTGCTGGAGATTCGCTCACTCGGAGGCGAGCCCGGTCGGGAGCAGATCCAGGCGGTGCTCACGGATATTACCAGGCAGAAGCGAGCGGAAGATGATCTGAGAAAAAACGAACAAGAGAAGACAGCCATTCTCGACAGCCTGGTGGAGCACGTGGTCTACCAGGATGAAGAGATGAAGATCCGGTGGGCGAACAGAGCCGCCTGCGAATCCGTGCAGATGAAGCGCGAAGACCTCCTGGGCCGGTACTGTCATGAAATATGGGCCGACCGCCGGAGACCCTGCGAAGACTGCCCGGTAAGAAAAGCGAGTGACGCCGAGCAGCCGCAGCACATTGAAAAAATGACCCCGGACGGACGGTGGTGGTATATGCAGGGCCATCAGATCCGAGACGATAACGGCCATGTTCTGGGTATGACTGAGATTACCTTGGATATCACCGACCGCAAGCGGGCCGAAGAAACACTCCGCTACGCCAAGGATGAATTGGAGCTGCGGGTCGAACAACGCACTGCCGAGATGGTTGAAATCAACAAGAAATTGAGACAGGAAATAGAAGAGCGCAAAAAGTCGCGGACGGAACTGCAGGAAAGCGAAGAGAAATACCGGCAGCTTTTTGAAAATGAGTCGGATGCGGTGATGATCTTTGATGCTGAGACCTTGCGGTTTGAAGATGCCAACCGGGCTACTTTGGATCTTTACGGGTATTCCAAAGAAGAGTTTTTGACATTGACCGTTACGGATATCTCGGCCGAGAAGGAAAAAACACGGGTTGCGGTAAAAAAGGTGAAAAACGGGGAATTGGGCAGCCACTATGTGCCGGTGCGCTATTTTAGGAGTAAAGATGGTTCGGTTTTTCCGGGTGAAATAAGTGTCGGGAGTTTTATTTCAAAAGGAAGAAAAAAAATTATCGGGGCCATACGCGACATTACGGAACGTATCAAAGTTCAGGAGGATTTGAGAAAAAGTGAAGCACGGTATCGGGCGTTGTCTGAAGCAACATTTGAGGCCATCTTCATTTCGGAAAAAGGCGTCTGCCTGGATGTAAATCCTACAGCAACTGAATTGTTCGGTTATGGATATGATGAGCTAATCGGTATATTTGGCACCGATGTCATCGCTGCTGAGTCTAAAGAATTGGTCAAGCGCCACATGCTCTCGGGCTACGAAAGACCTTATGAGGCCACCGCTCAAAAAAAGGATGGGTCCCATTTTCACGTCGAGATTCGCGGCAAAATGATGCGGTATAGAGATAAAGAAGTTAGAATTACCGTAATGCGTGATATCGACGCGCAGAAGCAAGCTGCAGAAGCGCAACGCATAAGTGAAAAACGCTACCGGGACCTATTTAACAGCATCCCGATTGGACTCTACCGCACCACACCGGAGGGTTCGATCCTGGATGTCAACCCCGCCATGCTGGACATCCTCGGATATCCGGACCGAGATGGCCTGCTGCAGGTCAAATCCCTGGAGACGTATATTGATCCGGATGATCGCAAACACTTCCAACGTCTGCTGGAAGAACAAGGCTTTGTCCACGACTTTACGGTTCAGCTTCGCCGGTATGACGGAAGGCCTATCTGGGTGAGCATCAATACCACCATGGTTCATCATCCCGACAGTCAGATCACATATTCAGAGGGCGCCATGGCGGATATTTCAGACCGCAAAGTGTCCGAAGAACAAATTCACAAATTGTCACAACAACTGATTCAGGCCCATGAAGATGAGCGTCAGATGATTTCGCGTGAGCTGCACGATACGGTGGCGCAGGACCTGTCCGTAGCCAAAATCGAGTGTGACTTAATTTATAGCGAACTGTTAAACAACCGACCACCGGATGCCCACCGGATCCAAGAAATTTGCGAAGCACTGCAAAAAACGATCATAGGCGTGCGTAATATGGCCTATGAATTGCGCCCCGCCGAACTGGAGGAATTGGGACTTGTTGAGACGATTTACCGGTTCTGCGAGGATTTTACTCAAATGTGGGGCGTGCCGGTCGATTTTCAGTCTGCCGGTCTGAAAAACTTAAAGCTGGATCATGCTATTCAGATCAATCTCTACCGCCTGGTTCAAGAAGGTCTCACCAACATCCGCAAACATGCTGCCGCCGGCCGGGTAACGCTGAAGCTGGCGGCCGCTTTTCCAAACATTATCCTTCGAATCGAAGACAACGGCCGCGGCTTTGATGTGAAAGCACGAGCGGCCGAGGGCGGTCAGGAAAAACGAATGGGCCTGCGCAGCATGCAGGAACGGGTCAATCTGCTGAATGGCAAAATGAAACTGCAATCGAAACCGGGGCGGGGTACAAAAGTTGTCATAAAGCTGCCCGTTTAGGAGAAAAAGTGTGGCACCAAAAAAAACTATCTTAATCGTTGACGATCATCCCCTCGTCAGGGAAGGGTTAAAATCGATTCTCAAACCTGTTCCCGAATATGAAGTGGTCGGCCAAGCCGGCAATGCCCGCGATGGCATCCAAATGGTCAAAAACCTTAAGCCGGATTTGGTGCTGTTGGATTTGTCGCTGCCGGATAAAAGCGGTTTAGAGATCTGCCGTGAGATCCGAAACATCTCAGCACCCACACGCATCATGATTGTCAGCATGCATTCCAGAGTCGATTACATCGTCAAGGCCTTTCAGGCCGGGGCCACCGGCTATATGACCAAGGAATCGGCCACCGCAAGGCTCCAGGCAGGGATCGAGCGCGTGTTGAACGGTGAATATTATATGGACGGCAGCGTCTCTCATAGAGTGGTGGAAAAACTGATGCAAACTCCGAACATGGAGATGAAAATCAGCGATGCGTCATATGAGTCTTTAACGCCAAGGGAGCAGGAGATTTTGGTGCTGCTGGCCGAGGGAAATTCGGCTAAAGAAGCCGCCGCCAAGCTTTTTATCAGTCCCAAAACCGTTGAAAATCACCGAACCAACATTATGAATAAACTGGGGATTCACAGCACGCTTGAATTGGTGCGCTATGCCGCCCGGCTGGGCCTTGTCGATGTCGACCTGTGGAAGGAATGAGGCGTTCGTAGGCGTTTACGGGTTACAGGTTACGGGCAAAAAGGGCATAGGGCGAAAGGCATAGCGCACATAGAAGAATTCGGAAGTCGGAATGCGGCCTCCGGCCATAGGGGACATAGGGGCCTACACCCCGGAGGGAAGCCGGAAAAAGGCAAAGCCTATGGAGATAGGTAACAAGCTTGTTGAAAAATCAGTCTTTAAAACGCTACGTGCTCTACCCCATGTCCTCTGCCCTGTGCTTTATAATTCCGACTTCCAATCTCTGACCTCTGTTATCTGTTCTCTGTATTCTGACCTCTGATATCAAGTTGCGGGTATATGGTTGATTGAGTTGACAGGGTTGAATAAGTTGATGGAGTAAAAATTGATGAATTCGTAAAAAATCTGATTTTCGATTTTGGTTCATTGTAACCCATTGAATTTACAAGCCGTGAAATTTTATTTTTGTGCTTTTTGTGCCTTTTTGCGGCTATGTCAAAATTAAACTTGATATCTATCTTCCAATCTTTCTGACTTCAAGCTTCTTACCTTCTCGCTTTAAGCCTTGAGCCTCAGGCTTTCAGCTTATTTTCCCAATCATCCGGGAAAACATCCCGTCGATCTTAAATTCTCCCATTAAAATGAGGTCATCGCTCTATGGACAAACGCGATTTTTTTAGAGACAGTGTATGTGGCTTAAATAACGATCTTCTCTCGTTGGGAGTTGGGGTTAAATATTTTCAAGCGAAGCGTGGCAGAACTTTCTTATTCTGAGGACTCGCGATTTAGTTTACTTTCATGGCGGTTAGCTTCAAAATACAGTTGCTGGATAAAATGGGGATCGAAGACACTTCTAATTCAACGCCGGATTATGTTAATTTAGTCAACCTGGTTAGAAGTATTCAGCGTGCTGAAGGCAATATCGATTGCTATCGCAGGGGCCGGCAAGAGTGTGACCGGATGAGTTGTGCCTGGCGCAATCACTGCCTTATAGGGTCCGAAGAAAAATCACCACAATATATTGGATTGCAGGAAAAAATAGAAATATCGGATCCGAAGCAGAAAAAAGGCGGCTAACACTAAAAATTCAATTGAAAGGCTTACGGTGAAGAAAATCGGCATTGTTTCTCAGCCCGGACGGGTTAATCATGAATTCGTTGCAATGCTCACTGCCTTGTTTCCCGAATGCGATATTAGCATTGCTGGGGCGGACGGGCAGGATTTTGAGCCATGTCCGCCAGGCTCATTTTCAAAGACGGATATGGCCGACGACACCGGGACATAATCATGCCGAAGATATTGGTGCAGGGTAAACAACCACAATTTCGAACACTTATATCAGAAAGCCTGTGGTTCGATGGCCACTTGGTCGAAAGTGTCTGTGATGCAGCCATGCTCTGGGAACATCTCGGCAATAGGCAGCCGGACCTAGTGCTGCTCGATGCCAATTCGGATGGGTTAGGCGCTTTGAGACTTTACCAGGATCTTAAGCAGACATTTCCAGACCTTGCCGTCTTGGTTTACCAATTTAGAAATTTTAGTGATGTTGATCGAATCAAAGGCGCTGTTGCTGATGCATTGGGAAAACATAGGTTGAGCGGTTCAGCCTGCGACGAGCCCTTCGGTTGTGAGCCTTACAGGTGAACTACTCAGGGTTGAACGACTCCCTTCGACAAGCTCAGGGCTTGAGCCTGTCAAAAGCAGCCGAGACGGGTCCAACGTTCGGGGTTGAAAAAAAACAGACAATTCGGATAGCAATTTTGCGAAGTTAGGGTTCGAATTTTTGCGAAATATTAATCACTAAGCGTCATGCGATTGCACATGATCGCAGTTAAGTATTCGCAATTATGCTGATTATTTAAAATGCATTGGATGGCACGCATTATGCAATTAATGAAAATAAAAATGAGTCCCTAGGTATTAGACACTTTTTTTAAAGCACCTTATTGCCCCGGATTAGTCAAGCTCAATTGAGGAGATACCCAGTGCCACTCTATTGAGCAATGCGCAATCAGGGCTATATTTCCGGCAGGTGAACACACGTGGCGCAAAATTTTAAGATCAGTATCCATCGAACGATCGATAATTTATACATTCGTTTGATGGGCGATTTTGACGGCAATTCGGCCTTTGAGTTGCTGAACGCACTATGGGAAAACTTGAACGGCGTTAAATTCATCCTGATTGATACCTATAACCTGAAAGAAGTCTATCCGTTCGGGCGGGAGGTCTTTTATTATAATTTTTTAAAAATAAAAAATCAGCGAAAACGCATTCGGTTTGTCGGCCCCAATGCTCTGCAGCTAGCACCGACTTGATTCATTTTCATTGAAGGCTCGACAGCCTTGATTAGAGCCTGGGAAAGATTTACCCATAAAAACTTTGATAGGGATCAAAGATGAACATCCACACAGAAAAAAGAACTTGTGAACGTCATTGCTATTCCGCCGATATTGCGGTCTCATATTTCAATAAAGAGCATTCTTATGATGCTCACACACTGAATATCGGCACGGGCGGCATGTGCTTTAAATCGAATTTATTTCTTCAACCCGGGGCCACCCTTTATGTCCGCTTAAAAGAGACCCATCCGAATAGCTCCTGCAGCGGCTTTTGCGAGGGGCTGCGCCTAGTCACCCTGGCGGAGGTAAAATGGTGTCGAGAAATGAACGGTGCCGAGGCCTTTCCGTACGGCGTCGGCATAAAATATTTTGAAAGTGCTTATTAGCTGTCCATAACAGTATAGCCACCAAGACACCAAGTCACAAAGAAAAGAATGGATAACATTTATCATATCAGTGAAGACGATCCCAAACTGCCGGTCGATGACATCGAGATGATTGAGGATGGTTGCCATCCAAGTGGAATGGATGATTCACTACTGATGGATTTGGATGACTCAATTGAGAAAATGCGGATTGAGTATCGATATCACCAACGATTTCAACTGGACAAAGATGCTTTTGCATTGATCCGGTCCATCTCCGCTGCACCCCTGAAAATTAGCGGTAAGAGCATGGGCTGCATCGCCTGCGCGGTGTTAAATACCAAGCCGGTCAAGCTTGGTAAAATCGATAACATCAGCATGGGCGGACTTATGTTTCATCATGCTGATAATAAGGAACAATTAAGGCAGGCACTCGTACTGGATATCTTATTGGCTGATTGTGGATTTTACCTGGCGAATATCCCGTTTAAAACCATCACCGACGTTGTGATACCGGACGAGGTCTTCGACGATGCGATTGAGATACGGCAGGTTCGTCTGCAATTTCAGAAGCTGAACGCCATTCAGCAAGCGAGGTTGAAGGATTTCATTAAGAACCACGGCACGGAAGAAGAATTTGAATGACGAATGACGAATAGGTTTCAGGTGTCAGATTTCGGGTGTCAGGAGGGCGAGTCGCTAAATCCTGAAACCTGAACATTGACACCTTCAGTTTCTGACAGCATGTTGTTAGAAAAAATGGACCAAGGGCCTAATACCCAGTACCTTAGGTGATGAAAAACACTCATAACGTGGCTTTAACTTTGATCCAGTTTTTATTCCAGTTAAATCAGATTTTAGCAGCAATTTTAGATTGTGGATTTTGGCCTCCGGCCCGGAAAGATTGCGGATTTGTTGTATCGCTTTGCTCTATCATTTTTTATTAAATTGGCAGAATACCTTAAATCCAAATTCTAAAATCCAAAATCCCCAATCTATGAGGAATAAAAGTGGGATCAATTGTTAAAGGTAATATTGAGAAAGAAAGCATGATTTTCGCTAGCCCACCCAGTAACCAATACCTAATGCCCAATACCCAATGTCTAATTATTCAACCCGACCTCGTATTCTTTTCGTAACCCCTGAAGTGGTCTTTGTGCCCGAAAGGGCTGGAAACTGCGCCTATTATATGGGTGCCTGCTCGGGATCCTTCGGCGATTTTCCGGCAGAATTGATCAACGATCTGATAAATCTGGGTGTCGATGTCCATGTGGCACAGCCGGATTACCGCAAATTATTTAAGATGATATCTCAAAACGAACCAGCCAAGCAGAGCATCAGACTACCGACCGATCGGATTCACCTCGCCGAAGACCGGTCATTTTTCTATTCAAATCCCATCAATTGCAATAATAAGTTGGAAAATCTTGAGATCTCGCTGAACTTCCAACGGGAGATCATCAATCAGATCGCACCCAGGGTTCAACCGGATTTAATACACTGTCACGATTGGATGACCGGTTTGATTCCAGCGGCGGCCAAGGAATATGAGATGCCCTGTCTTTTTACAGTCCAAAACGCTGAGTCCGCCAAGAGCCGGCTTTCCGATGTCGAGGACAGGGGAATCGATGCAGCGGCATTTTGGCGACGTCTGTTTTATGATCGATTTCCCGGCGCATACGAAGATACCCGTGACACCAACCCCCTGGATTTGCTTTTGAGTGGCATCCTGGCCGCCCGCTATGTCGAAACGGCAAATTTCATGCTATTGCCGAATTCTACCAATGGTCGAAGCCAAGCGTTTTATACCTGCCTGAGACAGGTGCTGGCTGGCAAATATGATGCCGGGTGTGCTTGCGCAATGGCCGGTATACCCGACTCCTCAACGCACACCACGAGTGAAAAATTGCGGTATCGCCAATATGGGCCAAATGAGCATCTCGCCGGGAAGCAAAAAACGGGGCCGGTTATGGGGCGAAGCGCTCCTTGGTTTGATCATTGGGAAACGACATACCGCTACGTGGATCTGTATGAAAGGATATTACAGCGACCGTTGGTAACTCCGGAAGAGGAAAAAACCCGCGCAATAGATAGAGATGGCCTGACAAAAGCATCAGACAGCCAAGCCGTTTTTTATCGAAAAGTGTGGAGCATCAACTCGCACGTACCATACAACGAGCAGATCTCAACCCCGGCTATGGCACCCATCTGAGCCAGTCGTTCTGTATGAAATTAGAAAAAAATATCTGGAGAAATGACAAAGATGCCGATAAATCGGTTTCTTCCCCATACAGAGATAGCGAAAACTCGGTCATCGTTATTTAACTTATTTGAGAATAGATAACCAAGCTAATACTCAATATATTTGGTTCCCGCTTTATTTTTCTGACCGGATCAACTGGATGGACAGGATATCTCCAAACTAAGCAAAAAAAAATATACTGTAAATCCTGTCTAATCCAATCTAGTTTACCCCTCCACCGATTTTCTCCGCGCGATGAATTATTCTGTGTTTGACCCTATGCGAAAATTTTAAATCAACGATTAATAGTGTCTGCGCCAGTCTGCGTGTGTCTGCGGTTAATTTGGTCCCTCTGCCACAATTTTAAATCAACGATTAAAACGGCGAAAGCCAATTTTGAAAATTTGCGAAATTAACTTTCGAAATTTTGCGAAAAAGATTTCGCAATTTTTCAAGCTCTGTCTTGTTTCAAGAAGGTATCACTTGCAGGTTAACTATTAACTGCCTAATTTTGTATTGAAAGGTTCTTTTTGATTGGCTGGCACAGTTAATGCACAAGCACTAGATAACGAGTAGTTCATCACTTGTATCAGGATATCTTTCAAGTTTTAAAATGAAGGAGGTAATGTCAAATGACAATGAAAAGCCAAAGCGGCTATGCTGAAGACCGCAAGGCGCAGAGGGAAATACAAAACAAAGAAATAGCCGAAACATTGCGACGCATCAAGAATAAAATATTGGTCATGAGCGGCAAAGGCGGTGTGGGAAAAAGCAGTGTTGCCGCCTATCTTTCCGTGGCGCTGGCCAAGAAAGGCTTTCGGGTGGGTCTCATGGATGTGGACCTTCACGGCCCCAGTATCCCTCGCATGCTGGGTTTGAAGGGTCGCATTGGTTTCGGCGGTCACGAAAAGAAAATGCTACCGGTCAACTACCTACCGAATATGGAAGTGATGTCAATTGAAACCCTCATGGGAGAAAACAAAGATGCGGCAACGATATGGAGAGGGCCGCTAAAGATCGGCGCCATCAGACAATTTATCTCCGATATCGATTGGATGGAATTGGATTATCTGGTGATTGATTCACCGCCGGGAACCGGTGATGAGCCCTTGACCGTAGCCCAGACCATTCCGGATGCCAGAGCCTTGATTGTGACCACCCCGCAAGAGGTTTCATTGGCGGATGTGAGAAAATCGATTAACTTCTGCCGCCAGGTCAAAATGGAAATTCTGGGTTTAGTGGAAAATATGAGCGGTCTAAAGTGTCCATACTGCGGGAAAATTATCGAGGTATTTAAAACGCAGGGTGGAGAGGTAACCGCTCAAAAAGAGGGCTTGCGGCTTTTAGCGAAGCTGCCGCTTGAGCTTGAAGTGGTCAAGGAAGGGGATGCGGGAGACATCAGCCTTCTGGATAACAATGCGCTTTTAATTACACAGGAATTCAACAAAATGGTCGCTGAAATTGTGAAATTGACAGATCCGAGGACATCTTCTGCGGGCCACAGTGATAAAGAATATGCTGGAAAAAAATCAGGAACCGGTTGAACCGATTGGGCACTGTAAAAATTGAAAGCGAACAAAAGGAGGCATACGATGGCTATAAACAAACCAAAACTGAAATATGTCCCGGGTACTCATGGCAAGAAAAGACCGGACGCCGCTAATCTGGCTGGCCAATTCATCAGGGAGTGGCATCAAAGGCATCTCAAACTGAAGGGAAAAAAAATTGTACCGTCAGAGATGCGCCCTGCAATTTGCTTTTCGCGTAAAATCGGCGCCGGGGCCCTGGAGATAGCAGATCTTCTATCTGAAAAAATCTATTGTCGGGTAGTGGACCGGGAGTTGCTGGAGCATATCGCCAAAGATAAGGAGTTGAGCAAAAAAACCGTTGAATTCTTTGATGAGCGTTATCCGGGGGAAATGTCAGAGCTGGCGGCAATGCTTTTCGGTGAAAAATCGTTTATTATGGGCGATTATGTTAAGAATTTAATTAGTGCCGTATTTACATTTGCCAATATGGGTTCGAGCATATTTGTCGGCAGAGGAGCCCATCTGATCCTGCCCAGGGAGCGAGTGTTGGCGGTCCGCATTATCTGCTCGAATGAGTATCGTATCACGCGATTGGCCAATATATTGGATGTTGAAGTAACCGAGGCTGAAAAGCTGTTGCACCAGATCGATCGGGAACAGCGCGCTTTTTTTAAAAAGGCCTTCGGCAAAAAAGACGCATCTCCCTATGAGTTTGATTTGGTGATAAACAGCGATTTCATAGCCGACCCGGATGAAGCGGCAGAAATTATTAAATGTGCTTTTAAAGAAAAATTTTCAGTGGAATTGAAAGGCAAACCATTTGTAGATAAAAATGCTGCCTAATGAACAAGCCGGTTAGATAATGAAAAGAAGCCCTCGAATTCTAATGGCGATAGACGGTTCTGAGCGATCATAATGATACGATTGTGGTTGGGAGGCAAGGACGGACTGATGTTAGCGAGTTCAAGATGGGGCGTGTAAGCAGAAAAATTCTGCATTTTGCTTATCGAAGCCCCCTGTGGATTGTTGGTTAAGTAGTGAAGAGAGGTTTCCTTAATGAGCGCTTCAAATGGCTTCAAAAACAATTTTAAAAAGATCAATGACGATTTCGGACATCAGATTGGTTATAGGCTTTTGCGTTCGGTCGCAAATACGATGGAGAAAAACATTCGTGCAATTGACCTGATTGTGCGTTTCGGCGGCGATGAATTTGGTATTTAATTAGCAGAGACGAGCGCGGAATCGGCTACCCGGGTCGAAGGCAAGCTTAAAAATAAGCTATTAAAACTTGTGCGGGACAATGGATGGCCGGTTACGTTTAGTATCGGTGTGGCTACTTTTATAAATCCTCCCGCCAGTATCGATGAAATGATAGACGCAGCAGATGCGCAAATGTATTTCGCCAAGCAGAATGGGAAAAACCGGACTCGATATAAAGTAATTGTCGAAGAAAATAAAAGTTATAGTCCTTTGGAAACAACATCATAATAGGAGCGATTTTGGCAACTGGTTAATTTAAAATTAACCATAAAAGGAGGCAGTAAAATGAGTGTGGAAACGACGTCTTATGAAAGGCCGGGTTTTTATTCGCTCAAACAACTTGATGAGGTTGCCACGCTCAAGCTGGGCAAAAATTTCCTGTCTAATACAATTGATCTGGCGATCAAAAATTCCCTGTTTGATGTATTTGACCATATTTCTGATAACGATGAGATTAAGGTCCTGGTCATTATGAACTGTCTCGAGCAGATTGGATGCGAAGACTATATCGACTTTTGCCGGCAAGTCCTTAACACTGAATTCGACCGCAGATCGATCCAAAGAATGTGCAATATTTTTGATCAGTTAATACTAAAAATCGTAAGGCTTGAAAAGCCTATTGTTTATGCTGACTGCGACGAAGTTATACCGTTGTTTCTGAATATGAGTCTTGCCTGTGATTATCGCATCGTTGCGACTGATACAATCTTCCAGAAGCCTTATTTTGAATTAGAAACATTGCCCAAGGGGGGTAGCGCCTTCTTTCTTTGCAAAATGCTTGGATATAGTAAAGCGAAGCAATTGCTCATGTCTGAAAAAAATATTGACGCCCTTGAAGCTCTTGAAATGGGCATCGTCGATCAGGTGGTACCGTATAATAAACTGGAGGAAGCGGCAAATCAGATTGCTTCTGATTTGGCAAAAAGGTCGATACGTTCCTTGCAGGGAATAAAAAGACTCATTAATTATACTATGAAAGATTTTCAAGACTACCTGGAATTCGAGAGTTTTGAGCTGTTAAAAACTATGGGTGTATAAAATGCCGATCTAGTGTTCTGCTCTCGCGACGGTTTGTTTTTTCAAATACGGCCATAGATGGAAAAGACAGGCAGCCATGTCCCGACCTGGGTGGAGCCCAAAATGATGCTGCTCTTCAACAAGTATCTGGGATCCGACTGGTTGGAGAAACATGACGACCCGTCCATATGGGAACTGATTGATGATATTCCGGATGAAGAATTATGGCATATCCATTATTGGCCGAAGGTGAAATTGATCAATAATATCCGGGAATGTGTGCGCAAACATTGGGTAACCCCTTATGGAAAACACATTTTGGACAGCCTTGGGAGCCAGCTCTCTGGCTGCAATAGTAACCACGATAGGCATCTATGTCATCCGTCGTTTCGAGTGCTGGGGACGCAAAAATAGCATATATTTCATCTGTTTTGCCGCCGGCGTACTGATTTCGGTGTCATTCCTGCACATTATTCCGAAAGCTTTTTCAATGAATCCGAATGGCCACATCTACCTGTTCGCCGGGTATCTGTGCCTGCATCTCTTTAACCGGTTTATCAACGCGTTTGTGTGCGATAAGGTCCCGGATTCGAATTATGAGATCGGCCTCGTTCCCATGCTCGGCATCGGGTTTCACTCATTTATCGACGGTTTTATTTTTTCCATTACGTTTACAGTGAATATTTTTACCGGGGTCTTGACAGCCACCGGGATGGTGCTTCATGAGTTTCCCGAAGGCATTATCACATATCTGCTGTTAATAAGAGGTGGTTTTAAGGAAAGGACATCGCTGATCCTTGCCTTTCTGGCCGCTGCCCTGACCACGCCCCTGGGAATGCTCGTGTCCTACCCGTACATCAGTCAAATAGACGAACCGGTTCTCGGCGCCTTGCTTGCATTTTCCGCCGGCGCCCTCGTTTATGTAGGGGCCACCCATCTTTTGCCTCAGGCTGAAACCGAGCATAAGAAATACAGCCTCTTTGCTTTGGGCGCCGGCGTTTTAGTGGCCTTGGCTATTATCCTTTCCAAGGCATAGGTCTGCTCTGGGGTGGTGAATAAAAGATACGAGAAAAAAGAAATTGTGAAGCAAGGCAATATATGGGAACGATCGAGTTGATACAAAATTTAAATGATAAATCCCATCAGAAGCACACTGGTAAAGAACTACCGCAAAATCCTGCTTATATGAGGCGAAACGTTGGTCGAGTCATTGCAGAAAAAGAACGCGTATGAAAGACACTAAATGAATCAGCAATGCATATGTATCCAAGCACCACCAATTTCTTGTTGGCTAAGACAGACATTCCCGACCTATCGAGAAAATTGGATGACATTGGCATTCAATTTTTAAGTTAACTGGCTAAATTCATTTTACCTTTCATTAACTTGAATCAATGACTCACGGGCTCGAAGACTTCGAAAAAGGTTTTTTCTCCGATGAGAGAATCTATTTTGCCTTGAATATCCCTTCTTTCTTTGCTGTGCAGCCATTTATCCCAGTACTCAACCGTCTCCCATTCGCATCTGACCAGGTATTCTCCCGGATTATCAAGGCTTCTTAATGTCTCGCGAGAAACATGACCCGGTTGTTCTTTTGAACGGGAGCTTAATTCCGCAAGAAGCGAAATCAGTTTTTTTGTCTCCTCAATTTGGAATTTCCGTATACTCATAATGTGAACAGACATTTCGTCCTCCTTTCATGTTGTTTTATTGAACATGCACCTAACCGCTGGTTTTTTTTATGAGCAATTAGCATGCCATAACTGATTAAAAATATAATTCTCACAATATCAACATGTTATTTTTAAATTAACCATTATGACAGTCTGTAAACCAAAAAGAATTTGAAGAATATAGAATTTTCTTTTGTAAAAATTCGAAATATTTAGAGTTTTTATTTCGAAATTATCCAAAATCAAGATCCAAAGAAAAGTCTCAAGAAATTTTCAAATCTTTAACTACCTAAATTTAAATGGCTTAATCAGATAGAAAAAGAATGGCATGTAATATGCAAAGATGTAGTCGTAGAACGAACCATAACCAATTTTAAAGCTGAATTTTATGTGTAATCAAAATGGATGTTTTTGACAGAATAAAAAATATGAAAATCTTACTTGTCGACGATGATGAGTGGATTAGAGATTCGCTGAGCTTATTTTTTGAAGCCGAGGGATGTAATTTGCTGACATTTGAAACCGCTGAAGAAGGTCTGGAAGCCGTCAGGAAGCAAGCATATGACATTGTAATCTCAGATTACAAATTGCCCGGTATGGACGGTTTGGAGTTTCTTAGAAGGGTTAAAGAAAAACAACCGAACGCCTTTGAGATTCTTATTACGGCTTACGCGAATCGTGAGATTTGTGAAGAAGCAAAAATGGTGGGTGTTCGGGATATTATTCCAAAACCCTTTACATCTGAAGATGTTGAGACGTCTTTGTCCCGAATTATCGGAAAAAGTACCTAAAAACAGTTGTCCTGTTGTTTATGCAATTTTCGGGTAAGCGTTGCACCCAGGCCGAAGGCCACCGGAGGTGTGAAATGGATAAATATAATCGGCGCCATTCACCTCGGCAAAGAAAAGAAGCCACTATTCAGGTTGTACTTGCTTCCTACGACCCCGAAGGCCATATGGTTAGTAACGATTTAATCCCGGCTAAAATATGTAATCAAAGCGATGAAGGCCTTTATATTGCAGTTGAGCGTGCCCTCATGCCCGGGTCGAATGTCAGAATCAATATGGTCGCCCCGGAAGGATATCATCCGGATGAAGCTTACTATATGCGCGATGGACGGGTTGTAAGGTGTGAAAAAATCGATGATGCAACCTCCCGTTTCGGGGTTGGTATCAAAATTTTACGAAAGGTCATCCAGGCCCATGTTCTGACTTCCCGTTTTAAATAGACCGGCATGAGTTCAATGAATTAATTCCCATTTTGGTGATTAACAAAAAAATGTAAGCTTCTCTTCACGACATACCCAAGGTAGAATTGCACGTCACATTGAAGGTAGGCTCGAACTGAAATTCTTTTTTTACTAGAACCCATTTCCTAAGTTTTACGATATTGTATTTATGAATCTAGGTACTTAGTATCAACTCCTTCCATCTCACCCCCGGATTCCATTTTCGCAAAATTACGAATTAAAAAGTTGAAATTTTTCTAAAATTTAATGTTTTGAAATTAACAACGCTATCCAAATTTTTCTAATATGTTGAATTTAAATTAGAAATTTAAAATGCAACAAATTGGCATGCCTTATGCTCTTATAAAGCTAACAAGGCCAAGATTCTGTCATTTAATCATAATAAAGGGGGTTCAAAATATGCTAGTAAAAAATTGGATGAGTAAAAATGTTATTACCGTGGATGTAAACGATTCGATGCAAGATGCTATGAAGAATTTAAAGGAGCATGACATTCGTATGTTGCCGGTTATGAAAAAAGGCAAACTTGTCGGCATCATAACGGATCGCGATCTTAAGAAGGCATCGGCATCAGATGCCACCACTTTGGAAGTTCATGAACTTCTGTATCTCCTGATGAAGATCAAAGTAAAAGACATCATGACCAGAGATGTGATCACGGTGCCGCCGGATTATACGGTGGAAGAAACCGCTCAGGTGCTGCAGAAAAATAGAATATCCGGTGCGCCCGTGGTCGATGCCGACGGACAGCTCGTTGGTACGATAACCCAAACCGATTTGTTCAGAGTTCTCATTTCGCTTACAGGGGTGGGCAACGGCGGAATTCAGTTTGGCTTTCAGGTGGAAGACAGACCGGGATCAATTAAGGAAGTTGCTGATATTATCCGCATCTATGGTGGGCGGATGGTGAGCATCTTGACTTCCTATGACAATGTACCGGAAGGCTATCGCAAGGTGTACATTCGCATGCGCAGCATCGAACGTGCCAGGCTTCAAATGCTGATTCAAGACCTGAGGACAAGAGCAACGTTGCTATACATGGTGGATCATACAGAAAATAACAGAGAAATCTATGCAGAGAAAATCAATTAGTGTCCATCCGAGAAGGGGATTTAACAATGAAAAAAAAGAAAAAGCAGAAAATTCTGGTGCCTGTAGACGGTTCGGATCGGGCCTTGAACACGGTCAAATATGTCGCAAGATTCAATCCATTTCGCAATATGGATATCGTTTTATTCCATGTCTTCAGTTCCGTACCTGAAGGATATTGGGACCTGGAAAAAGATCCCAGAAGCACTTCGACAGTCAGGCAGGTCAAGTCATGGGAAGTCCAACAACGGAAGAACATGGAAAAATTCATGGAGAACGCCAGCCAGGTCTTGCTGAAGGTAGGTTTCTCGTCAGAATCCATAACTATTAAAATTCAAAATAGAAAAAAAGGGATTGCAAGGGATATTATTCGAGAAGCCCGGAACGGTTATGCCGCAATTGTCACCAGGCGGCGAGGTATGACAGGTTTGAGGAGAATCGTTCTTGGAAGTATAGCTACCAAATTAGTGGAGAAACTTACTTTTGTACCCCTTATTCTGGTCGGGAAACGGACACCGAACAATAAAATTTTGTTGGCCTTTGACGGATCAGAGAACGCTGCGAGTGCCTTGGAATTTGTCGGCTCTTTATTTGGAGGATTTGATTATGAGGTGAGTTTGTTTCACGTAATCCGGAGCAACGGGGAAGGGCAACCTGAATATCAACACATTTTTTCCTCAAAAGAGTATACCAGAGCCGCCAGAAAAGAGATGTCTGAAACACTCAAGGCTGCTCAAACTAAATTGATTGATATGGGTTTAACAACCGATAAGGTTTCAACCCAAATTGCCGAAAAAGCAATTTCTCGTGCCGGAGCCATCGCCGATAGGGCTAAACAAGAGGATTTCGGAACAATCGTCATGGGAAGAAGAGGGCACTCCCGTATCCGCGATTTTTTCATCGGTCGTGTAACAAACAAAGTCATCCATATGGCCAGAGATAGGACGGTGTGGGTGATAAGGTAGCGTGGGTAACGAATGCATGGTAGGGGTTGTGGGGTATGGGTTTCGAGTTACGAGTTACGCGTTACGGAGTGCGAGTTTCGAGTTGCAGGCTAAAGTTTTCGCGAAATTGTTATTTCAGACTTTACCACGAAATACGCGAACGTCTAACGCGTACCTTTTTGAATAGGAGGGTTTGAAATGAAAGAATTTAAAAGGATTTTGTTCCCGGTTGATCTTTCGGAATCATCCACAAAAATCGTACCGTATGTACAGTCAGTAGCGGAAAAATTTGAATCCAAAATTCACATTTTGTTTGCCGCAAGGGTATTTGAATATTTTACCAGTATTTATGTGCCGCATCCTTCAATCAACAAGTTTGAAAAAGAGATCATTGAGGGAGCTGAAAAACGATTGTATGAGTTCATGGATGAGCACTTCAGCAAGTTTCCTAGCACCAAAACGGTGGTGGTGGCCGGAGACGCCTCGGAAGAAATCCTCAACTACATTGAAGATCAGCACATTGATTTGGTCATCATGGGCACTCATGGCCGCAAGGGCATGGATAAAATTATTTTCGGTTCAGTGGCGGAGCGGGTGGTCAAAATTTCACCGGTGCCGGTTATGGTGGTGAATCCATACAAAACTGGTTAAAACAAAGGAATAGCGGGTCATGAGCGTTGAAAATTTGGATAAAATATTTCAGCCAAAATCAATCGCGGTTGTCGGTGCCAGCGAAAGAAAGGGCAGTGTCGGCGCTGCTCTAATGCACAACTTGATCGAACGCGGCTTTTCAGGTCAAATTTTTCCTATCAATCCCAATCATAAAAAAATTGGGAAACTTGCGGCCTGTCCCTCGATCAGGGATCTTGATGTTCCGGTGGATCTGGCAATTATTTCCACACCAATTACCCTAGTCCCTCAAATCGTCAAGGATTGCGTCGATGTCGGCGTTGGCGGTGCTGTGATCATATCGGCAGGCGGAAAAGAGATCGGAGAGCCAGGCAAAAAGCTTGAGGCGGCCATCCAAAAAGAAGCAGGCCATTCAGGTCTGCGAATTATTGGCCCAAATTGTGTGGGAATCATGTCCAGTCGATCTAAGCTGAATGCCAGCTTTGCAAATCAAATGCCTATCGCCGGGAAAATGGCGTTTATCTCCCAAAGCGGTGCAATTTGTACTGCGATTCTGGATCTTTCCATTAAAGAGAATATCGGGTTTAGTTATTTTGTGAGCCTGGGGGATATGCTGGATGTCGATTTCGGGGATATGATCGATTATTTAGGGGGAGAAGCGGATGTCGGCAGTATCGTCATGTATGTGGAAAGCCTGACGAATTTCAGAAAATTTATGAGTGCTGCTCGGGCTGTTTCGCGAGTAAAGCCGATTATTGTTCTAAAAGCCGGGCGAACCCAGGCCGGTGCTCTGGCGGCGGCTTCACACACGGGTGCCATGGCCGGAGAGGACTCGGTATATGATGCCGCTTTTCAGCGGGCCGGCATTCTGCGGGTAAAAACCTTCGAAGAACTTTTTGACTGCGCAGAACTTCTGGCGAAGCAACCGAAACCTGCCGGGCCGGGGTTGGCGATCATCACCAATGCGGGCGGCCCGGGGGTTATGGCGGCTGACGCCCTATCCGATTTTGGATATGAGCCGGTTTCCCTCAGCACCACAACCTTTCAGAAATTGGATGAGATCCTTCCGCCTTATTGGAGCAAACGCAACCCAATCGACATGCTAGGGGAGGCGAAACCGGCGCTTTATCGAAACGTCGTTGAAATCTGCTTAAATGCCAAGGAGGTAAATGGGCTTTTAATCATATCCGCGCCCCAAGCACTGGCTGATACCGCTGAAGTGGCAGCAGCCCTGGTGGATCTTATTCGCGAAAAGCCGATTCCGATCATTACCTCCTGGGTCGGCGGGGTCGACATGCAGAAGGGACGAGACATTTTTAACCAAGCCGGGATACCAACATTCGATACCCCGGAACGTGCTGTTCGCGCATTTATGGATATCTATCGCTTTTCGAAAAACATCGAGATGCTTCAACAAATTCCCTCCAGGCTGCCAAGACGTCCGGAATTTGACCGTGAAGCAGCAAAGGGCATGATTTCGGAAGGACTTGGAACCCAAAATTACCTTCTGACCGAAATGGAAGCCAAGGCGCTCTTATCGTCTTATGGAATTCGAGTGAATAGGATGGAAAAGGCGGTAAAAAGGGAAGAGGTTGTTCAAAAGGCTCAAAACATCGGTTTTCCTGTTGTGATGAAGATCAATTCCAGGGACATCACGCATAAATCCGACGCCAATGCGGTTTTTCTTGATTTAAAAAATGAAAATGAGGCTTCAAAGGCCTTTGATCAGATCATATGGAATGCCCATGCCTATAACCCGAAAGCCAAGATCGAAGGCGTAACGATCCAGCCGATGCTCACGGAATATGATCATGAACTCATTTTAGGGGTAAAAAAGGATCGGGATTTCGGGCCGGTGATATTATTTGGGATGGGTGGCGTATATGCCGAAGTGCTCCAAGATCGCGCCATTGGTTTTCCACCGCTGAACCGTCTTCTGGCGAATAGACTCATGGAAGAGACAAAAGTCTATCGCCTGCTAAAAGGGTATCGTAACACCAAGCCTGCCAACCTGCAATTGCTCGAAGAAACCCTTATTCGGCTGGCACAGCTTGTAACTGATTTTTCTGAAATTGCCGAGCTCGATATCAATCCACTCATTGTTGGCGGTGATACTGTATGCGCGCTCGATGCCAGGGTCCTATTGAAACCATCCCAGACACCCGCCCCGCTTCATCTGGTAATTAGTCCTTATCCTGATCAACATGAAGAACATACTCAGACGAGTACCGGGATTGATATTTTCGTCCGCCCGATACGGCCTGAAGACGCGCCCCTTTTAGTTGAACTGTTTGAATCTCTTTCGCCTCAAAGTGTGTATCGACGATTCTTCACCCCCATGAAGCGGCTTCCCCACAGTATGCTCGCCAGGTTCACCCAAATTGATTACGATCGTCATATTGCGCTGGTGGCCCTTTCAGTATCGAAGTCGCAAGAAGCAATGTTGGGTGTCGCCCGCATCATATTGGAGCGCAACCAAAAGGAAGCTGAATTTTCCATTATTGTCGGAGATCCTTGGCAGGGGAAAGGAATCGGGGCTGCGCTGTTGCGCCGGTGCATCTCGATCGCAAAAGAGCGTGGGATTGAAAAAGTAATGGGAACCGTTCTGGCCGAAAATACGCAAATGCTGACTCTTGGAAAAAAATTAGGTTTCAAAATCAATAAAGTGGTAGGTGCCGGTGAGTATGAGTTGAGCATAGATTTCCAGACAAATTGATCATAGATAGAGGCTTTTTTAACTCTCTTCCTCAAACAGGGCGAACAACTCGCGCAGAAAGGAGGCAAAAGTGAACGTCAATGTAATCGTAATCGGTGGTGGCCCGGCCGGTATGATAACAGCACTGACCGCCAAAAGTGTATATCCGGAAAAATCCGTATGCCTAATCAAGGACATCGGTGATGGGGTTATCCCATGCGCCATTCCCTATATGATGCATACCCTCAAAGACCCGATTCAGAACGCGATGGGCAACATGCCGCTGGAAAAGGCAGGGATAGATATCATTGTGGGCAAAGTCGTGTCTTTTGATCCCGAAGCGCATTCGGTGACCTTAGACACCGGGCAGGCTTTAAACTATGAGCGACTTGTTTTGGCAACCGGAACAGAAGCCGTCCTGCCGCCAATCCCGGGGGTCGACAAAGAAGGCGTCTTCACTGTTCGCAAAAGCATGTCCGCAATGACCGGGCTTCGCGAGAATGTGCACAAGGCCAAGGGTGTGGCCATAATCGGCGGCGGTTTTATCGGTGCTGAGTTTGCAGATGAATTGTCGCATGAATCCAAGACCAGCGTCCATTTGATTGAAATTATGCCAAAGATTCTGGTTACCGCGTTTGACGATGAATTCTGTGATGAAGTGGCGAAGGTGCTTGGATCTAAAGGTATCCATACCCATTGCGGCAATCGAGTTGTATCAATTGATGGCAATAGCCAAATTGAGTCTGTCACCTTAGAAAACAGGAGAAAGATTCGGGCCGACATGGTCTTGGTGAGCATCGGTGCAAAACCGGCCAGTGATTTAGCTCAGAAGGCCGGCCTGCGAATAGTTGAAAATGGATCGATCTGGGTTGATGAGTATATGCGAACTGACGCTGAGGATGTATTTGCGGTGGGTGACTGCGCTGTCAAGCGGGATTTTTTTACACGCAAAGCAGCCCCGGTGTGGCTGGCGTCAACCGCAACAGCCGAAGCACGCAACGCGGGAACCAATATTTACGGTATTCGTGTGCTGCATCAAATTCAAGGGACCATCTCCGCTTTTTCCACCAAAATAGGCGGTGTTTCCTTTGCCAGCGCCGGGATGACTTGCCGTGCCTGCCAAAAAGAAGGCTTTCGATATGTGACGGCCACCGCCGTTGCTCCCGATCGGCATCCGGGCATGCTTCCCGGAGCCAGCGAGCTCAAAGTCAAGCTGGTCTTCGCCGACAGATCGGGAATTATTCTTGGCGGCCAGGTAGCCGGCGGGCCCTCGGCCGGTGAGCTTATTAACATGATCGCACTTGCGATTCAAAAGAAAGTAACAGTTCGAGAGCTCGACATGTTGCAAATTGCCACCCACCCATTGCTGACAGCCGCACCGACCGTGCATCCATTGATCAATGCGGCCCATCAGGCCTTGGCGAAGTTGCGTGTCACCATCAGGGAATTGCCACCGCTTAAAAAAGTGGCATAATTCCAGAGGAACTCTAAGCTTGAAAAACATCTGCGAAGGAAGTTCAGACCATTCCAGGGAGGAACCCATGCAGAAGATATCGCCTGACAATTGGCAATCAGCCGTCGTCTCTCCGGAAACGGTGATTCAGAAAATCAAGCCCGGCATGAGTATTTTCCTGGGTACGGCAGTGGCCGAACCTCGAACCATGGTTCGGCATCTGATGACGTCTGATGCCAAGAATCTGGAAGATCTGGAACTGATTCAACTCGTCAGTTTCGGAGATGCCGTTTCACAAAAGACGCTTCAATCCCAAAACTTTCGGTTGAAGACCTTTTTTACCGGCTGGGTGGCTGATGAGGCCATCGAGAGGGGTCGGATAGATGTGATACCCAGTCGGTTTGTGAAGATTCCCCAATTAATTGGTTCCCTCCTGAGACCTGTCGACGTAGCCGTGGTCCAAATTACACCTCCCAATGCAGCTGGATTTTGCAGTTTGGGAATTGCCATCGATGTCGCCCGCGAAGCCCTGGAACAGGCTTCAATTCGGGTAGGGGAGATCAACACCCAAATTCCGCGAACGTTTGGGGATACCTATGTGCCGATATCTGAATTTGATTTCCTGGTTCGTTCGACGGATCCGCCGATATATTTCGACCGCTGGGAGACGGATGATGTCTGGGATCAGGTGGCTCAACACGTGGCCTCGTTAATCGAGGATGAAAGCTGCCTGGCGTTTTCCATCGGTCCTCTTTACGAGGCATTGGCCCGACGTCTGGCGAACAAGCGCGATCTGGGAATACACTCCCCTTTTTTTACGGATCCGTTGATGGATCTGATGAAAAGCGGGGTTGCCAACAATCGGCGCAAGGAAACGTATCGAGGGGTCTCGCTGACCTCCTATGCCTTTGGTACGCCAAAGTTGATGGAATGGCTGGACAACAATCCCCTGGTTGAGTTCCAGCGAATCGACAAGGTCTTCAGCCCGTTGACAATTGGTCGTAATCCTCGATTTGTCACGATCGTTGCGGCCAGAAAGGTGGATTTGTACGGCCGCATCGGACTTTTCATTGGCAAAGGCATTGTTGCCTCCGGTCCTGCCGAGGTAATGGATTTCTTAAATGGTGCTGAATTATCGGAAGGCGGACGTTCCATCTTTGCTTTGACCAGCCGGGATCCAAACGGGATGCCGAACATTTTGCTGTCCATCGTTGATCTGCCTAACCAGTTTAGTGCGTTCGAGTCCGTCGGTGCGGTCGTTACTGAATATGGTGTCGCTCACCTTGAAGGACGCACCGTCAGAGAGCGAGCGCAAGCCCTGATCGACATTGCCCACCCGGACGACCGGTCGGGCCTTGTACAGGAGGCCAAAGACAAAAAGATTTTGTATCCTGACCAAATTTTCCTGGCAGAAAGCGCTCGCCTTTATCCGTCGGACATCGCGGCAACCTATTCGATCAAAGGTGATATCCAGATTAGATTTAGAGCCATCAGACCTTCCGATGAGGAAGGCATGCGTCATTTATTTTATCGCTTTTCAGACGAATCGGTGTACTACCGCTACTTTCACTCCGTCAGCAGCATGCCGCATGCGAAAATGCAGGAATACGTCAATGTGGACTGGAACCAGATCATGTCCATCGTCGGGTTGGTCGGTGAAGAGGGAAAAGGCCGCATTATCGTCGAGGCACGCTATATCAAAATTCCCAGTAGTCCTTTTGCAGAGGTGGTTTTCGTCGTGGACGAAAAATACCAGCAGTTTGGAATTGCCTCTTTTCTTTATAAAATGCTGATCCGTTTGGCCAAAGAGAAAGGGATCAGGGGGTTTATGGCGGAAGTTTTATTTTCAAACATCGGCATGATGAAGGTTTTCCGAAAAGGGGATCTGCCGGTAAAAGCGTGTCTGGAAAGCGGTGTATATCATCTGGAGATTCCTTTCAGCAAAAATGTCAGGAGTTGATGTTTTTTATAAACCACAATGTGGCATCAAATGGAATCTTCTGAAATCCTGCCGGCGGATTTTTAATATCCAAACTTATTGACTTTGGTTATCTTATCTAATAATAGTTAATTTATTGTTATTATTTCAAATATCGCATCGGGAAGATCATTTTGTGGATACCCCTATTAGTGAATTCGAAGGTTTGGATCGATTTTTCTATGTTGTCTACCCTTCGGGAAAGCCGGAGGACTTCAGATTCTGCGTTGTCAAGGATTCGAGGTAAACTACTACATCTTCACCCTTGACGCCTTGACTCTGAAGCCCTCCGGCTTTTGCAACGTTAGGGTATATGCTGGCGGAGAATCACTTTTTAAAGGCCTGATAGGCATCTTTTATTTTTTTCAACAACCCGGAACCTATCCATTTATCGGCTTTTTGCAAAACTGATTGGATCGTATCCAACACATCTTGATCGCCGGGCCACAGCTCTTTGACAACCTGTTTGTTGGCCTCCTCTTGTTGGTTGATGTAGAGATTGAGCACATAACAGGTTAAAATCAGGTCGTCTAAATATCCCAACGGTCCGAGCAAAGCCTCAGGCAGAAAGTCGATAGGGCTGAAAAAATAGGCGATGACCCCGGCAAATTTGGCTTTGTCAATCGCTGCAATGCGACCGTCCAGCGTCAGCCTGACCAGCAGGTAAAAAAAGTCCGGGACTAAAAGAATGTAATTCGCATATTCGGGCTTTTGATCCGCATTTTTTTTAAACCATTCACTAATCTTATCCCGCAACTGAAGATAAAAATCTTTTTGTTTCTGGTCGCTTTCTAGGGGTAATTGGGGATGCTTCATAAGCCTTCTCCTTTCTGAATTCAAAGATGATAAGAACTCGTCTTTTTATAAGCCGAAACATAGGGAAATTCTCCTTGTGTGTCAATGGCGAAACAACCCATGATATTCCAGATACTTAATTAATTAAAGATCGGCAGCAAAAGGGATGTAAAGTAAAATATCGAGCCCTCATGTCAGGAGACTGGACTGATTCCGATTTGAAATATGCGCAGGATTTGGGCTGTCATATATTCCATAAGCCATTTGATATAAGAATAATGCTTAAATGGCTTGATGATTGCGTTGAAAAAATAAAGCCTGACAGAAAGTTATCTGATTTGCTTACAAAACCAGATTTAACATCAGAAAAGAGATAGCATAGAGCCCTAATTTTATTTATCTTTAATAATCTTACCACTTCAAAATTTCAAATTACCCGCCAACAAAGCTGGAGTAATTAAAGGCCATTAAAACTTATGATATCATCCATCCCATTTCTTTGATGTCCGTTGCTGATTCTGAGCTATACATTTTAGTGGACGCGGAACAAAGCAATCCTTCGATAAGATTAGGTGACCTCAAAATCAAGATTTTTATCCCCCTTCATCTCTTTGTAACAGGTACTGTCTATCCATCCCAAAAAGGCATTGATTTTTGCGCTAGATGTGTTTAATAGGGGCTTAAATTATTAAGTTATGATGAAATTGGTGTTTCAGACCCTATATATTAAAGGCAGAAAAAAAATAGCGCTGTTGCAAAAGACCCGGAAAGGAACGAGATGGGCATTCAAGATTTCACAATGGACTTTTTCTCACTGAAAGGTAAAAATGCGATTGTAACCGGTGGTAATACCGGACTTGGACAGTCATTCGCATTGGCGCTGGCCAAAGCGGGTGCCAACCTGTTTGTACCCAGTATTTTGGATGATGACGGCACGACCAAAGATCTGATTGAAGCGGAAGGTGTCGGTTATGAATTCATGAAGATTGATATTACTGATGACGGTGCACCTAAGAAAATAATGGAGACTTGTGCTGCAAAGTTGGGTTCTATTGATATTCTGGTGAATAGTGCCGGCGTCTGCATTTCGGCAGAGGTTGAGGACTTCGGTAGAGAACAGTGGGACAAAATGGTGAGGATCAATTTAACGGCCGCATTTGAACTCAGCTTTGAAGCGTCAAAATTTATGATTCCTCAACGAAGCGGTAAGATTATCAACATCTGTTCACTTTTTTCATTTCTCGGGGGGCAATTGTCGCCGGCTTATGCTGCCACAAAACATGGCCTGGCGGGTTTCACAAAAGCCTATTGTGATGAACTTGGCCGACACAACATTCAGGTCAATGGGATCGCACCCGGATATTATGCAACGGCTCTTACGGAGAGAACCAGAAACAATCCGGAAACCAGCCAAAGGGTTCTGGATCATATTCCTGCCGGCCGCTGGGGTGAGACAATGGACCTTATGGGTACGACCATTTTTTTGGCGGGCAAAGCCTCAGATTATGTAAACGGCCATATACTCGTTGTAGATGGCGGCTACCTGGTCCGTTAGAAGTAAAGATCCGGGTCCAGCTTCCGGCCCGGAGGGAGGGCCCGGCTTTTAGCCACCCCGGCTTCCGGCTCCGCTTCCAGCCCGTAGGGCGGGGCTTACACACCGGAGGGTAGAGCATACAGCTTGGAGAGAGAGGTGAAATGCGTGATATCATTGGCCGGTAGTGTTCAGGTTTCAGGTGTCAGCCCAGCCGCCGGCCAAAAAAACGGCCGGTCAAATCTAAAAAGAAACTTCTTATACGCATATGAGCGATTATAGATTGTGGGAGCGGTTTTCAACCGCGATTTACTCGGTCAGCATATACTTATAAATGAAGTTTCATACAAGGTTTCAGCAACCGAAATCGACCCGCTGTGTCGGAGTTGCTTATGAAAATGGGAAAGAAATTTGTTATCGGTCTTGATGGTGGGACCCAGAGCTCGAAAGTGGTCATTTTCGATCTGGCGGGCAATATTGTATGCCAAGGTAAAAAAGACCTTCAACCCATGCACATGCCGAAGCCCGGGGTAGCGGAGCACCCAGGTGACGATTTGTGGGATACCATCGTGGCAGCAAGTCGTCAGGCGATGGAGCGATTTTCGGGAGATGTCAAATCCATATTAGGAATCGGCCTCTGCACCATTCGTTGCTGCAGGGCATGCTTGAAAGCAGACGGCAGACTGGCTTCACCGGTCCTGAACTGGATGGACTTACGGTTAGCCCGCCCCTATGAACACGAGGACCCACAGGTTAGGTATGTGACGACAACCTCGGGATATATCACCCACCGCTTTACCGGTCAGTTTAAGGATACGGCAGCCAACTATGAGGGGATGTGGCCCATCGATAAAGATACCTGGCAATGGAGCGAAGATCCGGAAGTACTAAAAGCCTTTAATGTCCCCAGAGAAAACCTCTTTAAGCTTGAGATGCCCGGGTCCGTTCTGGGGCATGTCACCGATCGAGCCTCTGAAGAGACTGGAATACCGGCTGGAATTCCAGTCGTTGCCACCGCAAATGACAAGGCGGTTGAAGCCCTGGGTGCCGGCTTGCCACCGGGTAAAACAGCCCTGGTCTCTTTAGGAACATATATCGGCGGTATGGTCTATGGTGAGAAGAATGTCAAGGATGCAAAAACCTTTTTTACCAACCTGGCATCCATACCGCACCATTATTTATATGAAAGCGGCGGCATACGCCAGGGCATGTGGACCGTAAGTTGGTTTAGAAATTTATTTGGTGAAGATGTCGTCAAAAAAGCCCGATTACAGGGCACCTCCCCCGAAGAGGTCCTGAATAGGGAAGCCCAAAAGGTTGCAGCCGGTAGTGATGGATTGATGACAGTCCCGGAATGGCTGGCGCCGCCGGAAAAACCGTTTAAGAAAGGCATCATGATTGGATTTAACGGGCGTCATACCAGGGCCCATATGCACCGCTCGATACTGGAAGCCATTGCATTGACCATGAAAAATCATGTCGATGCGATGTGTCGGGAATTGGACATCGAACTTGAACAGATCATCGTATCCGGCGGAGGATCAAGCGGGGAACTGTTCATGCAGATTTTTTCTGACGTATTCGGCATTCCAGCTGTTAGAAATGTCGTTAACGGGGCTGCCGGCCTGGGTTCCGCCATCTGCGCCGCAGTTGCGGTGGGCGCGTATGATCAGTTTGGCACAGCCATCGAAAAAATGGTTAAAATCAGGGATGTGTTCCATCCAATCGAGGAAAATACAGTGGTATACGACAAAATGAACCATGATGTATACAAGCACCTTACAAGCGTTACGGACGTTATCCTGGAAAAATCGTACCCCATCTTTCAACAATAATATATTAGTTCAGATAAACTATTCAACGAGGTCTGTAAAAGGAGAAGCAAAGATGTCCTTAAAAAGGGAACAGATTGCAGAAGCTTTAAAAAAAATAGTGGGAGAAGATCACGTCGTTACCGACGAACAGGTTTTGAAAGAGAGCAGTGTTGACCGATTCAGGAGATTTGAAGCCTACCACGGTGTGTATAGACTGCCTTTGCCGGCTGCAGTCGTCAATGTGAACAGCACCAAAGACGTTGCCGCTGTCATTAAATTCGCCAACGAAAACAAGATCAATGTTGTCCCCAGAACCGGGGCCTCGGCTACGGAAGGAGGCCTTGAAACTGCCCTGGAAAACTCCATTGTCGTTGACGGATCCGGTATGAATAAGATCATCAGCATCGACACCTATAATATGCAGGCAACCGTGCAATGCGGCGCTTCTCTGCAAGAACTTGACGACCGTTTAAGGGAACAAGGCTACACTACCGGCCACTCACCCCAATCAAAACCTTTGGCACAGCTGGGCGGGCTTGTTGCTACAAGAAGCATCGGCCAATTTTCAACGCTATACGGCGGCATTGAAGACATGGTCGTTGGGTTAGAAGCTGTTTTTCCGGATGGCGGCGTTACCCGCATAAAGAACATACCTCGCAGGGCCGCCGGCCCTGATATCCGCCAAGTTATCATTGGCAATGAAGGCGCCCTTTGCTACATCACGGAAGTTACCGTCAAAATTTTTAAATATTTTCCTGAGAGCAACAAGTTCTTAGGTTATACCCTGAATACTATGAAGACCGGTTTCGAGATTCTGCGGGAAGTCATGGTAAATGGTTATAGACCCTCAGTCGCCCGTCTGTATGATGCTGAGGATGGTTCCTACCACTTCTCGCACTTTGCCGAAGGTAAGTGTGTAATGATTTTTGTGGCAGAAGGCGTAAAACCGATAGCAGATGCAACCGCCGCTGCAATCGAGGAAATTGTGGCTGCATACGACGAATGTGAGCAAGTCGATCCGAAACTGATTGAAAGGTGGTTTGCCCACCTCAACTGGGATCCAGCCAATCTAGCTGAAGAAAAAACCGAGATTATAGAAACTAAGAACGTTTGCAATACCACCGAAATATCCGGCAACTGGAGTATTATTAATGACATATACGAAGTGTGTATGCAAAGGGTAAAAAACGAGGTTCCCGACCTGACCCTATTGGGCGCTCATTCATCGCACAGTTATCTCAACGGAACCAACCTCTACTTTGTATACTTCTACAACGTGGTAGACTGCAGGCCGGAAGAGGAACTTACGAAGTACCACCTTGCCATCAAAAAGATTATCGTTGAAGAGACGATCAAGGCCGGCGGTTCGATGTGCCACCACCATGGTGTCGGCAAACACCGGACCCAATGGATTGAAGCGGAATATGGTTCTTCGTATTATATTCTCAAAAAATTGAAAAGCGCTTTCGATCCAAACGGCATCATGAATATGGGGACCATCATTCCATTGGAAAAGTAAATGAATATTCTGGTGTGTTTCACGACAACTCCTGAGGTGGAGATGCTGACGGACGAAGATTGGGTCATCGATAAAAACCTTCAAATCGATACAAGCTTTCTGAAACCCACCCTGGACAGCTATGATGAAAGCGCTTTGGAAATTGCATTAAAGCTTTTTGATGCCTCAGAAAACATTAAGGTTCCGCTAGAACTCAACGCCCTGACCATCGCCGGCAGCGGTGCAAATATTATTCTGAAAACCCTGAAGGCGCTACGGTTCAAGCGAGTTGTGCGCATTGACAGTCATGAAGATCTGCGGTTCAGACCCATGGCCGTTGCTTCCGTTTTGACCCAATATGTTCTCAAACACGCACCCCTGGATGTACTGCTTCTGGGCCGACAAACCAGTATCGGTGAAAACACGAGAACACATCTGCTTGTGGCGGAAATGCTGGGATGGCCCTGCATCACCCAAGCAATCCGGATTGAACTTGTCGACAGGAATCACTTGGTGGTGACCCATCAGATGGATGACGGCCGGCTTCGGCAACGAATCCAAACGCCTTGCGTGCTTTCTATCGGAGATGCCCCCAATACCTATATGCGGGTTCCCACACTCAAGGACCGGCTGCGTTCCGGGAAACGGCCTATCGAGATCCTATCCATCAAGGATTTTCAACTATCGGATGAGACCGAAGAGCTTATTGACCTGGAGGTTATCCATCATCGAAGAGCGGGAATTCTTATCGAAGGAAAAAGCCCTGAAGAAAAAGCCAGAAAATTATATGAAGGGCACTTGAAAGGCTCAGTTCCGGTGCAAGAAAGGTAGGCAAAAAATTGATATTCAAGGGGATCCTGAATGGGTGCGCGTCGAACATCGTGGCCCAAGCCGAGGAACTCAATGGCTTTATTCGTGAACACCTGAGTTGCGGGGACAACGTTGGGAGTACGATCTTTTTCTATTCCAAAAAAGAGGAAAAGAACGCGCTTCTTGGCCTGGTGCCGACCGAATCCGCAGAACTCATACGCGTTGCCCGCTATCAGCCGGAAAATATCCTGAAAGCGCTTGAGACGGTTGAGAACGCTGAAAAGGCAGATCTGTACCTGTTTCCAAGCGGATTTGCGGGATCTGAAATCGCGGTTCGCTGGGCGTATCGAATGAAAGGCTCGTGCCTTGTCCAGGTGAAACAGATTGAATGTTCAGGGGCGCAATTGATTGCAAAAAAGACGGTCTATGCCAACCACGTTCTGGGCACCTTCAAATTAACCCAAAAGCCCTTCTGCATCTCCCTGGCCAAAGGCAGTGCCGATAGCCAAGCGATTGCCGTACGGGACAAGTTGATCGTCACTGAGCATGACCTGACCGGTCCGCAAAAGGATCAGTTCATCAAGCATTCAAAATGGATCCCTACCGAAACAACCAAAGATCTTGCGGCAGCGACTTTCCTTATCATCGGCGGCAGGGGGATGCACACGAAAGAAAACACCCAAAACCTGAAAAAAATCGCCGATGCTCTGGGTGCCGATTTCGGCGTCAGTCGTCCGGTCGCCATGAGTGCCTGGACACCCATGCACCGCATGATCGGCGTTTCCGGCGCCATGACAAATCCGGAAGTCTGCATCGTCGCAGGTGTCTCCGGCGCAGCCGCCTTTTATGCCGGCATTGAAAAAAGCAAGACCATTGTCGCGATCAATACCGACATTCGGGCGCCGATTATCAAAGCCGCCGATGTCGCCGTCATCGATGATTATAAAGCGGTGATGGCGGAACTTGCTAAAATCATCCTGGACTGAGGGTTTCAAACCTGGGTTAAGCGGTTCAACCTGGAACCGCTCAGTTTAGGTTAGATTATAAGAACAGGGAAGAAATTAGGAAGGATATCCGGTTTGGAAAGACAGCTGATTCATCCAATGGATGAAATCTATCATGAGTATTTGAAAGACGAATCCAAGCTGAGGGGCGCAGCAGACAGTATTTCTTTTCCAGAAAGCGAAGCGGAAATCGGCCATATCCTTCAGGTGATGCGGCAAAACCGGATACCTGTCACGATTCAGGGTGGCAAGACCGGTGTCGTCGGCAGTGCCGTACCCTCGAGAGGCCATATTATGAACCTCTCCCATATGAACAAGGTCAAATCCTTTTTGATTGCCGCGGAGGATGAGGCATTCTTGAAAGTCGAACCCGGGATCACGCTAATTGAACTCCAAGAGGCGATTGACCGACTGGCAACGCCCAAAGCGTTTTTCTGGCCACCGGATCCATCCGAGTCAACAGCCACCGTTGGCGGCATTGCTTCTACCGATGCCAAGGGCATCTGTTTTCATCTTTATGGTAAATCTGCTTCCTATATCTCGGGCATTCGCGTCATGAACGCCGAAGGATCAATCCGTGATCTTAAAAGGGGACAAGACGCTATTGTCATCAATGGTGAACCCAAAGCTCTGCTGGACGTTTATCTGGGTGGCGAAGGGATGTATGGTGTGATCACTGAGTTGACGCTGCGGCTTATACCCAAACCCGGAGAAATCTGGGGAATATGTTTTTTCTTTGAGGACCGAGAGGATGGGATGTCCTTTTCAGATCAGCTTAAAGCCAGATCTTTTGAAGTGCAGGGTGCCAAAATTGCAGCGATTGAGTATCTTGACCACACGATTCTCGATGCCCTTGAAAGGCATAAAAACAATATGACCAAGGTAAAACATATACCTGACGTTGCAACCCATATTGCGGCGATGGTTTATGTGGAAATACATGGAGATCAGGAAGAAGCCGTCGAAGAAATTGCCGCAGCGCTGATGATGATCGGTTCAAGCTTTAACGGCGATCCAGATCAGACCTGGGCATTTGCCGGAGAGCCGGAGATTGATAAGATGAGAAATTTCCTGCATGCCGCTGCTGAAACTGCTATCTTACACATTGAAAAAGTCCGATCTGAAGATCCTAGAATTACCAAACTCGGTATTGACATCAGCGTAGAGGGGGATGGGTTAAAAACCCTGCTCAGCCGAATCGAAAAAACACTTCAAAAGGAAAATTTAAAAGCCGGCTATTGGGGGCATATTGGCAGCGGCCGCCTGCACATTGATATCCTGCCCGGAAGTTATGGGGAGTTTGAAAAAGGTAAAGCCTTATTTGAAACGTGGGCAGAAAGGTTTCCTGTCGCTCTTGGGAATGCCATCACATCGTATGGCATTGGAAAACTAAAGAAATCGATTTTTCTTAAGACAGCTTCAAAGGCTTATATCGAAGAGCTGCACCAATTGAAAAAGCAACTAGATAAGCATAACCTGTGGAATCCTGGTAATATGATCGAGGTATTATAAGGTTTATCTTTAAAAATAGGAGAAGACGATGAAAATCGGATTTATTGGACTTGGAAATGTCGGCGGCAAGTTAGCCGGCAGCCTGCTGCGCGATGGATTTGATCTTACGGTGCGCGATCTCGACCAGGCCCTGGTGCAGGCATTCGTTGACCGTGGCGCAACCAGCGCGGCCTCACCAAAAGAAATGGCAGCAAAGGTTGATTTGATTATCACTTGTTTACCTTCACCAACTGTGTGCTCCACGGTAATGGAAAGCGAAGATGGTATCATCGCTGGTCTTAGCGAAGGAAAAGTCTGGCTGGAAATGAGTACTACGGACGAGTCGGAAGTTATCCGCCTGGCAAATATCGTTGAAGCAAAAGGTGCCATGGCTATGGACTGCCCGGTGTCGGGCGGCTGCCACCGGGCTGCTACCGGCAATATTTCTATATTTGCCGGTGGAAAACGTGAAGCGTTTGAACGCGTTCTTCCCATTTTGACCACCATGGGGCGTCGCATCCTGCATACCGGCCCTATCGGTTCGGCATCCGTCCTAAAAGTTGTCACCAACTACCTCTGTACGGTCCACCTTGCTGCCCTGTCCGAGGCATTTGCAGTGGCGAAAAAAGCCGGTATGGATATGAATACGACTTACGAAGCCATCCGTATTTCTTCCGGAAATTCCTTTGTTCATGAAACAGAATCCCAGGTGATTCTCAACGGCAGCCGCGATATCAACTTTACGATGGATCTGGTGGTGAAAGACGTCGGGCTCTTTGACAAACTTGCCAATATTCACAATGTTCCGGTGGAGATATCACCGCTGGTATTGAATATATTTAAAGAGGGCCAAGATCGCTACGGGTCACGCGAATTCTCTCCAAATATCATCAAGCGTCTGGAAGAAGCCTGCGACTGCCGGATTTTAGGCAATGGCTTCCCGGCAGAAATGACTGATGACGAGCCCATAGAACCCGGCTATGAGGTTAAACCCCTTAAGCGGTGCGTGTAAGCGTTCAGGAATACCCAAAGTAGGTAAAAAGCAAATTAACTTGCAGATTCTGCCAGAGCGCTTAAAAATCCGTGAACCGATTCCATGGTATCCCGCCACTGCGGTCGTTTTTTAAATGTCTCGAATGCGGCCCAACTCATTTCGAGCAGGCGTTGGCGGTCATGGTGTAAGCTGTGAATACATGTATTGACCGATTCAAAATCATCAATTTCGATTAAAAAGCCGTTGTGTCCCGGTTTGACGAATTCCTTAACCGCACCGTGCGAAGATCCCACCACGGGCATGGCAAATGTCATGGCTTCCAAATATGCCATCCCAAACCCCTCATGGGAATGTGGCATAACGAATATATGGCTTTGAAGGAATCGGTTTGCCAATTCATTGCCATCTTCGGGGCCGGCTATCTCGATCTGTCGGCCGAGCTTTCTTTGGGCTATCAGCCGTTTTACTTCCCGGACATAGCGGGCATCCATCGTTAAGCTGTCGACCACTGTAATATGGTGCGGGAAGTCATACGATTGACCCACCACAAGGGGACGGGGAAGCACGAAATACGAATCTCGAAACAAACCATAATAACCCAAATACAAATGACTAAAACACCCAGTCACACTCGTTGTTGAGCCGATTTTGTTTTGAATTTTGAACATTCGGATTTTGATATTGTTTCGGATTTCGGCCTATTTTTGTGGATCAGGTGATATTCGGATTTTCATAAAAGTCGTGTCATGTCTTTAGGATTTTAAATTGCCAAAATAGCTTACAAAACTTTTGAGAAACCCCACTATGCATGTAATGAATCAGTGCGTGCGGTCAGGCCGAGCCGTATGTCATGCTCACTGAAGCTGTTCACAATCAGCTTTGGCCGCGCGCAAGGCTTCGAGGGCACGCGAGAAATCCCAGGATGTCACCGGATCCTCGACCGAGGCGGCTGCCTGTCCTAAAGCTGCTCGGAGAATGGATGCCGATTTCTCGAAGAAATCTATGGCGCCGGCATTATGCTCCGCGAGAAGGTCCTCCAACCGGATGACAACGTCGCGTGCATGGTCCCAGTCCACGTCAGCGGGCTCGGTCACCTCAGTCGCCACCTCAGTCGGCAGCGCCTTTAGGATCACCGGAATCAGGCGCAGCAGCGCCTCCTGAACAGTTTCGAGGTGCGCTTCGATCTCATCTTCAGCCTTGCCTTCTTTTACCGCTGCCTCCAGCCCGGCGGCTGTCTTTTGCAGCGCACCAGCGCCAAGCGTGCCGGCGACGCCTTTCAGTGTGTGGACCGCTCGTTCAGCCGCTTCGCGCT
>CAVXXE010000133.1:0-115759 GCA_963765595.1 uncultured delta proteobacterium
ATTTAGAAGATCATATCAGCATGCCCGGAAGAACTCAAGCGATTGAAAAATGGTATCAAAAATCTTCTATTTTTGTGTTGTCTTCAAGAACTGAGGGCTTTCCGAATGTACTTTGCGAAGCCATGGCTTATGGCTGTGCATGTGTCAGCTTTGACTGCATTGCAGGACCGAATGAAATTATCACCGATAAAGTCGATGGTTATTTGATAAAAAATGGAGATGTTAATGCTCTTTCTGCAAAAATGGACTTTTTAATCAATAATCCGGAAGAAAGGCGAAGGATAGGCAAAGAAGCTATGAAAATAAGTGATCGGTTAAATATCGATTCTATAATGAGCAAATGGGATAAAATTATAGAAAAGATTTTACGATGAATCTAGACAGCACCAGAGTAAATTCTGCCAGTCCGATAATTTTATATGCTATTGGTTCACTGGTACTCGGTGGGTCCGAAAAGCAGATGGCTTTGCTGATTAAGCATCTTGATCAATTGAACTTTAACTGTCACCTCTTTGTCCTGCAACCTGTCGGACCATTAAAGAACTTTTTGAGAAAAACGAATGTTAAGATTTATGATGGTGGCTATCTTTCGGATAAATCAGTTGTCGCAAAAATATTGTTATTGCTTCGCGCCCAGCTGCGGTTATGCCGTGTAATTTGGAAAATCCGACCGGATATACTTCATGCCTATTTGCCGCTTACTAATTTTATGGGCGCCCTTGCCGGCCGCATTTTAAAAGTTCCGCTGATTATCACGAGCAAACGTGCGCTGGGAACCCACCAGGGTCGTTACCGGGGATCACGAATTTTTGATATTGCCTCCTTCCGGTTGAGCAACTGGGTGACCGTAAATTCCAAAGCGGTGGGTGCGGATACCATCAAGCGTGATCGGGGAAATGCCGACAAAATTCGATTGATTTACAATGGTGTAAAACTAACTGAATGTACTTCTGAAAGTTTTAAAAGAAGGAAAATTCGTGCGGCGCTGCATTTAGATCCTGCTAAGAAAATAATCATTACCGTAGCCAACCTTATTCCTTATAAAGGTCACATCGATCTGCTCAAGGCTGCCAGCTTGGTGACTGAACAATATTCGAACAGCCTGTGCCTTCTTGTCGGCGAGGACAGGGGAATTCGAAGCAATCTTGTCGAACTGGCTCAGAAATTGGGGATTGTGAACCATATTATCTTTTTGGATCGGAGGGATGATATCTCCGATCTGATGGCCGCCAGTGATATATCGGTTTTACCCTCCCATGAGGAGGGATTTTCAAATGTTGTTCTGGAATCCATGGCCGCCGGTCTGCCGGTGGTGGCCACACGAGTCGGTGGAAACCCCGAAGCGATAATTAACGGCGAAACAGGCTGGCTGGTGCCACCGAAGCTACCGGAGAAACTGGGTATGAAAATAGTTGATCTTCTCAATGATCCGGCCAAAGCTAACAAATGGGGCCAAGCAGGAAGACGTCGGGTGGAGCAGTTTTTTTCTGATAAACGCATGGTTGCTGAGCACATAAAACTTTATCGAAACGGTTTAGCCGTTAAAAATTTGAGACCCCGGTGAAATATGCCCCGGCCCAGGGGCAAAGGTTTTGCATTATTTCCTATCTTTTCATAATTATGCTATTCGAATTGTGAACGAAGCGAACTAAACCCATGTGCGGTATCGTCGGCTTTAAATCCAAATATGATTACCGAAGCATAAAGGAACTACTTCCCGAAGCTTCTAAGCGCCTCTCCCATCGGGGACCTGATGATTCCGGTCTTATCTATGATGAAGCTGCCGGGGTGGGTTTGGCCCACCGCAGACTGTCGATCATCGATCTTTCCAGTGCGGGGCATCAGCCCATGAAAAGCGATGATGGCAAGGTGTGTATTTGCTATAACGGTGAAATATACAATTTCAGAAAGATTCGTAAAATTCTTGAAGACTGCGGACATCGGTTTAAAAGCGCCACGGACACGGAAGTTGTGCTGAAAGCCTATTTGCAATGGGGCACCGAATGCCTGGCGCAATTTGTCGGCATGTTTGCATTTGCGATATGGGATAGCCGCAACCAGACTCTTTTTCTGGCAAGGGATCGTCTGGGGATAAAACCACTCTATTATTATTTAAATGAGAGTGAGGGTATTTTAATTTTCTCCTCAGAGCTCAAAGCGCTCATGGTGTTTGGAAATTTTGTTAAAGACGTTAACCCTGATGCCATTCCCCTATTTCTCCACTATGGGTATATCCCCGCACCGGGAACTATTTTTAAAAACACCTATAAATTATTGCCGGGACACCTTTTGATATATGACGGCAATACTGTCCAAACAAAAGAATACTGGAGCCTGCCGGAGATCTCACGGACTCAGACGGAGCCGGGACAAAGCGAAGATGACCAACTGCAACGTCTGGATGATTTGCTCACGGCGGCTGTATCCGACCGACTGATCAGTGATGTTCCCCTGGGTGCACTTCTTAGCGGAGGGATTGACTCTTCGGTGGTTGTGGCCTTAATGCAAAAAATCAGCTCAACCCCGGCCAGAACGTTTAGTATCGGCTTTAAAGAGAAAGAATATAATGAGGCCCCATGGGCCGCCAGGGTTGCAAAGCATCTTGAGACGGAACACACTGAGCTATATGTCACTGCCAATGATGCTCTGGATGTCATTCCCAGGTTGCCGGATTTTTACGATGAACCCTTTGCAGATTCTTCGGCGATTCCAACTTTCCTGGTGAGCCATCTGACCCGCCAACAAGTTACCGTGGCGCTTTCCGGAGATGGAGGCGATGAACAGTTTTGCGGATATGTCCGCTATTGGACCACGAAATCGATGGCGAATGGTTTTAATCGGTTTCCCTTGCCCATTAAAAAAGCGGTTTCCCGGATGTTGGCTTTGATACCGACTCCCTGGGTTGAAAATTGTTATCTTCCTTTCCATAATTTTTTGCCGCAACGGTTACGAATGGCAAATTTTCCGGATAAATGGCAAAAATTAATTAAATTGATGGACCAGACCCGGATTTCTGAACTGTATCGTATGACCATCTGTCTATGGTCTGCCCAAGAAATCTCTGACATGTTGTCACAGACGCTGCCACAGAGCCGGTATGAGGAAACCTTCGAGGAAACAGTCGACTGGCCGCTGCTATCGCGCCTTATGAGAGTCGACCAGAAAACATATCTGCCCGATGCCATGCTGACCAAGGTGGACAGAGCCAGTATGGCTAATAGCTTGGAAATCCGGGTACCCCTACTCGATCATCGGGTGGTTGAATTTACAGCCAGCTTGCCTGAGCATTTGAAATATCGCAATGGAACCGGCAAATACCTTCTAAAAAAGCTGCTGGCAAGATATTTGCCTGTAAGTCTATTTGAACGTCCCAAAATGGGATTCGGTGTTCCGATTGACCATTGGTTGCGTTTTGAGCTAAAAGATCTGCTTTTGGATTATCTCTCCGCCGAGCGGTTAAAAAAAGAAGGATTATTTAATCCGAATTTTGTAGAGAAAAAAATAAAAGAACACCTTTCCGGCCAGGTAAACCACCAGTATCGATTGTGGTCGCTGCTGATGTGGGAAATGTGGCGGGAAAGGTGGCTCTAGTTTATTATCGGGTTTTATCTGACAACATGTTGTCAGATAGACAAAGGTTTCAGGTGTCAGGTGTCAGGGATCGAAGGTGCTGAATACTGAAACCTGAGCCCTAAAAGTTGCCCTCGTCATTAAATTTTCGATGCTTCTGTTGCCCCATGGGGCCATTTTTCCCTAGCGTATTCTCGGAATAATCTTAGTTACTTAGATATTTTATTTGTGCCTATTCCGGGTTAGGTTCTCATAGAACATGAATAGACCCATCAGAATCCTGCGTCTGATTGCACGTTTAAACATCGGCGGGCCGGCTATCCAGGCGATTACACTGAGCAGTGAGCTTGCCAGGGATCAATATCAAACTTTGCTCGTGTGCGGCAGCTTGAGCCCCGGCGAAGGGGATATGACATACCTTGCCCTCGAAAAGGGGGTCCATCGTTTCATTATCAAAGAACTCGGTCGCAATATTTCTTTGTTGGACGATTTGAAATCGCTCTTTATTATCCGAAAAATTATCAAACGTTTTAAACCCGACATTCTCCACACCCATACGGCCAAGGCTGGAACCCTGGGAAGGCTGGCTGCATTGAGTCTGAGGGTTCCTATTTTTACATCAAAGAAGATTCGAGTGTTTCATACATTTCATGGCCACACCTTCCACAGTTACTTTAACCGGCTAAAGACCTTTATTTTTATCCTGGTTGAAAGATTTCTTGCCCGGTTTACCGATAGCATCATCGTGGTCAGCGAACAGCAAAAAGAAGATATTTGCGACACCTTTAAAATTGCACATGAAAAGAAGGTGCAAGTCATACGGTTAGGGTTTGATCTTTCAGCATATGGAAAAATTGCACCTCACCGGAAGGCTTCTTTGCCTGAATAACGGCTATCGCAAAAACCCCGAATCATTGCGAGTGGGTATTGTCGGACGGCTGACCCCCATCAAAAACCATTCTATGTTGCTTGAGGCCATAAATTATTTGAAGCGTGTCGGCCAAACTTGATCGTTTCAAATTTATTGTGGTCGGTGATGGCGAGCTAAAAACCATACTGATGAAAGAAGCCGAAAAATTGAATGTGAAGGATGCGATATCTTTCAGGGGATGGCAAAAAGATATGCCCGCGATCTATTCGGAACTTGATACCGTTGTCCTTACATCCAAAAATGAAGGGACGCCGGTTGCAATCATCGAGGCGATGGCTGCCTCAAGACCGGTGGTTGCAACAGCGGTAGGGGGGGTACCGGATTTGATCGGTAGCGTTATGGAAAAAAAAACTGATGGATTCCAGATTGGAGAGAGAGGTCTGATTTTGCCATCGGGAAATGCCAAAGCTTTTGCGGGAGCATTGTTGTTTGTGCTGGAAAACCGAGAAGAATTGAAGCCCATGATACAGCGCGCCAAGGAATTTGCATTTGCCAACTTCTCCCAACAAAGACTACTGAACGACATAAAGACATTATACGAAACCAACCATCGTTAGGATAAGTTATTTCAACCGTATTCCTAACCCGGACAAACCGGTAAAGTTAGAAGTGAACACTGCTTGAATGGTGAATTTTTTGACATAAATTGCAAGAATTCGAAAATTTAGTAACTAACATATAGTGAGGAGTATACATGAGAGTTTTAATCACGGGCGGTGCCGGATTTATCGGATCTCATCTGGCTGAGGCCTACCTTGAGAGAGGAGATGAGGTATACATAATTGACGATCTTTCCACCGGATCATTGGAAAACATCGATTTTCTTCAAAAAGATGATCGTTTCCGGGACAGATTATTTGTCCGCATCGATACCATTCTCAACCATGAAACCATGATGGAGTTAATCGGTATTTGCGACACTGTCTTCCACCTGGCCGCCGCGGTGGGGGTGAAGTATATCCTGGACTATCCTCTGGAATCGATTAAAACCAATATCCAAGGAACTGAAAAGGTTCTCGAGCTTTGTGCAAAGTTCAGAAAAAAGGTTCTCATCGCGTCCTCGTCCGAAGTTTATGGCAAGCACACCCATGCGCCCCTGGTCGAAACCGATAATATTATTTATGGGCCCTCCAGCAAATTCAGATGGAGCTATGCAGCGTCGAAGCTCATGGATGAATTTACTGCGCTGGCCTATTATAGAACCGGCGGACTGAAGGTTACCATCGCCCGTTTGTTTAATACCATCGGGACCCGACAGACCGGTACTTATGGTATGGTAGTGCCCAGATTCGTTGCTCAGGCCTTAAACAATGATCCGTTAACGGTCTATGGGAATGGTTTGCAAACCCGGACATTTACCGGAGTAAAGGATGTTGTTCGGGTATTTATGGCACTAATGGGAAATGAGGATTCTTTTGGGCAGGTGTTTAATATCGGCGGCATCGAAGAAATATCCATGCTGGATCTGGCCAAAAAAATAATAGCTCTGACGGGATCTAAATCAGAAATTGTTTTGATTCCCTATGAAGAAGCGTATCAAGCGGATTTTGAGGATATGATGCGCAGAGTCCCGAGCGTTGAAAAAGTAGCGCGCCTGATTGGTTTTAAGCCCAATGTCAATCTTGATGATATTCTTACGGAAATTATACCGTTCATGAGAAAAGAAATTTGATGCAAGTTTTAATACCTTCATCAGCATTTCTATTATGTCTGGTTGCCACACCGGTGGTTCGTAGAATTGCGCTGAGAAAAGGCTGGATTGCCTATCCTTCAAAGCAGAGGTGGCATAAAAAGCCAACTGCGCTGCTGGGAGGTGTCGCCATCTATCTCGGCAGCGCCAGCGCGCTTTTTTACATGGCCGATTTTTCCACTATTTGGCCTCATTTTTTCAGAACTTCAGATTCTGTGAATTTACCCTCTTTGGGCGCAGTTCTCTGGTTGGGCATGACCTTCTTATTTTTTCTGGGGCTGCTGGATGACTTCTTACACATTAAGCCCCAGACCAAGCTGGTCGGGCAAATCCTGGTCGCGCTGCTGGTTACCTTTTTAGGATTTCGGCTTCACTGGTTTACATCTTTGACACTGGACACCATGGTCACCATTGCCTGGATAGTAGGGATCACCAACGCCTTCAATCTGCTGGATAATATGGACGGACTTTGTGCCGGTACAGGATTTATCGCCGCAGTGTTTCTGGCCATTCTGTTTTGGGCATCAACACCGGAGGCGGCATTCATAGCCATGTCTGTTGCCGGGGCTTTAGCCGCATTTTTAATATTTAATTTCAATCCCGCCACCATTTTTATGGGAGATTGCGGGAGCCTTGTGATCGGTTTTGCCCTGGCGGTGTTAAGCCTTTTCTTTTCAGAAATCCAGGGCACCAACGCTTTTTCTAACTTCGCAGTGCCGCTAATTTTACTTCTGGTGCCGATTTTCGATACCACCCTGGTAACTTTAATTCGACTGTTGAGCGGACGCAAGGCTTCCGTCGGCGGCAGGGATCACACATCCCACCGCCTGGTTTTGATGGGATTCAGTGAAAAGAGAGCCGTCCTGTTTTTATACAGCATCGGCACCGTTGCCGGGGTTTCCGCCATGTTTGTCAGCAAAAGCGATACCTTAACATCGCCGGTAGTTATTATCCCGATTGCCCTGGCAATTCTATTGATGGGGATCTATCTGGCCCAGTTACGGGTATACCCTGAAAAAGAATTTTCACTTTTGCGGGAGCGTTCGTATACACCGATTTTAATTGAATTGACCTATAAGCGTCAACTTATACAGGTCATTCTTGATTTGAGCTTGATCGCCTTTTCATATTATCTTTCCTATCGCCTTCGTTTCTCCTCGGCGGACTTTTTCTTTTATTTTAAAGTGTTTTTGCATTCCCTACCCACCGTGATTGCCTGCAAATTTGTGGCGTTTTTTTTAATGGGCACTTATAAAGGGATCTGGGGATCCATGAGTTCCAGTGATATTTTTGTCTTGGTTAAGGCTTCTTCGCTGGCCACCTTGCTGGCGGTTGTTGCAGTTACATTTATCTACCGATTTGCCGATTTTTCCAAGGGTATCTTTCTCATCGACTGGCTGCTCACCAGCGCATTTCTTGTGGGAACGCGAGGGTCTTTTCGGATTTTTCTCGATACGGTTAAGCGCAAATCCCTGGCAGGCGAAAAAGCGCTTATTTACGGGGCGGGTCGCGGCGGTGAACTGTTGTTGCGTGAGATATTGAACAATCAAAAACTGAATATGCAACCCGTAGGTTTTATTGATGATGATAGCTTGAAAATCGGCAAACGTCTCCAGGGCTTTCCGATTTTGGGTGCTTTCAAGGATCTCGAGACGCTTTTGAAAAAATACGGGATAGGCAGCTTGCTGATCTCTTTCAACCATAAGGATCCGGAACAATTGCGAATGTTGAAAGCTTTCTGCAAACTGAATAATCTGCATTTGAAACAGTTCGCGATAAATGTCGTAGACATTGATCTTGAGATCTGAGCAGCGGCAACTTATGGAGCAAATCTTCGGTATAGATGCGTCTTTTATTTGTCATTACTGAGCTTGATGAGGGTGGCGCTGAACAGGTCTTTGAACGGGTTGTCGGCGCTGCCGGAAAGAAACATGACGTCGGCATCGTTTGTCTGTTTCATAAAGACGGAAGCGTCGGACATCGCCTACAGAAAAATGGGATGCCGGTGGAAGAACTCGGCCTAACCGGTTTATCTTCCCTGTATCGCGCCCGAAGGTTTAGCCGCATCATAGGATCGTTCCAGCCCGACCTAATACACTCCTGGCTATTTCACGCCAATGTAGTCGCACGCATTATAGCACCCCGAAAAATTCCCGTGATTTCTTCCTTGCGCGTCGCGGAACCACGAAGATCACACCTATGGCTGGAACGTCTGACCCGAAATCGGTGCAGCCGGTTTCTTTGCGTCTCCCAGGCAGTGGCGGACCTGGCAATATCCCGCATGGGCGTGTCGCTCAGCAACTGCCTGGTTATTGAAAATGGGGTTGACTCGGAGCATTTTCTAAGTGCCCGGAGACATCGGAAACTGCAAAAGAAGGTAAAGGGGCTAACGGTTGCCAGAATTGTCCATCAGAAAGGAATTGACATTTTGTTGCATGCGTTGGCAAAACTGCCCGATACCCTGGACTGGGAATGGCATTTCGTCGGCGATATGCCGGAAATCAACTACGCTAGAGAGCTGAAACACTTTACCGTAAATGCCGGGATTGAAAAAAGAGTTGTGTGGCATGGCGGGGTTGATCCCGCCGGGCTCTTGCAATTCTATCAGGATGCAGATATGTTTGCGCTTCCCTCGCGCTGGGAGGGACAAGCCAATGTGTTGCTGGAATCAGCGTCTGCCGGCCTCCCGGCCCTTACAACAGAGCATGCCGGCTTTGCTAAAGATTGTCCGTTTATAATCGTATCTCCGCATACACCGTCACAATGGGCGCACACGATCGCTGAGCTTTGTGCTTCTGAAGAGAAATATCAGATCATTGCAGACAAGGCAGTCCCATGGGCTGCGTCAAGAAGCTGGGCACCCATCCTTGCCAAGTATCTTCAGCTCTACACGCAATTTGATAAATCCGGGTGAAAATGAGCGCTTCAGACATCGGTGCATTTTTTGACTTTGATGAAACGTTGCTGGACATTGAAAGCAGTCGGCTGGGTTTCCGTCACCTCTGGGAGCGGCGAATGGTGTCACTCGGTTTCATCCTGAAGGTCCTGACGGTAAATATTTTCTATAAACGCCATTGGCTTTCGGATGAAAAAATGGCCGCGATTTTGATTAAATTCTATCGCAATCAGCACCTGGAAGATTTTGAGCAGAGTGCTGCTGTTTTCTACCAGGACCATCTGAAGCCCCACCTGGCGCCGAATATACTTGCACGGGTCAATAACCACCGGTGCCAAGGTCACCGATTGATCCTTATTTCGGGTTCCGTCCGGTATATGCTCGAACCGGTGGCAGAAGACCTGGGATTTGATGACTTATTGTGTACCGACCTAGAAATTGGAGAGGATGGTCTCTTAACCGGTCGTGCCAAAGGCCCCATTTGCCTCAACCGCAACAAACGTATACTAGCTGAAATGCTGGCTCGACGAAAAGAATATTGATCTTGCAACCTCCTATGCCTATGGGAATCATCAATCGGATTTACCGTTGCTGGAATTAATCGGGAATCCTTGTGTGGTTGAACCAACTGAACCCCTCAGAAGAGTGGCCCTGGCCAATAAGTGGCCCATTCTGACTTACAGATAGGGACATCTATCGCTTAAGCCTGATTATCGCTATGGTGCGCTCGCTTTGCTCAAAGTCGGAGGCAAGGAAGCGCCACAACGAATTTTGGCTACTCCAAAATTGCATTACCCTTCCGACCGGTCCGGTGCAATTCACTTTCCACCTGTAAGACAGATAGATATCTACGAAAAAATTGATGGAACAAACATTTTTGAAGTCTTTACGCTGATTTCGAGGCATGGGGATGGATATTGATCCGGGATCTTTATCAAAGTACTCCGCAGCACATATCCTTGGGCATTGCCTGTGGGAAATGACTTTTTATGGATACACACAAGAGGCTATTCGAAAACAGGAAAAGCAGCTAAAAGAACATGCGCGAAGAACATAGGGGTCTTCATTCTTGATCGATAGGCTTTTTTGATGTATAAAAACCATAATTTCGTTTGATAACAAAGGCGCGATCGTGGCGAGATCATCGAGAATAACCGATCCTGGAACATTTAATTCTATAGCATCACAGGGAAACAAAAGAAAAGATATTATTAAAAGTCAAAAGAAAATAAGTTGGATCTATCAGAATGAAGAATTCTATGGGTTCTACCAATGGGTGTTTATCAGGAATTCCAAAGACAAATGGAAATTAATAAAGATGCAATGAATTTCTTTAAAAGCTTATACTGGGACTATCAAGTTTCTGAAGAGAATATTATTGCAATTATTGAATTGGGGGAATGCAACGGCTTAACACGGAAAAATTTGCTAAGCCGGGCTTTAAAGTCCTGCAGATGGTATGAAATTAAAAAAATCTTGTCCCCCGAATTGCTGAAAGAGGCTTTATCAGAGGATGTTCTCAAAACCCTCTTTCCCAAATCCTTATCTCGTAAATACAATTATGTCAGAAAAATACTATACCAATAATCTATATCCTTTTCAGGATTTGGTTCTCAAACTTATTATGAAGGTTGATGACACATTTTATCTGACAGGAGGCACCGCGCTCGGGAGGCATTACCTTAAACACAGATATTCCGACGATTTGGACTTTTTTGTAAACAGGGAAGACAATTTTAAACAATTATCAAATAAAATCATTTCGCAATTACAGAATCATTTTTCCAAGATTGAAATAGCTTTGTTAAGTGAAGATTTTGCACGGATTTTTATCCATAACGAAGAATATCCTTTGAAAATTGAATTTGTGAATGATGTATTATTTCATACAGGAGAAATACAATTTACTAATTTTTTTCATAGAATTGATTCGTGGGAAAATATATTGAGCAATAAAATATGTGCTCTGTCCCGTGACGAAGCAAAAGATGTTGCTGATTTAATTTTTCTTTCGACGAAATATACTTTTACATGGGAAACGATTATAAACTATGCCCGGCAAAAAGATACCTGGGTGAATGAAATTGAAGTTTCACAATCAGTTTATAAATTTGATACGCGAAGATTAATCAAGATCAACTGGATAAAAGAGCCGGAATATGAAAACATGCAAGATATTTGTAAAATAATTGCAAAGGATATAATTGACGGTGGGGAAAATTCTCTTTTTAACTATAATCCAAGACATTATACCAGATGAAGCGATTAGCACCGAATCGCGCGCTCCGAATGTGGATATTAATATTAAAAGAAATTATGCCGGAATATAAATCGATGGAATTAATAAAAACAAGGTGTAAGGTTTACAGTATAAGATAAAAGGCATCCGCCGATGTCCTGCAGGTAGCGGGACGACGGCGCGACAAGCGAGATGCTAGCCGTATAAAAGTCCAAGTCTGTTAGCTTTTGAAGCGATTGGGCTTTTTTTATTTTCATCACCATTAAACATCAGGACTTAATCCACTTTATTCTTGTTAACCTATGCAATTGCTGCGTTTCATACTTTTGTGTCTCATCTGGCTGGCTACCATGGTGGCGATGGTCATCATGGCTCCGCTGGGGAAACATGCTCTTTTATTTTCAGTACTGTTTTGCCTCGGCCATGTCTTGATGGTTCTGATGGTGTGGCTGTTTCCAGTGGGCTTAACATCCAAAATGGCGTTGGCGAGTATATTTGTATTGGGAATTTCAGCCCGACTTATTTTTTTGCCGTATCCCGTGGGAAACGATGTGTTTCGCTATGTTTGGGAAGGTTGTATTCAAAATCTCGGGTTTAATCCTTTTAACTACTCCCCCCTCAGCCCGGCCCTGGCTGAGATTGCGCAGGGTGACCTTTCCGCAATCTGGCAGCAAATCAACCATGCCGAATTTTCGGCCGCCTATCCACCGGTCGCTCTGCTGCTTTTCAGATTTTTTGCCTGGCTTAATCCGGATCCTTTTTTTTTCAAAACCGCCATGATCGGGTTCGATATCGGGGTGATGATCCTTTTGCTGCTGATGATCAAGCAACGAGGGGTTTTACCATCCCGGCTGCTTCTTTATGCCGCCAATCCGCTGATTCTTTTATATATCAGCGGGGAAGGACATCTGGATATAATTCAGGTATTTTTTTTGTGTCTGGCGCTGTATTTAATCCTTTGCAAAAAGTCCCCAGCCACAGGTTTTTCGATGCTGGGTCTGGCCATATTGTCGAAATATCTTGCTTTGGCGGCTCTGCCATTTCTGGTAAACGGGGAAAATCGAACGAAAAGTATTGCTGTGTTGATACCTTTGATTCTCTACATCCCTTACATCGACGCCGGTTCCGCCATCTTTCACGCCCTGGTAGAATTCGCGGCCCATTTTCATTACAATGATTCCCTGACGGTGTTGCTGCGATACTTACTTGGCGGCCATTACTTGTTCGTTTCTATTTGTTTGCTGGGGATCTGTCTTGCCTGGGTGGTTTTGTTTGTCCATGACCAGCTGCGCAGTGTCTATCTGGCCCTGGGTTGTCTGCTCGTTTTTCTTCCGACACTTCACCCCTGGTATATTGTATTAATTGCACCGTTTCTTGTTTTTTTTCCATCACGGGCCTGGTTGTATCTTCAAGCGGCGGTTATCTTTACATTCCCAGTAACTGCCATTGAATTCAATACCGGGGTTTTTCGAGAGATTTCCTGGCTGAAACTGTTTGAATACATTCCTTTTTATGGGCTTCTATTAATTGGCCTTTTCAAGGGCGGGTTTCTATTTCGGGACGAATCATATGCAAATCCAACGTGTATTTCCGCTGTCATCCCTACGCTGAACGAATCGGGAAGCTTGGTTCAATGCCTCGAATCCTTGAAAAATCGCACGGCCTTGAATGAGATAATTGTGGCTGACGGCGGCTCCATCGACGGAACACCGACACTGGCTGCAAAGCTGGGTGCCCGTGTGGTGGAAAGTCCGAAGGGCAGGGGGCTTCAAATCAGAAAAGGGGTTGAATCGGCATCCGGCGACGTGATCGTCATTCTGCATGCGGACTGTGCGGCTAAAAAAGGTGTGTTTAAAAGGATACTCAAAATGCTCGCATCAGATCCCGACATAGTTGGCGGCGCGGTCGGAATGCAATTTGAGAGAAATAATGCCAAAACCAAGGTGATTGCTTTCTTAAACAATTTACGCACGGTTTTGACCGGAATTTCCTTCGGCGACCAGGCCCAATTTTTCAGAACCGAAGCCCTCGCTGCCACAGGCGGATTTCCCTCAATGATGCTGATGGAAGATGTTGAACTGTCATTGCGGTTAAAAGAAATTGGCAGGCTCGTTTTTTTTCGAAAGGGGATTATAGTGTCCGGAAGACGCTGGCTAAACAATGGCTTTAACGGCAATTTGATGACGGTATTTCATCTTTTCCCACGTTATCTGATCGAACGAAGATTTTGCCGTGGCAACACGCTAAAGCGCAATTTTTATGATATCTATTATTCCGATAGGAAGACCTAAACCCGGATAAACCGGGAATAACAAAATACAGGCACCACCAGATCTTAAGAATTGATGTTATCTCTGCGGGAGCGGCTTTCCAGACGCAAATAAAGATTACGGATAGGAATACCTTCACCAATTTATTGCAACTGTTTACCAAACCGTGTGATAGCTTTCAGGGCCCAGGTTCCACTTTCGACCGTATACATGGATACGCTGGGTCTCTCCGTTTTGGTCGTAAACTTTTCCCCCAGCGTGTACCCAGGCTAAAATACCCCCTCTCAGGTTATAGACCGGAATCCCTTTTCTCTGAAGTTTTTGGGCAAATTTTCCGCTGCGGTAACTGATGGTGCAATACGCAATTTTAACAGCGTCTTTATATTTTAAAGGATTATTCATGAAATCTTTTTCGGTAATTGCACCGGGCAGCATGGAGATCTGCTGCTCACGGGGCTCCCGGATATCGATTAGTACCGTTCTGCTGTCAGCCATAAGATTCATTGCATTTTGCGCCGAGAGGTCCTGTACTTCGGGAAATTGCTTTTTATACCCGTTATACATATCCTCAATCTTTTGACGTTTAACCTCATCGCTCCAATCTTCAGATGACAGGCTCATTTGACCCATAAGGGTTACGAAAGTAAATGCCAACGCCGCCGTAAATAACCCCAGAATGGTACGGCGATATGTTTTAAATTGTTTTTTCATGGTCAGTAATTATAATAAATAAAGATTATTCCATATCCCACCAACCCGAAATCCCCGACAGCCCTTTCTATTTTTAGCCACCGATTTTTTCCCGAAAAGCGTTTATGGTCGCTTGGTAATTCCGACTGCCGAATATGGCGGAACCCGCCACAAACACGTCCACACCGGCAGCTGCAATGTCGGCAATCGTTTTTTCGTTGACACCCCCGTCGATTTCGATCAGGGTCTGTAGATTTTTTTGCTGGATCAATTGACGCAAAGCTCTTACTTTATCAAGGCTGTTTTTTATGAACGCCTGACCACCGAATCCGGGGTTGACACTCATAATAAGCACATAATCGACATCTGCAATAATCCATTCCAGTATCTGAATCGGCGTTGAAGGATTCAGGACAACACCCGGTCGAGCCCCGCATTCGCGAATCAGCTGTACCGACCGGTTCAGGTGTATGCTGGTTTCGACCTGCACGGATATCAAAGAGGCCCCGGCCTCGGCAAATGCCGGTATGTAATTGTCCGGGTTTTCAATCATCAAATGCACATCGATCGGCAGTGAGGTTACCCGCCGGACCGCCTCGACAATCAATGGTCCTATGGTAATGTTGGGTACAAAATGACCGTCCATGACATCCGCATGGATCCAATCAGCGCCGGCCGATTCAACTGCCTTGATCTCGTTGCCGAGCCTGGCAAAATCAGCCGATAAAATTGAGGGTGCGATGACTTTCATTTAAACCTCCGGTATTCTTGTTGTTGGATGTTGTCAGCTCCGCCGAGCTAGATGGTATAGGGTATCGGGCTCAGGGCATCTGCATGTGATATAATCTGATTCTTTTCGTCGTCGTCCTCGTCCTAGTGAATTAGAATCTTATAGGGGACGAGGACGAGTACGAGAACGACGACGAAGGCAGCAGTTGCTGGGCCTCAGCTCAAAGAGCTTAGGCGACTCATCTGACCTCTGACCTCTGTCATCTGTACTCTGAAACCTTGTTTGAAAATCCACGAAAAAGGCATTGTTTCATGTAGTCCATCAGAGTTATCCGCGAAAACCCTACCACGCCTCATACAGCCGGGTGTTCACCAGTTTATCATCCTCAAAAATGAATGCCCTTGCATCCCGATCCCTTGGGACCAGAACCCAGATTTCTTCGCCGGGTTTGATGTAGTCGTCGAATATATCGACAGTTTTATCCTCACTCTCTAATTCCACCCGGATCCTTTTTTTCAGAAATCCGTTTTTAACGCGATGCTGCAACAGACTACCGTACAATGGATGATTCAGGTGTGCTCCTGCCGTTTTGCCGGGATGGCGGTTGATCACCAGGTTAACGGGACTGTTTTCGCGTATTCGATAGCCTGCCAGTGGTTCCTGGCGAATAACAATATTACGGGGTTTGTGTTTATCAAAATACGATCGTATCTCTCCCACCTTCAGGTTTGTCTTTTCGATCGTCAACACGGCTTTATCCAGTGAAAGCCCTGCAAGTTCAGCCATTTTGTATGCAACCGGTCGAGACCCCATGCTTACCAATAGATCAACCGAAGCCCCGCGCGTGATCATGGCGCCGGCTGAGGGTACCTGCGCAATAATATTGTCTTTTTCAACAGCGTTGAAATAGGTTCGTGTCAAATGCCCCTGGGAAATGCCGTTTTCTTCCATTATCATTCGAGCCTGACGCTCTGAAAGAGAGATTAGATTGGGCATTAAAATATTCTTGGGTCCCTTTGAAATGATAATTCTGATATCTCGATCTTTCTTTATTTCCGATCCCGGGTCCGGTTCCTGGTAGATCACATGGTTTTTGGGGAATTGCCGACTGTACTCCGATCCATTTACTTTTGTATTCAATTGCAGATCGGTCAACTGTTCAAGAGCGGTGACCACATCCTTTCCCACAAGGTCCGGCACAATTACCGTATCTTCGCTTTTGATGATAAACGTCAGAGTCAAATAGGCACTGGCGCCTGCAATCACTAAAAAGCCGATAAATAGGGCTGCTATTTTTACAAGCTTTGTTATCATGGGATTCGTTGAAGTCGAACTGAAAAGAAACCGTCCATCTGAGTTAAATAGGGAAAGGTTTTGAAAAAACCTTTGGTGATTGCGGTTTTGCGGATTTCATCCGGAAGCCTTCCGTGTTGATCATGTATAACAAATTCGTCGTGTTTTTTCAAAAATTGATATATCACCTCTTCATTTTCTTCGGGCTCCGGACTGCATACGGCATACACCAAAAAGCCTTCCGGTTTGACTGCCGGGGCTAAATTCTCGAGCAGACGCAATTGCCTGGTTTTATTTTTCAATATTTCTTTTTCGGATCGGTGCCATTTTATATCCGGGTTGCGACGGATAACGCCTAAACCCGAGCAGGGTGCATCCAACAGAATACGGTCAAATACTTTCGTCGGCCCTTGCGGCAACCCATCTTCAAGATCGAGGCATAGGGTTGATACGTTAGAAATTCCCAAACGCTGCATTTCAGCCTCAAGCTGTGCAAGCTTTCCTCCGTCTATATCCAATGCGACCACAGCACCTTTATTTTGCATGAGTTGGGCGATATGACCGGTTTTACCACCCAATCCTGCGCAGGCATCCAAAATAGTTTCCCCGGGCCTCGGATCCAACAGCAGTGAAACCAGCTGTGCGGCTTCATCCTGAACCTGGAACCAACCGGCTGCAAAACCACTGAGCTTCGGTATCGATGTCGCGGGATTGACAAATGTGATACCGTCCGGTGAATAAGGCGTTTGTGCCGCATGTTCAGTTTCGCTGTCGAGTTTGGTCAACAGTTCCCGTGGCGATATCTTGAGTGTATTGGTGCGAACGGTTATCGGCGGTATCGAATTTGCGGCATCGCACAAGTGAGCTGTGTTTTTTTGACCATAACGATGCAGCCATCTGAGGATGATCCATTCCGGAAACGATTTTTCGGTCGCCAGCGCGGTAATTGCATTTTTACCCATCTCCGGAAAGGAAACATTTCGATACTCGCGGGAAGCTTTACGCAACAAGGCGTTTACATACCTTACGACCCATGGCGCACCGGACGCTTTGGCCATATCAACAGCGGTGTTCACCGCCGCGGAATCAGGAATTCGATCCAGGTAAATAATCTGAAATAAGGCCAGCCTTAGGATATTCAAAATCCTCGGGTTGATTTTATCAAAACGGGTGCTGGAAAAATGGGAGATAATATAATCCAGGCGGCCCCTCCAACGCAGGACTCCGTATACCAGGGTCTGCAGCAGCGACCGATCCCGCCGCGAATCCACCTGTCCACCGCCGGAATAATCTTCCATTAGGGTATCCAGGGTGCGCCGGCCTCGATCCAGGGTATTCAGTATGACCCATGCAGTTTTTCGTACATCAATGGGCATGAATTGTTGGTTCTGTATGGCGGCACATAAATCACCGGCTGTTTTTATAATTATTTTCCCAGTAGTGAGAACTGTGATGTAAAATCCGAATATCGAAAAGCGAAATTAGTTCTGAGACAAGGCCCTAACCCGGATAAACCGGAAATAACAAATTACAAGCACCACCTGATCTTAAATTTGGGCCAAATAAATTCCAATATCAAAATCTCCAATAAGATCAAAAGCCAATTGTTTGGAATATTGAATTTTAGTCATTGTTATTTGTCTTTTGCCTACTGTTATTTGATTGTTTTTTTGACATAAAAACGTAAAACAACAGATATAGGGGTCTAACTGAAAACTGTACCCGGCGGTATTTTGCATCCCCGCAGAAAATCTTTTATCAAGAGGCGTTTGCCCGAATCACCCTGGATTTCTTCGACACTAAGCGCACCTTTGGCGGTGGCGATACGTAACTCATCGGCAAATCCCTTCAGGACTGTACCGGGAGATTCTGTGATTTCACTTGGGAGGGGACGGGATTTGAATATCTTCAGGCGTCTGTCACCAAGAAAGGTATAAGCTCCGGGCCACGGATTGACCCCACGGATAAAATTGGCCAGGGATTCAGCGGATTTATTCCAGTTGATGAGGCCGTCGTCTTTTGAGAGCATGGGCGCGTAGGTGGCAAGGCTGTGATCCTGGGGCATGGGTTGGATCGTATTCTCAGCCAACCCTCTTAGCGTCTCGATCAGAACTACTGCACTTTTCTCAGACAGGCGATCATGCAGATCCCCGGCCGTATCATCTGATCTAATGGGCTCCCGGACGCTAAGCAGGATGTCTCCCGTATCGATTTCTTTTTTCATCAGCTGCGTACATACGGCGGTTTCTTTTTCGCCGTTAATGATGGCCCATTGAATAGGGGCTGGTCCGCGATATTTGGGAAGCAGTGAGGCATGAACATTGATCGTTCCCCTATGGGGCAGCGCCAGTACATTTTCAGGGACTATATTGCCAAAGGCGATGACGATCAGAAAGTCGGGCTTGTGTTGCGCGACCACATCGCAAAACTCTGCAGTTTTAATTGAGGCCGGCTGCAGAACCCGATATCCCAGCTCCAGTGCAGTTACCTTCACTGCCGGTGGCGCCACTTTACGTCCCCGTCCTTTGGGTCGGTCCGGTGCTGTAACGACCATGGCGACATCATAATTGTTTTCATGCAGCGCGATAAGAGCCGGGACGGAAAATTGCGGTGTTCCCAGAAATATGATTTTGAAAGTTTTTTTCATTTTTCCCGTAATTGCTTTTTGATGCGCCGTTTGTACATTTGTCTTTTCAATGTGCTGATGTGCTCAATGAATAACGTGCCGTTTAAGTGATCGATCTCGTGCTGAAGGACGATAGCCATGATTCCCTCCGCATCGATTTTCAAAGGTTTGCCGTCCCGGTCATGGCCTTCAACGGTTATGGATGCAGCACGTTTCACATCAGCTCTGAATTCGGGTACACTGAGGCAACCTTCATTCTCCGATACGATCTCACCTTCTGCGGTGATGATCTTAGGATTGACCAGAACATGAAGAGAACGGCTTTCATCTCTGGGGGAAACATCGTAAATCAATAAACTTTTGTCCCAGCCGACCTGGATTGCCGCCAGGCCGACCCCCGGAGCCTCATACATGGTGAGGGCCATCTTATCGATCATTTCTTGAACCTTCCCATCGATATTCTCAAGCGGCTGCGTCGGTTGGTTCAAGAATTTATTGGGATATGTTAAGATGTCGAATTTGCTCATATTGTTACTCAGTTCTTCCTTCTAAGTATTATGAAAATCGGGCATGGGTCTCATTCAAGAATTAAGGCATTTCCATTAAATCTAAGATATTAACCCTAACCCGGGTAAACCGGAAATAACAAATTACACGCACTACCTGATCTTAAAATTGGGCAAATAAATTCCAAATTACAATATCCAAATCTCAAATAAGATCAAACGCCAATTATTTGGAATTTTGAATTTCGGTCATTGTGATTTGTTTGGTATTTGTTATTTGAAATTTTTTAATTGCTGAAACTCCTGGCCCAGACCTAACTCGTATGGATCTGGAAGATAAGACAATATTGGGATCTCTTGCAATGATCAGTGAGAATCTTTCTTATCGCACTCTCCGAGGCGTAGGCTACGAGCCGGAGGCCAGGGCGGGCTGAACACCGACACCTGGCACCTTACGTTCCTTACAACATGTTGTCAGAAAAGACCTGATCAGGGCCTAAGTTCCCGAATCTTTGAATTCTTTGCCTTCAAAAGACATCCGGCGAATGTTCACGCTGAGAATCATTGCCGATATAAAACCGATAAGGATTACCGGGATCACCTGAACGGCATGGTTTGCCAGGGTGAAACCCGCCGCGTCTTTGGCAGAAATGCCAAATAGAGATAGCGCGAACACCCCGCCTGCTTCCCAGAGTCCCCACCAGCCGGGTACAGACGGCAGTGAAATAAAGATACAGATAATCACCATCACAGTGGTTATCTCAAGATATGTCAGATTAATGCCCGGACTGCCGAGCGAAACTAGGTAGTAAGAGCCGGCCTGCAGGCCCCAGATAAGTGCCGAGAGACCCGCACACAAAATGATTTTTTTCGGATATCTGATCAGCGCAAAACCCTGGGCGATATTTTTTAGTATATTGATGACCGGTTCACAAATTCTTTTTCTGACAGCGGCCTTAAATCGCGTTCCTGCAAAAAAGAACAACCCCGGCGTGAGTAGAATCGCACTGTAAATTAAATCACGGGCCTTGCCGATGCTGAATATTGCGATCCCCGCAATTAACACCGCACCCAGCTTAAGCATGGTATCGAAGACGGTTTGCAGTGTCTCTTTGTCCAGCTGATAAGTTCCAAAGGCAACATTTGTATCGGGGTTTATTGTCAACCCGCCGGCGGTTAACATGAACAGCAGAATCAAAAAGCAAATGTCAAATACCCTTTCCGCGACGACGGTGGCCAGACCGGTGGCGAAAGGAATTTTTTCCTCTTTTTGCAGAATCACCGGGCGGGCAACTTCACCAAGGCGACCCGGCAGCACGCAATTGATCATAAATCCGATCATCATGGGATGGAATACACGCCGGAAGCTTATCTGGCGGGTCGATTCCAGTATGATTTGCCACCGGACAGCCCGCAACATAAAAGAAAACACAGCGACCAGAACCGCCGGAAATACCCAAAAATAATTGATAGAAGCCAGATAATTTAAAAGCTCGGCAATCGGCACGTTTTTAAAAGCAAAATAGAGTGCTCCCGCCGATAATACAACACCCCCGATAAAGGAGATGGTCATATTTTTTTTCATGCCGCTAAAATTTCCCGGGCAGCGGTAATGTCTTCCTTGATTTGATCAATAAGCTCTGAGATGTTTGAAAATTTTACTTCATCTCGTATGCGTTTGATAAAATTCACCCTGATTTTTTCACCATATATATCATCATCAAATTCGAAAATGTGCACTTCAACCGTAAAATCATGATTTTCAAACGTCGGGCTGTAACCGATATTTGCTACACCTTTGAAGGGTTTACCCCGGCACTCACCGGTAACTGCATAAATTCCGATTTTAGGACATAATTCGTCATGCAGATTTACATTGGCTGTCGGAATGCCAAGTAGTTTGCCGCCGCGATCACGCCCGGTCACCACCCGTCCTCTGATCTGATAATAGCGCCCCAGCATTTTTTCCGCCTGCTCCATCAAACCGTCGGTGACAAGTTCCCGGATTTTGGTGCTGCTGATTCTTTCTGCAAAATCCTTGGACATCTTAATCCAGTCCGCCACAATGACCTCAAAGCCATATCTCGCAGCATAGCCTTTTAACAAATCGATATCGCCTTCACGATTCTTGCCGAAGCTGTAATCTTCACCCACCACTATGGCTTTCATGCCAATTTGTCCGACCAATAAATCCCTGACGAATTCTTCGGCCGAAAGGGCTGCAAAGTCCCGTGTGAATGGGACGCAGATCAGGACATCGATTTGGGTGCGTCCAATCAACTCTGCTTTTTGCTCATACAAGGTGATCAGGGGAGGGTGACCGTTTTGCTTTAATACTCGAATCGGATGAGGGTCAAAGGTCATGGCAATCGATGTGCCGCCGATATTTTCGGCTATTTCGATAACCTCATGGAAAAGAGCCTGATGTCCGATATGGACGCCATCAAAATTTCCGATTGTAATGACGGCATTTTTAAATGGTTCGTAAATTTTATCGAGGTTGTCAATAATTTTCATGTTTAACTTTCACACTGTGAATAATGGGCTTGACATGGATTATAAAAAGGATATATGTAGTCCACATCCTGAAATTAATCAATCTTTTTCAACGTGCCGAAGTGGCGGAACTGGTAGACGCGCTAGGTTCAGGGTCTAGTGTCTGTATGGACATGGGAGTTCGAGTCTCCCCTTCGGCACCATAATAAAATTAATGGGTAACGCTGTATTGCGTGACCTTTTTTGCTTTAAGGCGTCTTTTTATGATTTAAAATGGCGTTATTTTTGTCGATTTTTCCAACCGTGTGAATATAACCATTTAATTTAAAAATAAAAGCCCCAAATTAATGGTTAAAGATATAGGTGTACCTGCCGATATTAAAACCATCGCTAAGAATATTCACCTGATTTCGAATTGCCCTGAGATGAAAGCGGAACGATTTGTGGAATGACAGCAAGGTACTTTTGAAGAATGCAGATTGATATGCCAAAGTATGAAGTTTGGAATGTTGATGGGGGACGCTGGGAGGATATTTCGGAGAAAAATTTTATGGAATCCTTAGCGGATATCTTTGACCAGGTTACGCCGATAATGGCTGAAATATTGCACGGCAACGAGGTCACTACCCCCTATGGTATTTACCGATTGAAGATTTGAGCTGTTTGTTGCCGCGACCCTCAAATCCCGGCTTATGTTTTTTTTATCTGAAAATAGAGCTTTCCGGCAATTAGTTGAACTTCGACCTTTCCCTCCTTTTGAAGATCCTCGACCTCATTGAGAAAAAAATCATAGTTATATCCGGGGTAATCTTTTGATAGGTGCTTTGTTAAATCGTGATATGGTACCGGGTTACCGGATTTTTTGAGTAGCGCATGTATTTTTTTGCTGACTTCCGTATTTATGCGATGTTCTTCAGATCCGTTTTGTTTGGAAATATCTGCGGTAGTATTGGGCTCCAAATTTTGCCGACCATCTGCTGCGAATTCATTATTTATTTGGGATCCCAATTTAAATTGATAAGGTTGTATGTTTTCGAACTCCCCGGATTGCCAGCCTAATCCTTGACTTATAATGTCCAGCCTGTCATTTAAATTATTCAGTCCTTTATTTATGCTTCTAACCTTTATTAAAATAAGGATGCCGAACAGGGCTAAAGAAAAGATTATCACAATAGCAAAAATCGATACTATAAGAGGTATACCGGTTAAATTGGCTAGCTGGTTAAAAAATAATGTCATCATTTCCAAGCTTCAATTTTTTCTGAAAGCCCCTGTAGTAATATTTCTATTTTTTTACTTATTTTAATTGTTTCTTTATTCATTTGACTAACAGAAATTAACAAAAGAGAAATAAAAATTACTAGAAAAATAGTAGATGTCCATATGACAATAAATGTCCCAAGATTCAAATTTCCGATAAAAGTCAATAATTCTACCATTGTAATTTAACCCTATTGCATATCTGTAAATCCAGTATGCCTTTGGCATCTTCTTTGATTATTTTTATCAGAGAAAATCCACCGCTACCATTCAATGAATCACTTATTTACGCAGCAAAATTGTGTTTGTATTTACCAATAAAGATAAAACTACTGCATTTCCTGGCAATGGCATTGTTATTTTGAAATACATCAAGACCAAAAGGATATAATTTATCGAGGTCATTGGTATCAATAAAAATTTGAATAAATTCCTTTCCATTTTTCTTTAGGGTATTGATCAATTCATGGGCTGAGCTACCATCAAAATCGCCATATAGTTGCAAATGCAGGCTGTCTTTGTTTCGGTAGGACAAAAGTTGGAAATTAGATGCCATTGGTATGCTCCTTTCAATCCATTAAATTCGTCATTATTAAAAATAATTAAGTGTTCCTTGCGAGGTCGGTATAAAAGATCTGGATCAACCGAGCCGCGAATGACTGAATTTGCATCATATTTTCCACATATGCAAATACCATGCAAAAATCAGTTGCTTTGCCTTGAATGCTAATGGTTGTTGAAGTTACAAAGGATTAACTTTAATTCGGATTTATGAGGAGAGGAAAATTGGGAAAAAAAGGTTCCAAATATTGTGTAATATGGACCATATTTAGGTAAGATTTTGACTACTCGGCTGTTTTTTTTAGGATATTTCCGGAGGTCGCTCTCCGAGGCGTAGGCGCTACAACCCCCTACGAGCCGGAGGCTTCGCTCCGTCTTTTTAGAGCATTTTCACCCAATTGGCGAAGTCGGGTATTCCGGATCTTGATCACTATAGCAAGCAGTTTCCAGCAGGTGTAGCCTTCGAACCCAGAACCTCTGATCGCTAAACGGTTGTCAAACGTCAGCGTTCAAAAGTTCAGAGTTCACTGTTCAGGGTTATCTTTCGTATGCACTCACAGGTTCGGGGTTCACTGTCCAAGCGTTATCTTCCACCACATTGTGCCTGGATGAGTTTGCGCATTCAACCCGAAGTCGCGAACAAACCCTGTCTTTTTTGCCTGCCCATAGCCCCGGAAAGCTTACTTCCGGAAAAAATGTCAAGCCTCATATCTTCAAAGCGTCCGGTGATCATCGCTCTCCAACTCTTGAACCTCTGAACCCTAAACCTTTGAACGGCTGCAAAAAAAGATATATGAGCCCCACGCTTTTTTTACGTGATCTTCCTGCAAATCATCTCTTAACGGTAACCTTCTCCATCACTACATCTTTTAGCGGGCGGTCCCCGGGGCCAGTTTCAGTCGATCCGATTTTTTTTACGATATCCATGCCTTTGGTCACTTTCCCGAAGACAGAGTGTCTGTTATCAAGGTGAGGGGTCGGGCCCAGGGTAATAAAGAACTGACTGCCATTGGTGCCGGGTCCGGCATTGGCCATGGAGAAAATGCCTTCGCTGTCATGTCGCAAAGACGAATTAAATTCGTCTGAAAATCTATACCCCGGTCCACCGGTGCCGGTTCCCTGGGGACATCCACCCTGAATCATAAAGCCCTCGATGACACGATGAAAGATCAGACCGTCATAAAAATTTCCCGGCTTTTCCGTTTTTTGCCGGCCTTCCGTCAGGTTGATAAAATTCCACACCGTTTCGGGACACTCTTTGGCAAAAAGCTCGCCTTCAAAAGTTCCCAGGTTGGTTTCAAATACCACGTTGACCTTTTCAAGATCTTCCTTGTAATCGCTTTTTGTAGTCATAATACTCTCCTTTGTTTGGTCTGATTGTAGTTCTATTTGTAGGGAACACGGATTTCAGGGATTTTTTTAAGAAAAAGTGTATTGAAGAATTCATAAAATTTAATCAGGATAATATCTGATTTTTTCATTCCTCAATTCCTTCCGCCGAAAGGCGGGCAATCTAGTTGTCTGATTGTTTATCTGTGTTTATCTGTGCAGATCTGTGTCCAATTTTTTAAAGTTTTAAAAGATATTGGTACCGAATAATGTCATTCCCTCCAATCTTTGAATTTTGACATCGACAATTTTATTCTTCAGACTATCCCCGGCATCAATCAACACCGGTAAATAATTCGATGAAATTCCCTTAAGCAAATTCGTTGAAGCCTCCCTTTCAGTTTCGATAAGAATCGGCAGTACCTGCCCCACGAACCCCTGGTAGAATTTCATTCGTTTTTCGTCGCCAAGTATTCGCATCCGTTGACACCTGTCTTTGCTAATGCCCGCATCAACTTTGTCCGGTAAATTGGCAGCTCTGGTTCCAGGCCGTGCGGAAAACGGAAAAACATGCAGATAACTGATCGGCAGCTTTTCAATCAGGTTATAGGTATTTTCAAAGGCCGAGTCGCTTTCTCCCGGAAATCCAATGAGGGCATCCACACCGATGGCGGCATCCGGCAGGAATCGATGAATTTTATTGATCAAATCACCAAAAAAATCGGGTGAATACGGACGCCCCATATTTTCTAAGATTCCAGCATCGCCGCTTTGAAGCGGTATGTGAAAGTGTCGGCAGAATATATCGGAATTTAGGGTCTGCTCCAGAACTTTCGCCGTAAACTCAAAGGGTTCAATTGAACTGAGGCGAACCCTCTCGATGGGTCTTACTTCCTTAATCCGTTCCATGGCCGTCGCAAGATCCGTTACGGGAGATAAATCATGACCATAAGCGCCCAGATGGATTCCTGTCAGCACAACTTCCCGATAACCGGCCTTGGCCAGTTTCCCGATATTGTCTACGATATCTGCAAGCGGCATACTGCGGCTGCGACCGCGTGCATAGGGTACAATACAATAGGTACAAAATGCATCACAGCCGTCCTGAATTTTTAAAAAGGTCCGTGTCCGTAGAACCGTATTCGCTACGGGCATTGACGCGAAAGGACGCTTCCTGCGAATGTCTCCACAGATGGAAATCGCCTGGCCGGGAGTTCTGTCGCCGACTGACCGGATCATGTGGCCGATAGCGTGCTTTTCACCATGGCCGACAATGTAATTTACGCCGCCAATCGCTTTGATTTCTTGCGGTGCCGTCTGGGCATAGCAGCCTGTAACATAGATTTGCGCATTGGGATTGGCGCGGATGGCCTGGCGTACCGCTTGTCGTGACTGCATCGCGGCTTTTTGGGTCACCGCGCAGGTATTGACGATACATATATCAGCCTCTTCTGATTCGCGGGCTGTCAGCCACTTTGATGACAGCAAATCCAGTGCAACCGCTTCCGACTCGGCCTGGTTGACTTTGCATCCCAGGGTTGTGATCTTAAATTTCGACATATCTCAATTTAGGTTGAGCGGTTTGGGGCTACGCCCTTCGGGCTTCGACCCCACGTTCGCAGGGTTCAACGTTGCGGGCTTATCCATCCTCCCCCCAATATTTCATCTCCCCGATAAAAGACGGCACCCTGCCCGGGCGTTACAGCCGTTTGAGGAGAATTAAAGCGCACAATGGCCATGGATTTACCCTGCGGAAAAACTCTGGATGCAACTTCTTTACTGCGATAGCGTACCCGTGTGTGGGCATCCATGGGTCGGGTCGGCGCTTTGCCAATCCAATTAATTTCCACTACTTTGCATTCAGATGACAGCAGATCTTTTTTAGCACCCACCGTCAGGCGGTTGCGCTCGGTATCCAGCCGGATTACGTAATACGGCTCAGCGGCGGGACAATTGATGCCGCGTCTTTGACCAATGGTAAACAGATGCAGTCCGTTGTGTTCTCCAATGACCTGCCCGTTTACATTTTCGATAAGTCCTGGTTTGGGCTTAAATTCTTTTTGGGCGCTTAAAAATTCTCCATACGATCTGTACTTTATAAAGCAGACATCCTGGCTTTCGTCAGCGGTCACCGGCCGCAGTGCTTTTTGGGCCGCGATTTGCTTAACATCTGATTTCTTCATTTGCCCCAGCGGAAAGCAGGCATTTTCAAGTTGATGCTGGGTGAGACGGGCCAGGAAATAAGATTGATCTTTCCAGTTATCGATGCCTTTGAACAGATGAAAATTACCGCTTTGATCTTTCTTTATTCTGGCATAGTGCCCGGTCGCCAATTTTTGTGCCCCTAAGCTGTGCGCACAAGACAGGATCCTGCCGAATTTAATAATGGGATTGCACCGCATGCACGGATTGGGGGTATGGCCTTTTTTATAGGTTTGGGCAAAATAGTCGACAATCTTTTCTTGGAATTCAGCTCGGATGTCAACTATCTCTACCGGCATTCCCAGTTTTTTTCCGATATCAAGGATTTTTTGGCGGCTATCTGCTTGGGGGTGTCGGGTGCGGGATAAGGCGGTTTCAAATCCGGTAACAAAGTGAATCCCGATGACATCCTGCCCCTGTTCTTTTAAGAACCAGGCGGCCATTAACGAGTCAACGCCGCCGCTTATGGCAACTGCGGTTTTTTTTGTCATTCAAAAAATGTCCGGTCTGCCGGGCGAATTTCCATGGCTCGGGGCGGGCAGGCAGGTACGCATAGCTCGCAGACACTGCATTTTTCCTGATCAAAGATTACTCGCATTTCCGGGCGCTGAACCGCAAGGGCGCCGGTGGGGCATACGGCTGTGCAGGCTCCGCAATCGGTACATTTTTTATGGTCACGTTTAATTTCCTGGGAGGCATTTTTAACATGCACGCCCTGGGCTTTTAAAAATTTCACCCCTTCTTTGAAATTTTTTTTCGTACCGGATAATTCAAGCGCCATGACACCTTCTTTTCGGGGTAGAATGGCCGCATTGAGAATATTGAAAACCAAATCGAAATCTTTGGTTAAATGATAAACAATTGGCTTATGCACTTCGTTTTTCGGAAAGCGCAGAATGAGTATTTTAGAATACACGCACACCTCCAGCTGCAGCTTCGATATTTTAGCAAGACCACCCAATTTAATGGCAAATGAATATGCTGTCAACATATAGTCTACTGTCTCAGCGATTTTAGTTTCGAATTTCCTAAAGGTATGTAGTTGATTCATTCGGCATTTTCGCTTATTATTCTAGTATGAATCGATTTGCCTATCGAACTACAGGGTTGGCTATAAAAGCCATTTCCAATCTGTCCAAGGCCAATATTTCCCTTCATGGTCAGGAAAATATACCTGATGGATCGGTCATATTCGTGATCAACCACTTCACCCGTCTTGAAACCATGCTGATGCCTTACCAGATTTTCACCTTGACCAAAGTTCCGGTTTGGTCATTGGCGGACTATGAACTTTTCACCGGGGCATTGGGCGGTTATCTTGATAAGGTAGGCGCTGTTTCAACGAAAGACCCGGACAGGGATCGCCTGATCGTAAAATCACTGCTTACCGGAGAGGCCAATTGGATCATCTTTCCCGAAGGCAGAATGGTAAAAAATAAAAAGATCATCGAAAAAGGTCAGTTTATGATCTCATGGGCAGGAGGAAAGCATCCTCCCCATACCGGAGCGGCGACTCTGGCCATCCGAACTGAATTTTACCGGCAGCGTTTGCGCCGTCTGGCCGAGGAAAAACCGGATGAAGCCAAGTATCTGATGGATCTTTTCCAAATCGAATCACTTGAACCCGTTGTAAATCGTTTCACCTATATTGTACCGGTTAATCTGACGTATTATCCCATCAGGGCCCGGGAAAATATTCTGAGCAATCTGGCCTCCAGATTGGTGGACCACCTGCCGGATCGAGCCCTCGATGAACTCATGACCGAAGGCTCTATGCTGTTTTCGGGAGTGGATATCGACATCCGGTTTGGAGACCCGATTCTGATCGGTGATTGTCTTGAATGCGCGATCATTGAAACTGACATCCGGGCGCAAAATAGAATTAACTTTGATGATCCAGTCGCATCAAAAAGCGCCATGCGCAAGGAAGCGCTGAAGCTCATGCAGTTGTACATGACCGATATTTATAACATGACCACTGTGAATCTGGATCATCTCTTCGCTTCGATACTTCGCTGCTTGCGGGTTAAGCAAATTGACGAATTAGATTTGCGCAGAAGGGTCTTTCTGGCCGCCACGCGAATTCAACAGCATGCCGGTTTACATCTTCATTCAAGCCTCAAAGAAAACCCGATACATCTGCTGACCGATGATCGTTTCGGGAAAGCGAACGATTTTATTACGATTGCTTTGGAAAAGGGCAACTTGAAGAAGGTTCACGACAGGCTGGTAAAAGATCATTCGACATTTACTTCTGCCTACGATTTTCATCGTGCCCGTATCGACAACCCCATAGATGTCATCGCCAATGCCGTCGAACCCCTCACTCAGCTCCAGCGAACCGTGCGGCAACTCGCTTGGCAACCGGGTTTCTGGATCCGAAGAAAGGTTGCCAAATATCTCATGGAGCAGGCTGTTGCCGAATATAAAAAGGATTATCACCAATATTACGTGAAAGGGGAATCCAAGTCCATGGAAGTCGGTATGCCGTTTATCATCAAAGGAAAATCTAAAAACGTCGGTGTGTTGCTTTCCCACGGATATATGGCGGCTCCTTTGGAGGTTAAAAATCTGGCGGATTACTTGGGCAGTTTGGGTTTATGGGTTTATGTTCCCCGTCTAAAAGGTCATGGCACCTCTCCTGATGATCTTGCAAAACGATCTTACACTGATTGGGTGGAATCCATTGATCAAGGATATGCGCTCATTAGCAGTATTTGCCGCAAGGTCGTGGTCGGTGGATTTTCCACCGGCGCGGGTTTGGCACTGAATCTGGCCGCCAGGGTAAAAGATGTCGCCGGGGTGTTTGCGGTTGCCGCCCCGATGACTCTTAAAGATTTTTCGTCTAAATTCGCGCCGGCTGTGGACATGTGGAATCGAATTATGGATAAGGCTTATCAGGTCGGACCCAAAAAAATATTTGTCGAAAATAAGCCGGAAAATCCGCACATAAATTACCTGCGTAATCCCATTTCGGGAGTCAGAGAACTCGCGCGGCTGATGGATGATCTCGAACCCGAACTGTCGGGCTTGGACAAGCCGGCCCTGATCATCCAATCCCGCAGAGATCCGGTGGTTGATCCGAAAGGATCCAGAAAAATTTTTGAACTTCTCGGTACCCAGCAAAAAGAATATCTTCTGGTAAACCTGGATCGACACGGTATTCTTATGGGAGAAGGATCTCAGAGAGTACATAAGGTCATCGGCGAGTTTGTTAAAACGTTTTGATGGATATTTTGCCCCCACCCAAGGCCGTCTGAAATTTTCCCCGTTTTTTTTACAGGTTAAGGGCTCACCTAAAAATGACGTCACCTTTGGTCGTCGATCCATCCCGGTCGGCTGTGTTGCGAAAGATCGTAATATGCTTGATATTCCTGTGCTTCCGGGTCTTGCCGGCCGGGCGCCTCAACCTCCAGAATAGTGAATTTCTTTCTTCGAAAACCCTAAACCAGATCGACATGGAATCCTGTCGGTTTGGTAGATTTCAGAGAAATCAAAGAATTTTTCGACCGAAATTTTGACATAATCGATTATTTTTATTAAAATAAATAAAAAACAGCAAAATTCTTAGATTGACGGGTTTGGTGTCATAAAAAAGATAAAGACATGGATTAAGATGCTGACAAGCGATTTAACAAAATACACGATTCTCTTTCTATTCATTTTTCTTTCTGCTTGTACAAAAAATCGATTTCCAAATATCGTCAGGGCCGAGGAAGGAATGGTTCGCAATTGCAGCTATTTAGACACCATTTCGGAAGTTTCAGATCCGGGGAAAATGGTATTTCCGACGAAATACAGCAATCCCTATGACGGCGAACTTAAGGTACTGGAGCGTGCGAGCAATATGGGAGCCAGTCACATTGTCTGGATGTATAATTATCCTATCGGTTCGTCCGCTTCCGCATACCATTGCGGCGACTGAGATGATTGCATACATCGATTTAAAAAATACTATCTGGTAAATACTGATATGAACAACAGAAAAATGTATAATACAACGCTGGACTCGGATTTAATTAGACAAATTAAGATTCTCGCGGCGCAACAGGAAAAGCGGCAAAACGATTTACTCGAAGAGGCTATCCAGGATCTTCTCAAAAAATATCAGAGTAAAGCCGAACCATAATCCGGCTGGACCTTTTCAATTCGGTCGTGTTAGATTTTCAATGAAATGCCGACGAGGTAGAGGAGTTTTATGGAAACCAACCCTGAAAGAAGAGATAAAACACGCTTTGTGCACGAGTCTAAGATCACACTCGAAAATAGCGAGATTGGTGTTCAACGTGGTAGCATGATGTATGATTTCAGCAATAAGGGCCTATATATTGAGACCGACACCCGGCTGGAACCGGAAACAGAAATTCGCATTGGGATCACCAACTCGCCTTTCGCATCGGAACCTGATAAATTCGAAAGCTATCGTGGTATCATAAAGTGGCGCAAGGCGTTAAAACGGTCTTCCTACTATTACGGATACGGAGTGGAATTAATATTTGAAGATGCTGGAGACGAAAACCAGGATCAACTTCCATGGTCAAGAGAAAATCCGCGAAAAACGTTATCTATTCCCGTCAAATTCGAATTCGATAACCACTCTTACGAAGGAACTACCGAAAATGTCAGCAAGGAGGGTATCGCGGTTAAAACCAAAGATCCCGTCATGGTGGGGCAACACATCATAGTTGAAATCCCCTTAGAAAAGAAGGGCAAAATCGCTAGGCTAAACGGCAAAGTTTCCTGGTCCAATCGGCAGGGCTTTGGCGTTAAATTTTTGCCGGCGGAATGAATTTAACCCTTGACATGATACCTTGTGGCATTATTATTTACCTAAGCAGCTGATGCTGCTAAGTTGTTAATAGGTTAACCATAGAAACTAACCCTTAACACTTTCCTCTATCCGGGGTGGTTCATTCCCCATGAACCGCCCCATCTTTATTTTAACATCGAATACTTGGTCCTCCGATCCGCACACCCTCCTGCTTGGAGAGGTGGGTCGGAGACAATGGCGCCGCCTTGAAATATTACGAACACCTCCTTTCAGGGTGAAACCAGTCTCAGACCATATTTTTCCGGATATATATTAAATATCAAAAAATTAAACCTATAACATAAATCTCTACATGAGGTTATGATGCCTGAATCTGCAACCCTGGAAATTTTTTCTGACTATGTCTGACCCTGGTGCTATTTCATTACCGGGCGTATTGAACAACTGCAAAACGAGTTTGACATTGATATCAAATGGACCGCTTTTCCTCTGCATCCGGAGACACCTGCGGATGGACTGACCCTTGAGGAACTTTTTGCCGGCCGGCCGGTCGACATTAAACAGGTGCTGGCGCATCTTCGCCGCACCGCAAAAGATCTCGGTTTGCCGTTTGGAAAGCGGGAAAGGACTTACAACAGCCGTCTTGCCCAGGAGCTGGCAAAGCTGGCGGAAAGGCAGGGATGTGGTGATAAATTCCATATAGCGGCCTTTAGAGCCTATTTTGCCGATGGTTTGAACATTGGTCTCCGATCGACCCTGGTGGAACTGGGGACATCAGTGGGGCTGTCTGCCGAACAGGTTCTGGAAGTGCTCGAAAAAAGGACCTTCGAAGAAGCTGTTGACCAAGATTGGACGCGTTCATATCAATTGGGTGTTAAAGCGGTGCCAACCTTTTTGATCAATGGGATGTCGCTTGTAGGTGCCCAACCCTATGAAAAGCTGGTTCAATTGTTGGCGGGCAGTGGTGTGGGCAAACGTATCCGAATCGAAAATCGTGTTGATACGGCTTAACCAGGATAGGCTGGAAATACCAAATTACAAGCACCAAATTAAATTTGTGGCACGTATTTTCAAATATGATTCAATTTACGATCAACAACGGACAACTAACCAAGGATTGCCGGCCAATCGATAGATTACAACCATGAACACCATAGCCATCATCATCCTCGCCGCTATTATTTTTGATTTTGCGCTTAATGGCCTGGCTGATTACCTGAATCTAACAATGCTGCGAAACGATTTGCCGGATGCCTTTCGGGGGGTATATGATCCGGATCGGTATCGCAAATCCCAGCAATATTTAAAAGTCAACACCCGTTTTGGCTGGGTTACAGCGGCCTTTAACCTTACCGTGATTCTAATCTTCTGGTTTGCCAAAGGCTTTCCTCTGCTGGATGAATGGGTGCGATCTTTTAGTTACGGTCCGGTTGTTACCGGTCTGATTTACATGGCGGTCCTGTTACTGTTCAAAGGGCTGCTTTCGCTTCCATTCAGCATATATGCCACTTTTGTGATCGAAGAACGTTTCGGATTCAATCAAACCACCTGGAAGACGTTCGTGACGGATCTTGCGAAGGGATTGTTGCTGGCGGTTTTGCTGGGTGCACCACTTTTGGCCGGAATCCTGGCGTTTTTTGTGCATGCCGGGGCCAACGCCTGGTGGTACTGCTGGGTAGCTGTTACCCTATATATGCTTGGCGTTCAATTCATTGCGCCGACCTGGATCATGCCGCTGTTCAATAAATTTACCCCTTTGGAAGCCGGCGAGCTTAAATCCACTATTCTTTCATATGCCGGCTCCATTAATTTTCCGATGGAAAATGTATATGTCATGGATGGTTCCCGACGTTCCAGCAAATCCAATGCTTTTTTTACCGGCTTTGGAAAGCATCGCCGCATCGTCCTGTTCGACACGTTGATAAAGCGACATACAACCGGCGAACTGCTTGCCGTTCTGGCCCATGAAATGGGGCATTACAAAAAAAAGCATATCCTCCAGACCATGGTCCTCGGTATTTTTCAGATGGGGGTCATGCTGTATTTGATGGCGATTTTTATTTCCTACCAGGGACTATTTGACGCCTTTTATATGCCGCAAAAATCCGTATACGCCGGTTTGATTTTTTTTGCCATGTTGTACTCACCACTTGACTTTTTTATCGGCCTATTCATGCAAATGCTCTCGCGCCGAAACGAGACCGCAGCGGATCGATTTTCGGCAGAGACCACCCACGATCCCCAAGCCATGGTATCGGCCTTAAAAAAGCTCTCCGTTCACAACCTGTCCAATCTTAGGCCGCATCCCTTATATGTTTTTCTAAACTATTCACATCCGCCGGTGTTGCAGCGGATTAGGGAGCTTCACGGAAAATTGGCCGTATCTTGATTGATTGGATTCGCATAAGAGAACAGCCACTGGCCTAAAAAGCGGCCAGATTCATCGAATAAAAACCTTACAAATACAATTATATTTTTCTGACAGGATCAACTGGATGGACAGGATGTAACCAGGCTGAGCAAAAACAATCTTGTTAATCCTGTAAATCTTGTCTAAATGAATGGTTCATATAAGCGCAGCCGCTGACCTGAAAAGACGGCCAATTTAATCAAGAAAGAAACTGATTAACGTCGAACATCGAACGTCCAACATCGAACGTCGAATGAATGTATTCTGTCTTTTTAAAATAGACTGAGCGAAGCGACATCCACCAATCGTCAATCGTCATTTGTCATTCGTCAATCCATGTAGTTTCACAAGGGCATCGAATTTCAAAGCGGACCGCCATGCCCGCCGAAAGAGCAAAATAATTGAGCCGCCGATTTAAACGGATTCTGATCATTGTCGATATTGAGGGCAGTTCGGGATGCTGGAATCACCGGGCTGCTTCATTTATGACCCGTGAGTGGTCCCGCGCCTGTTTGGAAATGACCCGTGATGTCAATGCCGTTGTGCAGGCTCTTTTCGCATCCGGTGTCGAACACGTCCGGATAAAAGATTTTCATCGCACCGGCTACAATCTGCTCCCTGAAAAAATCGATGGGAGAACCGAAGTCATCCACGGATACCGGGATGGCCCGGTGCCGGGCATCGGTGATCCGGGCGGCGCTGAAGGTATTTTTTTCATGGGTATGCATGCGGCCTCCGGAACCGATGGATTTTTAGCCCACACCTTAACTTCTCGCATCGCGCGGCTGGAGGTGAACGGAAGACCACTGGCCGAAGTTGAACTCTTTTCTTCCTCCCTGGCCCCGTTCGGTTTGAAGCCGCTTTTCTTTACAGGCTGTCCCGTGGCCTGTGAGCAGGCAGTGGCGGCCATTGAAAATATAGCCGTTTATCCGATTGATAAAGCGTTGAGCCGGCAGCGGTTTGATGTCGCATCATGGCGGTCCGGTCTTGCAAAGGCAGCGGTGGTCGCCCTTGAAAACGGTCTGACTGTTCCTTACCGGCCTGAAGGGCCCTTTCGGGCGCTGGTAAAAATGCGCGCTGGCGAGGTTGTTGCGCGAAAAATCGCCCATCGCTGGAAACTGGATCGCCGGGGAAATGAGATTCTTATCAATGCCGGCGACATGCAGGAGCTGTATATGCAGTTGATTCGCATCTGTTACCTCACCCCGCTGGTGGAAAAAACGCTGCCGCTTGGTCTTGCGATGCATAACCTGTGGGGGCGGTTCGGCCTGGCCTGGATTCGCCGGCAGATCCGACATGATGACTAATATGATGATTCCCTAATAACGTTACATAGCCGATAATATTTCTTTCTTGGGGAGCATTGGGTTTCGAGGTGTCAGGTTTCAGTGTTCAGGTGTCAGGGACAACATTAAAGTTTCTTTTTCGATCAAACCGGCTGATTTTTTGGCCGGCGGCTGGGCCGACACCTGACGCCCGACACCTGAAACCAATTAACCGGGCTGCGAATTTATTAACGGCAAAGTTGAAATATTAATTTGAGCCAATTCTCTAAAACAGCTGCAATTGGCCGCCTTTTGTTTTTTTTACCGGTGGGGGTGCCAATTCTTTCCAATCACCCTCAAAAGTTTCCCGGGGAAGATCGGCGTACATCACAGCCATCGTGTCCCCATCTGTCTGCTCGATGTTTTCAAGAGGATTAAAAAAGAGCTCAACCTCCTGCCGGGTCACTACCGGGAACTTATAATGTTTGTTGACATACTTGAGGTTGCCTTTATCTTCGGCTCGTTTTTGAACAAACTCGAGATGGTTTTGGATCCGGTGATGAATTCGGTCGTTGGAAGTATCAATCACCATATCCTGTATGGAAAATATCTTATCCCGAAAACCGGATTCAATCTCAAAACCGATGCTGTTTCTCCCCGTTGCCATGGCTGCGGACATGGTGGTTCCGGTACCCAGAAAGGGGTCCAACACCGTATCCCCTTTTGCCGAATACATATTGACCAGACGATATGATAGCTCAAATGGAAAGGCCGCACTTCTCAACCTGGCGGTGTTTCTTTTCATCTTCTGGGTGGTTCCGATTAAACCAAACCACACATCCGAAAACCAGTTGTTCCTTTCTTCCCAGAAGAATGCGCCCTCCCGCCGGGTTTGTTTTTCCCGGGGACTGCTGAATTCTCTTTTAGGGCCTTTTCGCAGGATGAGAATATATTCATGCTCGAGGGTAGCATAAGCCCCGGCCGGCAGCATTCCCGATCCCATAAACTTATTCGGAGCATTGGTCGGTTTTCGCCACAATATCAGGGGCAGGGCGCTGAAGCCGGTTTTTAGCATCGCATTCAGGATCCTGGAATGATTGGGATACAGCCCGAAATCACCATCAATGGTCCGAACGGTATCGCCGATGTTGATGCAGGCAATACCGCCATCGATCAATATTCGATAAATTTCCTGCCAGACAGGGTCAAGCTCCCGGTGCATCAATTCAAAGGCCTGCAAACCCTTTTCGTGTTTTAGGGCCTTGGCAATTTCGTTGCTTTGGCGTTTGAACATTTCATCCCACATTTCGATCATGGGGTAGGGCGGCGAGGTGACCACCAGATGCACACTTGACGAAGGGATGGCACTCATTTTCTTGGAATTTTTAAAAAATACTTTGTGTGTTGTTTTCATAATGATTTATATACTTTGTATTATTTTATTAAATTTAAATATTAACAAATTGAAGGTCACTTCAAATGATTGAATGTTTTCAATATTCGATTCCAGTCTGTCTCGGCTATGGTGATATTTCATATCTTGCGCGGATAGTCAAATATCTCTTTCCATTTTTATAAATAATGCGTATTTAAATAACCACCATTAAAACTGTTTGAGAGGAAACTTGTGAGTGCCCGATCTGATATTTCGTCCGGCAAGAATGATTTTAAGCAAATAAGTCAATCCGGTTTGTTGAAGGCTCCGCTGAATTTGATGCCTACCGTCGAATGCTGCTAAAATACGACCATCTCTGGCTGGATATTACCATGACACTGGCGGATTATCTGCCCATGGACTATTTTCCCGACCTGACCGAAATGAGGGCGGATCGCATAATTTTCGGCACTGATTTTCCGAATCTTCCCTATGCCTGGGACCGGGAGATCAGACGCCTCAGCGAGCTGAAGCTTTCGGATACCGTTCTGGAAAGAATCCTGGGGAAAAACGCATTGGAATTTTACTCGATTACATGAGGATTGATATTATAAATTTTTTTCTATGTTCTGTGATGAAATATCAGTTTGTCATATTTAGCATCTGTGTACTTAGGCAGAAGTGATAAAGGAGGCCCATTATGAAAAAACTAACGGTTGAAGATTTGGATTTGCACGGCAAGCGCATCCTGATGCGGGTTGATTTTAACGTGCCGCTGGAGGACGGGAAGGTTGCCAATGATAAGCGCATTAGGGCGGCTTTGCCAACAATCAACTATATTGTGGAAAAAGGTGGCAAGCTGATCCTGATGTCACATCTCGGCCGGCCAAAAGGGTCAAGGGTTTCCGAGATGTCCTTGAAGCCTTGCGTAGCGGTTTTAAGCCGACTGTTGGGCAATGATGTCGCCTTTGTCGATGACTGCATCGGAGAGGCCGTTGAAACCGCAGCAAATGGGCTTAATGACGGGGATGTTCTGCTGCTTGAAAATCTTCGCTATTACAAGGAAGAAACGGACAATGATTCGGGGTTTGCCGGTAAACTGGCCAAACTCGGTGATATGTATGTTAACGATGCTTTCGGAACCGCCCACCGGGCCCATGCCTCCACCGAAGGGGTGACACACTTTTTCAAACAATGTGCCGCCGGCTATCTCATGCTTAAAGAGCTCGACTACCTCGGCCGGGTCATGGAAAATCCCGCCAGGCCGTTTGTTGCCATTCTCGGCGGTGCCAAAATATCCGGCAAAATCGATGTCATCACCAACCTGCTGCCCAAGGTTGATAAGGTGATTATCGGTGGTGGGATGGCCTATACATTTTTTAAAGCCCGGGGCCTTGAAATCGGCAGATCTTTGCTTGAAGCGGATAAGGTGGCATATGCCAAAGAAATTTTGGCACAGGGTGGTGACAAACTTGTTTTGCCGGTTGATTGCATGGTCACCGATTTTTTCGATTTTGACGCGCGTAAAATAGGCGTGCTGAAGGAAGTCGGAGTCGATGCCATACCGCTTGATTGGGAAGGCCTCGATATCGGCAGCAAATCCATCGAAACATTTCGTGCTGTGCTCCTTAATGCCAGAACCGTTATCTGGAACGGCCCCATGGGTGTATTTGAGATAGATGAAACCGCCCGGGGAACCTATGCCATTGCCGAGCTATTGTCCCAGGTGACCGCTAATGGGGCCACCACCGTGATCGGTGGCGGTGATTCAGCGTCGGCCGTCAACAAAGCCGGAGTGGCTGATAAGGTGTCACATGTCTCCACCGGAGGCGGGGCTTCGTTGGAGTTTATCGAAGGAAAAACCCTGCCGGGGGTTGCCGCACTGACGGATAAGTTGCCGTAAGACAGATAACAGACACCAGAGGACAGAAGGCAGAGGGCAGAGGTCAGAGGACAGATGGCAGCGGATAGAAGACAGATGATAGAGGAGACTTGCATTTCAGCTGCGAACTGCAGAACCGCCGAGCGCTGAACCGCAGCCTGCGAAGAGCCCTTCAGTCGTGAGCTCAGGGTCGAACGACTCACGGCCGAGCGACTCAGCCGAGTCGAATTTCGAAGCCCGTAGGTCAGGTTGCGCCGCAGGCGTTACCTGACAGATGGCTGAAACCTTGCATGAAACTTCATTATGCAAATAGAGCTCTGTATGAGATTCCGCGAGGCCTAACAGCGAACCGCAGAATATCGAATGACGAATGACGAATCATGGAATCGCTACGCGAAATCTTTTTTAAAATAGACAGAATACACTCATTCGATGTTCGATGTTGGACGTTCGATGTTCATCAGTTTCTTTCTCGATTAGACTGGCCGCTTTTCAGGCCAGCGGCGCCGCTCATATGAAACTAGATTGCCAATGACCTAAATCCCAAACCTGTTTCGGTCATTGAATATTGAGTTTTGTGATTTATTTGTAATTTGGTGCTTGAGATTTGGGATTTTTTAGACCTTTGTTTTTATTTCGAATAGACTGGCCGTCTCGGCGGCCGGCGGCTGAGCTTATCCGCCGCGGCGGAACACCTGAAACCTTCGCTTCCCATCACCTGGCAGTGACGTTCTCCGGTAATTTTCTCGTCAATATGTCCACCGCTTCCGCCACCATGGCTTCCAACACCTGGGCAGCCGGCTTAATTTCCTTTATGATGCCTGAAACCTGCCCGGCCAGTCCGCCCACAAAGTCCGTTTTGTTGGCTTCGATAAAGCTTGCCAGCATTGCGGAAGAAATTAGGACCTGGGTCGGGAAGGGCAGGGGGTCAAGCCCCGAGTTGGCCCAGAGATCGTGAAACTGGTTGTAGCTGGCCCGCAGCGTTTTGCCCGTATAGGCGGTGCTGACGCGGGTGCCTTCATCGGTGGATTGTACTATTTTCTGTTTGTTGACATCCAGGGCACCACCCTCATTGGTTGCCAGAAAGCGGGTTCCGACCCAGACCCCCACACAACCCATTGCCAGGGCGGCCGCCAATCCGCGTCCATCACCGATACCACCGGCGGCCAGAACCGGCACGGGGTAAGCGGCGTCGATGGCTGCCGGAAGGAGCACCATGGTTCCGATCCGGCCGGTATGTCCGCCACCTTCATGCCCCTGGGCGACGAGCAAATCGATTCCGGCGTCCGCCATGCGTTTGGCATTTTTGGCATTGCCGGTGATACCCAAAACTTTCATGCCGACGGCATGGGCCTCTGACACCATGAAACCCGGATTTCCGAGACCGGCACAAAAAAGCGGCACTTTTTCTTCAAGGCAGACCTGGATGGATTCCTTCGGGAACATGGTGGTCGTATTTCTGCGCACCATTATCTCAACGTCCGGCAAGCTCATTTCCTGCTTTATTTTGTTTATCCATTTTCGATGGGCTTCGGGGATGGTTTCAAGTACCCTGCTCAACGGCAGTTCTTGAGCATCTGTTTTTCCAAGTCCCCCCTTAAAATCCAGGTATTTAGGCAGGAGAAGGTCAACACCAAACGGCTTGTCGGTTTGCTTTTTGATCTCTTGAATGGCTTCTGAAAGTTCATCCACCGTGTATCCGCTGCCGCCCAGAACGCCAAGACCGCCGGCTTCCGAAACAGCGACCACCAATTCCACCGGAGCTCCGGTTTTTTCTCCAATCAGAGTAGGACCCATGCCGGCACTTAAAATCGGATAATCAATCCCCAGCATATCACACAGTTTTGTCTTCAATACTCTTTTGCTCATATTGCCTCCAAAATTTCGGTGTGTGTGTTGTAAGTTGTTTATTGTAATTTGTAAGTCGTCAGTTGGAGACTCAATCAGCTATAACTGCGTTGAGCTTCAATCGGCCTCAAGCTGAAACCGGAAGGCAAAGGCCGGTTTCAGGCAGCCGGTTTGGGAGTCCGCCCATCCTGTAACCGGACCCAACAAATAACATACAACTTACAAATGACCTCCAGCGTTTTTGCTCAGTTAAAATTTAGTCGGCCAGTTAGCCAGTCTATGCTCGCTAATCCCCTTTTTGCGCGTGTTATGGCTGATTTCAAGCGCTCTGATAATGTAAGACCGCGTTTCCTTCGGCTCAATGACATCGTGGATATAATGCTTTCCGGCGGCGCCGTAAGGCGAGGCATCGTCCACCAGCCGGTGCATGAGCCTTTGCCACTCTTCAGACGCTTTATCGGCAGCCGAAGGTTTGCCGCCATAAACCACATTGGCGGCAATCGCAGGATCCACAAAACTCATTTCCGCCGAGGGCCAGGCTACCAGGAAATCGGCCGCGCAGCCGGATCCGCACATATTCCAGAAGGCCATTCCGTAGGTTTTTCTGACCACAATCGAAATTTTGGGAACCGTCAATAGCCCCAGAGCATTCATGTAATTCATAACCCGTGCGGCCACCCGTTTGCGTTCGGCCACTTTACCGACCAAAAATCCGGGAATGTCGTGGAAAAAGAGCAAGGGAATGTTAAAGGAGTCACAAAGACACAGAAAACTGATCACCTTGTCGATGCCGTCGGTATCCATGGCACCCGCATTAACCATCGGCTGGTTGGCGACCAGCCCGACAACTCCGCCGTCGATCCTTGCCAGTGCTGTAATGACCGATTTGCCAAAGGTGGGCTTTATCGGAAAAAGGCTTTCGCTGTCCACAATGCAGCTTAAAAGACGGTGCATGTCATATCCCCGATTGCGTTGTTCAGGCAGCAATTCGAGGATGTTTTCCATATTCGAACCGGAGCCTTGCGGTACCGGCACCCGCGGCGGCAATTCGTCACAGTGAGACGGCATGTAGGAAAGATACTGCCTGATGATCTGAAAGCATTCCGTTTCATTTTGCGCGACCCGGTCTACATTGCCGGTAATTTCAGCATGCACCCGCCAGCCGCCGAGTTCCTCATCCGTGACCGATTCCCCCAGCGCAAGTTCAACCACCCGGGGACCGGAAACCCCCATAGCGCTGCCCTTTACCTGCACGACAAAGTCGGACAGGCAGGCCATCCAGGTGGGCATACCATAACACTCACCCAGGATGGCAGTGATCATGGGCGTTTGCCGCACCCGGCTCATTATTTTCAAATAGCTGTCAAAGCCGCCTCCGCCGTAGGAAGCCAGGCCGCCGGCTCCCATGATATCCGGCATGCGCGCACCGCCGGCTTCACCCAGGTAAATCACCGGGTGCCCGCGGTGAGCCGCCAGTACTTTGAGTTCACCTTCCTTGCGGCCGGCGACACGACTGGATGTCGCCGCCAGCACGGTAAAATCATTCGAAACGACCACCACCTGTCGTCCATCCACCTTTCCGTAGCCGGCAATTTTGCTGTCGGCCGGTGTCTTTTCCTCCATCCCGGGGACATCCGAATGATTGAACATGCCGACCTCGAGAAAGGAATCCGGATCTAAAAGATGATCGATTCTTTCCCTGGCGCTAAACTTGCCTTTATCATGTTGTTTTTTTACTTTTTCGGCCCCACCCATTTCGAGGGCTCGGGCTTTCTTTTTTGCAAGTCCAGCCAGTTCTTTTTCAAAAGGCATTAAATTTTTCCTCCGAAAAAATTGCAGGTATTCGCTCTTGGCTAAAGCAAGGGTTCCTGATTTTCCTTTTTGAGGTCTTCCTGCTCCAGGGCAGCTCAGTTTGATCTATCCACAATAGATGCTTTTGACAAATCACTTTCGGGGTCATTCTTTAATATGTATATCTATAACGTGCAATTAATTGCACACAAATACCATTTATAATATTGGATATATTTGTCAATAAAAAAAAATAGAAATTTAATTTTTTGCGAGTGTTGTTTACTTTTTCAAATTTGATTCTATATTGTCTGCATGGGATTGATGCTATGACACAAAGTAGTGTTCTAAATAAAATACCGTCCATATATAAATTTGCATATTACTGATACCAACTCCGACCACTGCTACTTTTCTCCGATGTACCGTTAATTTTTATTCTGCTGTCCTGATACGGTATGATTCATCAGCCGCGATGCCAATAACGGCTATCAGATTTTTGCTCATAGCTGATATCTGTTTGCGTTAAGGCGCTAAAAGTAAATTTCGTGCATTTTGTCATAAGATTTTATAGACTGGCTGCACGACAATTGTATCGAAAGCGTAGAAAAGCTATTGAATGCACGGGTCGGGTAAACTTCAAAAGCACACGGGGTTAAGAAATGAGTGAACAGGAACATATTGAGAAGTGGAACTTGGAATAGAGGCTGATTTGATCACAAAATATCCCGACGAAGAAAGTCGCATGATCTGTGCAAAATTCCTCCAAAACCTCTTAACGGATTCTCTGGGAAACGCAAAAGTGCATTGGCGGGGGGTGTGTATCAAGAATGCCATTGTCACAGGAGTACTCGATCTCGAAAATGCAGAAATCCCACATGAGACGCAACTTTCGAGCTGTCATTTCAAGGAAGCAGTAACACTCAAGAAAGCTGTGTTTCGTAAAAGCTTGGTGGTTGTCAATAGCACGTTTCAGAAGTCCGTAAACTTTAACTTTGCAGAGATCTCCGGCAATTTCGAGGCCGATGGTGCCAGGTTCACAGGCGTTGATAAAGAGTTACCGTTTAATAAACAAGAGGGATTTGGACGTACGGGTCGGGATTCGAGCAGTGGGCGCAATCCAGCTAAAGAAACGCCGGCCATTTTGACTTTTACGGAACTGATTCCCATCGGCCTGGCAGCGCTGACCGGAATTATTAAGTAATTGTTTCAGAAGACAGCCGGTAGCTGGTATGTTGTGTTGAAAGAAATAGTGGTAAAAAGTGACTGACAAACTCTGCTGATCAAATCAGTGAGGAAGAAACCTAAGCGTTAATCCATCTCAGCGAAGGCAGTTTAGGACTTTGATCCTTAACTGCCTTTTTTTGGTCTCCTTACAACTGCTGTTTGTCGGAGCAAATTAACTAATTGAAAAAATAGTAGCTGCCTATTGTTAATTCAGCAGGCCGTTAAAGGCGTTCACCGGGGTTAGGGTCGTCACTGGGTGGGCCCGCAAAGCACTGGGCCTTCAACATCCAGTCACGGGCAGTATCACCGATAATTTTAAGCTCGGTGTCATCAACGTGCCTGCGCCGAACGACGACCAGACAAAAATCTTCGGCCTGTCCCTTGATCCTCTCCCGTGAATCTTCCGGTCCCCATGTCCATGCGGCACCGGATGGAGCGGTCAATTCCACCCGAACTTGATTCTGGGGGACGTCTAGGCCACGATTGATATAGCTCCAGCCAAAAGTCGTCACCCCCAGATGGGCAATATGACGCAGACGGTCTGTAAATCTGCGTTTTCGTCTCAGCGCATCGAAAATGTCCTGGCCGTGGGCCCAGGTTTCCATCAGGCGCGCTGTGGCAAATGACAGTGCGCTCATGGGCGGGCCATACCAGGGCAATCGATCTTTTGGCCCATGCTTAGCGAGTTCAACCAGCATGTTGTTGCGCTCTGACCGCCACCATTCAATCAGGCCCCGGATGGACCTGTCCCCGACTGTTTGTTTAATATGGTTTTCTATTCCTGCCAGATCCGGCCCGATCTCCGCTTGCAAGTGCTGCCGGAATGCCTTGGCGTTGGAAGCCGCCAGATAGGCCCGGTCCTCAAAGTACGCCAGGTGCGCGATTTGTTCTTTTATGGTCCAATGAGACGGCGTTGAAATATGCCACTGGTTCTCACTCAACGAGGCCACAAGCGCGTCGAGTTCCTGATATTCTGCTTGCAAATCTTCACATATTTTTTCCATAGGTCTACCCCCAAATGAACCTGGTTAGACTGGCTGGTGTTCAGTACATTTCATCGATCATCTGTTTGAATCGTTCGTTGACATATAAGGGATTGATCTCTTTCTTGATAAAATCCTTTAGCCGTGTCGAACTTGATTGAGTTCCTTTGACTTCATTGCGGACAGTCGTTGGATTATTTCCCGCTAAAATTGGGGGCCCGTTTTTCAATAAATGCAGTAATCCCTTCTTTGGCATCTTCGGTGGCGACGACCGCTTTCAGCTGTTGGGATAGATAATCGACCGCCTCTTCAAACGGCATGTCCGCCATTTTATAAAAGGCTTGCTTGCCGATCTTCATCCCAATCGGACTCTTTGCCGACAAAATTTGAAGCACCTTATCGACTTCTTCATCCAGCGCATCTGCAGGAACAACCCGCGTAAGCATTCCCATTTCCAACGCCTGTGCGGCGGTCAATTTTTCTCCAAGGAGTGCCATTTCCATGGCTTTCTTTCGGGTAACATTCCGGAAAATCAAGGCCCCGATCATCATCGGGAATAAACCGACATTTACTTCCGGTGTTCCGAAGCGGGCATTATCGGCCGCGATAACAATATCGCAGGCCAGCATGAATCCGGTTCCGCCGGCCAGGCAATAGCCGTTGACCCGTGCCACGGTGGGCTTCGGGAATGCAGCGATGCGTTTTAACAGGTCGGCGTAATTCTGAAAACCATCCTGGTCGTCGCTGGTCGTGCTCGTACCCAGGTCGGCCCCTGCACAAAACGCTTTTTCACCGGCGCCCGTGATGCAGACAGCCCTGACGTTTTGATCCTTTTCGGCGTCGTCCAGGTATTTAAAAAAAAGAACGGTGACATCGGCACTGATTGAATTTCGTTTGGACTCTCGATTGATGGTTAAATAGGCGACCCTGTTCTCAACCCTGTATAATAAATCCTGTTCAGCCATTTTGTCTCCTTATATTAAAATACGAACTTTTTCATGGGGCAGCACTTGCCGTGGATTTCTCTCTATGCCTTTAACGGTTCCAGTTTTTTCAAAGCAGGGAGTTTGCCGGAATCTTTCTCACGATCCAGCGCTTTTTGCGAGCAATCCTCGGCCGCAGTTTTTAACTGATTGCGAATTTTGCGACCGCTGCCTGCTCCTGCAGTTTTTCTAAAATCGAAGATGGTTCCCCTACCGGACCGAAAACATTCTTTTTCGGCACGCTGACATGGTCAAAGAAAATTTCGCATTGTTTATCGTACGCCAGTGTGTCCAGGAGAGTGATTTGGATACCGGGGCTCTTACGGTCGACCAGGATGATGCTGAGTCCATTTGCGGTTTGCGGGCTCGATTCATCTCTGACTGCACACAGAATGTAGTCGGATATGTGCGCGTTTTCAACAAAAATCTTGGTGCCGTTGAGGATGTAATTATTGCCGTTGTCGGTGATTTTTGTGCGGATACCATCCTGCCGGTACCATGCGCCGGGTTCGGTCAAAGCCAGGGCAAGGATCATATCACCGTCGGCGAACCGCGGCAGCAGTTCTCTTTTTTGATTTCCTTTTTAAAAAAAATCCCTCACGGATGAACGCGCCATTATTACCCACCAGTAGTTTTGCCATATTGATCGGCTGACAAGGCGGATGGGAACCTGAACATTAGCGAATGACTGCCCTTCGACTGTGCTCAGGGCGGTGAGCTTGTCGAAACCGCAGCCGAGAAAAAAAAACGTGTTGAAGTTGCATTGGCGGAGCATATTGGTGTGCCGAACCTGTGACGTCTGAGGTGAGGCCGTTGTCTTTTGGGTAGAAGCGGGCAAATGCACCAAGGGGACACCGCGGGGTTGGGGTCCAAGCACCTGCGCAAGGATTACCGAGATATCGTCGGGAAGGGCCATCGCCAGATTCAGCAGTGGCGCTAGTGCTGACTCGTACCGCAGGCAGGTAACTGCTGGTAGCGGAAGTAAAAAAGGCTGGAAATCCACTTTATTGTGACCCAACCCTGGAAACTATTATTCTTCTCCCCTTTTATTGACTTCTAGGACTTCTTCCGGACCCGTGCCCGGAGCAATTTTTTCTTTTGCATCATTTTCCGCTGCAGAATTATCACTCTCTTCTTCAAGCCGCTGGCTGCTGGGCATGGTATTCGCCTGAGTATGGGCTATTTGCAGTGGGTTTCCACTGATTTCGGTAAGGGATTTAAAAAAGATTTGCAATTGGTCGCTGTCGTAACCCGTGAGGGTTTTTATGGTTCTGAGCAGGGCGTCGCTTACAACCTTTTTCTGGTCGGACAATTTTTTTTGCAAAACTTCAAGTTTGTTTTTTTGTTCTTCAATAAGCGCGTCTTTTTTACCAATTTCGGTGTTTTTGCTTGAAACTTTTTCTTCAAGTTGTTTGCGATATCTCCTGGATCTTAAAATAAACCAAGTCAATATTCCCAAAACGCTTAGAATAAAAATTAGCGCAAGGCCTTGATGAGTTGACAGCCAATTGAAAAAATTTCCTAAAAAATTGTAAACTGCCTCTTTAAGGGTATAAAACCCACCGCTTGAATCTGCTGTAACCACTTCGTTAGCTGCTCCCAGCTCTTTTTCCATTGTCTTCTCCTCTCTATAGATAACGATCCTGGTGAATAGAGGCATCGGTGGGGCCATTCGGATTGTCACACAATCCGATGATTTCCCGAATGGGGTCCTTTTCTGCGATCGCGGTCTTTTGTTTCACAATATACTTTGCAGCTGCCTTGCGAATATGTTCGGATTCGGAAATTTTGGTTTCGATGGCAAGCATCTTTAGCGCCCGATCGCTTTCTTCATCGAGATAAATCTGTTTTCTTTTCAGATTAGACATAACCTACCTCCAAATTGCAATGTGATGTACACACTATCCACTTCAAAAAAGATTGTCAACACTCCGATAAGAAGTCGTTTTTTGAGAGTGGCTGCAACCCAACATCTTGAGGCGCCGACTATACCGAAATATAAAGGTTTCTGGAATCCGACACGTTATCCCCTCATTGAGATTCACACGGTGGTTGTCTCCGCGATGATGCTGGGAAATCCCGGTCCGGACGAGCATGACGCCGATTGGGCGGAGTAGTTGAATAAAAAAGGCAGGGTCGAAGATGGACCCTGCCTCTTTTAATAATTTTAGCTAAACGGTTATTTAAAATTTGAAAAAAGCACTCTCGGATGCCAATTGGTGAGAGTGCTTTCAGTGTCTTTAATCCAGGCCGCTAAAAATAGCGTTTCCAACCAGCCTGAACGTATTTTTTGGATGGCCGCGGAAGGTGGCGTTGATAACGATCAAGGTGGTATCCTGAGCACCGCTGTCTTTGTTAAGAATTACGGCGTTATTATTTGCACCACTGGTCGGCCAATCTGGTCAATAACCGGCGACGAGAAATTCTTCTTACAGCATAACTCACCGCGGGCTGCGTCATCCCAAAGCGTTCGCTAATTCGGGGGCTGTAAGTCCCAGCTCGCACACGGCCCAATAAAACAGCAGACTTCGTGCTGCCACTTGAATCTTGCGGCGCCCTTTGGAATAGATCACATCCTTTTCAATGCCGAATATCCCCATTTTAAACAATTGGCCGTGCCGGCGGTGGAAGCATAAAATACCTGTCCCCATCTTTTCCCATCTTTTCTCCCAGCCTGATATACGGGGCGGGAATTGAAATTCCTCCAAAGGCCTTGAAAGAAGTAGAACTCATTACCATCAGCCTGATTGCGCCACCCGCCGCGTTGCCCGCAGACGGCGCCTTTGCTGGCGGCGAATGTGTCAATTTCGGGCCTGAGGGTCTGGTATTTGGTTCAAAGGTTGATCTTATGCTGCCTTATTTTGACAATGACGGCGATGGACTGCTGGATGGAACCAACAGCATTGAGCTTCAAATCGGTGTTAAACATTTTAACAGGTCATCCGGCAATTGGGAAACAGTAGAAGTGGTCGACCGTCAAGCCGACCTGAATCTGGCGCATGTTGCCAGCAGTCATTTATCTCCCTACATACCCTATGGGAGTTGCAACGGCCTTCCCCTCCAGCCCGATCAAGTTAATGATGTTGCTCCTAAATATGATGTCGGCTTTGGGGCGCCGCCTGGTGGATTGGGGAGTCTCTTCCAGAGTTTTACACCAAGGGCTTCAGCACTGGCGGCAATAGATATCGGCATGAATACCGGCGGAGATTTTCCGTCTTTAGGTTATGAAACAACGGTCAATGTACGATCGGACAGTCCCAACGGACCGCTGTTGGGAACCGCAACCGTCCTGGTGCCCGGGCCGCAAAGCGTCGGGGCCCAGTTGGAGGTTCGGTTTGATTTTTCGCCGGTCATTCCTTTGTCCCCGGGAAATCCCTATCTGATCGAATGGATTTCACCCTTTGAGGGCGGCCGGACACTGACTTGGATGACGGCTGATCGCGACTCTTATTCGGGTGGCACGGCGTTTGGTTGCGCCGGAATCGCCATCTTGGGCGACGACCTAATTTTCAAAACCTATGCGGTGGAACCACTCCCGGCGGAAAAGGAAACCGCCTATTTTGAGTTGATGACGGATCTCAAAATCGATGCGGCCACGAAACTGGCGGAGGACGAAAAGGAGATTTTAACTCATTTGATCAGACAGCTTGAATACCAGGCGACCTGCGATTGGGAGGAGCTGCACCGGCCCGAGGTGTCCTCTGTGTCCATCGACGAACTCAAATTGATCCGGCTGCGAAGACTGGCAGTCGCTTTTTATCACGAGGTCAATGATAGTTTTCTCTGGAAAATAGTCGACTACAGCCAGAGCGCTCTCAATGTTCTGCTGGGATTCACTATCTTGAACGGTAATCCCTCTTTTTTGGACCCCGCCAATAGGGGCAGCGATTTCGCCAATATCGCACCGGATCGCTAATATTTTCGCAACGGCGTGTGGTCTGCCAACCCATTGCATGCGATGGTCATCATGCACATTGTACGCGATCTCTACAAGCCTGCCGAACCACAGGCGGCGCTCTTCGCATTCGTCGATTACCTGCGCGAACTGGGATGGCACCACGGCAATCAAAGTGATCCGGCTTGGCGGGAATTGCCCTACCATGTGTCGACGACACCTGATGGGATCAGTGTCAGCGTCTGGAATTTTGAAGCTTACTTCATGATTAATCAGGGAGGCGGTTGTTCCTCGGCTTCCGGAGTTATCCGGGAGGCCATGCGGGCATTTAATATTCCCGTTATCGTGGATACCTGAATTAATAATAAAATTTCCCATGCATTCGTTCCCTGCCCAACGCTGAATAAGGAGCCGGGAGATAATGGCCGAAAACATCCCGGAAAAGCCCTAAAAACTCTGCAAGAGAATGCCTTTCAAAAGCAGCACGGCCTTTCCCAGTCTCACTTAAATGACGGGTTAGCAAGGTTAATTTTCCTTCGTCATGTCAGCCTCTGCAAGTTTATCTATTTCTGCAAACCCCATGAGCTTGTTTGTGACAAGTCCATTTTGAGTTATCAGCTGCAAATCTGTTGCAATTGCTTGTAAGCATGCCGCGACAGTTATTTTATGGCATTTATCGAAGATATCACAGTTCAAACACTTATAGGGAGGTTCACCATGGAGCATATCTTCTGCCTGCTGCCCAAAACATTCTTTTGAATCCCATTCATTGTTCATTATCATATCCTATATTGCCGAACGCTGCGGATAACCTGGACAAAAAGCGTCAGCTTTTTGGATCAGAGTTAATCCGCTTGTTCGAATCAGGGTTATTTAGAAACCTCTTTTAATCTTTCTGCGATCCATATTTTAATAATAGATTGACGTGGTACACCAAGGCGCCTAGCTTCCCTATCTAAGCTGTGAATCATCCATACTGGGAAATCCACATTTACTCTTTTCTGCTCTTGCCCTGGTCTCCTTGCTTTCGAAAGATCAAGAGACTTGGTAATATCCTCCCCGGAATCAAACTTTTTATCTAAGTCTTTAGCTTTCATAAATATCAATTTCCTCTTTTCGGGATCGACGCACAGAAATAATTCGGACTTTTTCATTCCTGTATGTAATGATTGTTGACCAGCATTTATCAGAAATTTTACCGATTATCAGAAACCTCTCTTCATCAATGGTTTTTGCTGGGATTTCAATTCGATCCGGATCATTCCACAAAGCTTGAGCTTCAACAAAATCAATCCCGTGTTTTTTTAAATTGATTTGGCTTTTTCGTTTGTCGAATTCAAATTCCATAATGGTATGATTAATATACTATAATTATACCTAAGTCAACCCAGATTATTTTTTAAGTTCATCTGCAGAAAGTCCCTGAGTTAATTTATTCGGTGTTCCTGTCGGGCCAAATCAAAGGCGAAAGGTTCCCTTTTCAGGATCAGAATTATGCGCTTTTCCCCCACATGACGGTGTTTGAAAACGTCGCTTTTGCGCTTAAAATGCGCAAACTCAATTTCGTGAATTTGACAATTTATATATTTTTTCAGCATGAAAAAATATTGCTTGACAGATATATTAGTATACTAGTATATCAATTGGTAATTGCTCTTGTGCACATCTGATCCGGGATTTCTATTTAACGCTCTTTTGTTATTCTGCGCTAAGAAAAAACACAACGAGATTGCATTTTAAACATGATTTACCCTATGACGCCAAAAGCGTTAACCAAATTTCAGATATTGCCAAACCGGTTGTATGCTGTTGGATTACCGGTTTGACGATTTCAGCACGGTTAAACACGTTAAACCATCCATCCGTTGTGGTTGCCAATTGCGTTTTCGCCAAACCCAAAACCTAAAAAGGAGGGAGTTATGAAAAAAAGTATTTTGATTTTTGTTCTGGTACTGACCCTGGCCATGCCGAGCGCTGTTTTGGCCGCCGGCGCGGCCGATGAAAAAACATTTGTTTATGCCACCTACGGCGATGTCAAAGACTGGGATCCTTCCATAGCATATTCCCTGGAGGTTTATTTGTTGCAACAGGTTTATGAGACGCTGACCTATTATAATGCACCCGGAGCCAAACCCCTGGTTCTGCCCGGTCTGGCCACGTCCTGGGAGGTATCGGAAGATGGTTTGACATGGACATTTAAGCTGCGCCAAGGCGTCAAGTTTCACGACGGCGAGCCGTTTAATGCGGCTGCTGTCAAATACAGCATCGATCGAACCAAGAAGATGGGTAAAGGGGCGGCTTTCATCTGGGGTGCCGTAGCGGAGATAAAAGTGGTTGATGACTATACGGTACAGTTTGTGTGTAAGAATCCGGCGCCCATCGACATTATTGCATCGGGCCAGTATGGTGCCTATATTTTTTCTCCTAAATCCGGCGAAAAAGGCACCGATTGGTTCATGCAGGGCAACGAAGCCGGCACCGGCCCTTATAAAGTTGACCATTATGAGAAAAGTCAGGAAGTTATTCTGTCCAAATATGACGAGTACTGGGGCGGCTGGGAAGGCAGGCACTTTGAGCGGGCCATCCTCAAGGTCGTTACCGAGGCCTCGACCCATATCCAGATGATGAAGAGCGGGGAAGCCGATATTTCAAACGCCATCGCGGCCGACGCCCTGCCGGCAATGAGAAAAGATCCCGGGGTGGAGGTGTCGACCCCGCCGGTCTGGCGAAACTCCCAATGGTTGCTCAACACAAAGAAAGCCCCTACGGATAACCTCAAAATCCGCCAGGCGATATGTTCTGCCTTTGACTATCAAAGTTTTGTAAGCGCAATTTCCGGCGGTCTTGCCTCGGTGCCGAGCGGTGCCATTCCGCCGAACATGTGGGGCCACAACCCAAATCTCAGAATTTATAAGTTTGATCTGGAAAAAGCCAAAAAACTGGTAGCGGAAAGCGGCCTTTCTAAAGACAAGCTGAAACTGCGCCTGGCTTATATCGGAACCACTCAGTTCTATGCCCAAAGCGCCCAGATGCTGCAGGCAAACCTGGCGCAGATCGGGATCACCTTAGAGCTGACCCCCGGTCCCTGGGCGACGATCTGGGAGCAGGCCAAAAACCTGGATACGGCTCCCAACATTCAATCCATGACCTGGTGGCCGTCATGGCCGTCTCCGAGCGACTGGTTGATTTCCCTATTCCGGTCCGAAGAAAAAACCCTGTTCAATTTGTCGCACTACGCCAATCCTAAATTCGATGCGCTGATCAATGAAGGTGTCAAGAAGGAAGGTGTCGACCGGGCCGATGCCACCAAAGCCTACCAGGATGCCCAGAAGATTCTGGTGGATGATGCGGTGGCCGTTTTCTTTGCAGACTGGAAGGGACGAATAGTGAAACGAGCGTCGATCAAAGGCTACGTTCACAACCCGGCTTATGACGCCGCCAGATGGTATACGCTTTATCGCAATTAAGCGATCCATTCCGGGGAGGGGGCTTCGCACTATTAAGAGCCCCCCTAATTCCCACCCGAATTTGCATAAGCGCTGACTTATTGGGTGGGGAGTTGTCATTCCGGCGAAAGAGGCTGTGTCATCATGAAAAAGTACATCCTAAAACGTCTGGCACTCGCCGTCCTGGTTCTCTTCGGGTTGACCATCATCACTTTTTTTCTGGCACGGGTCATCCCGGGTGACCCGGCGGCTTTGTGGGTCGGGCAGCGCGCCAAAGCCGAGCAGATGGAAGCCGCCCGCAAAGAGCTGGGACTGGACAAGCCGCTTCCGCTGCAGTTTCTGGTCTACATGAAAAACCTCGTCACGGGCGACCTGGGCACATCCCTGCGTACCCGCCGCAGGGTGAGCGATGAAATTTTGCGGCGTTATGCGGCCACGTTTGAACTGGTGACGGTTTCGATTGTGATTGCCCTGCTGATCGGCCTTCCGGTCGGGGTGGTTTCGGCGGTGCGCAAAGACAAACCGGTGGACCATGTCAGTCGGGCGGTGTCGATCTCGGGTGTGGCCATACCGATGTTTTGGCTGGGAATGATTCTGCAGTTGCTCCTGAATGGCAAACTGGGGTGGTTACCGCTGCAAGGCCGTATCGGCTCCCAGGTACTGCTCAGCGACCCGGTTAACCCGATTACCGGTTTTTATCTTTTTGATTCCCTGGTGACCGGTAATTGGCCGGCCTTCGTCAGTTGTGTTAAACATATTGTTCTGCCGGCCATCACCCTGTCATTTGCCTCGCTGGCAGTGGTCACCAGGATGTCACGCTCCTCCATGCTGGAGGTGCTCAAAGAAGATTTTATCCAGACATCCCAGGCCTATGGTGTCAGCCGCCGGACGATTCTTTACAAATACGCCCTCAAAAATGCCCTGATCCCGACCATTACCGTAGTGGGGCTGACCTACGGGATGATGCTGGGGGGATCGGTGGTGGTGGAGTCCATTTTTGACTGGCCCGGACTGGGACATTTTATCGTACTTTCGGTTACCACCAATGATTACCCGGCCATAATGGGCTCGACCCTGACCTTTGCCTTAACCTATGTCACCATCAACCTGATTGTTGATTTGATTTACTTTGTGGTTGACCCGCGCATCAAAGTTCCCGGTAGCAGGAGGTAAGCCATGGTCGGTGCTGGAACAGAAATATCGATTGCAAATGGCCGGGGCGGTTATCGTCGGGAGCGTTTGCGATACTTCATCCACTTAACCAAACGCAATCCGTTGTTCCTTGCCGGTTTCGTGGCAGTGGCCTTGATTGTATTCGGGGCCATTTTTGCGCCTTGGGTGACGCCTTATCCCGAGGATGCCAAGTTCGGGATGCATTTCACCCAAAAGCTCAAACCACCCAGCTCGGATCATTTCTTCGGCACTGACGCTATGGGACGCGACATCTTTACACGGGTGGTTTTCGGAACCCGCATGTCAGTCAGAATCGGCGTGACGGTGCTGGCGATTGCCCTGTCCATTGGTGTGCCGCTGGGGCTTGTGGCCGGCTTTTTCGGGGGGCGTGTGAGCGATGTGATCATGCGTATCAGCGACATGTTCATGGCTTTTCCAGCCCTCCTGTTGCCACTGGCTATTTCGGCCGCCCTGGGGCCGTCGATCACCAACGCCATGATCGCGATTGCCGTAGCCTGGTTTCCCTGGTATGTGCGCATCGTGCGCGCCCAGGTTTTGACCATCAAAGAGCAGTTGTACATCGAGGCCGCCCGTTCGATCGGAGCCGGCCGTTTCAGAATTCTGGCTCGGCATGTGTTGCCCAACGCAGTAGCACCGGTTATCATCCAGGCCTCCATGGACATGGGTTATACCATATTAACCGCTGCCACGCTGAGTTTCATCGGGGTCGGCGCCCGGCCGCCGACAGTGGAGTGGGGCTTGATGGTGACCGAGTCGCGGGCATACTTCATGGATTTCTGGTGGACGGTGACCTTTCCCGGTCTGGCCATCTTTGTGACCGTACTGGCCTTCAACCTGGTGGGAGACGGGCTGCGGGACATGCTGGACCCAAAGGTTAGAGATTAAGCATGCAAGAGCCGATTCTGGAAATAGAAGATCTGAAAACTCATTTTTTCACCTACAACGGTGTGGTCAAGGCGGTGGATGGAATCAGTCTGAAGATCCACCGGGAAGAGGTTTTGGGTATCGTGGGCGAATCCGGTTGCGGCAAGTCGGTGACCGTGCGATCCGCCATGGGCCTGGTTCCGGAGCCGGGCCGGGTTGTGGGCGGAAGGGTGCTGCTGGACGGTGAGAAACTGCTGGATAAGAGTGACGCGGAGCTGCGCCGAATTCGCGGCAGCCGGATGTCGATGATTTTCCAGAACCCGCTGTCCTCGTTAAACCCGGTATTCACCATCGGGGATCAGGTGGGCCATGTGATCAGCATTCACCAGGGTAAGAATAAAAAGGAAGCCCGTCGCCGGGCAGTCGAGACCTTTGAGTTGGTGCGTCTGCCGGACCCCGACCGGCTGTTGAATAAGTATCCGCATGAACTCAGCGGCGGCATGCTGCAGCGGGTCATGATCGCCATGGCCCTGTCCTGTCATCCGGAGGTTCTGATTGCCGATGAGCCCACCACGGCCCTGGATGTGACCATCCAGGCCCAGATTCTCTCCTTGATGCTGAAGCTCAAAGAAGAGACGGGCACGGCGATTATCATGATCACCCACGATCTAGGGGTGGTGGCTGAAACCTGCGACCGGGTGGCGGTGATGTATGCCGGGCTGATCGTTGAGCAGGGCCCGGTGCAGAAGATCTTCAATGACCCCCTACATCCGTACACCGAGGGACTGTTGTCTTCGCTGCCCGGGCAGCAGACCGACGGGGATGAACTCAAGACCATTGAAGGGTTGGTGCCTGATCTGATCCACCCGCCGCCGGGATGCCGTTTTCATCCGCGCTGCGGACTGACAGAAGATATTTGCCATAAAAAAATTCCCGAATTGCTGGACAAAGGCAACGGTCGGGCGGTGGCCTGCCACCTTCGATAAAGCGATTTTGCCCTAAATTGAACTTAAAGCCGGGTACTTTGAGCCCGGATACTAAAGCAAAAAGATGGCACTTGTAGAAGCCTTGAACATAAAGAAGTATTTTCCTACCCAGGGCGGGCGGCTGGTGAAAGCCGTGGATGACGTTTCCTTCGTGGTAAAGGCCGGTGAGACCCTGGGGATGGTGGGAGAGTCCGGCTGCGGCAAATCCACCATCGGCCGGGTGATTTTGAATCTAATTGCGCCCAGTGACGGACAGCTGATGTTCGAGGATCGTAATATTTTCGACCTGCCGCGGACCGAGCGGCGGGCGCTGCGCCGTAAAATGGGGATCGTTTTTCAGGACCCGTATTCATCCCTGAATCCCCGGATGAATGTTTTGCAGATTGTGGGTGAGCCTTTGATCGTTCACCACAAGCTTAAAGGGGCCCGACTCAGGCAAGAAGTTGTTCGTCTGCTGGAGCAGGTCGGGCTCAAACCCGAGCAGATCAACCGCTACCCGCACCAGTTTTCGGGGGGGCAGCGGCAGCGGCTTGGGATTGCACGCGCATTGGCGTTGGGCCCGAAATTTTTAATTTTGGACGAACCGACCAGCGCTCTGGATGTATCGGTCCAGGCCCAGGTGCTGAACTTGATCAAAAAGCTGCAGACCGCCAAAGCGCTGACCTATTTATTTATTACCCATGATTTGAATGTGGTTCGTTATATCGCCGACCGGGTGATCGTGATGTATCTGGGCAAACTGGTTGAAGAAGGAAATGTGGCTGATATATTTAAACAGCCGTTGCATCCGTATACCCAGGCGCTGCTGTCCGCCAATCCAAAAATCGATCCGAGTTTGAGAGGCGAGCGAACACTGCTGGAGGGTGATGTGCCTTCCCCGGCCGATCCGCCACCGGGGTGCAGCTTTCATACCCGCTGCCCCCTTGCTGTAGACGAATGCCGCAAAATAGAGCCGGAGTTGAGGCAGGTAAGTGATCGCAAAGTTTCCTGCCATCTGGTTTGAGGAATAAAGGAATTATCAAAATGCAAGAAATAGCGTTTAACAATCTTTCAAATCAACCCGGCCAATCATTGTTGCGGACCCAGGTCTATGAGTACCTGCGCAATGAACTGAAAGCAGAAAATTTAAAGCCCGGCATGTTTATCAGCATGAATCTGATTATAAAAAACCTGGGTATCAGCCGCACACCGCTCAGGGATGCCCTTTTACAGCTTCAAACAGAAGGCTTTATAACGTTTCTGCCCCAGCGAGGGATTCGCATTAATGAACTATCCCAGCAGGATATCGAAGATCTTTACGAAATTCTCGGTGCACTGGATTCACGCGTGTTGCTTGCCGTTTTTGATAAAATCGGTTCCTTTGAAATCGAAAAAATGAAAACACTGAATCAAGAAATGCGAAAAAATATATCAGGAAACACATTTGCCCGTTATTGGGATTTAAATACGAATTTTCATAATGTCTATCTTAACCTTTCGTCCAATAAGCCGATTTTGAATCAAATTAATATTATTCGCCAAAGGTTATTTGAGTTCGGGAAAAAGGACTGGATTCGCAAAATGCGTGAAATGAACCATGGCGAGCACTTGATTATGATTGAAATGATTGAAAAGGGCGATGCGGTTCAAGCAGCGGATTATATGAGGGATGTGCATTGTGTTATAAATTACTGACAGAAGTCAGATGACAGAGGTGCGATGACAGAAGTCGGATGTCAGATTACAGAGGTCGGAGTGCAGAGGTGGGAAGCCGGTTGACAGAAAATAGAATTGCGGAAGAGGGAATGCGGAAGCTCGGAAATAGAACAGCAAAGACAAATTAACCACGGATGTTCACTGAATCGCACGGATGGACCATCGCTAAAACAAATTCTCAATGTAATTCAGTGGCGAGAAAATATAGTAATTGGAGGATAAATGTCCAGAAAGCTTGGGGTTGCCGGGATACAGATGCATGTGACCCATGGAAAAGACAATACGGAAGCCATGTTGAAAAAGTTGAAAACCGTTGCGGACCTTTTCCCCTGGGCGGATATCATATGTTTTAGCGAACTTTGCATGAGTGGCCTGGACATGAATCAGGCCATGCCGATTCCCAATCCGTCACTGGATCAGATCATTTATTGGGCCCGGAAGAACAAAAAATGGATTATACCCGGTTCTGTTTATGAGAAAGAAAAAGACAAAATTTATAACACCTCGCTGGTGATCTCACCGAAAGGCAAGATTGTTGCCAAATACCGAAAACTGTTTCCCTGGCGACCATTGGAAAAAACTGAAGCCGGGGAGGATTTTTGCATTTTTGACATCCCGGGAAAAGGTCGGTTCGGGCTGTGCATTTGTTATGACGTCTGGTTTCCCGAGGTAATCAGAAGCCTTGCCTGGATGGGTGCTGAGGCGGTGTTTTGCCCGACGGCAACCTATACCTCCGACCGTGCCCAGGAGATAATCATGGCCCAGGCTAACGCCATATCAAACCAGCTTTACCTTTTTAACGTAAATGGCCTTGGCGTCGGCGGTATCGGTCAATCGATCTTTGTTGACCCAGAAGGACGAGTCCTGCAGACTTCCGGTGAATCCGAGATTATCATGACGGAAGTTATAGATCTGGACCACACGACGCGCGTCCGGGAATACGGCACCATGGGACAGTGCCAGGTTTGGAAAGCGCTGGCAGATTTTAAAGGACGATTTCCAGTATACCAGGAAGATATCCTCAAGGGGAATATCTTTAAATCGATTGGCCCGTTAAAGCGGCATAAAAAGATTGGTAAATAGTTGAAGTGAAGGTGATTGTTATTTCTTATAGTCAGAATTCGAAAATCAGGTTTCAGGTGTCAGGTTTCGGGTGTCAGAAAGCGATGAACGCAAGAGCTGAAACTCATACCCTGAAATTTGAACACTGACACCTGGAAGTTTGGGTAAAATTATCAACGGCCTTGAATTAGACTCTTTCGAATTTAAATGAACCCGGTAATTGTCTTCGCCACCTTCCAGAGGACTTCCTGAGACCTCCCCCTCTGCAGGAAGAGCATTCACTATGTCAGGAGGGTGAACGCGAAAGGGTCAGACTACTTCCCACGCTGTTTAACTGGAAAGCCCAAGGTAGTTCTTCTTCAAAACGAGAGAGCGCTTTATGGCCGGTACAGTGCATGGGTACGATCACTTCCGGTGAAAATTTTTTCATTTCTGCAATGGTCGGTTCAATTGCAGGCGCCATCGCGGGTCCCGTAAGATGAAACCCGCCCACGACGGCACATATACGCGATTGGCCGGTCAACTCACGTGCGAAATGAAGCGAATTGATGATCCCGGCATGGGCGCAGCCCGATATGACCACAAGTCCCCGATCTCCGAGGCTTACAACTATAAACTGGTCATCGCTGAAGGCATCCGGCACAATCTGGCCGTCCCGCTCTATAAAGGCCGCCGGCATACCCTTTTCATAGGGTGTAATGCGCGGAACTTCACCCGAAACCAGGAGCGTGTTTTCAGCCAGGTATAGTGGGCCCTTGCCTTCCTTCAGATTGATGTTAGCGGTATTAATCGAATCGCGTTGAAATGGCCGGGGTAGGGTCAGTCTTTTACCATCGGGCAGCGACAGGAAACGGGGGAGGAATCCGTCCGGGTGCATAATCACAGGCACACTTTCGCGCAGGCCTTCAAGAACCGAATGCAGTCCGCCTGTATGGTCCATGTGGCCGTGACTGAGAACGACGGCCTCCACCTCCTTTAGGTCTATCCCCAAAAATTCGAGATTGCGAGTTACGGTTTTTAACCGCGATTACCCGGGTAATCGTGGCCGCCCCGCTTGAAAAACAGCGGGATGCAAGCAGAGGCCATTCCCACCAAGCATTATTTAAGGCATTCGAGGGCTTCGTAAGGCGGATAGTCCGTTGTCTTGGTTGGTTCCAAGAATAAGCACGACGCGTACCAAACTATGCCGGGCTAAAGACGAACCGCTGGCAATTGGTCCCTGCCCGGCGCTCCTCCGCCGATGAAGTTGACAAGCAGGGTTGTATTTAGTATTCGTCGGATAGCAGCTTGGTTCCCCATGCCGATGGGAATATCGATGCCCGCCTGTTTCAGGGCAATGCCATGAGCATCGGGTGCTGGCGGGAGGCCGCTGCCGGCAAGATGGATTATCTCACCGCGGTTACCGACAACGATGCCGTGAATATGATGGCCTGCTTGATTGCCGACCGCATTGGCATTCCGCGCAAAATAGCCCGGGTACGCTCCCTTTTGAAGGCATTTTATCCCATAAACTGGACCTATGCCAGGTTTAAGCCGGACGGAAATCTCTCCATTACTCCTGATAAAGTGTGCGACTGCCATCAATGTCACAGCATTGCATTTCATTTGACCGGAGACCTGATTTTCACCCAGTTTCCATAATTTTAGGCAATTTAGATCAATTTAGGCATTCGTTTATTCTGAGGACTATATGCCTCTTCTGCACTCAGTCGGCGAGAAAATAAGGATTGACCGGACCCTACCATGGCTTCATTTCGCGGGCGCACTGCTTGTCGTTGTTCTCACCGCACTTTTTTCAGCGGTTCACAGCCCCCTGGGCCAGGAAATATCAGCGGGTGAAAGTTCTGGTTTTGCATGGATGCGGGCCAACATCACAACGAGTATGGGATTTGGGCTGGTTTATCTGGTTCTGGTGTGTTGGATTCAACTCCGGCAGATGCGGCACTCATCAATTACGGATACCAGATTGTTGTCATTTTTGGTCTGTCTGCAAATCCTCAGTGTCGCCGCCATTGCACTGCTGCTTTTTATCCAACAGACAGACTTTCTGTCTTTGGTTTATGCAGTCCTGCTGATATCCACCCTTATTCAGGGGATTATTGCCTTTCGGCGTATTGGTTTAGCCGGCTTCGATTATCAATCGGTGATGTTACAAAAGCCTGGGGTAAATGCAGGCCTTTTTTTCATTCTGCTGTTTATTTTTGGCGCCGTCATTTCATTTTTAGACCCTTCCAGACATCGATTGGCAGATCAAATCCTGCTGGACTCGAATTTCGAGACCCACTTGACATATGTTTTTCCCTCGATATTGTCCGGGGTTGCCAGTGTCTGGCTCGGGATCGGCATGCTCATCATTATCGGCGGCTTCAGCCGCCTGCTTTCTAAATTCTATGGGATCCAAGACGTTAAATGGATAGTATTTTTCCTGATATTTTTTTCATTAGTAGCCGTATTTACAGGTTTTCTTCTCCTTACCCTTTTTTATGCAATTTCCTGGCAGATCAATAACCTGCACTTAAAATCAACTGTATGGCAGCTATTTTTATTTTTCAGTGTGGCAGGCGGGATGTTATTTTCAAGTGCTTTTTACAGGATTATCCCGCAGATACCCCAATCTCGAAAAAGCAGTCTGATCGGTATCGTTGCGCTAACCTTCGGTGCAGCGATTCTTTTCCCGTTGACCGGGCTTTTGTTATCTCGGCGAAACTCCAACACCTGCTGGGTATTGCTGTTGATTTTAACTCTGGCCGCCTGCGTATTGATCGGCTATGTGGCTTTGTTCAGTGATCTGTTTAACCCCTGGTTTACGACATATTCCTATCTCAAAGGGGCAATATTAAAAATTGTATCTGTGGTCGCTGCCGGAACAGCTCTGCTGCTGATCGAACAGTTTCTTCGCCTGAAGTCCGCTGGGCCATCTAATTTTGGCCGACTGATGCTTGTCCTGGCAATTACAGCAGTTCTTGGATTTTTACCCTTTTATGCCCTCGAACAGTATCCCGAGGTCAAGGTCGTCGTGCTTCAATTCAACGAACTGACCCGCGTGGATACAACATTCGCCCGCGAGTTTGCTGACGTATTGGGAATTGGTAAATGGATTCATCTCGGGCAGCGTCCACCTCAAAACAGCAGCCCCCATCCGTGGCCCCAGCCCTGGCAGCTGAGCAAATCCCATCCATCCCTTTTGCCCGCAGGCTTCAATTTGCTGGTCATTGTCGTGGATGCCCTGCGCGGTGATGCCTTTCATTCCGCCGGTTACCACCGCAACCTGACTCCTTTTCTGGATCGTTGGACCAGTGAGGAAGCGATATCTTTTCAGCGGTCATACAGCCAGGGTGGTGGCTCTTTTGCCGCGTTTCCGTTTCTGGTTGCCGGCAGAAGCCGTTTCGATCTTTACGGGCTGAGTTTATACCAACAAAATCTATATTTTAAGATCGCACAGGCCGAGGGAATTGAGCATTACATGCTGATGAAGGCATTCGGCCCGCGCGACATTTTCCCACCGGACTTAGCGGTTACCGAACTCGCCTTTCCACGGGCTGTCAGTGAGCGGCGTTCAGCGACGGCAGATGAGGTGTTTGAATCCGCGCGCAATGCAATCCGGACCTTACCCGCAGGTGAACGGTTTCTTTGTTTTTTGCACCTTATGGACGTTCACAACGATCTTTGGAAGAAAGAGGGCGGGATCGACTTTGGTGATGCACCACGGGATTTATATGACAATAATTTATCTTATCTTGACCGCGCCTTCAGCCGATTTATCACCTGGTTCAAAGAAGAAAGAACGTATGATCGAACCGTCATTCTGTTTACATCCGATCATGGCGAGCAATTTTGGGAGCACGGCGCCAGTCTGCACGGGCATACCGTATACGAAGAAGAAATTCGAATTCCGTTAATTCTCAATGCTCACGGCATTCAAAAGCGGTTTGAAACTGTTCCGGTTATCGCCGCCGACATGGCGCCGACCATTGCTGATCTGGCGGGATATTCAATCAACCCGCCCTATGATGACCCCCATATGGGTATTTCCCTTGTGCCCCTGATTGTGAGCAAAGAAAGGCAGCGGTATCTGGAAAGGGATGTGGTTGGCAGGGCTTCCTTCAAACGGCGCTATTTCCTGTATCGAAATTGGGAGTGGAAATTGATTTATTTTGCCGAATTGGATCTGTTGCAACTGTTCAATGTGGTTTACGACCCATTTGAGAAAAATAACTTGCTTACGGAAGAACCGGAGTTAGCTGCCGAACTGGAGCAAGAGCTGCTTGAATATCTAAAAACAGTAGAAGGCAAAACTTATCGGTCAATTCTTTCCAAACGATAAACAGCCTGCATTTATTTGTCATTGAGTAAGATGCACGTTGTGAGTGTTATAGCCCGATTGCCGTGTTAATGATTAATAACGCCCGCTGCCGCGTCTATCTCCCCCCCTCCTCCTCTATCTCTACCGCGGCGGTCGTCAGTGTGAGGCCGAGCCTCATTGACGGTAATCGTTCTGCCTTTCAAGGGCTTCCCATTTAAAACTTCGATTGCAGACTGAGCCTCGGCTTGAACGGGCATTTCCACGAATCCAAAGCCTTTTGATTGACCATTTTGCTCATCTTTTATAACAGTTGCGGACACGACCTGTCCGAAGGCCTCGAAAGCCTGGCGCAAATCACCTTCGGTAACATTGTATGACAGGTTGCCAATGAAAATGTTCATTTTAATCCCCCTTTTTTAACCCTAAAGCTTTGGTGCCTTTTAATACCTGCAATACTTGCCAAAATCGCAGTTTGCGGTATTACAGGGATTATCACACGTATACCACAAAGTTCTCAGTGCTGTCAAAAGCTGGGAGATATAGAACCAGATCACCTACCCCCCCAAGGGTGCAAAGTTAAAACCCAAAAAGATGTCTTTAAAAGTAAAGTTTCTCCGGCCCTTTATAATAATGGTATTAATTCATTGACTTTGCATAATTTATGCGCATCTTAAATATATAAGTTAAGTGTCACACCAACTTCGACACCTATAAAATAAACCGTGGGACGGCTTTGAGTCTCCAAAGGTTATACTTTAAAAAAGGGGGTTTGGCACGTGGCACTTAACAGGTTTCTCGGGTGTGCGTGCATCCTTCCTGATGGATTTTAACGGTGCCCTTGATTCCACCCATCTTTTCAACCCCAATAAGGGCCTTCCGGTGAAGAAACTACTCAAAATTCCTTAACCATGCTCCCGACCGAATATGATGGGGATGTTCCGTCGGGAAGTGGCGACCCTTCATTTCTCTATTGGATACCATCAAGATCATCTTACTGCATCTTATAATCTTAACCAATTAGAGCCGTTCAGCAAGACAAAGTTAACCTTATTTTGCCTTTTAAATAGGTGGATGTTCCCTTGAGGAAAACACTCAAATGGTGCCTGCGTTGCTTCTGAGCAAATGAATGTGATCTGTCGTGAGCTTCAAATGCCATTTGATTCATATACACAATAAATTAAAATGGGGGGGAATCAAATGAAATCGGAAACTGCAGGAAAAATTAAGTTTTCAGTTTGGGGCCTTATTTGCGGGGCCGTCATCGCAATTATCATCGGCTTTGCCTGGGGGGGGTGGACAACCTTCAGAACTACCCAAAAGATGAGCGAAGAGGCGGTCTTGGCGAGTCAGGCGGCGGTCTGCGTTGCCCAATTTATGATGGAACCGAACCATAAAGAAAAACTTAAAGAATTGGGGGAATTAAATTCATGGAAGAGAGCTGAATTCATTGAAAAAGGGGGCTGGGATAAAATGCCCGGGCAAGAAAAGGCCGGCTATCTTGTATCCCGAGCATGCGCCGATGGGCTTGAACTTCTTTTCGAAAAATGAGATAAATGAAGTAACTGTTATAGGTGATTCATCATTTATCATATGTGGGTCACCTTTTTTGCTGCTTTTCGAATAAGCGCTTCAATATGGTCGTGGTGTTTTCTTATCGCATCTTCCGCCTCCTCGCGCTCGATAATTATTGCTATATTTTCAGCAACAGAGTTTATTAGATTTTTTGCTTCCTTAAGAAATGGGCCCTCCTCAAGCTCTGGTTTTTCTTCCAGATAACACACTTCCAGAGTGCCGATCCATTTATCGGTTACCGCGATTTCACGCGATATTTTCCATTTCGTGTCTCTAAAATTTTTGGTTTTAATCGCATAATCACCAAAAATAAGTCGAGCGCAAGTAATTTCAGGGTATTGAATTGCAGGTGGAATGAAATCAATGACTGCTTGAAGGACGGCCTCCAGTGAAAAATCAGTGGCATCCCTAAAACTTGAAATATCATAAAGGCAGTTTAACTCTTTGATTCGTTCTCTAAGTCTATGAGAGACCAGGTCCAGTTCCTCTGCATCAGATTGTTTGAGAGCCTTAATTTCTTTTTTTAGTTCCTCATTTATATGTATCAGGCTTATTGTGCGCCTTATATGACTGTATTCGGACGCTTTCCGTTCCTTGTTAAGTTCTTTTGTTTTGCGAACATATTCCAAAACTTCTTTTTCAAGGTCCTTAATTTCTTGTTCCAATTGGTTGTAGGTCGGTTTTCCTGCCATGAGAACATCGCCTTTTCAAATAAGAATTTAAAGAAAGATTATTTCATGCTCGGATTAGATTGGTTCATCTTGCCAATTCCAACAGCCAAATCGAAAATAACAACATTTCCTAAGCCTGTTAATTATCCCCAGTGACATCTTTTTCAAACAAATAATCTATCAGGAGCTCACGTGTTGTTGGATTTCTCATCACTTTTCTTCGACGAAAGCTCATCACTTCCATACACCTTAACGTAGGCGTTATGCGAGATGCAACCTTTTTCCCAGTGATTTCTCACTTTCTTGCCGATAAATGAATCCCAAATAGCATTTTTAATCGACCCGAAAATGATATCTTTTTTGGGCCGCTTGTCTGAGTTGATCCATATTTAGACCAATATCTTTTTCTGGTGACACAATATGGAGAGAATACTTCTGTGGACGTTTTCCAATTTTAGTCGGTGAATAAATGCGTAAGATAGCGTCTCAAGTTAAAAATACTTGCATCATCATATCGAATTGACGAGTATACCAACTTACGATTTGTATCGGTATGTCCGAACATCAGCTTTTATGATATTAGCCATTTTTACTTCCTATCCTCTGCCGGCGCATTGTGCATCGGTTTTCAGGTGTTTCAGGGAAAATCCGCTGATGGCGTTGACCACCGGTTTCAACATATCGTAGGGGTCCTGACCTTCTGCCAGACTGCCAAGGTAATAGACCCACCCGCCCAATTTGGCCGCAATCCGTTCGATGCCGTTTCTGCCTACCGCGTCCCAGTTGTATGCGACAATGAAGTGCTCAACATCAAGGCCTTTGAGAATGCTCCCCGCCTCGGGGGTGAGATTGGAACCCAATGTCGAAACCACCACCGGCTTGTCCTGGTCTTGGAGCAGGTTGTAGAAGGCAAAATAATCAAAGATGCCCTCCACGAGTATGATCGTCCGGTACTTCCGGATATACCGCCTTGCCTTGTTCATGCCATAAAGCCGGCTCTTGGTAGTCAGAGCAATTTCTCTGGTCTGTTGTTTGAGCCAACGAACGCCCCTATCGTCCGGGCGTCTGCCGACAAATCCGGTTGGAGAGGCATCGGCATCATAAATTGGGAACACAATCCGTCCGGCTAAATAATCACTGTAATTTCTTGAAAACTGATCTTTCCGTGTGAAATCGATCTGCCGACAATAGTATCCGTATCCCCTCACGGTTTCATCGTTCAACAACCTGACCAATCCACCATCTAAAAACGCATTGAAAACTCCATAATCCATTTCAAAGCGTGGGAAGAATCTGGCTATAAGCGCCCTGCCTTGGTGCTGATCATCGCTGTATGGCGGGCTGTAGCCGATGTTGAACTTGCGTATGGTGTCTTTTTCGACGCCCCGGCGGGCAAGATAATCCCAAATGTGCTTGAACCGGTCTTCATTTGACATCAAAAGGTCATTGTAGAAGTTGGCAGCATCATCCAGGGCGGCAACAATCCTTTCATCAATTTTCTTTGGTTCGACAAAACCAACCGTATCATCGGGCTCCGGTGTTTCGTCAGGTTCAGGAATACAGGGGCTGCTGCCATCATAAGACTTGAAATCCTTGACACCCAGATGCTCAGCCCAAACCTGCTGTGCTTGTTGGAACCGGTTTTTCTGCCGCAGCATTATCACGTCGTAAATGTCCCAATCTCCCTTACATGCACCGAAACAGTGGAACCTGACCTCATCCTTTTTATTGACATACACCATCAAACTTTCTTTGGTGTCAGCGTGGAATGGGCATTGGGAACTATACCGATATTTTTTGACGTTCTTGAGGCGAATACCAAGCAGCGTTTCGGCAAAGTGGATGATGGCATCGATGTACGCTGCCGATTTTAGGTCCTGGTATCGAAGCTCCATCACTGGACCTCCTTGGCCGGCTTCAGGTGCTGTTTGACCATCATCCTCTTTTATTATTTTGGCGATGACTGGCGTATTCTTGTTTTCCTGGTTGATGATTTCTTTTATGTTTCGGATGTCTGCCGCAGTTCTGACAAATGACAACGCTATGAATCGGCGTGGCGATAACCGCCAGGTCCACACCCGTCTTTAGAGCGGAAACCGATTCGAAGGATTCATGCCCGTGGATGGCTTTATACTTGGGATTTACCGGCAGCAACATTCCGGGAAACCCGCCGTCAATAAGATTTCTCATCAGCGCGTTGCCGATGGTTCCCGCTTTTTCGCTGGCGCCCACCACCGCAACATGGCGCGGTTTAAAGATGCGGTTCAGATTGGATTGGCCCATCGTTCTCCTCGTTTTTGTAAATTCAAATTGTCCTGCATCTACTAACTACGCGCTTGCCTTTCCGGCTTTGTTATCGGTCAATAAGAGAGAGTTTGAGGAAACTAATTTTAGTAGGAACGCTGGTACGCTGGAGCAAACACAGCACGTTCCTACTGAGTAATTGATTCTAGCATTGAAAACCTGGTCCTCTGGGTCTGGTCAGAGAAAATTGGCTGTGCCGTGAGCATATGCCATCATTCCACTATTGCGCTGGGGTTATAGCATACCCCTCCGAGGTGGATCAAAGCCGGACCCTCTGGACCCGGATCTTTATTTAACAGGTATTTGCCTCGGTTTTGCTTCAGGCGCCTTGAGCAACGTCAGGGATAGGACGCCCTCTTTAAGAACAGCCTCGATATTACTGGTATCGACCGCATTGGAGACAGTAAAACTTCGTGCATAATTGCCTATGTTTTACTCAGTATATACAGGATTGAGTTTTTCATAGGGTGCATAATCAATCCGGCTTTCTACCTCAAGTATGTTATTCTCCAATTTAGCGCTTCTTTTTTAACTTTTTCAACGCATGCCTTTCGAATAGAACTTCTCGATGTATTCTTTAACCATTCTGCGAGCGGAAAACCGGGCGGCATTACTTTTCATTGCCGCCTTCATCGCCTTGACCCAATCTTGCGGAACGCCGCTTTCAGACGTTTTATAATAAAGTGGTATGATCTCATCTTCCAGGATACGGTAAATCTTTTCGGCATCGCTGCCATCCGGGCTCCCAGAACTTCCGTCATGTTCCACTGCCCAACCGTTTTTCCCGTTGAAACCCTCCACCCACCAACCGTCTAATATGCTTAAGTGGGGGACACCGTTCAGTCCGGCCTTCATGCCACTCGTTCCGCAGGCCTCGAAAGGTGGCAGCGGATTGTTCAGCCATATATCCACCCCGTGCACCAGGTACTGGGCCAATTGTTCGCCATAATCCTCTAGAAAGGCAATTCTGCCCCCAAGCTGCGGATCACGGGCCAGGTTGATCAGGTTCTGCAATAGCCGTTTGCCGGGATCGTCTGCGGGGTGGGCTTTGCCGGCAAAGATGATCTGGATGGGGCGCCAGCGGTCCTTGAAATGTTTTTTAAGACGCTCCAGATCCTGGAAGATCAACAGGGCCCTTTTGTAAGTGGCAAACCGGCGGGCAAAGCCGAGCGTAAGAACCGAAGGCTCCAGAAAAGCGCCCCCGGCAAGCATGATGGATGCGCTGGCATCCCCGTTGGCCCAACGTTGGCGTGTACGCTCCCGGATGGCATCGATCAGTTTTACCTTGAGCCAGTGGTGCGTTTGCCACAACTCGGTGTCCGGGACGTTGTCGAGAAGCTGCCAGATGGCCGGATCGTCATGCTTATCCAGCCAATCGGCCCCGAGGTATTTGTCCAGCAAGAGTTTGATTTTCGGTTCGATCCAGGTGGGCACGTGGACGCCGTTGGTGACGTAATCGATGGGGACCTGATCTTCCGGTACGTCGGGCCAGAGGCTCCGCCACATCTCTCTGGAGACTTGAGCGTGCCGTTTGCTCACAGCATTCCTATAGCCGGATAACCTTAGCGCAAATGCTGTCATGTTGAATCCGGCACCCGGTTTTTCCGGATAGATTCCTAATTGGAAAAACGCGTCGCGATCAAGACCCAGGTCGGGCCAGTAGGAATGAAAATACTTTTCGATCAATTGAAAGGGAAAAACATCGTGACCCGCTGAAACGGGGGTGTGGGTTGTGAAGATCGTGGTATTTATATTTTTTTCGCAGGCCGCTGCAAAATCCTCGCCCGTTGATACCGTTGCACGGATACGTTCCAAAAGAGCGAAGGCGGCATGGCCCTCGTTTAAGTGCAAGAGGTAATGATCGATCCCTAAAGTTTTGAGAACCTCGGCGCCACCGAGCCCTAAGACGATTTCCTGGCGCAGGCGTTGCTCAAGATCGCCGATGTAGAGCCGGGCGGTGATGCCTCTGTTCCAGGGATCGTTGATCTCGACATCCGTGTCCATCAGATACAGGGGAACACGCCCGACGGCGACCTTCCACACCGCGACATGGATAGGGGGATCGGTCAGGGGCACCTTAACGACGAGTTGCCGTCTATCCTTGCCCATCACTTTGGAAATAGGGGCGGCCTCGCGGTTGATGGACTCGACGAGATTCTCCTGCCACCCGTCATCCCGGATCTGTTGCCGAAAATAGCCTTCCGGATACATAAAACCCACAGCCACCAGCGGGAGGTATAAGTCACTGCATTCTTTTAGGTAATCTCCCGCCAAAAATCCCAATCCACCGGCATAAAAGGGCAAGGAGTGATGGAGACCGTATTCGGCGGAAAAATAGGCCACGGCATACTTGTGGTCCCACGAAAAAGGTGCCAGCAGATCGCACTCTTTTTGTTGCATGTAATTGCGGAACACATCCATCACATCATCGTACCTGCTAATGTAGTCGGCATCGGCGCCCGCCTTTTCCAGAAGCTCGCGGGGAAACTCTCTGAGCATCTTGTCGGGGTTGTGGCCGCTTTCCTTCCAGGCCTGTCGGTCGAGGGTCTTGAAGAGCATTCGTGCGCCCGGATTCCAGCTCCACCAGAGATTTTCCGCCAGCTCCTCCAGGCCGGCAAGACGTTCCGGCAAATGGGGAAACAACGGTTGCACGGCATTCATTTTTTCCATATTTTATATTCTTCCCGGCGATCAATTCGCCATTTTCCTATTTTTTTCTGCGATGACGTACCATGCTTGATTAGAATTCAAGGCACCTCAATTAGACGCCCGAATGACCCACGGCGGTAAAACCGTATCATTTTTGAAATTTGATTGAGCGTCCGACTTTTATACCAGGACGTTTGGCGGAAATCAGGAAAGATATTTTGTCAGGTCCCGCATGGCTTTCACAATATCTAAGATCGCCTTGTGCATACCCTCGGCGCCGGAGTTTATTTTCTTCTCGATCTTGCCTTGAACCTCGGATTTAATTTTTTTCAAGTTTTGAGCGTGTTTTTCAAACTTCAGGCGATGCTCTTCTTGCATGTCGTTGATGGCATCGGAATTAATCTGTTGGATGAGTTCATCGGCCTCAGCCAGTAATTGCTCGATATTCCTGGACTCTACGTTATTTGGCATCATGTTTCCTTTGCATTTTTTCCGGTGATCCCTTCATTTTTGCAAGCGATCCGAATGCAGCCCGACTTAAAGAATATATAATTCGCATATTCTACGGTAATGGTAACCGTATATTGATAAAGTTATTGCCACTGGTATCTGTCTGGGCTTGCGGAAAAGGGTCCAGAGCATCAGTTGCCAGTAATGAAAACGCTCCTGGCCCAAAACCCCGAGCCGGAAAGCGGAACGAAAAAATGAAAGGAACCGCTGAATATTCAGCGGCTGGATGATTTCAGGCGCCTTCAGCTCCTTCAGCAACGTTCTGACCCGCCGGTAGTAGTTTTTAGGAGAATAAATCTGTTTCATAATCGATTGATACCCGTCCAAAAGCCTGTCTACGCCCATTCGGGGAATAATATTGGTTGTGCCGTCAACATTATCGCCGGAAAAGGTATCGACCACCCGACTTTCCCGTTGAAGCCGGTCAAAGAGACGGGTTCCCGGAGGAGCCTGGAGCATTCCAACCATTGCGGTTACGATTCCGCTCTTCTGAATGAAATCGATCTGCCGCTGGAAAATAGAAGGCATATCGCTGTCAAAGCCCACAATAAAGCCGCCCATCACCTGTATCCCTGAACGGTGGATAATCTTGACACTTTCAAGGAGATCCCGGTTTTTATTCTGGGTTTTATGACATTCGGTAAGGCTGACCTCATCGGGCGACTCGATGCCGATAAAAACGGAATCGAATCCGGCCGTTACCATCATGTCCAGGAGTTCAGGGTCATCGGCGAGATTGATGGAGGCTTCCGTGAAAAAAACACATCCCTTTTTATCTTGGCGCCATTCGATCAGGGCGGGAAGTAAATGTGTTTTCAGGTAGCCCTTATTGCCAATAAAATTGTCGTCAACAAAAAATATACTGCCGCGCCAGCCGGAGGCATAAATACGGTCCAGTTCCGAGATAATTTGCCGCGGTGTTTTTAAGCGCGACCGGTGACCGAATAAAGCCGTCACATTGCAAAATTCGCAGTTGAACGGGCATCCCCTGGAAAACTGAATGTTCATGGACGCGTATTTTTTCATTTTTACAAGATCCCACGAGGGAGGCGGGGTGTCGCTCAGATCGCAGAAACCCGAAGCCCGGTAGACCTTTTTTGGTTGTCCATTGTGCAAGTCCGACAAAAAGGCCGGCAGGGTGAGTTCCGCTTCGTCGAGCACGAGATGATCCACCTGCTTGAATTCATCGGGTTCAGAAGTAAAAAGTGGCCCCCCGGCGACGACTTTTAAATTCAAAGCGTTACAACGGGCGATGATTTGTTTGGCCGATTTGCGCTGAACCGCCATGCCTCCGATAAATGCCATATCCGCCCATAAAAGGTCTTTATCCGTAAGACTGTCCACATTTACGTCCACGAGGCGCTTGGGCCATTGCTCGGGTAAGAGGGTCGCGACGGTGAGCAGGCCAAGCGGCGGGAAGGCCGCTTTCTTTCCGATGAAACTCAAAGCGTACGTGAAAGACCAAAAAGTATCCGGAAATCTTGGGTAAATCAGGAGAACGTTCATAACGTGAGACTCCTTTCTGCACCTGCACATCTGTGTAGGCAATTAGGTTCTTTTATCCCTTGCAGCGTTAACGGCAGGCATTCTTTCCGAATTGGAAACCGTGTGGATTTCAATGACCGGGGGTTCGCACAATAGGCTCTTTGTTCCAAGCAAAACACCGAATTTGGCCGACCTTATGTGCCGGTCCAGATCTTCGCGGGTTTCCCATTCATCGATCAGGCTGAAAACGTTCTCCTCTTCGATATCCCGTAATACGTGATGGCTCAGACAACCCCGCTCCTTTCCCGTGGACTCAGCCATTGAAAGAAGCGTTTGCATGACCTCTTTTCGCTTTTCGGGACGTGCATGCATGGCTATCCTGACAATGATCACGGAAGCCCCCTTTCCATTATTCCAATATTCCATCATTCCAATCGGAGCAAAGCCCCTGACTTGATGTAAATCGACGGTCTCTTTGCCCAGAACCGTATTCAAACAAATTTAAACCGTCTAAAATTGTATCATCAAATTCCATGCCAGATTGGAAAAGTTTAACGATATTGAACTCAACATATTGATTTATCATCGTAAATTTATATATGCGCGACTGCCAAGAGGGATAAGACTGAACAAAAAATTATGGTTACATATGACCAGTGGTCATATATGACCATAATTTTTCGGATCTTCGATGCGGTGCGGGGTTTTTTGCGTGCGAGGATATGAATTGAAGGTGTTATGATTTGAGGCAAGCTGTAAAAAATAAACTTTGCATGCTTATGGCTGGTGAATACCCAATTTCCGCATGCGGGCGCGTAGCGTGCTGCGATTGAGCCCAAGGATTTCTGCAGCCCCGTTTTTGCCGCTTATTTTCCAATGGGTCTGCTCAAGTACCCCGACAATGCGGATTGATACGATCGCATGGATGTTTGCTGCAGGGATTCGGAGTAGGTTTACATATTTAGAACTTAGTTCGCTTCGCTCACAATTGGAATAATGGAACAATGGAATGATGGCCTCCGGCTCGTAGAGTGCCTCGTAGAGCCTACGCCTCGGAGAGAATATTGGGACCATTGGTGTTCCATCTGGTTGAAAAATAATACGGTTCATGGGATAAACAAACCATGGATCGAAAAAACATCAACAGAGGATTTAAAAAACTCCGAGTCTGGCCTCCGGCCCGTAGGTCCTACGCCCCGGAGGGCAAGATGCTGTTTCCCTCTATGTCTTAACCTGTAAAATATTTGCCAACTTTCCATTCGAACTAAAGAAAGTGGCCGGCAATAGTATTGACGCTGCACACAGCATCTCGCGAAACATTTCAGAAGGTTATTGTCGTCGCAGTTTGAAAGAATACCTGAATTATCTAAATATTGCGCTTGGTTCCTGCGGCGAATTTCATTCTTGCTATACCAGTTGCAAGCAAGCCGAGCAAATAACAGCCGATGACTACGAACGCTTGGACCAGCTGCATTATAAGGTTGAAAATGCGTTACTTAAACTGATTGAATCTCTTCAAAAAAAGCAAACCGATAAAAAGTGGGAAGATAACTTTCATTCTAAGTAAAGATTATGCTGCGCCCCGCAACTCATATCCGTTATCATATTACGGCCATACTTGCTGTGCATTGGCTCCAATTCGTAGCTCAATACAAACGGTGGATCAGACCGGTTGTTTTTGAAAATGTCCGCAAGGTCTTGGCTTGCCGTACACCCGTTTTGGGTTGCCATATCTATCAGTGTAAAGGTTGCGGGCATGTCGAACTGATTGCTCATTCCTGCAAGAGTCGTTTCTGTCCCACTTGTGGCAAACACGCCACCGATGTTTGGGCCAATCAAGTGCTCAATGCACTTTTAGATGTGCCTTATCACCATTTGATTATGGCGATTCCATGGCAACTGCGTATTGTCATCATAATGAATCGCAGAGCAGGTCTGAATCTTTTAGTTCACGCCGCCACTGAGTCGATACAACAATGGGCGCGCGACATCAAGGGCATGCGCATGGGCATCCTCATTGTCCTTCATACCTTTGGCGCCGACATGAAATGGCATCCTCATATTCATCTGATTGTCACAGCTGGCGGCCTGAGTCTTGACGGCAAACGCTGGATTGAAACTGACCCCAAATTTCTCATGTACCACGGGGGGCTAAAAAAGCGATGGAAGTATCAGGTTACCACCCGCATGAAAAGAGCCCATCGTGAGGGCCAATGGCGTTTTCTCTCCGAGCCGTAGGCTCTACGGCCGGAGGCCAAAATCCAAAGATTTCCTTAAACAATATCCTTTTTTTGCGGCGATGCTCAATAAGCTTTGGTCATTAACCTGGTATGCATATATCGGTGCTTCGCTTGTCGATCCGCGTTTCAGTATTCAATACATTGGTAGGTATACAAAAAGAGCCGTCATGGCCGAGTATCGAATCGTTTACTATGATGGCAAAATCGTTCGCTTTAGCTATAAAGATTATGCCAACGGCGCAAAGACCAGTTACATGACATTGAAGGTTTACACCTTTATTGGTCGTCTTATTCGCCACATTGCTGATAAGCACTTTCCTATGATTCGCTATGCCGGCTTATTTTCTAATCGATGGAAAAAGCAGTACTTAGCCCAAGCACGTGCAGCCTTGAGCCTACCGGAATCTGATGATTGCAGTGAAAATAAAAAGCCTTTATGGGCCGAACGTCACAGCGACTATACCGGCATTAACCCGTTACAGTGCCCAAACTGTAATAAACCGCTAACATTTGTGGGTTGTTTCTTTGGTAATTGGAACCAACTTCAAGGTCTGTTTGTAAAAGCCGGCAAAGACGCTACTATTGCCGCGGCCTTATTACGACCAGGATAGGCATCATGTTCAACCCTTTTAAACGTGTCCGTTGCCAATGCACCTTTTGTAATCAAACATGGCGTATCCTCTCCGAGCCGTAGGCTCTACGATAAAATGAGAAAGAAGGTCTCCTTTGAGGAAATACCTCAACTGTGTTAATCAGTTAGCGGATAAAGAAAAAAAATTAACACAAAGAAAGGAGACCCAAATGAAAGATAGCATTTATGATCATTATATTGCAATAGATTGGTCCATTAAAAATATGGCTATTGCACGTATGACAAAAAAATCGAATAAGATTACGGTGATTGATGTTGATTCGGATATTGAAGATCTGCAGGCCTATTTGAAAAATCTTAGAGGAACCAAAATATTAACAATAGAAGAAACGACCACTTCACAGTGGTTGTATACCGAGTTGAGAGAATATGTGGACAGGATAATAATCTGTGATCCCAACCGAAACAAGCTTTTGAATGAGGGCGCCAAAACAGATAAGATCGATGCCAGCAAATTGGTACAACTTTTGAAAGCCGGGCTGATAAAGGAAGTCTATCATTCTACTGATAAGTTTTTGTATTTACGTCGAATTGTTAGTGGTTATGAAGATCTGATCAAAGCCGGGGTTCGGTTAAAAAATCAACGATATTCATTGTTAAGGATTTGTGGCAAAAGTGGCAACGAGAAAATAGGCAGTAGATTCGGCGGCCAAGGCGAGCAATTTGTACTGGAATGTTTGGATAGGCAAATCGAAGCCTACGAGAAAGATAAGCAAGGTTATGAGATGCAATTTACCAAGCTTGCCCGGAGTTACTCTGAGATAAAACATCAAAAGAGTTTGCCAGGTATTGGTGTTATCAACGCGGTAAAGATCGTTGCCCGTGTCGTCACTCCTTATAGATTTCCTGATAAGGGGCATTACCTGAGTTACACGGGGCTGATCAAGCTGGCAAAGATAAGCGGAGGGCGAAGCTACGGCAAAAGGAATCCCAGATACTCAAGGCAGTTAAAAAGTGTTTATAAGTCAGGGGTGTTGGCTGCTATCGGAGGCAATAATCCAATTAATGATTACTATAATTCTCTCATCCAAGATGGCTATGCGCAACATAACGCAAGACAGAAAGCCTGTCGTAGATTAGCGATTTTAAGCCTCGGGGTTTTTAAAAGTGGCAAGAGATACCAACCTTACAGGAGGAATCATGTAAAAGGCGCTAAGGAAGGCACATCAAGCCTATAAGTATCGTATTTAAAAGCAATCTCATTAAAAGTGGACAACGGTCTTATAGGTGAGGGGAGAGAGCTCAAGTCCGGCTCGTAACACACCTGCTCTGGCAGGTGATCGTTCAGCTCTACGATTAGCCCCCCCTCTACTCCTGGAATTTATCGTAGCCCATTCCATGGCAGGAAATATTATCGGTTGTGGATAGAGAGCTCAGATAGGCGGGTAAGGAGTACTGAAATAGCCTTTTTATAGCCTTAAGATAAAGCAAGATCCGTTAAGATTGGAAAAAATGAGGTTTCAAAATACGGCATCAAATAGGCCAAGTCCGGAGACCGTAAGCAAGAAAAAAAACATTTTTTTGCTAAGGGTGGAATGTTTTTGCTTGACTTACTTTCTCATAGGCGAGCCGGAGGCCACGACGTCGTATCTTGCGCTTTGAAAAGTTTTTCGACATCAAAAAGGGACAACCATTTGTCTGGGAATGCCATGATTGCCACGAAGGGGTGGTCATCCCGGGTACTTATATGAGCATTCATGGAGAAACAGTGAAAATTGATCCCAATGCGCCGGAGGCGCACAAGAAACCTTGATCCAAACACTGAAGTTATGCGTTTTTGACCATTATTCCATGATTCCAACATTCCATCATTCCATGTAGGCGGCACAAAACCAGTGTCGTTAAAAGCTGCATGATTTCAATATATTATAGAAATTCCGAGACGTTAAATTATATAACAGTTCCTTCCTTTTTACTGGTTTTAAATCCTCCGTTTAGAGGAGAACGGATCATGAAAAAATTAAAACTTTTCCACCTCAAAAACGAAATGCTCGTTGCTAACGCTATTGCCAACTTCATCGGTGTTTTTTTGGCATTCGCTTTGATGTACAGAGCTGAACCGTTTCCCAAAGAGTTATTTGACAATCCTATCATCTATTGGACTGATGCGCTTTTTGATCCATTTGCATTTTCTTTCGTTATTGTGATGACATTGCTCTATGAAAAACCTATCCGCCATTACCTAAATGCCCTGTCCAGGCGCAAATCCATATCTGAGGATCTTAAATTAAAAGCTCGTCAGCGGTTGCTAAACGAGCCATTTGTTTTAATCGCATTGGATTTTAGTATCTGGGTCCTGTGGGCAATTGTTTGGTCTACGATTCATTGGGCTTATGATTCTGGATCACAACTGGTTCAACGCAGCTTGTATAACGGCCTGAGTATCGGCCTGATCACCGTCACCGTCGCTTTTTTTTTCCTCGAACACTTGTTGCAAAAGAAGCTGGCGCCGTATTTCTTTCCAGACGGCGGTCTTTCTGCCATTCCGAAAACGCTGCGGATTAGAATCCGAACCCGCCTGGTAGCCCTACTCTTTGCATGTAACCTGATTCCCCTGATCAGCATAATCCTGATTCTGAACAGATTCGCGGGAAGTCAACACGAACCTGCCCTATCGCTTGCAAAGTTACAATCGGCGATCAATAATAGTGCATTGATTTTTATCGGGGTGGGGATTTGTCTGACTATCTTGGTGAGTCGCAACCTGAGCATCCCTTTCCGGGACATTATTCACACTCTTCGTAGAATAAGAAACGGTCGCTTTGACAAACGAGTGCAGGTTTTTTCCAATGATGAAATTGGGTATACAGGTGATGCAATCAATGAAATGACCAAAGGCCTGATTGAACGGGAAAGAATGCAGCAGTCTCTTAATTTGGCCAAGGAAGTTCAACAGAATCTTCTTCCAAAAAGTAATCTGAAAGTTAATGGATTCGACATAGCAGGCAAAAGTGTCTACTGTGATGAAACCGGTGGGGATTATTATGATTTTATATCCATTGAAGATACTGATAAGCAGAAAATTGGGGTGGCTATTGGCGATGTTTCCGGACATGGTATTTCCTCTGCCTTGCTAATGGCCACTGTTCGTTCTTCTTTGCGGCAGCGGGCATCTTTACCGGGCAGCACCGCCAAGATCATTTCTGATGTGAATCGTCAGCTCGTAAAAGATGTTGAAGATTCCGGGCAATTTATGACCATGTTTTTTTTGGCTCTTGACACTGCAACGAGACAACTCGAATGGGTGCGGGCAGGACATGACCCCGCCATGCTTTATGATCCTAGTTCAGACTCATTCAATGAACTGAGCGGATCGGGAATAGCACTTGGTGTGGATGCCGAATGGATATATGAGGATAATAAGAAAACTGATTTTTCAAAAGGGCAAATCATTTTTCTCAGTACAGACGGAATCTGGGAGGCACGAAACAAAAAGGGAGAAATGTTAGGCAAAGAGCCAATCCTAAATGCAATTCGACAAAACGCTTCTTCAGACGCAACGCAAATTATTGATGCAATTTTTGACATCTTGGATAAATTTATAGGTGAGGTGAAAATAGAGGATGACATAACATCAGTTATCATAAAAATGCAGGATTGACCAAGCAAGTTAGAAAAGTCGGATAAATTAATAAAAAATTATTCAAATATAATTTCTATATAAAAACCACCGATGGCTATTTATCGGTAATAAAAGTATCCTTTTATAATTGCAGATAACATCTCCAGCGAATCGATAATAATAGGACCGTTAAAAAAGTTGTGATATCAAATTCTGTTACCTGTATTCACCGTAACCCGAACACAATTAATCGCAATCTCTTTATCTGCTCCCTAAAAGGAACTTCTTAACAACTGATAAAATATTCTTGTCGTAGAAAACTGAAAAGTCAAAAAAATGAAAATGATGAAAATAGAAAAATGGTTTGTGAACAGTGAAAAACATGCCCGGAGCAACATAAAAATCCTGGAACACCTACTCAATTACATCGAATTGGGGAGCATTTCCAGGGTGCTGGAAATTGGCTGTGGAACGGGTTCGCTCTCCGCCTACCTGGTCAACAAGCACGACCTCAGCCTTGTGGGAACGGATGTGGATCCCGAGCAGATCGAACAGGCAATAAAATCCCATGGGTCAGGTGAAAAACTGCGATTCTCTAACGCCGATGCCACAAGCTTGCCCTTTGGAAATACCGAGTTTGATATGATTCTCTCATTCAAGGTTCTACATCACATTCGTTCCTGGCAGAGCGTTTTAGGAGAAATCACTCGGGTTATCAAACCAAACGGCTTCTGCATAGTTAATGACATTTCATTTTCAAATTTCACATCAAGGGTCCTCAAAGGTATCACCAAGAATTTGCGCGTCTGTACCGTGGAAGATATAGCACGATATTTTCAATTAAAACACTTCGAAATGGTACACAAGGAGAGCCCGAGGGGTGTCCTGTTAAAACACTACAGCATGGTGTTCCAAAAGCGTTAGATGAATTTAACAGCAATTCTAATTTTGACCACCGAAGGATGATCAATTTTAGTCGGGCCATGGGGGTCTCTTTTTTTTCTCCTGCCTTTGATACAGATCCCGACCCTTGATTTCGAACTGATACTCGAAATTTGATTTCACATAATCCAAAAGTAGAATTGTTGTGAATTTAAGGGCTTCATCCCAATTGGGACCTTGGAGTTCCGGCCAATTGGAATGTGCGGTTTTTGTGGTAAAAATACAGGATGGAACTGGTCTGTATCGTGTATCCTGGACCAATCTATGTACTACAGGCTTTCTAATGCCGGCCTCGACGGATCTGGTGGCATCTATTAAGAAAGGAAATACAGGCAATGCAATGCTGGTTACGGCAACGGTGGATATGATGCCATGGTTTGGAATCAAATTAAGGCTGAATGGTTAGCCGGACAGCTATCAGTTTCCGACATCGGCCGGAGCTATGGCCCATTGAGGCAGGCGATCACAGCTAAGGCCAAGCGGGAAAAATAGCCCCCCAGGCACGCCTGGTCGACGAGGTTAGAAAAGAGGTTGAAATTTTATTGCTGAAGGATGAGGGTGTTGCGGCTGGTGTTGTACCCCAGGAGGCCTCCGAGATTATCCAGTCCGCAGCCAAGCGAGGCTTTGTCGTTGTAGGCGCCAGCGTGTTTTATTAACTGACTTTTTGACATCACGGGTGCAACACTTGAATAATTAAGGTAAATGGCAGTTATATCATTGAAAACACTGGAGAAAAAGCGCACGAAGGCCCAGGACATGCTTGTTGCATCCCTTTCCAAGGCGAAACTTGATGGCATGAGGGCTGCTAGCCAGGTCCTAACATAAACCTTCATGGCGGCCTAAAGTCTTGGAAATATATGCTTTTTGAGATGCCAAGCTACAAACCCAAGACTGGAGATTCTCGAACGAGCAAAGCAGCGAGAATAGAATCCATCCACCCTCCAGTGCTATAATCAGCCTGGGGCTTGGATGAGGACAAATGGAAAGATAAACCCTTGTGATTTAACGGAATACAGAAGGCGCGCTGAATTGCCGTGGTGTCTGGTATTTACCGCCATCGTTCTGACATTTATATTAGGCTAAATTAAAATAAAAAGGGCTTGACAGAGGGAATACTTATCCTTAGATTAGCGACGCTCTAAAATAATTCAGTTTGAATTAAAGAGATTGGACGGCCTAAAATCTCAACAGCTCACCCTTTGGCTGTGATGAAAGCCAGGATGCCGTGTTGAGCCTATCGCACCTATACGAAAGTGCAAGGTTGTCCCCTTCAATGCTTCCTTCATGTTCCTCAAGAGGCTGCGGGAGGCTCTAAGAGAGGGGGGTGCAAGTTGGTGTTATCCGGTAAAGCTCCCCCTTCTTTTTTCCCTGCCCCTTTCACCCCCCTTCGACTCATGCTTTAAGTTGAGCCAGGTAAGATCGCCATTACATTTTATCTGAATTAAGATTCTCATCTATTTTTACAATATTTCTCCGAATTGCTCCAATTCTGGCCGGCAGAAAAATAATAAAATACAATTATGACGGCCAGCAGCCGGTTACCGTCCATTTGGAAGAAATTTCAAATTTAATGCCGGCGCCTTTTTGAGACACTTTTTTAAATTCACACGCTCACCATAGGGTGCAAAATCGCCAATTTTCATAGGCCGCCGGTGTTGCCAGGGTCCGATAAATTTGATTTGCGTAAACTTTTAGGGGATTTTATAGACCCAGTTATACCCGATTACAGTCGATTATTTTAAATTTCAGCACAGTGTTTTTTTAAGATCATTGTGATTGCCTATGCTAATTCACACCAGAAGAATAAAAAGGAAGATCGGATTCCAATAAATAAGAACTCCCGAGCGATCCTTAGACGCTGTGCGGCACGGGCTAAAGACCGTGCTACCGTGTTCCGGCCAATGACAAAAGATTTTGTGACGCATAAATTCAAAAAGTACATCCGTAAAGCAAAACTCCCAGACCACATCCGTTTTCACGATCTGCGACATACCTATGGTTCATATCTTGCCATGAAGGGCCATGGTGAAAAAACCGTCCAAGAACTCATGCGCCACGCATCGATTGAATCAATAAAAATATTATTTGCTTGTTTCCCTGCTCTAAAATATCATTCTTTATGATTCTCACCGAACACTCCAGCAGCCTTTATTTTAAATCATAAGTCTGTTTCTTAATATTTTCCCATTCAACATTCGATGTTGGACGTTCGATGTTCATTTTTTTTCAGCGAACCTTCCACTGTTTCCCGGCTTAAAAATAAGTTAGCGCTTATGGGTCATGTCAGACAACCCCGATTATCGTAACCTCGATACTTCTTTTGCGCGGACCATTGTCGTGGTTGATAGCCACGACCTGCTGCCAGGTGCCCAACCTCAGTTTTCCCGCGCGGATGGGCAGGGTGATGGACGGGCCCAGCAGGGCGGCCTGGACATGGCTGTGGCCGTTGCCGTCATGCCAGGCCAGTTCGTGGGCATAGGTCAGATCGGGCGGTACCAGGCGGCTGATTGCCTGCTTGAGATCGGCCACAACGCCCGGTTCGTGCTCGATGGTTGTCAGCGAACCGGTGGAACCCACCATGAAAGCCGATACAGTGCCGTCGATGGTGTGGGAGCGCGAGACACAGGCCGACAGCTTGTCGGTGATATCTATCAGATCCGGTCCGGTTGACAGGCTGACATCGATGGTCTCACAAAACTGCTGAACGGTAGCCATAGCGGTTTCTCCTTTTATTGTTTCTTCGTTAAAGAATTAAAACTCCATCTCTCTGTTGGAGAAACAGGGCATTGGGGTTTTTGTCATGGCAACCTTTTAGTTGAGGGTTAGTGTAAAAATGGGTTCAGGCCCTGATCTTTGTATTAACCGGGCGTTTTTCTGGCGATATAAACCACATGTCGGCGTCCGCCCCGGCCCGGGCGTTGCCGGTTGACGTAGAACCCGGCAGCTTTCAAGCGCTTTTCAAAGGCCCTGTCCGGATCTTCGGACCAGACAGCGAACACCCCGCCGGCCGTCAAGGCGGAACGGCCTAACGCCAGTGCCATATCGCCGTACAGATACTTTCCCCTGCCCTGATCCCCCTCATAGGGGCCTTCGTACAGGTCAAGAATTATGGCATCAAAGCGAGCTCCTTTGCCCTTCATTGCCGCAAAACGGATGACCGCGGCCACATCATCTATTACAACGTTGACCCGCGGGTCGTCAACTGCCCCACCGCTAAAATGGGCAATCGGCCCCCGGCACCATTCGACCACGATCGGGTTCAGTTCAGCCACCACGACCTCGGCATCAGCCGGGAGATTATCAATGGCCGCCTTCAGGGTGAAACCCATGCCCAGGCCACCCACCAGCAGCCTGGGATTCTTTTTATTCTTCAGGGACGCACACGCCAGCTCCGCCAAAACGATCTCGGACCTGTTGGCCGAGGAGTTCATCAGCACCCGACTATCAATGGTTATCAGAAAATCCGTCTCGCCCCGCTGCCGAAGATCGAGAAGCCCCGCATCGGTATCAATCCTGTCAACTATCCGCCAAGGCCTAGTCATTTTGAATCCTATCCAATCTCTTTTCGATTAAAACAGACCAACATTAATATCATTATTAAAAGGATAAAAAGGGAAAGATTTAGCAGGGGATGGACGGGTCCCATATTATGAAATTCGCTTCTGCTGATGATTGCATCTGCATAGGCCTGCAACATAAAAACCTTGGGGTATACAACCCTCCATAAGGCAGGCCCCCAATTGGTTGAGGAAGGGACAGCGGATCTTACGATGTCACTATTGATAATCTGATAACCACCATCGGAAATAAAACCAACGAATAAAATTCCCATGGTAAAAAGCGCACTGATAAAATCCGGCATAAAAAGAGATAAGAAGCAGACGCATGCAATCACAAAAAGGAGGTTGATTGAACACACCAAAGAGGCGGTCAAGTATCCCGAAATGACGGTTCCCGTTTTTACCCAGACCGTCAAAAAGATCGTCAGGTGAAGTATAAACATGAAAACAAGGCAAAGTGCCCAGGTGCCGGTGACCCGGCCGAGAACATATTGCCATCTGAAAACAGATCTGGAAAGAAACAAAACGGTGCTTCCATCCCCATGATCGCGGCTGAATATTTTCATGGAAAGCATGGAAACCATCAGAAACATCCCGGCGGCAATCAGATGGAAAACTATTTTTGAAACATGCCAGGCAACCGTAGCGGTATCCACCATTTTCCCATTGACAGTATACCCGCCGTCATAACATCCGCGGATCATCAATATGAATAGAATCGAAAGACCCAGGAGAACATAAAAACTCTTATGCCGCATCTGGTCCCGCATGGTATAGATCATAATTTTTATGACGTTATTCATTTTCGTGCTCTATATAGCGGACAAAAACATCTTCAAGGGTCTCGTGATCCTTCACGATTGAGGTAATGGTATCTTTGATGAGGATTTTTCCTTTGTACAGGATTGCTGCCGTTTCGCATGTTTTTTCCACCTCTGAGAGCAGATGGGAGTTTAAGATCACGGTCACTCCCTTGCCATGGAGGTTTTCAAGAATTTTTCTGACTTCGCGGATGCCGATCGGATCGAGACCCGTGATGGGTTCATCCAGTATCAGCAATGATGGCTGTCCCAACAGGGCAGCCCCCAGACCGATGCGCTGTTGCATGCCTCTCGAGTATGTCGCGGATTTTTTTCTTTGCGGTTCTTTCATGGCAACGATCTTGAGCACCCTGTCAACTTCCTTTGCGGCGTCATTCCCGGACAGTCCGATTAAAGAAGCATGTCGCGACAGATATTCAAATCCGGAAAGATACGGCGGAATCATGTGCTGTTCGGCCACATAGCCGATATGTCTACGGGATTCCGGGTCGGATGCAGGCCGTCCATTGATTGTAATGCTGCCCGAGGAGGGTTTGATAAAATCGAGAAGCATCCGGACGATGGTCGTCTTGCCGGCACCGTTGGGTCCAAGCAATGCAAAAGTCTCTCCCTTTTGAATCGAATATGAAACATTATCGACCGCGGCAAAGGCGCCAAATTTTTTTGTAACGGAATCAAGTATGATCACTAATCCATCCTAACATGTTCCGCCATTTCCGACAGGTCGATCTCTTTTTCGCCCGTCATTTCAATTTTTAGTGCTCGATTGTTAAAATCTGCGGCATCGATTTTTTTCTTTACCCACGCATGCCAGGTGTCTAGCTGAGAAGAGACAATTGAGTTAAAATCTTTGGCTGGATCGAAGCGGGACAGAGCATTATCTACGATCCAAACACAATAATTGCATTTTTTCTCACCCCTTTCGGAAACGCTAAAAAAATAGCGAAACTGTGAGCTTCCCGGTTTTAGTCCTTCTTTGATCTCATAGTTTGTATAGGACCATGTTTTTTGCATTTTTAACCTCCTGTAAAAAATTTTGGATCATGCAGTTTAAGCCGAAGATCCATAAAATTCGGATCTTCCAGGCAGAATATCGATTAACATTGCCCTGCTAACTTAAGACTCAAAAAGCCGGTTGTCTACATAAACTTGCGTGTTGCCGCTTCCCCGTGCCGGACTTTTAAAAATCCCCAAATTCTATTTTCAATACATACTTGACAAATATGTATTCGTTACATAAAATTCATATATCCTCAACAAGGAGAATGAAATAATGAAGGCAAAAGTGGCGGATCGGGGGCAAGTCACAATCCCCAAGGTCCTGCGAGATAGATTGGGCATTAGACCCGGGACTATTCTGGAATTCAAAGAAGATCACGGCAAAATAGTTGCCGTTAAAGCTGTGACCATGGATACGATCGATCAGTTTTATGGTACCCTTGGAAGTGGTCGACGAACCGATGATATCATGCAGGAGCTTCGGGGCAATTTGTGATTACGGCAATCGATACCAATATAATTATTGATATTCTCGAACCTGATCCTATATTTGGGCCGGCTTCAAAAGCAGCGCTTAAGCGCTGCTTTCAAGATGGCTCCGTTATTGCGTGCGAAGTGGTTTGGGCCGAGGTCGTGACGGCTTACGGCAGCAGGATTAAAGAAGCTGTGGATGTTATGAGTCGGATTGGAATTGAATACTCTGCTATGACGCTCGAAGCTACATTGGAAGCAGCAAAACGTTGGTCCACCTTCAGAAAGAAAAACAAGGTTCGAGACCGTATTGTTGCTGATTTTCTGGTTGGTGGACATGCGCTGGCGCTAAGTGACCGGTTATTAACCCGCGACCGTGGCTTTTATAGAGATTATTTTAAGCCTCTTAAAGTCAAGTCCCCTAATACCGCATAGTCACAGGCGTATCAATTTCTATTCTTTCTTTCGTATTTATGTCTTGACTTCCTCCCTTCTTGAGCCGGTTAATGGGGTTGATTATGGTTAATCCATTGCTCCGCATAGAAGGCCTGCACACCTACTTTTCCACCGAGGACGGCATCGTCAAAGCCGTCAATGGTTTGGATCTGACTCTAGCTGAGGGTGAAACCCTGGGTCTGGTGGGGGAGTCCGGCTGCGGCAAGAGTGTGACGGCCCTGTCTATCATGCGACTGGTTCAACAACCGGCCGGCCGGATTGTCCGAGGACGTATCTTTTTTGAGGATAATGACCTGGCCGGACTGACGGACGAGGAAATGCGCCATATTCGGGGAAACCGTATTTCCATGATTTTTCAGGAGCCCATGACCTCCTTAAACCCGGTCTTCAAGATCGGAAACCAGATTGCCGAGACCTATCAACTGCATCAGGGAATCCGCCACCGGGAGGCTCTGCAGAGATCCGTTAAAATACTGGCAAAGGTCGGCATCCCGGATCCGGCCAAACGCATCAACGAATACCCCCATCAAATGAGCGGCGGGATGCGCCAGCGAGTCATGATCGCTATGGCTTTGGCCTGCAACCCCGATGTGATCATTGCCGATGAACCCACCACTGCTTTGGACGTCACGATTCAGTCTCAGATTCTTGACCTGATGAACCAACTCAAACTGGACTTTGGGGCATCGATCCTGCTGATCACCCATGACCTCGGGGTGGTCGCCGAGATGGCTCAGCGGGTAGCGGTGATGTACGCTGGCAAGATTGTGGAGCAAGCTCGTGTGGTGGATCTGTTTGCCGAACCGAAACATCCGTACACTTTGGGTCTAATGGCCTCTATTCCAAAACTGGACGAACCGGTACCGCCGGATCGGATACTTCAAACCATCCCGGGAGTTGTCCCCAACTTACGGAACCTTCCCCCCGGATGTGCTTTCCAGGACCGTTGCATCCGGGGGTTTGAACGGTGTTTTAAGGAAGATCCCCTCATTGTTAATTTGGGATCCGACCACCAGGTGAGGTGCTGGCTGTATGCCGAATGACAATCTTCTGATCATAGAAGGCCTGAAAAAATATTTTCAGATCGGCAAAGGGTTTCTCGGCCGCAAGGCAGACACCGTTAAGGCCGTGGATGGGGTCGATTTGACCGTGCGAAAGGGGGAGACCCTGGGCCTGGTGGGTGAGTCCGGCTGCGGCAAAAGCACCTTGGGCAATTGTATCCTGCGGTTGGAAGAGCCGACCGCCGGGAGCGTCTTTTTTGAGAACAGGAACGTTCTTGCGCTGGATGATAAATCGATGCGGAAGCTTCGGCGCAACATGCAAATCATTTTCCAGGATCCGTACTCATCTCTGAATCCGCGCAAGACCGTGGGCCAGATCATTGGGGAAGCCTTTCGTATTCACGGTCTGCTGACGCCGGAGCAACGACGGGAACGGATAAGGGAGCTGTTGTCGGTGGTGGGACTGATGCCGGAACATATCCATCGATATGCCCATGAATTCAGCGGTGGGCAGCGACAGCGCATCTGTATTTCGCGTGCACTGGCCTTGAATCCGAAGCTGATTATCGCCGATGAACCGGTCTCTGCCCTGGACGTCTCGGTTCAAGCTCAAATTCTCAACCTCCTGGTTAGGCTGCAAAATAAATTTGACCTGACCTACATCTTCATTTCCCATGATCTGAGTGTGGTACGGCATATCAGTGATCGTATCGCGGTGATGTATCTCGGAAAGATAGTGGAACTGGCGCCGTTTCAGGAGCTTTACCGGCGACCCTTGCACCCCTACACCGAATCACTGCTCGCGGCGGTGCCGTTGGCCAACCCCCTGATTCGGAGAAAAAGAGTACCCCTGACCGGAGACGTGCCATCGCCCATCAATCCCCCGGCAAACTGCAGGTTTCATCCCCGCTGCAGCTATCGTAACCGAATCTGCAGCCGGGAGATTCCCACCCTGGATGAGATTGAGAGCGGCCATCACGTGGCCTGTTTTTTTCCTAGAAACGGAGGTTAAACCCAACCCATTTTTCAACAAAAAGGAGGATCAGATGGAAACTAGAGATTTTGGACGAATTTGGCTTTGTTTAATTATTATGACAGTTCTGATGCTGGTGCCCCCAACAGCGGTCGGCGCCGAACAACTGGCCCAAGAACAGATTGCCCGGCTGGCTGTGGGTGTTAATGACATTGGAACGGTGGATCCGCATTTTGCCGTGAAAATCGGAGAAAGTCCCATTGTCCGCATGGTCTATGAATCTTTGCTGCGGCATCCTCCCGGTGAAATCAATATTGAAAAGATCGAACCCGCTTTAGCCGTGCGTTGGGAAGTCGCTGCCGACAAGCTGACCTGGACGTTCCATCTGCGTAAAGGCGTCCAGTGGCATGAGGGTTACGGAGAGTTCACCGCCGAAGACGTTAAATTTTCCATGGACCGACTGCTCAATCCCGATGTGGGCTCACCATTTCGCAAAAACCTGGCTGCCGTCGAAAGTGTGACCGTGGTGGATCCCTACACGATTCAAATCAAAACCAACAACGTGGTGCCGGATTTGCCGGCCTTGCTGGTGGACTACCAGGCCGGATATATCGTCAGCAAAAAAGCCGTTGAAAAACTGGGTAAAGACCTCAAGTATCACCCGGTCGGCACCGGCCCTTTTCAGTACAGCAGCTACAAGCCCCAGGAAAGCTTCACCCTGGCGGACAACCAGAGCTACTGGCGCGGCAAGCCGATTATAAACAAGGTGGTGGTGTCATTTTTACCGGATAACTCCACCCGCGAGCTGGCCCTGCGCAGTGGAGAGGTCGATGCCATTAACATCCCCGCCAAGCAGGAGTGGATCGATCGACTCGGCAAGGCCGGCTTCGACGTGAACCTGACATCGCCGGCCAACATGTTTGTTTTGCACTTCAACCTGACCAACCCCCCCCTGGATAACATCAAAGTTCGCCAGGCCCTGTGTCACGCCATCAGCCGGGAAGAAATCATTAACTATCTGGGTAAAGACGTGGCCAGACCCGAATACAGCCCGCTTCCAGCCGGGTATGTCGGCCACACCGACGATGTGGTGCACTATGAGTATGATCCCGCAAAGGCCAAACAACTTCTGGCTGAAGCAGGACATCCCGACGGATTTAAGATGAGCATGAACATCTCTAATTCAAACATTTACCTGCCGCCGGTTCAAGTCGTTCAGGAACAGTGGAAAAAGATCGGCGTTCAAATGGATTTGAACGTGGTCGATCATCCCACCTACCACAAACTGATTCGCAAAGACGTGAACCCGGTGGTCATCTATGGAGCCTACCGCTATCCGTTGACCGGCAATATTTACCTGACCCAGTTTTATCACTCGGAATCCATTGTCGGCAAACCCACGGCCGTCATTAATTTTTCCCACTACGGCGAAGCCCTGCCGGGCGTAGACAAGTATATCGATGACGCGCGTTTCGAACTGGATGTCGATAAACAAAAAGCCCTGTGGAAGCAAGCCCAGCAGCAGATCAAAAAAGATGCGGTCTCCTTTCCGCTTTTTACAAGGCTGTATGCCATGGCCAAGACCAAAACCCTGGATCTGGGCTTTGAACAAAAAAGTTTGTCATTTTACGACATCCGCGAGACCAGTCGAATCTTGAAAGATTAATTCCTCTTCAACGGGGGCGGGAGAGAGAGGCTCTGCCGCCGCCCGCCCCCGATGGAGCAAGTCAAAATGAAAGCTTCTTACTTTGCAAAACGAATTTTTTCTGCCGGGGTGATCATGCTGGCGGTGGCCAGCATCGTTTTTTTCGCCATGAGGGTCATTCCTTCGGATCCGGCCCAGGTGGTCCTGGGAACCTACGCCACCGAGGAGGCGCTGCAGGCCTTTCGTCGTGAAATGGGTCTGGACCAGCCGCTCTGGCGGCAGTACCTGGATTTTATCGGCAATCTGGTTCATGGCGATCTGGGTCGCTCCATGATTACCAACCGGCCCATTGCCGAGCAAATCTGGGCCTTGTTCCCTTACACCTTCAACCTGGCAATCTCCTCCACCATAATTGGGGCACTCATCGGCATTCCATTGGGGGTATGGGCGGCGATCCGGAAAAATACGGCCGTGGACTACCTGAGCCGGATCGTCGCATTGGCCGGTTTCTCCTTTCCGGCTTTTTACCTGGGTGTCGTGCTGCTTTTGATTTTTTCGGTTGAGCTGGGCTGGTTTCCGGTGATCCATCAGGTTCGAACCGGTACGTTCAGCGAACACCTCCACAAGCTGGTTTTGCCGGCTTTGAGTCTGGGGTTGATCCAGGCCAGCTATGTTACCCGCCTGACCCGCTCGTCCATGCTCGAGGCCCTGAGCGAAGATTATGTGCGCACGGCGTTTGCCAAAGGCCTTAGGCCACGCACGGTTCATTTTAAACACGTTTTGAAAAATATTATGATCCCGGTGGTTACGGCCATCGGCCTTTACACCGGCACCATCCTGGGCGGCGCAATTCTGACCGAAACCGTGTTCAACCGCCCCGGTCTGGGTAAACTGCTGGTGGGCGCAATCAGTCAACGGGACTATAATCTCATTCAGTCCGGGTTACTGGTCTTTGCTTTTATCGTCGTGATCGTTAACCTGATGGTTGATCTGACGTATTCTTTATTCGATCCGAGGGTCAAGTATGAGTAACCCTGCGCAGAAAACGGAAATTGACCGGCCGTCTCAGACAGCGGCGGAACCTGGAGCCGGAATCCGTTTAAAATTACAGGTTTTTAAGGACATCTGGCGCGTCCTCAAACAGGACAAGACCGCCCTGTGCGGCTTTTTTATTATTCTCGGGCTGTTGATCGTGGCTGTTTTGGCGCCCTGGTTGGCGCCTTACAATTTCAGTGAACAACACATCCTGGATGCGTTTAAAGGGCCGACAGCGAAATATTGGCTGGGAACCGACGAATTTGGACGGGATCTTTTCAGCCGGATTATCTGGGGTACCCGCCCGGCGCTGCTGGTGGGGGTGCTTTCCGTGTTGATGTCCATGGGTATCGGCGTGCCCATCGGCGTGCTGGCCGGCTATAAGCTGGGCCGGGTTGACCGGGTGGTATCCTGGCTCGTTGATATCATGCTCTCCTTTCCGGCCCTGCTGCTGGGCTTGATGATCGTCACGCTGCTGGGCCAGGGAATTTACAAAGTGGTGGCGGCCATCGGTATCTCCCACATTGCCCAATACATTCGCCTGGCGCGAGGGCCCACCATGGCCATCCGAAACCTTGATTTCGTCAGGGCCACCCGGGCGCTGGGAGCCGGTGATTTAAGGATTATGTTCAGCCAGATTCTGCCGAATATCGTTGGTCCCATTATCATTATGGGCACGCTGAGTATCGCCGGTGCGATTCGCATGGAAGCGTCACTCAGTTTCCTGGGCTTTGGTATCCAGCCGCCCACGCCAAGCTGGGGAGGCATGATTCGCGAAGGGGTGGGAAACATTCTGCAGAGCCGGTGGATAGCGCTGTTTCCGGGCCTGGCCCTGACCTTTACGGTCCTGGCCTACAACATGGTCGGCGATTCCCTGCGGGACATGTTTGATCCCCGGGTGATGCTGGGTCGCAAGGGAAAATCAAATACTTGAAAAAAGGAAAGATATCGTGGATAAGTTCGATCTTTTAATCAAAGACGGTCATTTGGTCGATCCGGCCAATCGGCGACAGGGCCGTTTCGATCTTGGCCTGGCCGGCGGAAAGGTAGTGCGGGTGGCGCCTGAACTCGATCCCGACCAGGCGGTGGAAGTTTTTTGCGCCAAAGACAAACTCGTTATGCCCGGGCTGGTCGATACCCACGTTCATCTTGCACCCCCTAAAAGGGCAGTTGGATTTCAGATGCTGGCCCGGGCGGGTGTAACCTGTGCCCTGGATTGCGGCGGCTTTTTGGAAGACGTCATCGCGGGCATGGCCGCAGCCGGGTCCGGCATCAGTGTCGCTGTGCTGAACCGCCTGGATCCGGGCGTGAGTATCAGCGGCCCCGATGCAGCCAAGGACGAACTGGCCGAATATCTTGACCGTTCACTGGATCAGGGGGCCTTCGGCTTTAAGCTTCTGGGCGGTCACCTGCCCTTAAGTCCCGAGACGACCGCTGCGGCCATCGAGGTCGTCAACCAGGCCGGCGCCTATGTGGCCTTTCACTGCGGTACGACCCAAAATGGCAGCAACTTGAACGGCATGCTGGAAGCGCTGGAGCTGGCCGGATCCAATCGGCTGCACGTCTGTCACATTACCGCCTATTGCCGCGGCCTAACCCACGGATCTCCTGTAACCGAAACGATGATTGCCTTAGAGGCCCTTTCTGACCGCCCCCATCTGGTAAGCGAGTCCCATAACGGTCCTTACAACGGGACCGGGGCATCTCTGGAAAATGACGTCCCCCGCAGCCATGTCACCCGGACCTGCCTTGAGGCGGGAGGTTATGAGGTTAGCGCTGAAGGCATGCTGAGCGCCGCTAAAAAGGGCTACATGCGGGTTCAAAAGCCCACTGCGCGGGAAGTGATCTATCTTGAGCCCGCAGACGGGGTAATCTATATGAAAAAAATGAACTTCGATGTTACGGTATCATTTCCGGTCAACCGTCGATCCACCGCTTTTTTAACTGCGACCGAAAAAAACGACCAGGGACGCTTTGTTGTGACTGCCCTCAGCACAGATGGCGGTGGTATTCCGCGCAATTTTCTTCTTAGCCATGGACTTAGCCTGGTGCGATTTGACGCGCTGACTCTGGCCGATTTTGTTCACAAATGCTGTTGGGCGCCGGCCCGGATGTTGGGATTGTCGAACAAAGGCCATCTTGCACCCGGCGCCGACGGCGATGTGGTGGTAGCGGATCCAAACTCTTACCAGGCGGTTTTGACCGTGGCCGGCGGAAAGGTGATCATGTTGGATGGTATCGTCATTGGTTCGGGCGGCACAATCGTCACGACAGAGCGGGGCGTGAAGGCTCTAAAAGATCAAGGCATCCCAGCCGAAGTTTCGAATCTGGCCGACAGCCTGCTTTATACTGCGCCGAGCGGTTGAATGGCGTTTTCTATTGGTAGAATATTTGAGGAATTCGATTGATTTACTTAGAAAAGACAGAGTAACACGCGGCGCAAGCGCCTGCGCTGCGACCGGCTAAGCTTGTCCGGCTTAGGTAATATACATTGAATCTGCCCTGTCATGACGTTTTAGAAATTCAATTTGCGCATCTATGGACGAAAACTCGGAAAGATCCAGTTCCTCAAACTCATCGGGACCGGTATTTGTTTTTTCGATAACATTTTGAACAATTTGATCCAATTGCTCTTTTGAAATTTTGTGAACTTTGGTGATCGAGGTTTTCTTTGGGACACCATTTTCAATTTTGAAATTATAGCTTACCATTGCCAGGGTTCCATTAATTTTTTCTTTGCTTAAAATACGGTATTCAAAATGATAATGGCGCCCGGCCAGAGGACGAAAATAATAGAATTTATACAAGCGTTCGCCCCGCTTTATGCGCATCAGAAAGTGATCCTGTTCAGGGGGTGGCTTTTGGGGCTTTTCTTTTTTGCGCCGCTTCGTCATGTCTATTCGCACCTCGGTCTTATCAATTCCACGATTATAATAATTCGTCTACAGATTCCGCAACGGTCTAAAAAGATATTCCAGACCGTTTACTTTAATCTCATACACCATGCGCAACATATCCCCCAGTTGTCCGGCCGGAAATCCTTTTTGGGCAAACCAAACCACATAAGGCTCAGGTAAGTCGATCAACCGCCGCTCCTTATACTTGCCAAACGGCATCCGCATCTTGGCCAGTTTTAGCAAGACCGCCGTATCCGGTAGGCACTCATTTTCTTTGTTCATTAAATTCTGCAAATCCCCTTGGAATATTCATCCACGGGTCTCATAAATACGCTAAAAGAAAGAAAATCGGTTGATTTTGTCAAGAATGAAGTCCATTATTTTTGTGGGAAATGCAACGCGGCAGGTTCGGCCTTCAGGGCAACCTCTTAACAGACATGCTAATATGGAAGACCATCCGGGAAAGGTCAAGCGAAAATCTGACCCCCAACCCATTTGGGCGGGCGATAGAATCCACGGAACAATTGCGGAGCTTACCATCTTTTAATTTGTATTTTGGGGATTTTACGGTAGGCGCTGCCAGGGGCATCCACATTTATCGGGTGGTATGCCCCCTTTAGCTGGATATAGAACTTTAGTTTACAGAGACATTGGCGGCGGCAGGGCCTTTTTGGCCTTGCTCGATCTCAAAAGTCACCTGGTCGCCTTCGCTCAGGCTTTTAAAGCCGCTTGCGTTGATGGATGAATGATGAACAAACACATCCGGACCGTCTTCCTGCTCGATGAAACCAAAGCCTTTTTGGTCATTAAACCATTTTACAGTACCATTGGTCATGATAATATCCTCCTTTCGTTTTATTTATTCAAAATCTTAAATCTGGAGGATACTTCATAAGGGTACAGAATTTTCCTGCAGAAAAAAATTGCCCCGCCATCCACTGATGGCCGAGGCCGGGTTGAGTAAACATATAATAAGCCTATTTAAGCCGAAAGCAAGCTGATTGTTGAAATAAAATAATTTTTAATTTTTTTATAAAGTTGTTTCAAACAACGCTGAAATGATTTATTAACTTGAAATTCCATCAATTTCAAAAAAACAAGGAGCCCCGACATGCTGCTGCACCCTAAAAATGAAACCTTTGAAAACCTCGATCCCCGCTCCCGGGAGATCATGCAGAAGACCGTTGCGTTTTTCGAAAACAAAGGCAAGGAGAAGCTCAAGCACGACGATCATGAGCGGGTCTGGTACGCGGATTTCCTGGAGTTTTTAAAAGCGGAAAAAGTGTTCGCGACCCTACTCACCCCCACCCCTTACAGTGACGATGACAAACGGTGGGACACTTATAGGAATTGCGCTTTTAATGAAATTCTGGCCTTTTACGGCCTCCAGTACTGGTACACCTGGCAGGTCACCATCCTCGGCCTGGGCCCGATCTGGATGGGAAACAACGAAAAAGTAAAAGAAAAGACCGCCAGGCTCCTGGAAGAAGGCGGCATCTTCGCGTTCGGTCTTAGTGAAAAGGCCCACGGCGCAGACCTTTATGCGTCCGAAATGGCATTAACACCGCTTTCCGAAGGTCGGTACGTGGCCGACGGCGGCAAATACTATATCGGCAATGCCAACAAGGCCGCGTTGGTTTCAACCTTTGCAAAAAATTCAGAAACCGGCGATTATGTCTTTTTTGTGGTCGAAACCGACCACGAAAATTACGAATGTGTTAAAAACGTCGTGAATTCACAAAATTACGTTGCCGAATACGCTCTGCAAGCCTACCCGATTACAGACGATGAGATCCTCAGCACCGGCCAGGAGGCTTGGGACAGCTCTCTGAACACGATCAATGTCGGCAAATACAACCTCGGCTGGGCGTCCATCGGGATCTGCACCCATGCTTTTTACGAATCCATCACGCATGCCTCCAACCGCAAACTGTTCAACCACAGCGTCACCGATTTTCCTCATATCCGGCAGTTTTTTGTGGACGCCTGGACCCGGCTGGTGGCCATGAAGATGTTTGCACAACGGGCTTCCGATTACATGCGGGCGGCCTCCGAAGAAGACCGGCGCTACCTGCTCTACAATCCCATGGTAAAAATGAAGGTTACCACCCAGGGCGAAGAGGTCATCAACCTGCTGTGGGACGTTATCGCCGCCAAGGGCTTTGAAAAGGATATGTATTTTGAAATGGCGGCGCGGGATATCCGGGCGCTGCCGAAACTTGAGGGCACCGTGCACGTGAACATGGCCCTGATCATCAAGTTCATGGCGAATTACTTTTTCAACCCCGGGAAATTCCCGGAAATCCCCAAAAGAGATGATCCGGCCAACGATGATTTTCTTTTTAACCAGGGGGCGACCCGGGGGCTCGGAAAGATTCAGTTTCACGACAGTGCCCTGGCTTACAGCAGCCTGAACCTGCCCAACTTGAATATTTTCAAGGAGCAGATTGACGTGCTCAAGGAGTTTCTGCTCACGGCCACCCCCAGCAAGGAGCAGGCCAAGGACATTGACTTTCTCCTTAACCTGGGCGAGCTTTTTACCCTGGTGGCCTATGGCCAGCTTCTCATTGAAAAAGCGAAAATCGAGATCGTGGAAGATGATATCATGGATCAGATTTTTGACTTCATGGTCAGGGATTTTTCGAAATTCGCCTTGCAGCTTTACTCAAAAACCGGTTCCACCGAGCCCCAGATGAAACTGTGCCTGAAAATGATCAAAAAGCCGGTAAAAGACCTGGAAAGGTTTAACCGGGTCTGGGAAAAACATATTGCGGTATTGGATGGGACCTATGAAATGAATCCCTGAAGTCCATCCGGAAACTGAAACATGCCTTTGTCGTGCACGGCAAGCGCCCGGTCCAAGATGCGGTTTGATGGCGGCTGATTGTGCCAGTCCAGTAACAGGATACCGGCACGGTCGATTTTCAATTTCTTAAGCGCCTGGTTAAAAAAATGCGCCATCAATTTTGAGTGTAAAGTATAGTCGCTTTTGATTGTGGGCATCCATCGCTTCCAGAAGTTGTTAACCGAGCCCGTTATAATATCACTGCTAATCACGACGAGGTCCTTAGCTCAACCGGATCCGCATCTAACACGGGGAACCGTGACTTGCTGATCTATCTTATTTCTCCGCGTTCTTTTCTTTTTTTTGCGTTATATTCACGGGAATAAGTTGGGAGAGCCATCGGATGGCCTCTTTGTCGAGGACTGTTTTCACGGGTTCTGCACTGGGATCTTCAAAGAACTTCGTTTTGCTGAGCAGTCCCATCACCTGCTTGTTTTCGATTAGTGCGGTTAGTTGTTCCTGGGCCTCTTTTCCAAGTTTCTTATCCTCTGCTTTATAGCCGCCTAAAGCACAATCGGCGAGAGTAGGGTTTGTCGCAAGAATCGACCATGATCTCGGGAATCCCATCATCAGGACCACACCGATTACGAGCTCTCTCCAGCGCTTCTTTCCAAAACCCGCTTCGGCCAACGTTCCCTGGGTTAGAAGTAAGCTGTCCTGATACATGGAAATGGCGTTGATAATGCGCTTGATATGTCGTGGATTACTCGGCAGATACTCCGCGATTGCTTCTAAACGGTGCTGAATCGCCTCTTGGACCTCCACCCGCTGTGCCGCCCGTCTCAGGATGAGTTCCTCACGGACAGCCTGACGGTAAGGTCGATCGGAGCCTTTCTGTTCATCAGTTACTGCTTCTCCCTCCAGTTCGCTTCCCATTTTGTCGATTGCTTCTGCAGTCTTAGCCGTGGCAATCTTTTCGCGTAAACGTATCCGTTGCTCGGCAGCGAGCATGGACGGTTGCATTTTACCCGTTTGCCCAGTGTCCGCTGCAACTGGTTCCTGTTCACCATTTTGCGTTTCAATCGGGTAAGAGGCGCTTGGCTCACGTCCCGTCAGTACTTCCCGTACATATTCTTTTTGGTGGTCGGCTATCGCAGGGAGCGAAAATGAAAGCTGAATGGTTTTTTGAACAAACCGTCCTCCAAATGTGTGTTTGGGGCCGACGTCAATTTTGTTCATGTTCTCGTGTTGTACTTCAAAAGCCTGTTCGATCCATTTTCGGTCGCCGAGAATCAAATAGATGATACGCGGGCTCAGCAGAATGGTTTGAAGGCCGCGCGTCAGTTCGACAATGAATTCCGGCTGGCAGCGATCCAGATCATCGACCACGACAATCACTGGTCGGCGGATATATCGAATCATTCGACCGAAATGCTTTCGGAAACGCTGCAGAGGATCACCCGAGCCCAGGCTGACGCGTTCGCCTAATAAGTTGCGACCCGGTGCCAGCGCATCTGCGATTATCGTAGTTACAGCGGTGATAAAGGATCCCGCACCAGTGAGAAAAGCAATCACAAGGCCGATTTCCGACGAGGTGGACAGATCTGGTTTGCCTTCAACAGTGACTCCGGTGAATTTCAAGATTAGAAAGGCCACGAGAAACGACATTAGAAAAACTGATAGCTGGAAAAGAACCTTGCCGTTGGTTAGTCGCCACCAGAGCTCGCGGCCCAGAGAAAAATCCACCTCAGGTGTTTATTCATCCACGGATCTTTTTCTGTGTAATAGTTGCCATCTTTTTTCTGGGCTACGGTGGGCAGCCCTTCGCAGCGCACTGCGCGGAGACAAGTCTTACGAATCTCTTGATAAAAACACCACCACGGCGGATTGACATGCTGGTGCAGCCAAGCATTAAACGGTACGACGATCCAGGGCCTGCGAGTTTGCTGTTCCCATCGATAGTGCCCTGACGTGTCCATTAGCCTGCCTTTTTCATGAGCTGACGAAATGAATAATCCGCTCATGTCATCCCTGTCAGGGTACAGTCTTTTTAGAAAGTCGGGGATCTTGGTCCTGAGACCTGGATTGAGTGTGTGCATGACGAAGTTGGCGAACGTGGTCTTGCCGCCGCCCCAAGGCGAGTCGATATGAGCTACGAATCCGGTTGACTTTTCTTCAGGAGTTCGAAGAGGATAAGGTCTAAGTCCCTGCTCCGTGCACCAGACCTCGTGTAGGGTCCAGGCCAACGATACGGCCAGGGGTGCACGACCTAGCGCGTCATGTTCTATTTCCGGGGCATCTCGCCGGACTCGAACGTGAGTGTCGTCGGTCCGAACTACCACGGATTCTTCAGTAAAGATCGACTTGTGTCCTTTCGAACGTAGCAATTCATCAATCTTTATCGCCTGGTCCGATTGCAATTTGAGTACTGCACCTTGCCAATTGCGGCGGTCAATTTGCGCGAACTTAATCACTTCGTCTCGTGGTAGGAGCTGTTCAACGAAGAACTCTTGTACCCTTGTAGGGAAACGTCCCTGCCCATTGTCATCTTGCTCAAGTTCGATGGATTCCACGAACCCGGTTCCAATCAACCCACCACGGTCTGCTTTGTTCTTAATGGTTCGCCAGTAAATGACCGGGTCATTGACTTCCATCTCGGGAGGAAGGGCGTGTTTTCCAGTTTTCCATCTGATAGTCGTGCCGGGACGCGCTTCTTTGACCCAATTCGTTTCTGAATCGATAGGTTTATATTGGCAAAGCCATGCGACGAGTCGTTTTTCAGGGAATTCCAGCGGAAACAACTCAAAATTAGCTCCAAATTTTTTGAATCTTTGGGCCAGTTCACCGCTGTCTGGTTTTTCCACCATGTGCTCGGTGATCGCGGTAGCCAGAGCCGTCAGTGTTGGCTTGCGACGGTCTGGATGCTTCTTATGGAAGTCAGACAACGCCTCTTTCAAGTCACGATGCAACTCAACGTCGCTGACTTCTTTCGGGATGATTTCTTTTCCAACGGGAAGGCCGATGCTTTCCCGAAAGCGCTTCAAATCGAGACCTGTACTTTGCAGAGCTTCGGCGATTTTGGGGGCTAACTCGGCCAGGACCACGAGTGTGGTAGAACGCGTCACCTTTTGGGTTCTCGCCTTATTCGCTTTGAAACGTTGCTCCTGCGCACCCGCGATCAAGTGGATCATCGGATCGAGCTCGTCGTCGCCGAATTCAAAGCCGAGTTCCTTAAGAAAATTTCGCATAGTCTAAATATACCTAATGCTAGGGAAAGGGTCTAAAAACTATGTCCAGACAAAATTATCAAACAGATAGGAAACTGGTTTTTAGCGAAAAAAGTATGGCAAATGATTCATTGTATGTCAAGGCCCGGGGATATCCGAGTTGTGCCAGGCGGATTAGATGGGTTTTTGCAACCACTTTTACGCCTGTCGACTGCGACGTACCGCCAGCACGGCATTGGCGCCGAATAAAAGCAGCGCACCCGCCCATCCTGCCAAATTTAGAGCAGGGTCGCCGGCCACGATGGGGCCGAGTAAGGCTGCCAGTAAAATCCGCATTGAAGAAATGATACTTCCATCCACGGCGGAGACATAGCGGAAACCAATAGTGAGAAGAAACTGTCCAGCGACACCGGTTGCAGCGCACAGCCCCAGGTAATAAAATTCCTGTGAATTCGGCCAGAAGAACTTTTCGTGAAAGATGGCGAAGATCACCAGCGAGCCCAGACCGAACATAAAAAATAAAATCGTATTGGTGTCGTGGTACTGCCGGCTGACATTTAAATAGATCATTGATGAGGCGGCTGTAAAACCTGAAGCCAGCCCCCAGAGGCTGACGAGTTTAAAGTCGATCATCCCGGGAGCTAGGATAAGCCATATTCCAGCGAAAGCGACCGCTACCATGACCAGCGCCACAGGATCGTGCTGGTGGCGGAGCACCGCCCATGAGGTCAGCGCCACGAAAATTGGATAGGTCATATTCAGAATATTGGCTTCGGCCACCGTGGTTAATTCTACGGCCGTATAAAAACAATAGACCGCCACACAGTTGCATACGGTCCTTCCCAGCAGCAGATGATAACTGCGCGGACGCGGACGTTGACGACGGCAGACCATGATGGCACAGACGACCAATAACCCCAGCAGAAATCTGGCAAACACAAAATATGACGGGGCAATCGACATCTCGGCCTGGGACCATCGGATCACCACCGTCGAAAGATAGAAACAGAAGGCAGAGAGGAATACGGCCCATCCACCAACGAGTCTGAGCATCACCACGGGTTTACGGTAAAGCCTGTACTGCAAACGTTTCTTCTTCGATACGTTCTCATATTCCGTTATCCCCTTACCATTTCATCAATCAACTCTTCTACGGTAGGTACACTTGAAATCAAACCCGAGACTTCTCCTGCAGGTAACACGCCAGCCTCAAGGTCTCCTTTAAGCCAGGATTCTTCAACCGCCTGACCGGAAAAGGCTTTATCTGTATCCTCCGTTCCCTGAATCAGACCTTCAACGAGTTTAGTTCGAAGTGCCCTGATTCGAAATCGCCCAAGATCGATAAGCCCAGTTCCTGTTTCTGGTGCTTCAAGGATAGTGTCTTTATAATTATTGTGCGCAATACATTCTTTGGTGGCAATGAACCGCGTACCAATCTGGACACCTTGAGCGCCAAGCGCGAATGCGGCTTTGTATCCCCGCGAATCACCAATTCCTCCGGCTGCAATTACGGGTATTTGTACCAGGTCCGCTACGGCCGGTACCAGGACTAAGGTAGAAGCTCCTTTGAAACCTTGCATACCACCTGATTCTGATCCTTCGGCTACAATTGCATCTGCCCCCAAGGCCTCGGCTTTACGTGCAACGTCTGCAGTCGGAACAACAGCAATGGCCTTCATGTTTTTCTCATGGAGCCTGGGAATGATCTCCCTGGGCGAACCACCGGAAACGGTAACAGCCTGAACCCCTTCCTCGGCTAGTATATCGATAAATTTAGGTACCAAGGGGTTCATTGCAAAAATGTTTGCACCAAAAGGATGGCCGGTCAGCTTTTTTGTTTCCTGGATCTGCCCCCGCAACACATCAACATCCTGGACAAAAGCTGTGGCCAGCAAACCGTATCCACCGGCCTCAGAAACAGCTGCCACCAATTCAGGGTTACAGATAACGCCCATGGCACCCAGTATAATCGGGTATTGGCAACCCAACATGTCTGTCACTGCATTCATCGAGGACCCTCCTTATATTTGATTTTTTGGATTGCTGGGAAATAATTCGAGTTCCTCATCCGTATACCCAAGATGTTGTTGCATAAATTTCCAAGCATTTTCTTCAACTTTCATCTGATACCTCCTTAAGGGGATAGGGTTTATTCACTTTCTATGATCACACCGCATTGCTCGCACCGGTATTGTACCAGGCCGGGTTTTTCAGCATCCATCTCATCGAAATCATAGCGTTTCTCGCTGTGTATCTCGTAGCATTCCGGACAGAAGCTGTCCCCCAGTTCTGCGGATGTGATTGTTAAGTGACAGTGCCGACACTGCAGCCGACTTTTCTTTTCGGGTAATAATACGAGTGTATTGTGGGTACAGGAAGTCATCTTTATTTATCCAAAAAAACGTCGATAGTTGGTATGAATATGATCGCCGATTCGTTGAACCCGTTTAGGTTCATCGCCCGACAGTGCGCCAAGCTGTAAGGCTTTGAGAGCTTGACGCATTTCTTCTATGTTCCTGGGCCCTGACATACAGACATCCACGGCTTGATGTGACATGACAAAACGGTAGCACTCCGTTAATATTTCGTATGGCCCGGGCCATGGACGCCTTGCGCCTCGAGCCCCAGTAAAAATAGTTTACCCCCTGTTCGAATGCCTCTTCAAATGCAGCGGTCGGCGCGCCGTAGCTGCAGGCCACCCCGAGCCGTCCCACCTTGAGCCCGGTGCGACCCAGAATTCGGAATCTATTCTGATCATCCATTTTCTCATCTCCTAAATGGTATTTGTCCCGTCAAGGATATTGATAAATCCAGCGGTTAGAATTTTTCCCTCATCTTGAAGGGTGATTGCCCCTCAATCTATTCCTCTTGGTTCTGTGAGAAGCCGGATACCTTAGTCGCCCTTATGTCCATCTATAAGACAAATTCTTTAGAATCTGTTTTACTTCTTGTGCATGGCTCGCTAAAAATATCGTTAGCTCTTCAAGTGCGTATTCATCCATCTCAATCTTGCTCATTTCGATCAGATCCGCAAGATCGGCAGCCGCATCGATCATTTTATCGTATGCGTCGGCTTCCTTTTTACCTATAGCTTTCAAAATGGCGGTCTATTTCTCTTTGCGCTTGGACTTGGGTTTTTTGGCCGGGGTTTTTTTATCTTCGACGGGCGCCGGATCTGCCGGCTTTTCAATTTTGGCGGCTGACGGTGTTATCGGTTTTATGCCTCTAAGGATATTGGTCACTTCAGGAGCATTTTTGGCCAAATAGATGGAAATCTCCTCCACGGTCTTTGCATCAAGATCGACCTGAAGGTCGCTTTTTTTAATAAATAGCGCCAAATTTTCTGCTGCGTCGAGCATCTTATCATATGCATCGGCCTCTTTTTTTACGTCAAATACCTTATCAAGTTCAACGCCATTTCTGACAATGATAAATCTTGTGATAACAGCCATCGTCTGTGATCCCTCCTATATAAATGGTGTACGATCTTAGTTGTAATCCGCATTCCTGCCGGCAGATTGTTTGGTGTAGATACAATATTGCTGAATCAAAAGCAACCGGTTACCTCAACTGACTATCTTTGCTGCCGCGTCGAATGTCCATTGTATTTTACGGCACATCAGGCTGGTAGTTGCTGCCTGTTTGTGATAGCAGAAGGGGGAAATCACCTTAACAAATGGAAAGCAGCCAAAGTGAATACAAACGTCGACAAAATACAGCCGTCCGCCGGCAGAGGCGAACGGTTTTTCTATGGATACGTCCTGGTGGCGGCTTCTTTCCTGCTGCAGGCTATTGGGTGGGGGGCTTACAACAGCTTCGGCGTTTTTTTCAATCCGCTGATGGACGAATACGGCTGGTCCCGGGCGGGTATCTCGGGGGCCGTTTCCGTCAGTTTCTGCCTGTACGGTCTTTCCAGCATTCTGCTGGGGCGGCTCAATGACCGGGTGGGGCCCCGGCTCATCATGGCGGTCAGCGGTATTTTCCTGGGGGTTGGCTACCTGCTGATGTCCAGGCTGACATCACTCTGGCAGCTTTACCTGTTCTACAGCCTGCTGGTGGGGATCGGCCTCAGCGGAACCGACGTGGTGCTGCTGTCCACCATTGCCCGCTGGTTCGTTCGCTTAAGGGGCCGCATGAGCGGCCTTCTCAAGGTGGGCACCGGCGTGGGCATGCTGGTCTTGCCGCTGTTTACCAACTGGCTTATTACGGCCTTTGGCTGGCGGACGGCGCTTTTTGTTATGGGTATCGTGGTGCTGATCTCGTTCATCGGACTGTCCCAGCTGCTGGTGCGCGATCCGGCCACACGCGGCCTGCGCCCCGACGGTGACGGCCGGGTGGCTACCAGGATTACCCATGCAGACGAAACAGGATTTACCCTGTGGCAAGCATTGAAGAATCTGCAGCTGTGGCTGATCTTTACGACGTACTTTCTCTTGCTGTTCTGCGTGTTCACGGTGCTGCTGCACATTGTGCCCCATGCCATCGACCTGGGCATCCCCCCCGGCTGGGCCACCCGCGTGCTGGCCACCATCGGGGGGCTGAGCATTGTCGGCCGGTTAATCATGGGCTTTTCCAGCGACCGCATCGGAAACAAATGGGCCTTGACCATCTGCTATGGTTTCCTGTGTGCCAGTCTGGGCTGGCTGCTGCTGGCGAATCGGCTTTGGATGCTTTTCGTGTTTGCCATCGTCTACGGATTTGCCCATGGAGGATTTTTTGTCGTCATGTCGCCGCTGATTGCCGAGTTCTTCGGTACCGCTTCCCACGGCGTCATTTTTGGCATGATGATTTTCGTGTCCACCATCGGGGGTGCTATCGGCCCTCTGCTGGCCGGCTATGTTTTTGATCTTACCGGCAGCTACCGCGTGGTGTTTTGGGGCCTGCCCCTGATCAGCGTGGTGGGCCTGGGGGCCGCATTGATGCTACGTTCACCGGCGCGGCGTTGAACAGCGGGTTTTTCCCCGCTTTTTTAACCAAGAGTCAGCCGCAATTTTCTTGATTTGATCCCGCTTTTAGCTTAGTACATAGTCTCATAAATACAGTAACGTAAAATCAGAGGAATGGATTCTAAAGGATGGTGTCATGGAGCAGGTAAAATACAAAGTCTATGGTTATCGCTGGATCGTGCTTCTGGTTTATGCCTTTATCCAGGCGGTCATGCAGATGCTCTGGATTACGTTTGCGCCCATCACCGGGGATGCGGCAGTGTTTTATCAAGTTACAGCGCTGCAGATCGGCTTTCTGGCCATGAGCTTCATGATTGTTTACCTGTTTGTCTCGTTTCCCGCCTCATGGGCCATCGACACCTTCGGTATCCGCAAAGGGGTGGGATTCGGGGTCATCCTGACGGGCATCTTCGGATTAAGCCGTGGCCTGTGGGGGGGCACCTATACGCTGGTCATGATATCAACCATCGGGCTGGCCGTCGGCCAACCGTTTATCCTCAATTCCGTCACCGCCCTGTGCGCCAAATGGTTTCCGCTGGAGGAACGGGCCACCGCCACGGGCCTGGCGGTCATGGCGCAATTCGTGGGCATTTTAGTCGGCATGGCGGCCACCCCGTTTCTTAAGATCCAATTCGGAATACCGGGTATGCTGAAGATCTACGGGGCGCTGGCCGTAGCAGGGGCGGTCTTCTTTTTTGTTTTCGTCAAGTCGGCCCCACCCACGCCGCCGGCGGAAACCGACACCGAGCGAACCCTGGTCCTGGACGGCTTGAAGCGCATATTCAAACTCAAGGACATGCTTTTATTGATCAGCATATTTTTTATCGGGCTGGGTATTTTCAATGCCATCACCACCTGGATCGAACAGATGACTGCCCCCCGGGGGTTCAGCATCATTCAGGCCGGAACCCTGGGGGCGGTTTTGATGATCGGCGGCATCATCGGCTGCTTCGTGATTCCACCGCTTTCCGATAAGCTGCGCAAACGCAGACTGTTTATTATCATCTGCATTGTAGCCAGTGTACCGGGTCTTGTCGGGTTGACGTTCGCTACCGATTACTGGCTGCTGCTGGCATCCGGTTTTTTTATGGGATTTTTCTTCATGAGCTCCGGACCCGTTATTTTCCAGTACGGCGCTGAGGTCAGCTATCCCGCGCCGGAGGCAACCGCCCAGGGTCTGCTGATGCTGGCCGGCCAGATTTCGGGGATCATTTTTATTTTCGGCATGGATTTTTTCAGAACCGCCTCCGGTTCGATGACACCTTTTCTGGGGGTGCTCATCGCCCTGGCAGTTTTGAACATCGTGTTTTCCCTGATGCTCAAAGAGTCGCCCATGATCGGGGCGGAGCGTACTTTCGGGACGTCAATCAAAAAATAAATAACTTTTTCAATAAAACTGAACTCCATATAAATCCAAATCCAGACCGAAAAATTTATGCTGCTAAAGACGGTTTAAGTGGCGACCGGCCATCTCGACTGCCAATACCATTGCTGCGACGACCCATACTGTGACAAGATAATTGATTTTGACAAACTCCTAACCACGTCACAAGATTAAAGCTGCAAATAACGGAATTTTTCTATGATCGTGGATTTCCCACACCCGGGCAAACCCTCAAAGAGTATGTTCCTGTGCTTTACCTCGTGACCCAATTTTCAGCCCCCCTTAACCCTTATTGCAAAAGTCGGAGGGCTTCTGAGCCACGGCGTCAAGGGGGAAACTTCCTTTGTTATTCACTATTCACGCTTTGATCCCCATTTCCCTTTGCAAGTTATAATCTCTAAACACGCCCTGACCCATTCTCTGCTTAAGTCCTTTGACAAGTTCATAGGACCAAAAATTTTTCTTGATTATCTTCTCTACAAGATATATAGTCCCCTTAAGAAATCGAGGAGAAAAATGTCTTTTTACTTAATGCATGATATATCAATTAAATCTTTGCGCAGTTATCCAGACTATAATTGGTCGGATAATTTTATGCTCTCCTGCGCCGATCAGCCGGGCAATTTGGAACAAACACTGTCCCAAAGAGGGGAGCCTATATATTAAATTGATATAACAGTATGCTAAAAAGCCCCTATTGGCATTATGCATGCTGGTAGGGGTTTTTTTATAAGGAGACGGGAAAATGACAACGACCTGCATTCTACTAAATGGCGACTATTCATACCTTAGCCAAATCGATTGGAAAAAGGCCCTGTGTCTGGTGTTCTCCGAAAAGGCCAAAGTTCTGAAGTATTCGGATCGCTTGATTCAAGGTGTGGGGAAAGTCTTCCGGGCACCGGCGGTGATGGTGCTGGTCAAGGTCGTGCGCAGTGTTTACCGCAATCGTGTTCCGTTTACCAAAAAAAACTTACTTGTACGTGACCGGTATACCTGTGTCTATTGCGGCCGCAAGCAAAAGGCGCTGACCATCGATCATGTTATACCGGTTTCCAGAGGCGGAAAAACCGATTTTGACAATTGTGCCGCCTGCTGCGCGTCGTGCAACAACCATAAAGGGGCTCGCACACCGCGTGAAGCGGGCATGCATCTGTCCAAGCGGCCATATCAGCCGACGATTTCCGAGTTTATCCACATACGGCTGAAACAGTCCGGTGCTTACCGTTTCTTAAGGGAACTGGGCCTTTGTTAACTAACGATGCAACATTGGGGTTAACAAGTGTCCACCTAACTGCAGCATTGGGAAACAGGGAGGGCCGCAATTGGGGCGCTCCCTGTTTATTTCAAGGCAATCGCATAAATGGCGAATGCGCCGGACTCCAAATCTGCCCTCGTAGCTCAGCGGGTTTTGAGTTTCTCTTTCACTTTTGCTTGTTCAGCACGGCGGGCTTCTCCCGCCTTTTTATACGCTTCCCGCTGATCCTCTGAGACATGCATGAAAACCGTGCGCCATGTCTCATCTTCAGACCAGATAAAAGGGGCTTGCACAGTGGTTCGCGGTTGCCATGCAAATTGCAGCAGTTCAAGCGCCATGTCCATGATGGAACGTTGCATCTTTTTATCCCAGGGCTTGCCACAAGGGTTTCCCAGTGGAAAGTCCGTAAAAAGAAAACGAGCCACGCCGCACTCCTCAACGATATCCCGAGCAGAGCCAACAACAACAGTGGGGATTTTATTTTCTTCAAGATGCCTGGCTACCAGACTCACGGTCTGGTGACAGACAGGTCAAAGGGCAGGCAGAATTAAGGCATCAACGCCATCCTCTTTGCAAAACTCAAGAACCTGAGGAGCAGATTTCTTTGATATTTTACCTTGACTATAATCGGTCATGGCTCCGTAAAATCTTGGCGATGCTGACCCGATTTTACCGTTAGCAGCACATTCAGCAAGCCGATTCAGTGGCATAAAGCTATCATTATCATTGGTGTGGGTTGATTCCTGATCCCATTGTAAATCCTGAGTATAGAAGTGCTCAGGAGCATCATCTACAGGCTGAGCATACACTTTTCTCGATAAGTGCCTTTCTTGTGCGCTTTCTCCCGGCAGCTTTTCGAGATCTGTCGTTGTCAGCAAAGCAACTCTGCATTCGGAGAGAGGCTTTTCTATTTTGGTAAAGGGAACATTTTGATGAGAAATCCATTTATAGGGTTTAGAATACCCATGGGCCGCATAATATTCCCTGGAAAGATCGATATAGCATAAGAATGAACGATTCGGTCTACGTTTGATCATTGCAGATTTCCTAAACTTTCCTCGGTATCATGCTGTTATTATAATGTAATACTGCATATCTCAATTTATCACGGGATAAACGTAGGATAGGAAGTTGCTTTTTGTCAAGGAAAGTGTGAATATTGTCTGGCATGTTTAAGATATCACTTCAAACCCTCAGGAAGTTATTGATCCTAAAAACCTGCGGTAAATCCGACCTTCCATTGATTTTATTCTCATACCAAAGGATTGGGGGGTGGCTGTGATCACTGGTGTGCCGCACGCAATTCCTTCCTGATTGATAACAAGTCGCAGGGTCTGCCCACTCATCGGCTCTTGATTCTTATCGAGGTATTGCCTTAACGGCCTAAAATTACGCTATTATTCACTATTCACACTTTGACCCCATTTCCTTATGCTGTTGACAAAAATTAATATTTGCAGCGTTTATTTATGCAAATCCGATAAAATCTAACCGCCTTTTTTTGTGGTTCAGTGATCGCCACGGGCATGACTGGCGCCAGGTGCTCGAAACCAATGACATCGATTTGGGCCGGGGCAAGCGCATGCTGATCAAGGGTGGCGCTTATGATGCGACTTATCAAATAACGGTTCCCAGGGAGATGGCCGTTGGAAGCGAACAATCCCTTTTCTGAGCAGGTGCGCCTGCTGGTGGCCCTGTTGCCCAGTGTGGCCAAGCAAGCGTGCTTTGCCTTGAAAGGCGGCACGGCCATCAATCTGTTCTTGCGTGATATGCCGCGCTTGTCGGTGGATATCGACCTGGCCTGCCTGCCAGTGGAAGATCGCGATGCCAGCCTGATCGCCATAGATAAAGCCCTTGAAGCGATCACTTCGGTATCAAACAGGATCTTGAAGAGCGGTTTCACTGTTCCGTTGATGTTGTGAGATACCGTGAAAAGATGAATGGTTATCTTAAGCATAGGATTGATCAAGAGGCGTTTTATGCATGACAAGAAATTGATCCTGGAAATTCAGCTGTAAATTTGTAACAATTTCAAATATCATATCAAAATGACAAATTCTTGGATACCTCCATTGGTGAATTCGAAGGATGGGGGTCGATTTTGCCATGTTGTTTCCCCTTTGGGCTTCGCTCTTCGAGCTACGCCCCAACACGTCGGGAAAGCCGGAGGACTTCAGATTCTGCGTTGCTGAGGGTTTGAAGTAAAGAACTACGACTTCACCCCCAGACGCCCCCGCTTTGCGGGATGAAGCTTCTAATTTTATTTTGCTAAGGGACTCCTCTTGACTCTGAAGCCCTCCGACTTTTGCAACGTTGGGGTAAGTGTATGGATATTTATAGGATGTCCCCTTACTTTAAGCCTTAAAAACGGGGTTATTTTTAGTATAGATCCTTAATTGTCATGCGTTCAACGCGGTCCGACCCCAGTTCCTGACCAACGAACGATGAGGTGGTGATCATCGCCTAGCGGATTCGTCCTGCCTATCTTTTTCCCACCAATCAAGTCCATCAGGATCTCAGTCAGATCTCAATCTCAGGGACGTCAATCTTATGGACATTAAATTAAAATATTGATAGCAGTTACAAAAAAACTTATAAATTAATGGATTTCCCCAAAGTATGTCCCAAGGAGTTTATTGTTCTGGAGCAGCTGCCCAAATTGAACACCGGCAAGAAGCCCAAGCGGGTATTGAAAAAGCAGCTGATGAAAAAAATCAAAGACGATTCATCAAAGCGTAAAACTGTAACTTAGCATCGCAAAAAAAGATGGACCATAAAACAACTGGACTGAACAATGAGTATAATACCAACATCGAAGATGCAACTCCGGTGATGAAAAAGGTTTTTTACGGATGGTGGATCGTACTAGCCTGTTCGCTTATCAGCTTTTATGTCGCAGGTGCCATATTCTTTGGTTTTACCGCCTTTTTTGAACCCATCGCAGAGGAGTTTGCCTGGAGTTATACCCAGATATCTTTTGCCGTCAGTCTCCGTGGCTTGGAGATGGGCATCTTTGCGCCCATCATTGGTTTTTTGGTAGATCGCTTTGGTTCTAAAAAGATCCTTTTCTGCGGCACCATCATGGTCGGCATCGGGCTCATTTCTCTCAGCTTTACACAAACACTCACCATGTTCTATGGCTCAATCCTGCTGCTTGCATTCGGGGCCGGTGGTTGCACATCGGTCGTTACCATGACTGCGGTGGTCAACTGGTTTCGTAAAAAAGCCGGCATTGCTCTTGGTGTGGCGGGTTCCGGCATCGGTGCCAGCGGTTTGATGGTTTTGCTGATTGTATACCTTATCGACCTTTATCAATGGAGAACCACACTTATTATACTCGGGTTGGGGATGTGGGCAATCGGTATTCCCTTATCATTGGTTGTGCGCAATCGACCGGAAGATTATGGATATCTTCCCGATGGTGAATTGAATTCCATCTCCATCCAAAACCAGGAAACTCAGGATAAAGGCGTTGAAATCAGTCTCAAAGAAGCGCTCAAAATGAGAACGTTCCTCTACCTCAATCTCGTGGAAGCTTTGCGCATGATGACCCTTATGGCCGTCTTCACCCATGTGATGCCTTACCTCAGCAGCGTCGGAATGCAGCGCTCATCTGCTAGTATCGTTGCTGGTGCCATTCCCATACTCAGCATCATTGGTCGATTTGGCTTCGGCTGGTTAGGGGATTTCTATGATAAAAAACATGTGATGGTGTTGACCATTGGCCTTATTATTCTGGGAATACTGGCTTTCAGCTTAGTGCATGTGAGATGGGTGATCATTCCTTTTCTTTTACTGTTCCCATTAGGGCATGGAGGAAGTATGGTTCTAAGGGGATCAATATTGCGGGAATATTTCGGCAGGAATTCCTTCGGCAAAATGATCGGCATCATCATGGGATCGGCGTCACTTGGAGGTATTGTCGGCCCGACCCTGGCGGGCTGGGCTTATGATACCTGGGGCAGCTATCAATACATCTGGTATGTCTTTTTGGGACTCCTTATCATCGCATTCATTTTAGCCTTAAAGATGAAACCGGTTGCAGCAAAAACCTGAATGAGATTTCTTTGTCATTATAAATTACATCTATTATGACATCAGGCAAAAAATTATTTTCTAACCATGCCGCTGTGACCGCTGTAAGGATATGGATATTATGCCGGAACTTTGAGATCGGGAACGAGCTTAGCCCTCCAGTTCCTTTACCGGAGCAACACAAACACAAGAACCGGGCCCACATCGACCTGGATGTCAAAGATTTAGAGGCGGCGGTTCGGCGTGTAGTGGACCTTGGCGGAACCAGGCTCGACGAATTCAGCGAGTACGGAATCACGTGGGCGGTAATGGCCGACCCGGACGGCAACGAGTTCTGTTTTGCCATGTTGTTTCCCCTTCGGGAAAGCCGGAGGACTTCAGATTCTGCGTTGCTGAGGGTTTGAAGTAAAGAACTACGACTTCACCCTTAGACTCCCCCGCTTTGCGGGATGAAGCTTCTAATTTTATTTTGCTAAGGGACTCCTCTTGACTCTGAAGCCCTCCGACTTTTGCAACGTTGGGGTTTTGTCTGGTAATAATTATCAAGATAGTACAAAATAGAGCAATCTCGCCAAATTGAAGGGAGAAGATGATGAAGAAATTTGCGTATTTAATCGTTTCTGTATTAGCTATGCTGCTGTTTACCTCCTGTGCCCAACAAAAATCTTATACGATTAAAACGCCATTTCGTTCTGAAGATTGGAAGTTGGGCTCGGAAACCGGGAATTGTAAACTAACGGGTCAAGCGCTGTTAAAAACAAAAGGCGGGGACGTAAAGACATGTGCTGGTGAAGAAGTGATTTTAATGCCCTATAACCCTTATACTGAAGAACTTTATAGCGTTGGAAAACAAGGAGGTTTTAGTGAGGCGTCAAATTTTGAACCAAGCATAAAAAATTATCTCAAGGTAACCACTTGTGATGACGATGGCGATTTCGAATTTGACAATCTTCCAAGCGGAAAGTGGTTATTATACACCCAAGTTGTCTGGCAAACACCCGGCAGCGATGGTACAGGCGTTCAAGGTGGGGATATGATAAAAATTGTTCAAACTGTTGAAAATAATACACAAAAAGTGTATCTTACCGAGGAGAATAGGAGTTATTAGGCGCTGACCATCGATCATGTCATACCGGTTTCCAGAGGCGGAAAAACCGAATTTGACAATTGTGTAGCCTGCTGCGCGTCTTGCAACAACCATAAGGGGGCTCGTACGCCGCGTGAGGCGGGCATGCATCTGCACAAGCGGCCATATCAGCCGACGATTTCCGAGTTTATCCGCATACGGCTGAAACAGTCCGGTGCTTACCGTTTCTTAACGGAACTGGGCCTTTGTTAACGAGTGTCCATCTAAACAAGTCCTGGCCCCATTTTACTTCCAGCACATTGAACGCAAAGATTGGATTCGGGTACAATCATCAATCTTGCAAATGGAATCGGGTCTTCACATTCACGGCACAACCCAAAATCAGGATCATTGATCATCGTCAACGCTCCCTCCATTTTTGATAAAGTCTGTTTTGCCTTGTTCAGGGCGGCTTCATTTATGCTTTTGCTGTTTATCGCATCCATACGGGTGAGCCGCCCAATAGCATTATCCGGCGATATTGGCTGGGTGAGCGTTTGATAAGACTTTATGTCCTTTTTTAAGCGTTCAATCTTTTTTTTGATATGATCTTTTAGTTTTTCTCTTTCCTCGTTTTCCAAAATCCCTCTCATTATTTCCTAAAGTTTATTTATTGTACTCTCTTTGGATGGCAAAGCAAAGCTGGTTGTCGATTTGCATCAAGTCATTGTTGGAAATCGGTTACCTCCTCAGTAAACCCCAACGTTGCAAAAGCCTGAGGGCTTCAGAGTCAAGGCGTCTGAGGGTGAAGTCGTAGTTCTTTACTTCGAACCCTCAGCAACGCAGAATCTGAAGTCCTCAGGCTTTCCCGAAGGGTAAACAACATGGCAAAATCGACCCCATCCTTCGAATTCACCAATGGAGGTATCCAAGAATTTGTCATTTTGCTATGATATTGGTAATAATTGCGGACCATTATCTAATCTTTGCCATGTTGTTTATGCAACTAAGGGGTAAATAGTTTTCGTAGCTGTTCCACCCGCTTCCGGTTAACGCCGAAATCGGAATACCCGAGCCGGGAGGCTGAGCGCACGTGGATTACTTTCTCTTCCGGGAAGTAAAACTCCACGTCATCGACAAACCCCATGATTGCCGACTTGCATTCAATGTGGAGATAATCGTCGCTTTCCGCAATGATTGTAAATCTTTCAAACGATTCCACAATTTTTTCCAGCCGCTTGAAGGCCGCCATTTTTTCCCCCTGATACCTGATGGGAGCTACGGCATGATCTTCATCGGCAGCCTGGCTGCTGACACAATTGGGTTTGGACGGACAGTCCGCCAACCGGCCGTTGTGGACCCCTGTATTTGCAGGTCGCTGTCCAGCACAGGAAAAAATCATCATGCATCCGATTACCAAAACTCCAGAACCTCTCATTTTTCACCTCGTTTTGTCATCATAAATAGTTTTTACAATTGTATTGTGCACAATATAGTCGCCTTGTGAATAAAATCCAAGCACCAAATACATATTGTTGTCTGTTGTTGTGAATATTATATAAAACACGTCGAACTAATTCACAGTTCAAGCTTTGAACCTGATGTTTCTGCATGCAGCATCAGTTATCGTTTCATTTCCACGTCCAATTGGTCGATTTTTAGTCGGCAAAGGGGTTTGCCTATGCCGAAGCCTTCCGGCAACTGGTCATTCCATGAACGGCTGTAAATGTATGGATATTCATAGGATGTCCCCTTACTTTAAGCCTTTAAAACGGGGTTATTTTTAGTATAGATCCTTAATTGTCATGCGTTCAACGCGGTCCGACCCCAGTTCCTCGCAAAAGTATTCGGTTTCGTGATTCGGACAAGGTTGATTTTAAAACGATGTTAATTTTGTGGCCAAAAAAATATTTAAAAACTTGACACAAAAATAGCTAATAATGTTATTAAAGACGAAAAGACCGTCATCCTTCTTGATGAAATTTCTTGGATGGCGATCCGAGATAAAGATTTTGCGGGTCAATTAAAAATAGCCTGGGACACCGATTTTAAGCATCATGCCGGATTAATACTTGTTCTATGCGGCTCAGTTTCTTCGTGGATTGATAAAAATATTCTAAACAGTGCCGGGTTTGTAGGGCGCATCTCGCTAAAATTGATACCGCAAGAATTAGGTCTATTTCATTGCAATATGTTCTGGGGGGAGAAAGCCGGCCTAATTGATGCGAAAGAAAAATTGAAGATGCTGGCCGTTACCGGCGGTGTGCCGCGGTATTTAGAAGAGATCAATCCTAACCTACCGGCAGAAGAAAATATCAGAAGGATTTGTTTCAGCAAAGAAGGTTTTCTATATTCTGAATTTGATCAGATATTCCAAGACATCTTTTCAAGGCGTGCGCCATCATATAAAAGGATTGTCTCTGCTCTGGTTTCAGGCCGCAAGACATTAAGCGATTTAGCCGATCAGCTCAAGAGAGATAGAGGTGGAGATTTAAGCCGGTATCTAATAGATCTATCTGATTCCGGTTTTATTACGAAAGACGTCATTTTTCAACCCGGGAAAAAAAAGGCATCCAATCTCGCCAAGTATAGATTGAAAGATAATTATCTGCGCTTTTATCTAAAATACTTAGAGCCGATCAAAGATAAGATAGAAAAGGGGCTGTTGCGTGAGGTGGCTCTGGAAAGTCTTGCCGAGTGGGAAACGATCATGGGCCTCCAGTTTGAAAATCTGGTACTTAATAATATTCACACCATTTGTTCTCTACTAGCAATCAACATAAATACGGTAAAAAGTGCTTCACCTTATTTTCAAAATAAAACACAGCGTAAGCAACCTTGTCAGATCGATCTTCTTATCGAAACAAAATTTACATTTTATGTCTGTGAGATTAAGTTTCGAAAAATGATTGCAAAGAAGGTAATCAGTGAAGTTCAGGAAAAAATCGAACGGCTAAAATTGCCTAAGGGCTATACGGTTAGACCGGTTTTAATCTATAGTGGTGCACTTGCTTCCGGGGTCAAAAAAGACGGATACTTTGACAATGTAATTGAATTTGACACACTCCTGACCGCGTCACAAGATTAAAGCTGCAAATAGCGGAATTTTTCTATGATCAAGGAGCACAATCATGAGTTATGAAGTCGTTCGCCGTCTGCCGCGATTCATAAAAGATATCAATCTGATACAGCCGGATTATGACCTCAGTGACCGGGTGTGGCGGCTCCCGATGCGATTTGGGGCCGCCCCAAATGACTGGACAATGCTTCATGTGAGCCTTTATGAGAACACCTATTACTGCTACATGACGGCGTGGGACCTTTCGCTGGAATTCTTCGGCAGTTCA